>CAZQGS010000040.1:0-1925 GCA_964593235.1 uncultured Gemmatimonadota bacterium | reverse complement strand
TGTTTTAGATGTCGTTCGATTAAAAACTATCTGTAATAAATTATTTTTAGCAAGATTTATTGCCATATACCCACCCATTGCTCCTAGCCCGATAAAACCAATTTTCATATTTTTAACCTCATAATTTTTTATATGCTTGATAATGTTTAGCAATAATTTCAGCAACACAGCATGTAATTTTTTTTGCAGCTGGTATATGTAAAAATTCATTTGGCCCATGCGCATTAGAACCAGGGCCGAGTACACCCGTAATCAAAAATTGAGCTTCAGGAAATTTTTCGCCTAGCATTCCCATGAAAGGGATTGACCAACCTTCCCCTATATGGACAGAGGGTTTATTGAAATAATTCTCTGATGCTTCATCTAACGCCTTTTCTAACCAGGGTGATATCTCAGGTGCCATCCAACCGTCAACGGACCAATCGATTTCAAAAGAAATTTTTGCACCGTTTGGCGGATCATTTAATAAAAGTTCTTTAAGTTTTTTACTGACAATCTTTGAGCTACATGTTGGAGGAAGACGCATTGATAGTTTAATCGATGTAAAAGGACGAAGCACATTTCCTGCGTCATTAATTTCGGGCAAACCACTTGCTCCAAGATAAGATAGGGTTGGTCGCCAACTCCGATTGAGAATTAGTTCTACTAAGTCATCACTAACTGGCCGTATATTTCCTTTTATCGGAAAGCGCCTAAATACATTTTCATTTAATACACTAGCAGCATGTTTTGCTTGTTCAATGCGTTTATTCGGGATGTCTACATAACATTCCTTTAAAAGTATTTGTCCTGAAACTGGATCTTCAATTCGATCGAGTAATTGTCTCAATATTCTAAAACTGGAAGGAATAATGCCGCTGATATCCCCGGAATGAATACCCTCATCCAGTACCTCAACTTTTAGCTCACCTCCAACTAGTCCGCGCAATGATGTTGTGGACCAGAGTTGTTCATAATTACCACATCCAGAGTCTAAACAAATTACTAATTCTGGTTTGCCGAGACGGTCTTTCAAATGATCAATGTAGAAAGGCAGATCATAACTGCCGCTTTCTTCGCATGCCTCTATAATTACAACACAACGTGCATGCGGAATTTTCTGTTTATGTAATATTTTAATTGCTAGTAAGGAGGCAAATAGCGCATAACCGTCATCGGCACCACCGCGACCATAAAGTTTATTTTCTTTAAGCACTGGTTTCCAAGGACCAAACCCTTCATTCCAACCCATCATTTCAGGTTGTTTATCTAGATGGCCATAAAGAAGCACTGTATTCTCTGTATCACCGGGAATGTCTATAAAGATAAGTGGTGTGCGTTTAGGCAATCGAATTACATCGAGTTCCATTCCCTCGATATTTTGATGTTGACTCCATGCTACAAATTGATCGACAACTTGCTCCATAAAACCATTAGATTGCCAATCAGGATCGAATGCAGGAGACTTGTTCGGAACACGAATATATTCTACTAATTCGGGGATTATTGATTTTTCCCATTCCTCATCAGTTAATGAGATTGCTAAATCTTTATCCATAATTCATATTTTACCTTACATTCTTATGAGTAATAGCTAGAATATGCCGCGTTATGAAAAAACAACCCAAAAAATTTGACGTTATTGTAGTAGGTGGAGGCCATGCTGGGACAGAGGCAGCGCTAGCAGCATCACGTATGGGCGTAAGAACACTACTCTTAACACATAGTGTTGACACTTTGGGGCAGATGTCTTGTACCCCTGCAATTGGTGGAATTGGAAAAGGCCATTTGGTAAAGGAAATAGATGCTATGGGTGGACTAATGGCCCATGCCGCGGATTTAAGTGGTATACAGTTTCGTATTCTTAATTCTCGTAAGGGCCCTGCTGTTCGTGCAACACGAGCACAAATTGATCGTTCTCTTTATAAGGAAGCCGTTCGTCCTGC
>CAZQGS010000039.1:0-118144 GCA_964593235.1 uncultured Gemmatimonadota bacterium | reverse complement strand
TAGCTCCCATTATAACTTGGTTACTATCCAAGTTGTAGCGATGTGCAGATAGCGCCCATCCCACACAATTATGTTTTATTGCCATTCGCGAGTAATTACCTGCTGCCCCGAAATGATAATGGTTGCGGGTAGTGACTGCCCCAATTCCATGTTTCAATGCCTTCTCCACAGCTAGACTCATTCCCTGATGAGCAGGTCCATAACCCATACCTCCATCTCCATCAAGCACTGCGGTGGTATCAGATTCCTGAGCGATTGTAACATTAGGAGATGAATTTACTCGCCCTTCTCGAATTTGTTGTAAATAATCAAGAACCTGAAGGGAACCATGGCTGTAAACACATCGGCTGTCAGCCGTTGCTAACATTTCTCCCATTAGTTCAGCATATTTGAGTTGCATCCCAACAGCTAAGAAAAGTTTCGTAATAAATAAAGTATGTGTTTCAAAGGGTATTCTTATACCGTGGAGTGGAGTAGTATTCCGCATGGGGATGTTGCTCATCCTTTTAACCGCCTTTAGATAGGGAACTCAGCTACGAAGTTACCGTAATGTGAGCATCAGGTTTTTGAGGGGCTTTTATTCTGTCCCGGCCGGTCCGGCGTGCGCTGGACCCCTAAATAGAGCATTTAAGAAAAGTACGTTTAGCCCATCCATATATGCTCTGAAATTTGGACCTACCGTAAATCCAATTACCCTACCTCTACCATGTCTCTGTTCCATTAATAGAGGCTTATAAGCTAAAAACATGATCTTATTAGTCTTGCTTGGATGATTTGTGAGAATAGATTAATGGATTTTGGCTTTCATCATTTAGCAAATCGTTAATTTGTATAGTATTTAGTATCTCGTTAGGTAAAACATTAGGAATTCCGTTATATCGACTTTGGTCCGGCATGTAGGCACAGGTAAAGGCTCGACGTGGATAAGGTGTCATATTGGGATTAGCCGCGTGGACCATAAGTCCATTATGGAACGAACAACCTCCTGCTGGCATAAGAACTGGGGTGGGCTCCATTCGGCCTAACTCAGGGTAGGCTGCAAACATAGCTCCCAAGTCAGCTCCGGTAGCTGGGTAATCATCAAGTCGTTTTTTGTGTGTTTTTGGGAGAAAAAACATACAGCCATTCTGGAGACTTATATCATCTAACGCGATCCAAATAGTTATAGCATGTTGCGATTCAAAGGACCACTTGGTATTATCCTGGTGCCAATTAGTAGGATTGGACCAAGGTTTTTTAATCAGTGCTTGGTCATGCCATATACGAATCCCATCGACTCCTTCAAGTTCTGCTGCCATTTTGCCAAGTCGGTTGTCCAACATTAGATTTCGAATCCCTTCATTATCCATCCATAGATTAACACGTTGCTGAAAAACTAGATCTGCACCAGTCTCTACTTTTCTAGACAGACGAAAAGATCCATCAGGGAGCCTATTTTGATCGCGCAATGAGACGGCTTCACGAACCAATTTTCGCCAGGTTTCCAATTCCGTTTCATTTAAAAATTTATCTATTATTAGAAATCCGTTTTCTTGATAACTGGCAATCTGCTTTTCTGTTAATTTATTATTCATTAGATATCCCTATTTTATCCCGGCCAGACAAGCGGGAACGAATCGCATTCCATTGGCTGTCCAGGACTCAGTCCTCCTGTTTCCGGGGGAGAAATTTCCCATGGTCTATTGGTAAATCGGGCGTCATCCCCGAGCCAACGAGTAGCTAATGCTCGTCGTGGTGTTGTTAAAGAATGGTTGCCGGACGCGCCGTGAAGAGTCCTCATATGGAATGCAACAACATCCCCAGGTTCGATAGCCCATGAAAGGATTTCATAATCCTTCGATTTATCATCGATGGAAGGCACATCTTCAAAGTTTTTGTACTCTTCTGTAGATTCTTGGTCTTCGGGGACATAGTTAGACTCGGTTGCAAATTTTCGAGGAATAAATAATCGTCCCCAATTGTGAGATCCTTTGATAAATTGAATGCTAGATCTTCTTGATATAGGGTCCAATGGCATCCAGAGGGAAACATTCTGGTGACCAGTTACTGGATAATAAGGTTGATCATGATGCCAGGGTGTTGCTTTAAGAGTGCCTGGCCATTTTATGAGTAGGTGCTCATGGTAAAATATAGAAATTTTAGATCTCATTAGTCGGGCGGTTATAGATGCGGCAGGGGAGTGATAGATGAAGTCGCTATATTCAGGAATACGTTGCCAATTACAGTAATCGTCAAAAAAACCACCTTCATCTTTATCGTTAAGTTTTAAAACCCCAGCATAAGGACTAGGTGATTTTATGTTCTTTGCTACTCCAGCTTCCACTAGGGCTAACCAATGTGGATCGAAAGCCTGCCGGATACAGACCACCCCATCCTCACTAAACTTTTTAACAATATCATCAGATATTTTCTTTTCTTTCAACAAGATGACAATCCCCTCAGTGATTTTGTTTCTTTTAATGGCGTTCTATAAACATATTTGTATGAACAATACCAATCCAAGTAAATAATGGGTATCCGTACTTATTAATTTCCAACCCTCTTAAATAAGGTTTACGTAACTCAACTGTTATTCCATGGTAAAGAAATACTCCCCCTACATCTTCAACTAGAAGCTGTTCAGCTTCCTGGTATAGTTTCATTCGCTTTACAGGATCCATTTCATCTGCCGCTACATCTATTAGGTGGTCAAATTCGTTGTTTCGCCAATCTTGGCGCCCAAATCCTCTGGGCTGTGACCGCCAGACCATACCAAGGAGATTATTCGGATCTGGGTAGTCAGCATTAAATCCACCTAGGCCCATCGGGATGTTCCATTTATACATGTTGTCTCGGTAGACTTTGTCTTCCGAAGTTATAATTTGCGTTCTTATCCCTAAGTTTTTCTGGAGCATAGCTTGGATTCCTTGGGCTGTATAACTTCTTTCTGGATTAGTTCCTCCGATCCAAAATTCAATTTCTGGAAAGCCCTTCCCACCAGGGTATCCAGCTTCGGCCATCAAAAGTTTTGAGAGTGCAGGATCATATGCTTGGATTGACCGCACAAATTTGCCAGCACTTCCGGGGAATTTGGGTGGGAGCATTGTGTAGGCAGGTGTTCCAGTGTTTCGAAGAACTATTTGGCTCAAAGCTTGTCTATTAATAGCGTGACTTATAGCCTGGCGAACCTTGATATTATCGAATGGTGGTTCTGTCGTTTTAAAAAATAGATACCAGGTTTCCGGAAAAGCATAACGAACTAGTTCTTCTCTAAGCTTTGGATGTTTTTCTATAAAAGGTAAATCAGTCATAAAAACCTTAAGAAGGTCAATTTCATTATTTTCGTAGGGGGCGGTTCCAGTATGTCCAGAGGTGAAAATCTGGACAATCTTTTCGAGATAACCCTTATGTGGTCCACTATAAAAGGGATTTAGCGAAAGAGTTGCTTGTTTCCCTTTTTGCCATTCTGTTAAAGTATAACTAGAATTAGAGACAAAGTTACCAGCATCACTCCATCGGATTCCATGTTTTTTTATTTGCCATTCAGGAACCGGGCCAGATCCACTGAAGGCTACAATAAATGGGAGGTAGGGACAGGGCTTTTCCGTTTCTATAACCAAAGTTAAATTGTCAAGTGCATAGACCCCAACTGTTGTTTCATCTTGAGTGATACCTTGATTGAATTCTCGAGCTCCCTTTATATCGTAATAGAAAAACGCGTAGGGGCTTGCCTCTACCGGGTTAAGAAAACGTTTAAATGTGTATTCAAAATCGAAAGCAGTTACCAGGCGCCCATCACTCCATCGCCCATCTGACCGAAGTTTAAATACCCAGCTTAGACCATCGGTTGACTGCTCCCAGGTAGCTGCGGCACCACTAACCAATTCTAGGTTTTTGTCAAACATTACTAAACGTTCGAATAGTGGAACAGCTCCTTGAGCTTCGTATAGTGCAATACTAATGTCATAACTTAATGGTTCCCTTAGGAGGTAGCGAAAAACCTGGGCCTCCGCCGGGGCGGCGGTGGTAGGCATTTCTTTGCCAATAGAATTGATATAACCCGTTTGACCCTCTGTTGAGGGTGAGAATAGAAGGAACCACATTATAAAACCTAAATATAAGGTGGTTCTTTTATATCTGAACAAATCTGAAAACTTTAATAGGGAATACCAACCCTGCATATTTTATGACCTTTATAATTATTTTCCCCACTGAGAATAACTTAATATATCGAAATTATCACAAACTAGAAACTATACTAAACCAAACTGGTTGTGTCAATAAGGTGAAGAGTCAAAAATATATTCCTGATTTACTTGATTTAGTTAGGTTCTAATAGTTGATACCTTGCCAAAGTTTTACGAATTGAGGTTGCAATTGCAATTTTAACAACATCAAAGGGGATAAATGGAAAGAATCCAATAGCTAATACTGTTCGCCATGTCGTTTCAATTCCTAATGAGGTGTTTAGGTGAAGGTATAGATAAATAAGACCACACATCCATATAACAAACTGTCCTAAGAGCATCCCAACCATAATTTGAAGGACTCCATTTCGACGAAAATATTCCAAATATAGACCTGTAATGAACGACGCTGGTACAAAGCCAAGAATGTAGCCGAAGGTTGGTGAAAGAAAAACACCAGGTCCGATAAAGCCATTAGTAAAAACAGGAAGTCCAATTAGTCCAAGGCTAATGTAGACGATCTGACTACCAGCGCCCCATCGGCTGCCAAGTACCGCTCCCGACAACAATACAAAGCAGGTTTGCATAGTTATAGGAACGGGGCCAATCGGTATTATAAGATAAGCACTCACAGCTGTTAAAGCTGCTAACAAAGATGCTATAACTAATCGTAAATTCCTGGACATTACCATTATCTCGAATATTTAGTCACTTAAAAGTCAGTTTAATATAACGATTTCTTAGCTTGCAGTGTCTATTAGGTTCATATACATTTAATAGGGTGTGTGTCAACGAAGTTTTTGGAAGAACTATAAGGAGTCTATGATGAAAGTTGGTATCCGTCATACAAGTAGGCTAAACAATATGCCTTTTGAAAATGTGTGTGTTTGGATGGCTGCAAATGGGTTTGATACAATAGATGTCCCGAAAATTGATGCCAATATGATTCAGGTGGCTGAAACTAATGGGGTAGGTATCGGGCAGGTTGATATGGTTGCAGATAGTAGGTTATTGAGTGAAGATTCCGGGCAAAGAGAAAAGGCTTTATCCGCAACCCGAGAGTCCATACAAAGGGCTGTGGGCCATGGGGTAAACAACATGTTTTATGTAACACCGGCACCGGCTGATCCCTCTCAGGAACGAGCGGTAACCTTCGAACAATGGGCTCGAACTATGCCTGTAATTGTTGATTTTGCTGAATCTGTAGGGGCAACTATAGCCCTTGAGGGGTGGCCTGGAGGTTCTATTTATCATGAACGTATTGGCGCTACTCCAGAGATGCTACGATCAATGTTTGAAGTTTGCCCTTCTCTAGCTTTTGGGGTCAATTATGATCCTTCCCATCTAATCCGACTAGGTGTGGATCCAATACGATTCCTCAAGGAGTTTGGTCATAGAGCCCACCACGTGCATGCAAAAGATACAGCGTTTGATGAAGAAGCGTTGTATTTATATGGCCGAATAAAACCTTCTTTCGATCACCAACAAGCTTTTGGAGAAGGTTATTGGCGGTATTGTATTCCTGGAGAGGGTCAAACTAATTGGCCTCCTATCATCAAGCTGCTTGAAGATTTTGGCTTCGATGGTATTCTAAGTATCGAGCATGAAGACGGTAGATACTATGGTTCTTGGGAATTAGAATCCGAAGGTTTTATCCGAGCTAGGGCTTTTTTGAAAAAATATATACTGTAAGAATATATTTTCCCCTTCATTTATTAGGTGACAAGAGAATGTAGGACTTTTTCAACGTGCCCATCAACCTTTACGTTATGAAATACCTGGGCAATTCTCCCCTTGGTGTCAATAATAAACGTGGTTCTTTCTATACCCATATATTTCCGACCGTAATTTGTCTTTTCCTTATATACTTCATAGCATTTTGATACAGATGAGTCATGGTCACTAAGAAGCGGAAAAGTTAAATTATACTTGTTAGAAAATTTTTGGTGAGATTGAATGTTGTCGCAACTTACTCCCAAAACCTGAATATTATGAGATTGGAACATTGAATAATGATCTCTAAAAGCACAAGATTCTTTTGTACACCCGGGAGTATCGTCTTTTGGGTAGAAAAACAGAACTACTGTTTTACCTCTAAGATCTTCGAGGGTAATCCAACCACCCTTATCAGATTCCATGGTAAAATTAGGTGCGAAATCGCCAATCTCTAGCATGATATAGACCTTTCTCTAAACTCAATCAAGAATTTGTGTATGTGGCACGGTAAATTGTCCTGCCTTCCGCGGTGTACTTTGTTTCAAAGTTGGTTAAGTCACTACCTAGTTCCTTAACCCGTTTAGGCCTCTGGGGTAGAAAAGTTAAATAGTTTGATGCGGTAATAAGTGTAATTATTTCATCATAATATTCAGCGTAGTCAGTAGCAAAATCAATTGTCCCATCTTTTGATAATGTTCTCTGGATCTGTTTCAGGAATTGTGTATTAAATAGCCTTCGTTTCCGATGGCGTTTTTTGGGCCAGGGGTCGGGGAAGTAGATGTGATATGCTGCCACTGCATTATTAGGAATATATTTTTCTGTGAAGAATACTGCGTCATCCCGTAATAATCGGATATTATTAAGATTTCTACGACATACTCGTTCTTTCATGATTCGGAAGTACCGAAGTGCCCTTTCAATGCCAATGTAGTTAATCTCAGGATTAGCCAATGCTGAATTGATTATAAAACGACCCTTACCACAGCCGATTTCGACCTCTACAGGATTACTATTATTGAACAACAGATCCCAACTAATCTGTTGTTCATTTTCTCTAATTCGGAATTCTGGGTTGGCAGCTAAAATTGAAGCCTGCTTTGGTTTGGGTAGTTGTATTGTCATTTTTTTAAAAACAGATATAGGAGTTTGAAGCGGTTCCCTCTCTACTTCAAGGCAAATTAGAAAAATGCTATAACTCTGTCAAGGGATACACATCACCCAGATTTGGTTTGATTTTGTATTAACAAATGGTTATCATTATCGTTCGATAGTAGACTTTATAGATCTAATGACGCTATAACAAAGATAACTTCAATGCTTGATTATCATATGCACGTGGAAAATTACTATCCTTTCGGCCGGACTCCGGATACACGACCTACGGGGAACGATCCAATGGAAACTATGCATCTCTTTGCCTCTGCGGCTGCTGCAAAAGGGGTAAGAGAAATTGCTATTACCGAACACGTTTATCATTTCGTACAGGCCAAAGAAATTGTGGATAGGCCTTGGGCAGACGAAAAATGCTTTTATGATATGGATGAATACGTCAATCTTTTACAGTCAGCTCGACGTGTTGGGTTACCAATTAAACTAGGTATTGAAATAGATTATATAGATGGAAAAGAACATATAATTGAAAAAATAGTTAATGGATATCCCTGGGATTTTATCCTAGGTTCTGTACACTGGATTGACGATTGGGGTTTTGATTTAGAATCAATGGCTAGTGAGTGGGATAGTCGGTCTGTGGACCAAGCATACCGAGATTACTTCCGTTTGTTGGGTCAAGCAGTTGAGACCGGATATTTTGATTCCATGTCTCATCCTGATCTGATTAAGGTCATGGGCCACATGCCGGATGAAGATATTTCAGACCTTTACGAAACCTTTGCGGAGCAAGTTAGTGGCCAGACAAACCTATGTGTTGAAATCAGTTCCGCGGGTATTCGGAAACCGGTAGGAAGGATATATCCCGAACGTCCCCTTTTAGAGGCATGCTCCCGGCATGCGATTCCAATTACAACAGCTTCAGATGCTCATATTGTGGAAGATATTGGCAAGGATTTTGATCAGGTAAGAGCACTAGCTAAATCATGCGGTTATACGGAAGCAATGGCATTTACCCTTCGATGCCCTGAGCCGGTAACGATCGATTGAGATATTTTCCGAAAGGAGAAATTCCTAATTCATGGCTCTGACCATAATCAAACCACGAATTCGAGGTTTCATATGTACGACAGCACATCCGGCTGGATGTACCTCTAATGTTAACGATCAGATCAAGATTGCGACTTCTGAGCAGAAGGATATCAAAGTCCCATTCCGAGTACTTGTGATTGGATCGTCAACTGGATATGGTCTGGCTGCAAGGATTGCAGCTGGGGCAATGTATGGGGCTGCCACGATTGGAGTCTTTTTTGAGCGGGAGGGCAATGAATCCAAAAGTGGGACACCTGGGTTCTATAATACGGCAGCTTACCATCAGTATGCTTTAGAAAACGATCTTATTTCTTTAAATGTTAATGGTGATGCGTATTCCCATACAATAAAAGAGAAAACTCTAGACCTTATCCATAATAGGTTAGGTCAGGTAGATTTGGTGATTTATAGTCTGGCTTCCCCTAGACGTACAGATCCAGAAACCGGTGAAACCTATCAGTCTGAAATTAGTCCTATTGGAGAGTCTTATCGAGGGAAAACAATTGATTTAAATCGGGAGGTTGTTAACGAGGTTATTGTAGAACCTGCCCAAAATGAGGGGATCCGTGGAACAGTCAAAGTTATGGGAGGCGATGACCTTGAGCTGTGGGCTAATGCGTTACTGGATGCTGGATTACTAGCAGATGGAGCTCGAATAGTCCCATTTTCATATATTGGTCCGAGTCTTACCTGGCCCATCTACAGAAGCGGTACTATCGGTCGGGCTAAGGAACATCTTGAGAAAACGACTAAGGCCATTAATGAACGCGTAGAATTGATAGGCGGAAGTGCCTTAGTTTCAGTTAACAAGGCTGTTATTACCCAGGCATCAGCTGCAATTCCCGTCGTCCCATTATATATTAGTCTTTTGTACCGAATCATGAGGGAAAGAAAGGTTCACGAAGATCCGATACACCAGATGATACGGCTTTATAAGGATCACATTGGCCCTAATACAAAACCGAACCTTGATTCTGAAGGACGGATTCGTTTAGATGATTTAGAACTTGATAAATCAATCCAGGCTGAGATTGATACAGCATGGCCTCAAATTGAAACTGATAATTTTGTTAGTTTGACAGATTATGAGACTTATAAGAGGGGCTTTCGTCAGTTATTTGGGTTTGAGGTAGATGGAATTAATTACGATAACCCTGTTGAAGTAGAGGCCGATCTATAAAAATAAATCACAAGTGATGGAAATCTTTTTAAGGCCTGGTTTTATGCCCCAAACGGGTTCGGATCTTATACGGTGGTGCCTTTCTCTAGTAACTGATATTTACGGCTTAATGATGGTGGCCGTGGTCAAGTACTATGAGGATAGCTGGTTTGACAAAGCGAAATTCGAGTTTTCCCCCCGTAATCTCTCGCTACAGAGGTCCTATCTAATTGTAATCGAGCTCTATCTGGTGGTTGAGTACCGTTCATTACTTCGTTTTACAACAGAAAATATTACCTACCTGAAAGAGCTGTCTGTTATTAAAGCAGCTAGAAAGTTTTCCCAATCACTAAAGTATATAGAGGGCATCATATCTTCCTGTCAAATTTAGCTAGTAACTTTTGTCCATTACATAAAAGGAGAGTCCGTGCGTTACAAACGAGTACTGATTAAACTCAGCGGAAGCGCGCTTTCGGGGCAAAATTCCTGGGGTTTTGATCCTTCCGCCATAGAGGCAATAGCTAACGAAGTTATGACTTTACATGCGGCAGGAGTAGAAGTCGGTATTGTAATTGGAGGAGGCAACATATTCAGAGGAGAACTTGGCCAAGGGTGGGGTATTGAGAGGGCCGAAGCTGATAATATAGGGATGATAGCAACGGTTATAAATAGCATGATGCTTCGAGGTGCTCTGACTTCCCGTGGGGATGTTGATGTCAGAGTTATGACAGCTATTCCTATTAACTCGGTTGCTGAACCCTATATTCGACTTCGTGCAATCCGACACCTGGAAAGACGTAGTATAGTTCTTCTCGCAGCAGGATCGGGGAATCCCTACGTAACTACAGATTATCCCTCGGTCCTCCGAGCTTTGGAATTGCGGTCACAAGTATTACTATCAGCTAAAAACGGGACGGATGGGATCTATACAAGTGATCCTCAAAAGAATTCAGATGCTAGGCGATATGAGGTAATTAGCTATGATTCAGTAATTCAGAATAACCTAAAAGTAATGGACCAGGCCGCTGTCCTTTTGGCTCGAGATAACAATTTGCCAATTCATGTATTCAACTTTAAATCGTCAGGGTCAATGGAGCGTCTATGTCGGGGTGAAAACCTAGGAACACTTATAGCTAAGGGTCCAGATCAATTTCTTGATCAAAGGTAATTTAGCAATATGACCGTTAATAGATTTGTAATAATTTTGATCTCTTACTTTTTACTCGGCTGTGATCAAGTTGGCAATGCAGGAAGCACAAAAGTATTTTCCCAACATGCGCCACCTATTCAAAAACCATCATTTGCTTTAAAAAATTTTTATAAGGGAGTGTCCTGGGTGGGTGGACAACGCCCAATTCCTGATAGTGCTTTGGAAGCTGCTCAGGACCTCGGTATTAACTGGTTAGGATTAACTCCTTTCGGCTTTATGGTAGATCATAAGAGCCCTTCAATAAGGTTAAATTATCGCCCCAAATCCAAAAGCAAATATGATAGGGCTCTACGTGAAACTATCAAGAAAGCAAAAAAAATAGGCTTCCGGGTGATGCTTAAACCCCATCTTTGGTTGACTAATTCGGTAGAAAAAGGCTGGATTGGTATTATTAATTTTAAATCTGTTGCTGAGTGGCAGCAATGGGAACGGGATTATACAAAGTTTATCTTGCATTATGCTCGACTAGCCCAGGAAGAAGGAGTTAACATATTTTGTATAGCAACTGAACTATCTAAACCTGTGCGTTCCCGACCCTTTTACTGGAAAGCTCTCATTGCAGAAGTTAGAAAGGTTTATTCAGGAAAACTCACATATGCTGCAAATTGGCATGAGGATTATGATCTTATCAATCTATGGTTAGATCTTGACTATATCGGAATAAATGCATATTTCCCTCTAACAGATCAAGAAGCACCGAGTGTGTCGGACATTATCGCTGGTTGGAAACCTCATATTGATCGTATTAGCCAGCTATCTCACCAGTATTCTAAGCCTGTTATCTTTACCGAGGTGGGGTATAAAAACTCACCTGGGACAACGATTCGACCATGGGAATGGCCAAAGAATAACCGTCAAGCGATTACTAAAGTTGGTGCGGGAGATCATGACCTTGGCCAAAAGGAACAAGTCAATGCATATGAAGCATTATTTAGAACTGTTGGTAATCTAAGTTGGTTCCGGGGTTTGTTCATCTGGAAGTGGTTCTCTAATCCAGACCATATAACCCAAACACTAATAGAATTTAGCCCACAAAATAAAGAAGCGGAACAGGTCTTAAAACGTTGGTATTCAAAGTAATGAACGTGTCTCAAAAATGGGTGTTAACAGGCCTCTTTTCCTATTTAATCTAGAAACGGACAATACATGCCAAAACATTTTCGTTATAGGTCACTTGATGATCTTCAAAAAGATATTGATAAACTTGGTCTAAACAATGAGATTCCTTTAGAGACTGACCTAAGTCCTCTCTGGAACCCGGTGCAATTTGGTTCTCGTACCATCGGAAATTCTATAGCAGTAAATCCTATGGAGGGATGTGATGGGCAGCTTGATGGATCGCCTGATGAACTGGTTTTCCGCCGTTGGAGATTATTTGGTGAAGGTGGGGCAAAATTAATTTGGGGAGAAGCGACAGCCGTTTTAGAAGAGGCTCGGGCGAATACCCGTCAACTTTGGCTTAACGATCAGAACGTCGGTTCCTTCGAAAAATTGCTTGAGGGAACTCGGTCTGCTCATAAGAAAGTCTATGGTTCTAATGATGATTTAGTTGTTGGTTTGCAACTTACTCATTCAGGCCGATATAGCTACAAAAAACCTCTAATAGTGTTTCATGATCCAGCAGTCGATCCAGTCACCTGGGTAGATAAAAAACGAAAGATTCCTATTACTAACGACTATCCTATACTGTCTGATTCCGATCTTAGCCGAGTAGAGGATGCTATAGTAAATACTGCTCTTCTGGCATGGAAAGTGGGTTTTGACTTTGTTGATATTAAACAGTGCCATCGTTACTTGCTGTCTGAACTATTAGCTGCAAAATTACGAAAGGGCCCATATGGAGGGAGTCTGGAGAATCGAACCCGGCTGGTACGTAATGTTATTGGCCGAATTCGTGAGGAAACTAATGACCAACTACTTCTTGCCAGCCGAATGAATGTCTATGATGGTATTCCCTATATAACTGATGTTGATAGCGGCCAAGGAATCCCCCGATTGCCATATCCAGAGCCCTGTCTCGCTGGTTTCGGAGTTGACGCTAATGATCCGCTTAATGAGAATCTCGCGGAACCAGTTGCAATTTCTGGATTGTTGAGAGATGCAGGTGTTCAGATGATTAATGTTACAATGGGAAGTCCCTACTATAATCCTCATTTAGGTAGGCCAGCGGAACGATCCCCTGTCGATGGTTATGAGGCTCCCGAACATCCACTCTTCGGTGTTGCTAGGCACTTTCGTGCGACAACAGCAATTAAGAATGCCTGTCCTGGGCTTAACATTGTAGGTACCGGATACAGCTGGTTACAAAAATACATGGTTAATGCCGGTGCTGCTAATATACGGGATCAGCGAGTTACAATTATGGGTTCGGGGCGAGGAGCCCTAGCCTATCCTGATTTTGCTAAAGACATTTCTGAGCATGGCGAAATGTTAAGCAAAAAAAGTTGCATCACCGTCAGCTATTGTACGGCTCTGATGCGTGGTAAACATAATGCGCTTGGTCAGTTTCCCGTGGGTTGTGTTCCTCGAGATAAAACTTATGCGGACATCTATAAAGAAATGATTCATACAACATCTAAACCACCTCCTCCCAAAAACTAATTTAGATCAACCAGTAAAAGTGCAGAGAGCTAATATAATTCTCACCAAAAACAGCGATATAGCAACCTAGAATAATTTATAACTTTGCGGTACTTTAAACTGATACAACATTAATTAAACTAAGAGAAAATATAACGATATAAATGGATAAACTTGTATCTGTAGGTATATCAGAATCAGATATAACGCCCGATCATCCGATACGTTTAAGTGGATATGGCGCCCGTCGAGAAGAGACTTGTAGCACAATTAGTTCATTATACGCTCGTGCTCTGGCGATAGGATCCAAGAGGCCAGTGTTGCTTTTGGCTCTAGATAATTGTGGAGTTTCAGGTACTATCACGGAAAAAGTTACAAAAGAATTAGAAATCCGTACCGGACTGAAGCAAGAACAGATAGTGGTGTGTTTTACTCATACTCATAATGGCCCTATGTTATCGGGGGTGGCTCCTCTTTTGTTCAGTACTGATCTTCCACTTGATCATAAAAAAAATATAGAATGCTACACAGAGAAAGTGATAGAATCTCTGATAGATGTAGGAATAAAGGCTCTTGCAAATAGACAAGCTAGTCGTCTGACTTACTTCGAGGGGCATGCAGGATTTGCTGTGAATCGTCGTTCACAGATTGGTCCGGTTGATCATGTAATGCCCATGTTACGAGTTGAAGATTCCAAGGGTAATCTTAAGGCAGTATGGATTAGTTATGCCTGTCATTGCACAACCTTGGGACCATCGGATAACTTCATTTGTAGTGATTGGGCTGGATTCGCTGTGGAAATTATAAAAAAGAACCATCCTGGAGTCTCAGCATTTGTTAGTATCGGATGTGCAGGGAATGCCAATCCATTCCCTCGTACAGGACTGTCTCATGCTCGTCGTCATGGTGCTGATATAGCAAGGGAAGTAGACCGGTTACTCTGCACGTCTGGACGAATATTGCCTCATAATCCTCATAGCTTTTTGAACCATACCTTATTGCCCTACGATGATATGCCGTCGAAAAAAGAGTGGTTGGCAAAGGCTAATGAAGAAGGGCCAATTGGTTACCATGCCCGTTATTGGCTAGCTCATCTACAGTCTGGACAGAAGTTACCCAAATCTCTCAGATATCCTATCCAAACCTGGGTATTCGGAGACAACCTAGTGATTCTTTTTCTAGCAGGGGAAGTGGTTGCCGATTACGCCCGAATTCTTAGAAAAATATATGATCCGGATCGACTTTGGATAGGTGCTTACGCAAACGATCTACCAGGGTATATCCCCTCTCGCCGAGTTTGGAAAGAGGGAGGGTATGAAGGTGGTGATGCAACGGTTTATTTTGGGTTGCCAAATCGTTTTACTATTGAAGTCGAAGATTATATCATCAATGGAGTAAGTCAGGTGATTCCAGATACGTTTAAACGTTCCCAGAACCACCTGTGAAATCCCTTTAAATTCCCATAGGGGCTCGAGCTACACCAGCCTCTCGACACGCTAACTCTCCATGCTTCTTGGCAAAGGCAGCACTGTGATCGTCTTCGATAATTTCAAGATGAACACCAGATTCAAAGCCTGGAAGATTGCCTTTGTAAAATTCGGGTTGATATATACTTTCGTCAGTAAACTCCCACACCCGTGACTGGCCGTTCGTACCTGGCCAGACTACCCGAAGGATTCGTTTCTTGCTACGGTAGATTTCACCTGAAGTAGGTTCATCATCCTCAACAGTATATTTTTCAATAGCTTTCTCATCGACTTCAATTCCGAGACCTGGCTTGTCGGGCACTGGCATGTATCCATCTACTACATCAATACGTTCTTTAAGTAAGTCAGTTTTCCAGAGTTCATGGCAGGTAATGTATGGTAGTTGGGCATGTGAGAGTACAGAACCGATATGAGCTGCGAAGGTTGTAGTTGGTCCTGATCCGACCATTTGAAGCCAGAATGGTTTATTGAGAGCGCCTGCCATAATTCCTTGACGCATCGTACCAGAAGCTCCTCCACCAATTACGAATCCATCACTAGCTTCTTCATGCCAGACATCTTCCCCAAAGTGCTCGACAATAGGTTTTTGAATACGTTCCCTGAGTAATTGTGCACCTTTAAGATCTTTTCGTAAATAAAAAGGACTTTCATACATACCTACATTGATCCGCTGATCAAGTTGCGAAAGAATTTGTTCCGCTTTAGCTTGGGTGAGTAAAAACCCATTAAAGTCAACATCAAATTTGTAGTCGGTGGGGACAACTTCACTCACCGCGTCAATCTGAGCAACAATATCACGCCATGGTCGAGCTTTCATTTTAAAACAGGTATATCCTCTAGCGATAGATTCTTTGGCTTCCTTTACCCAATCTTCGGGTGACATATCAATGTCCCACCATGAAATGGGACAACGATCCCTTAATTTTTTCCCCAATAAAGCATGGACAGGTACGCCAGCTTCTTTCCCGCATAGATCAAAAGCTGCTATCTGCGGACCAAAACCAATGTCATCATTCCAAATAAGAGCCCAAGGATCCTTCCCGATTAAGCTAGCTGTATCGGCAGGTGCGTGGCCATCAGTTATACTCACCAGGCCGTTATCAGTTTCTAATTGATAGATCCAGACTCGTTCGTTATGAGTATTTGCCCGTGCCATGGCATGGTCCACATGGTCAGAATAAAAAGGAATATTTAGAGCAATTCGTTTTGCATATTTAATTTTCATCAGCTCTTCCTCTCAAAAGTATGGTTTGGACTGTGAGTGAAGTTTATATTACTACTGTGACTTTTATTTAACTATTTAAAATCAGAATAAAAAACTCGTAATAATTAATTGCTAAAAACAATAGAGGTCAATGTGAAACTTAAAGAACGAGTTGCTATTGTTACAGGGGGTAGTTCTGGAATAGGTCGGGGCATATGTGTTGAGTTAGCAAGAGAAGGGGCGACGGTAGTGGTTTGTGATATTATTGAGCAACCCAAACAAGGGAAATATCATGACAGAGATGTAATGGTTCCTACAGTTGAACTATTAAAGTCTCAGGGAAAGGAGGCCCTATTCGTCCAGGCGGATGTATCTAAAGAAATTGCAGTTAATGAGGTAGTAAACAAAACGATAGAGACTTTTGGTGATTTGGATATTCTAGTTAATAACGCTGGAATTTTCGTTCCAGGGGATATCGAAACTCTTTCAGTTAAGACTTGGGATCAGATCGTGGGGGTAAATATGCGAGCAAGTTTCCTCACAACCCGAGCTGCCGTACCTTACCTGAAGCAATCTCAAGGCGGTCGAATCATAAATATTGCATCTGTACATGCATTTCACGGAGGTGGAGGGCAGGCATATGCATCCTCCAAAGCAGGTTTGGTCAATCTTACTCGCGATGTCGCTATAGATCTAGCACCGCATGGTATTACAGCCAATACAATATGCCCAGGTTATATTGAAACTCCGATTCAGGATTATTTGACGGAGGAAGAAATATCTAATGTTCGAGATAAAACGCCTCTCCCCAGATTGGGATTACCCAAGGATATCGGACGGGCTTGTGTGTTCTTTGCTTCGGATGATGCGGAATGGATCACTGGCACAGCACTGCCTGTAGATGGTGGCTGGTTAGCGCCGATTTGGTAAACTATGGATAAAGTTTTTGCTATAGTAGGTTGTATAGCAGCCCTTATGGGGGTTTTGGCGGGCGCATTTGCTGCACATGGCTTAAAGAATCTAATGGTTCCCGAATCCCTGGAAGTTTTCCAGACTGGAGTTCGGTACCAAATTTACCATGCTCTGGCCCTTCTATTTGTGGCGTGGGCTATTTCACGGTGGGAAGATTCGATCTTTAATATAGCCGGTGTCTCATTTATATTAGGTATAATGTTATTTACTGGGAGTTTATACCTAATAAGCCTAACTGGAATTAAATGGTTGGGTTTTATAACGCCTGTGGGTGGGGTTGCTTTCATTTTTGGTTGGCTTATTTTAGCCTATGGAATTTATCGATCTTGATATAGAGAGGGGAAGTAATGCGAATTGTTACCGGGATCATTGCCCATGAAACAAGTACCTTTACTCCTGTTAAAACGACCCGAAAAAACTATCAAGAACGTTATGGAAATCTTCGAGGCAAGGAGATCTTAAAAGTTTTTCGGGGTACTAATAAACCCACGGGTGGGTTTATTGAGGGAGCAGAAGAGCATAATTTTGAACTAATTCCCACAATAGTAGCAGAACCCCATCCGAGCGGCCCCACTCCCCGTACACTATTTGAAGAAATAATCCAAGAAATGTTAGAAGGATTTCGAAATGCTGGACAGATAGATGGAGTATTACTAGAACTCCACGGTGCGATGGTTGCTGAAGGTATTGATGATGGTGAAGGATATATTCTTGCCGCAGTACGTAATTTACTAGGCGACATACCTATTGTAGCACAACTAGATATCCACTCAAACATTTCGCCGGAAATGGTTGAATTAGCTGATGTTTTGATCGGTAGAGAATCATACCCAGAGGTAGATATGGCAGTTCGAGGCCGAGAATGTGCTGATGTACTTATCCAAATCCTTCGAAGTGGCCTCCAACCAACTATGGCACTTCACCAAATACCTATGGTTTGGGGAATGAACCAGGTTACAGCACTTCACCCCATGAAGGAAGCGATGGAATACCTCCATGATATCGAAAATCGGCCTGGGGTAGTGTGTGGATCAATCGCAACATGTTTTCCACTCGCAGATATACCGCATATGGGAGCGTCTGTGTACATAGTAACAGATAACAACCAGGATATGGCTCAAAAATATGCAGATGAACTTGGTGAATATCTCTTCGATCGTAGGTCAGATTGGCACTTGCCGATGCCATCGACCCATGATACATTAAAAATAATCCATAAAGAAAATGAATTGCCAGTTATATTTGCAGATCGAAATGATAATACTGGGGGTGGGTCTCCTGGCGATAGTACAGGGATGTTACGGACGTTTATCCAAGCTGATCTTGAGGACGCTTGTATTCTATATATTGTTGATCCAGACGCTGTAGGACAATGTATGGATGTAGGTGTGGGTGCTACAATTACTTTGGATATTGGTGGAAAATCTTCTCCCTTACAAGGAGAACCTGTAACAATGACTGTAGAAGTATTAGGACTATCAGATGGTGGTTTTCGATATCATGGCCCCATGCTAGAAGGGCTTGAGGGTAACATGGGCCCATCGGCTCATATTCGTCAATTGGGAATCCATGTTGTCCTTGTTACTGACCGTGAACAGCCATTTGATACAGCATTCTCAGAATCCCTTGGTTTAGATCCTCGAAAGATGAAATATATTGGAGTGAAATCAGCAGCACATTTTAGAGCTGGGTTTGAACCATGGGCAGGATCAATACACGTAGTAACCGAACCAAGTGTTCATGACCCCGATAATATTGTATATCATAAACTTGGCAGAAAATTATATCCTCAAGAATAGTGTAGCCTAACCTGATATTTTTGAAATTAGCAGGGTGGTAGGATTATGGGATCTCCATCAAACGAATTGGATATTACTGCAACCTGGTTTGATCATAAGAGTCTGATTAAAAACCTAGAAACACTTCAGACTGTCTATGACCAAGTTGCCCAAGGGGTATTAGATGTAGCTAATACCGAGGGCTATTTTGAAGGAACCAGCGCTGATTTATTGAAATGGCCACTTGGAGTTACCCCTCAAGGTCCGATTGATTTTAAGGGTTTATGTTATCGGGCTCGCTTGATTGGTGCAATATATGAAGGTGTGCCCCAGCTCCGTGATCAGCGAATGGGAGAGGCATATGATAAACTTCAGAGTGTAGCTACTGAATATTACCACGCTATTAAGGTATATAGTCAGGTTAGAGAACAATTTCTTCAAAAAAATGAGAATACTGCTGGTCAGTTTTTAGAACTTTATCAGACAGTGTACGTTGAAGTTCTGCGAGCAAGTAATCTTTTTACTCCAGATGACGGTGAAGCAGCTCTTGCTGGTGCTCGTTTGTCCCGTGTACCTCTATCTCATGCCCAACCAGTTGCGGAGAAACTAAAAAACATAGTGTCGAAAGATGATCCACTATGGGAAATGCTTTACCAAATTCAACTTGATGATAATAGTACGAAATCTTCACTTAGAAACATATTTCAATATACTGCTAAAAAAACCTTGGATTACCTTGCCGCCGGAGAATTACTCGCCGTTAGATACAATACCTATACTAATTTTGCCTATTTTGGATCAGCGATATGGAAAATAATTACGGATGCCGAATTGCTTGCTGAATTTTGCCGTAGAAATGTGAAGAATAAATATATTCATCATAAACTAGAGGAATTGTTGGGAGATATTAGACTTGGCCAGGCTATGATGGTGGAGTTTTTTCAGGCTCATCAGGAAAATCCTGCCCAACTTAAACCAACTGGTTATTGGTATGGGCACCATTATACCTCACTGACCAGAGATATGATTGATCTCTCTGGTGTTTTGGTTGAGAAGAGTAATTTCCTTATAAAAAAAATAAGCCATCATGTTAAAGATAGTGCGGAGAATTTTAGTTTGCCAGATGAGTTGGTTGGTATTCTAACTCCGATCAGAACTCCCCCCTTACTAAATCGCAAGGCTTTTGGCCGTTTTTTGGAATATCCAAACGTCGGTCGAAATGCTCGATATTCAGCAATACAAAGAGCCTTTAGGTTAACAAGGTGGATTGGAACATCTTGGCACTATGTACGTAACAAAATTCAAATCGAAAAGGATTATGTGAACGAAAAGGATAGGCTTGAAGTTGCCTGGGAAAATAGTCTTGACTGGGCTGAAAACACTCTGAAAATATTTGGAATTTCTGTCAAAGTTCATGTTGATCCGATGGTAAAAGAACTTGCAAAGGATCTAAAACTCCATGAAGGTCGCTATAAGATCCTGTTCTTCCCCACTCATCAAAGTGTCTTTGATCATCCGGTCATGTATCAAGTACTCCAGACACAAGCTTTGTTAGATGCTCTAGGATGGGAAAAATCACAACCATGTACCATCTTGTCTCGATCTGGTTTGACTGAATATGTGACTCTGAGATTGGGTTCTTGGAGTACAACAATGTTTGGAGTGAATGCTGGAGAATTTGATCGTTTGCTTGAAGAAGTTGATGGGTACGTGGTGCTACCTCGAACAGGAGATACTAACAACGCTACCCAACGTTTTTCAAGTTTACTCGAAGAACGTCCGGGTATCATTTATGCTCAAGGAACAACGGCCGCATTTGATATCCAATCGATCCCTTTGCAACACGGTTTATTTAGCAAAATCCCGCCAGATGTCGTAATCATTCCTATGGCTTTCAGAGGCATCCATTCTATTTGGCCCAAGTGCCCCAAGGGAAATATTAGAATAAATCCTGGAGTTGTAGAAGTTGTGGTTGCCCCGCCAATGTTGGGAGAAATTACAATGTTTCCTAGGCGAAGATCTTTGCGCCCTCAGATTGAACCAGCTGCGTTATTTCAGGCGGTCCAGGTTAGTAACCTCCTAAATCCAAAACACAACGTATGATCTGAGAAATGTATGTACAAAAGTTTTGTAATTTTGGCGATATGAATTTGTTCTAATGATATAGAGTAATAACATTTGTTGGAAGGTGGTGTGGAAAATAAAAAAACCGATTAAAATTGGTTTTGTTGGGGCTGGTTTTATGGGTCAATTAGCCCACTTAGTTAATTTTACAGACATATCTAATTGTGAAGTTGTTGCATTGGCTGACTATAGAATAGACCTAGCCTCTCGTGTCGCCGATCGATATAGTATTCCGAAATTCTGTGCCTCACATGAGGAACTTTGTGCGGATTCCTCAATAGATGCGATTGTTCATATTACCTCAGATGATGCGCATGCGCCGATATCAATTGACTCGTTAAACTCGGGTAAACATGTTTATACAGAAAAACCTATGGCCACTAATTTGACTGATGCTCGCCGTATGGTTGAAACTGCTGAATCTAGAAATCGTCAGTTAATGATAGGTTATATGAAACGGTTTGATCCAGGGATCGAATTAGCTCGTTCAATACTTGATGAATTAAGAATGACAAATGAACTAGGATTAATAACCCATGTTAGGGGCTATTGTTTCAAAGGAGATTGGGTGTGTAGTGTGGGACGAGCAGAAACCACCAACGAGTCCTATCCAGAAATTGAATCTCGAGTTCCCCAATGGTTGCCTAGAAACCAGATACAAGAATTTTACCAATTTAATAACGTTTATTGCCATAACATTAATCTGGCCCGCTATTTGCTAGGAGAAGTGGGTGCATTAAAATTTGCTAATTTAGATAGCCCGACAAAACTAATGGTTCTTAATATGGATGGCTATGATGTGATTTTAGAACTTGGAAGTGTTACCGCAAATTTTTGGGAGGAGGGGTTTAAGGTTTATTTTGAGGATGGTTGGGTAGAAGTTCAATCCCCTCCGCCATTGCTGAGAAATGTGCCAGCAAAAGTATCCGTCTATAAAGCAGGATCAATACAACAACATATACAGCCTCAGTCTGATTGGGGATGGGCTTTCCGTCGTGCGGCTGAACACTTTATAGAATCTATCCAAACAGGTAATCCCGTAAACCCTTCTGGCTCCAATTCGATTCGAGATTTAGAAATTGTAGAGGAGGTATTCAGAAGGTTCTGAGAAAAATTAAAGGAACGATTGTGTATCAAAGCCTCCTTTCGGGTATTAACTTAGTATTTTATCTTTAGGAAGGTTGGAGCCAGCCCTGGTTAAAAAATTATGTATAGGGAGAATTGATAGAAATGATGGAGATGTCTGAAATAAAGAAAACCTTGGAGAATTATCGAGAGCAGCTAACTTTTCTCTCGAGGGGATTTGACCTAGAAAAACGGGTTGAGGAGGTGGCCCAACTTGAAGAAGTGATGGCTACTCCTGAATTTTGGGAACGGCAGGCAAAAGCTCAACAAATAAGTAGACAAATTAGCGATCATAAGAAGATTATTGAAAAATGGAATGTGATGGAAGGCAAAACCGAAGATCTTGAAACACTCTATGAATTAGCTAGCGAGGAACGTGATCAGGATGTCTTAGAGGAAATTGAAGTTGGGGTTAAAGTCCTTGATAAGCTATTAGAAGAAGCAACATTACAAAGTTTACTATCTGGGCCTGATGATACTAAAAATGCCATCTTATCTATTCACCCCGGGGCTGGTGGGACAGAGTCACAAGATTGGGCTGAGATGTTAATGCGTATGTACTTAAGGTGGATGGAGTCTCAAGGATATGCATTTGACACTTTAGACCTACAACCTGGTGATGAGGCAGGTATAAAAAGTATCTCTATAGAAGTTTCTGGAGAATACGCGTATGGATATCTTAAGGCGGAAGCAGGTGTTCATCGGCTTGTGCGGATCTCCCCATTTGACTCTAACCATCGACGGCATACTTCATTTGCTTCGGTCTCTGTGTTGCCTGAAATAGATGATCCAGGTGAACTTGATCTTAACGAATCTGATGTGGAAATTGATGTTTATAGGGCAAGTGGAGCTGGCGGCCAACATGTAAATAAAACGTCGTCAGCGGTGCGTCTAACCCACAAACCTTCTGGTATTGTTGTTCAGTGTCAATCAGAACGTTCACAACATCGAAACCGGGAAAGTGCTATGAAGGTATTGATGTCTCGTCTTTATCAACAAAGGCAGGAGGCGATCCGAGAAAAACGTGAGCGTTTAGAAGGCGACAAAAAAGAAATAGCTTGGGGGAGTCAGATTAGATCCTATGTTTTTCATCCCTATACGATGGTTAAGGATCATCGTACTGGAACAGAAATTGGTAATATACAGTCTGTTATGAATGGAGAGCTTGATATTTTTATAGAAAATTATCTTCGCAATGGGGATTCCATGGAATGTTCGTAAATTACTATTCAATAAATTCCCCAATACAGTCCTCTCTGGAGGATAGACCTTTTTAGTTGACATTTAGACATAAAGTAGCTATATTTTATGCCCGTGTTGACCTATTTTGACGAGGTGATTGCGAGATTGACAAGGCAGCACCTTCACAGATACAATAACAAACACCAGACCTCCGGAGCAGTGGGTGACCAGCCCAAGCGAAATTAACAAACAACGACATAATAAACTCAACGAACTGCGTGGTCGTGGAATTGATCCGTACCCTGTAAGCTTTGATGTTTCACATCCAGCAGAGTCAATACTTAACCAGGCTGAGGACTTAATTGATTCCGAGAACCCAGTCACAATAGCTGGGAGAATTCTATCCAAGCGTGGGCATGGAAAGTCAAGCTTTGGCCACCTTCTTGACCGGACAGGTAAAATCCAGATCTATGTCCGTTTTGATAGACTTGGATCTGAAAATTTTGAATTATATGATCAGTTTATCGAAGTCGGGGATTTCGTGGGTGTCAAGGGTACAGTGTTTAAAACCCGAACTGGAGAAATAACCGTTAAAGTTGATGAGTTAATATTGCTATCTAAGTCACTTCGGCCACTGCCTGAAAAATGGCATGGACTCCGGGATATCGAAACCAGATATCGGCAGCGATATGTTGATCTGATAATCAATCCTGAAGTTAAGGAGGTTTTTCTTAAGCGGTCTCGCCTTATAAGATCAATTCAGCAGTTCATGGATGCTGAGGGATTTATAGAAGTAGAGACACCTATCCTCCAACCTCTTTATGGAGGTGCATTAGCAAAACCTTTTAAGACATATCACCAGGCTCTAGATATGCCTCTTTTTATGCGAATCGCTGATGAATTGTATCTTAAACGATTGGTTGTAGGTGGCATGGAACGTGTTTACGAAATTGGTCATGATTTTAGGAACGAAGGGATTGACCGGACTCATAACCCTGAATTTACTATGATGGAGTTCTATATAGCGTATGTTGATTACCAATACATAATGGATCTTGTTGAAAACCTTTTTGTTGCTATTTTTCAGGATGTTAATGGTTCACTGAGCCACACGTATCAGGGCACGGCTATTGATATTACTCCACCGTGGCCCCGAATATCTATGCTCGATGCTATTCGCGAACATACCGGTATAGACATAGTTGATATGACTAATGAGGACTTAGTTTCTATTTGTAAGGAGCGAGAACTTGATATAAACCTAACGATGGGTTTTGGTAAAATTATAGATGAGCTTTTTGAAAATTATGTCCAGGAACATCTTGTTAATCCCACCTTTATTACTGATTATCCGGTAGAAATGTCTCCTCTGGCTAAGCGGCGAAAAGATAACCCTGATCTGACAGAACGATTCGAACTCTTCATATGTGGTAGTGAATTTGCTAATGCCTTTTCTGAGTTAAACGATCCGATAGATCAACGTCACCGTTTTGAGCAGCAAGTAGAAATGCAAAAGAAGGGTGATGGTGAAGCTCATTCCATGGATGAAGATTTTTTACGAGCGATGGAATATGGCATGCCTCCGACGGGTGGTTGCGGTTTAGGAATTGATCGTTTAGCCATGCTAATAACAGACTCTGCTAATATAAAAGATGTTCTTCTGTTTCCACATCTACGTAAGGAATCTTTTGATAATGAATTAAGTGAGGGGAACTCTTCGGATGGTTATTTAGACAGTAGTAAATGAGAAAATAAATTCGATGAGTGGGAAGAAGGATCCTAATTTCAAGATGTTTATAAGCTAGGGATACAGAATGGCTTTAGATTCATGGTCATACGAATGGTTTATTGCTGTCCGATACCTTCGTTCAAAGCGGCAAACTCGTTTTGTATCCATTATCACTTACATATCTGTAGGCGGAGTCCTGGTCGGAGTATCTGCATTAGTTATAGTTCTCTCACTATTTAATGGTTTCGAAAGTGAGGTTCGGGAACGCATTGTTGGACAACGGGCTCATATTAACGTGTATTCGCTTTATCGAGAGCAGCCTATAATCAATTATGATCAACTAATTCAACGTATTCTCTTAATAGAGGGAGTGGTGTCAGCAGCTCCGTATGTTTTAGAAAAGGCATTTTGTACCTCAGTGCCAGTCAAAAGGAATTCTACAGCCGGAGTCATGGTTCATGGGATTGATATCAACTCTGGGCGTATAGCGACGAACCTGATTGAAAATATTGTTTTTGGAAGGGCCGATCTCGGATTTGTTACAGATAGCAGCCAGGTAGAAAATCAGCCAATAGCTGGTGTTGTCCTTGGAAGGGGACTGGCAGATCAACTCGGTGCTATTGTTGGTGATCGGATTGCTTTGGGCAATATTCAAGGGTTGTCACTAACGTCACCATTGACTCCCTACATTCGACCATACATGGTAACTGGGATTTCTGAAACTGGGTTTTTCGAATATGATGCAACCTCGGTTTACATTAGTTTGGATGAAGCCCAAAAATTATTCAAACTAGGGAGTGGAGTCAATGGAATCGCTGTAAAAATTTCCGACCGGGAGGAAGCACGACGTCTAGGTGACTTGATCGAACAGGATCTCAATCACTTCCTTGATGGTCAGGAAGAAACACCTATTGCGTCAGGGGCCCCAGTCGCGTATTTTACGGTAGACTGGATGCAGCAACATAAAGGTTTATTCCGATGGATGACCCTTGAGAAATGGGGCTCGTTTGCAATTCTGAATTTAATAGTTTTAGTAGCAGCGTTTAACATAGCTAGTACTCTGATTATGGTGGTATTAGAAAAAACTAGAGATATCGGTATACTTAAGTCTATGGGAGCTACCTCCATCGGTATAACTAAGGTTTTTATTATTCAGGGTTCTATCGTAGGAATTATAGGGACTCTACTGGGATGTGTTATTGGATATGGTCTTTGCTGGATACAGATGACTTTTGCATTGATTTCGTTGCCAGCTGAGATTTACCTTATTGATGCTCTTCCGGTTAAAATCAACCTAATTGATTTTGTTAGTGTAGCTATAGGGTCTATGTTAATTTGTGTATTAGCGGCAATTTATCCAGCTAGAAAAGCTGCAGGCCTGGTTCCAGTTGAGGCGATTCGTCATGAGTAGTACAAGGTCAATAAAAAAAAATAAAACTTCCGGAGATTATGGTTTTGAGAGGACTTCATCGCTTAATGTGTTGAAATCAAGAGGATTAACAAAGAGCTTTTCGAATAGTACTAATCGTCTAGATATTTTGAAGGGAATTAACATTGATATCCGTCGAGGAGAAATAGTAACAATTCAAGGTGCTTCTGGGGCTGGGAAAAGTACTCTGCTACATATTCTTGGAACACTTGATAAGCCGACGTCAGGCGAAGTTTTTATTGGAGATACTAATGTTTTTGATCTGCCAGAAGACCAGCTAGCTACATTTAGAAACCGAACTGTAGGCTTTGTATTTCAATCTCATTATTTACTCCCAGAGTTTACAGCTCTTGAAAATGTTATGATGCCTCTCTTAGTCGGGGGATGTTTGTGGGAAGAGGCCCGTGAACGAGCTGAAGTTTTGTTATTTGACGTTGGGTTACAGAATCGGTTAGCACACAAACCTGAAGAGATGTCAGGGGGAGAACAGCAGCGAGTATCTGTTGCTCGAGCCTTGGTAAGTCGTCCTAGTATTATACTAGCAGACGAACCATCGGGTAAACTAGACCGTGATAATGGAAGTGCTTTATTAGACTTGATGTGGGATATGTCTAGTCGGTATGAGCAAGCATTTGTTGTAGTCACCCATGATGAAGCTATTGGGTCTCGATCAGATAGGGTCTATTGCCTGGAAGATGGTCTGTTGACCTCTGTTGCAGCATAGGTACGGAGCATGAACTCGACAAACTGTCCCCAATGTGGAATGTCAGCAGCTGAATTTGGTGAATCAGGTCAGTTAGGATGTGCTGTCTGTTACAAATTTTTTAAGGAAACCCTGGTGCCACTTTTTAAACAGGTTCATGGTCATGATATTCACCGGGGGAAGGTGCCGGTCACCGATCCTTCAAAACAACAAACTAGTCGTACTCTTATAGATCTTAGACGGGCACTAAAGAAAGCTGTTAGCCAGGAATCCTATGAGCAAGCTGCTGAAATTCGAGATCGTATAAATGAGATAGAGCGGGGTACAGGAATGGCATCCCAAGATGCTTGGATAACAACGTGAAAAATTTATATTCTGATTTGGTAAAATCTTTGCCTAAGTGGTGCGGGCCAGATGGTGAGCCTGCTGATCTTGTAGTTAGTAGCCGGGCAAGGTTAGCTCGCAACCTGACTACTTTACCCTTTGTACATCGAACGATTAAAAATGAACGAAATCGGGTCATTGAACAAGTTGATAAGGCCGTTCAAGGAAGTAACAATGTAGACCAATCCATATACCTTTCTTTATTAGATACTTCAGAATTAGACCGACAGATGTTAGTCGAAAGGCGTCTCATAAGTCCAGCATTAGCTAGTGGGACTCGTCCCGCCGGAGTTTTTGTTGGCCCCGGCGAAACCTACAGTTTAATGGTTAATGAGGAAGATCACCTTAGGCTTCAGACAATATTAGGGGGATTACAGGTACGAGCTGCCTGGCAAAAAGCAGACAGAATCGATACCGAGTTGAGTAAAACACTTGATTTTGCGTTCTCAGATGATTTTGGTTATCTCACAGCTTGTCCAAGTAATACAGGGACAGGCATGCGCCTTTCTGTCCTAATTCACCTTCCGGGGTTAACTCTAGGGGGTCAGATGGCTCATGTGGGCCAGGCTCTTGAGGAAATAGGATTTACAGTCCGAGGCTTGTACGGTGAGGGTACAGGAAAAGCAGGGAATTTGTATCAAGTCTCCAATCAGTGGACGCTTGGTTACACCGAAGACCAAATAGTTACAAGGTTAGATCGAGTAGTCCGGCGATTAGCTGGTTACGAGAAACGCGTCTGTGAAGCTTTAATCAGTCAGAAAAGGCTCCAAACCGAAGATAGAGTAGCTCGGGCATTTGGTTTGTTAACCAACGCCCAGCTCCTGGGTGAGAGTGAAGCCTTAGCTTCCCTTTCTGTACTTAGAATGGGTACATACTTAGGTCTTAACCATAGTATTGATGCAACTATTTTTAACCGGTTATTAATTTCAATTCAGCCAGCCCATTTACAGCTGACTAGTGGTTGCTACTTGCCGGGAGAAGAACTTGAAGAGCAGCGTGCTAAACTAATAAGGGAAAACATGGGATTATAAAGTAATTTCGATTAATATAATTATAATTATCACGTCTATAAATGAAAGAGATGGTAAGGGGAGGAAGACCGAAATGAATCAGGGAAGTAACAATAAGTTTACAGAAAGGTTCAAGCGCGTCATGCACATTGCTCGTGAAGAAGCCGCGAGACTTCAACACGACTATATCGCTACGGAGCATTTATTATTAGCTTTTATCCAAGATAGCGAAGGAACAGCGGCAGCAATGCTAAGGAATATGGGGATCGATCTTGAAGATCTTCGCCAAGCAATAGAGGAAGCTACCGTGTCTCAATCAAACGCGTTAACGATAGGGCAGGTTCCTTTCACCCCACGGGCGAAGCAGGCTCTTGAGATCGCGGCCCACGAGGCTAACGGTATGAAATCAAAGTTTGTTGGTACTGAACATCTTTTACTTGCGTTAGTACGTGATAAACAAGGAATCGCCTCTCAAATCCTTTCTACTTATGATGTCACCTTCGAGAAGATCAAGGAAGAAATTCAAAATATCCAAAGTGATCGGTCTGTGACGAAAAAGGAAGAGCAACGTAGTCGGACTCCCTTTCTTGATCATTTTGGCCGAGACCTTACTGAAATGGCACGAAGCGGTGAATTAGATCCAGTAATTGGACGTGAGAAGGAAATCGAAAGGGTTACTCAGATCCTTAGCCGCCGGAAGAAAAACAATCCAGCATTGATTGGTGAGCCAGGGGTGGGTAAAACAGCAATAGCCGAAGGGCTTGCCCAGCGGATTATTCAGCGAAGCGTGCCCCAGATTTTAGAAAATAAAAGAGTTATTACTCTCGACATGGCTTCCATAGTAGCTGGGACGAAATATCGTGGCCAATTTGAAGATCGTTTAAAATCAATCACGGCAGAGATAACCAAATCGGATGATGTTATCATTTTTATAGACGAACTACACTCTATTGTAGGTGCTGGAGGTGCAGAGGGAAGTCTTGATGCTTCAAATATTTTTAAACCAGCTCTTGCCAGAGGTGAACTCCAATGCATTGGAGCAACAACCCTTGATGAGTACCGAAAGCATATCGAAAAAGATGGTGCTCTTGAACGTCGATTTCAAAAAGTTATTGTTGATCAACCAAGCATTGATGAAACAATAGATATGCTTAAGGGATTACGGATACGATTTGAAGATTACCATCACGTCAAATATACGGATGACGCCTTAGAGTTCGCAGTCAAACAATCTGATCGGTATATTAAGGACCGATTTTTACCTGACAAGGCAATAGATATTATTGACGAAGCAGGGTCGAGGGCCCAACTGTCGAAGATGACGGTTCCTGACGAGATTCGAGATATAGAAGGACAACTTAAAGCTATTCAGGATAAGAAGGTGGGGGCAGCCCAGCAACAGGAGTTTGAACGGGCCGCAGCTTTGCGCGATAGGCAGGAAGAGCTCCAGCGCGAGTATGATCAATCCTTTATGGCATGGCGGGAGAAAGCAAACGAGCAGGTTGTAACAGTAACAGAAAACGATATGGCTCAGATTATTTCTAGTATGACAGGAATTCCTCTGTTCCGGCTAGAAGAACACGAATCTAGAAACCTATTGGGGATGGAAGAGGAACTTAAAAAATCTATTATTGGCCAGGATAGGGCGATCCGGGTTCTAAGTAAAGCAATTCGACGGTCACGTTCTGGATTGAAAAATCCCAATCGCCCCATTGGTTCTTTCCTTTTTCTTGGTCCAACTGGGGTGGGTAAGACTCAACTAGCCAAAGTTCTATCATCTCTACTTTTTCAGGATAACGAAGCTCTGGTTTTTATCGACATGTCAGAATATATGGAAAAGTTCAATGTTTCTAGGTTGATTGGTGCTCCTCCGGGTTATGTTGGATTCAACGAGGGTGGGCATTTATCAGAGAAAGTACGGCGGAAACCGTACTCAGTTATTCTTTTGGACGAGGTAGAAAAAGCTCATCCTGATGTTTTCAATATTCTTCTGCAGATTTTAGATGAAGGGACTTTGACCGATAGTAATGGGCGGCGTGTAGATTTTCGTAATACCATAATAATCATGACATCAAACTTAGGCACCCGAGATATAAAAAAGGCTGGTGGGATTGGTTTTCAACAGGATGGTTCCAATGTTGATTTTGCGAAGATGGAGGCTAAAGTCAAAGAAGAGGTTAAACAGCTTTTTAACCCTGAGTTCTTAAATAGGTTAGATGAGTCGTTAGTTTTCCGTCAACTGGATCAATCAGATATTTCTCGAATTATTGAACTTCAGCTTAAAGAGATCAACGTAAGAATGGCAGATCGGGGCATAACTATTTCTTTGACACAGAGTGCTCAAGATCTTTTGTCAGAAAAAGGATATGATCCAATTTATAACGCGAGATTTATGAATCAAACGATTCAACGTATGCTTGAAGATCCTCTCGCTGAAGAATTATTAAAAGGGAAGTTCAATGATGGCGACGAAATTAGGGTAGGGAAGAAGGGAGATAACTTGACGTTCTATAAATCAGAGCGCTCAGCATCAAATAAAACTCCTGTTCTTTCTGAGTCAGAAGTATGAGTTTGGCAGTCTGATTGTAGTTCCCCCTAGATTGATCTAGAGTATTTTGAAACGTGTATAGAAGTCATGGATGGAATTTCCAAGGAGTATTGTACCTAGGGCGACATTTGCAGCCCTAATTAACCAGAATAATTAGAAAGTGTTCTCTGTGTCTCAATTTTTTTCCAGGTACGTTAAATCCTGCCTAATACTTTTTTGGGTGGTGGGGATATGTAGTACTATCCTAACCCCCAGCAATGGATTTGGACAACAACAACAACAACCGTTGATTGGCAGCATACTTATCGAGGGCCATGCCAATGTTGATGAACCCCTAATTCAATCAATGATCGCCCTTAAAGTTGGTAATCCATATAACCCACGGGATGGTGCCACTACCATCAAACAACTTTACCGGTTAGGTTTGTTCGAAGATATACGTATATATGTAGGGATGGCAGCTAACGGTCTTGTAGTAACAGTAAATGTTAAAGAATATCCATTGTTAGACCGAATTGAGTTTAATGGTAATAAAAAACTTAAGGATGACGAGCTTGACCGGTTATCAGGTATATTCCAGGGGCAGGCATTAAGTCCCTTCCGCAAAAAAAGTGTTGAGGATAATCTTACGCAAGCCTATTACGAAAAGGGTTACCTCCTCGTAACAATTGATATTCGAGTACTTGTGGAAAGAAATAATGCTATAATGCGGGTAGAAATTGAGGAAGGTGAAAAAGTTAAGTTGGGCGAAATTTTTGTAGAAAACAATACTTCAGTTGAAGAAAAACTTTTGCAAAAAGCATTTCGTGAAAAGTCGGATACAGAGGAGGAACATTTTTGGAAAGAGGGCGACCTGAGAAGAGAACGGTTGTTGGATCAATTTGAAAAAATAGTTCAGGAATACCGCAAATATGGTTTTCGTGATGCCAAGGTTGGGGAGGGTACTTTGTGGTTTAGTGATGATGGGAAACGAATGTACCTCAAAATTAAAATTAATGAGGGAAAGAAATATTATCTTGGAGAGGTTAATTTTGAAGGGAACACCAAGTTTACAAGTGACCAATTGTCGAGTCTAATCAAAATCGATACTGGCAGGCCTTTTAACGAAGAAGAATACCAAGAGAGTATTTCGACTATATATGAAGCTTATGGAGAATTGGGCTACCTTTATGCTACCCCAGTAGCAAGGGAAACCGCGGTTAACGATTCTACAATCAACTTGAATTTTGCAGTTAACGAAGGAGAGCCGGCCAAGGTACATCGTATTGATATCTTAGGTAATACTAAAACTAAAGATAAGGTGATTCGGCGGGAACTTTTAATAAAACCTGGCCAGGTTTTCCGTAGATCTTTATTAATGAGGAGTCAACGAGATGTATTTCAGCTAAATTACTTTCAAGATGTTCAACCTAGCCTTCAACCCCTACCCAATGGCGATGTAGATATTTCGTTTACAGTTCTTGAGAAACCTACTGGAACTGCAAACGCTGGAGGAGGGTATAGTGGGCTCGATGGCCTTGTAGGTACTATTTCTATGATAGTGCCTAATTTTCTAGGTAACGGACAGAATTTAAATTTCAATTGGGAGTTTGGAAATAGGCGTAATTCAATTTCGGCCAGTTTTGTAGAACCCTGGTTATTTGATACGCCTACCAGTGCTGGAATCGATATATTTCGAACTAATAGACATTGGTTCAGACAATTTAATATCATTCAACAGGGCTTTGGAGTTTCGATGGGAAGACGTTTCCGTGGAACTTACTGGCGTATCAATGGGTCTTATAGATTTTTCGATTTAAATTATAGTGGTTTTGGTGAACGTTATTTTGCGTCTGCATTAGAAGATACTACCCTAACCGATGCACAAATAAAAGCTATTAATGGAAACATAGAACAGCGAGAATCACTTATATCTAACAGTGGTCTAACCAGCCAGATATCCTTTGGAGTAACCCGGGATAGTCGTAATTTTCCCCAATTTGCTACCAAAGGGATGCGCCATACAATCCGGACTGATGTAGCAGGTGTAGGAGGGGACGTCAAATATTTAAAGCAGACCTTGGAGTCATCGTATTATATACCAGTTTTTAAGGGTACATCGGTTTCTTTTAAAGGACGATATGCTTTGGCATTGAACCCATTTAATGATAGAGAGGTACCATTTTTTGAACGCTTTTTTCCTGGGGGAGTCAGTTTTGACGGGCTGATTCGTGGCTATGGGAACAATTCAGTGGGTCCTTATACTGAATTAGGAGATGGTACCAGTAGTCGGGATGGTGGTAGGGTCATGAGTATTCTTACTTTGGAATATCAAGTGCCGATTATCGATCAACTAAAATCTCAGCAACCTGTTTATGCAGTAGCTTTTCTTGAAGCTGGTAACGCTTGGGAAGAACTATCGCAAGCATCACCTATACCTAGTAATATGAAGAAATCAGTAGGACTTGGCGTTCGTGTCGTGATGCCCCTTGTAGGGCTATTGGGATTTGATGTAGGCTACGGATTTAATAAACCTTCAGACCCAGTCCAAGCTTTACAACAATCACGAAGTGGATGGCATACTCATTTTCAGCTTGGTCAGGTATTTTGATTTATCTGTTCATAGAGATTCCGGGGGGTATCTCCCGTATCTGAGGAGGAAGAAAAATGTTAACATCGAAGAGATTGTTTCAAATAGTAACTGTTGCGGTAGTTATATTTCTTTTGCCAGAATTTGCTAAAGGGCAAGATCTAAAAATAGGATATCTTGATATGGAACGGCTGCGTCAATCGTATCAAGGTTTTAGGGATGCTGAGGAAGTTTTTCAGAAAGCTGCCAGAGCAGTCCAGGAACAGGTTCAAAATAAGCAGCAAGAAGTCGAAATCCTCAAGCAACAATATGATGCCCGGAAAACTATGTTGACTGCAGCCAGACGACAGCAGGATGAGCAGAATATTTTACAGAAGGAACAAGAATTAATGCAATTTGCTCAAAATTCGCAGATGCAGCTTGCCCAACAAGAGGTGGAACTTACTAGGCCGTTGCAGGAGAGCATCTTCAACGTGGTGCAAAGCTTGGCTAAAGCTGAAAATTTCACGTATATCTTTGATGCCAGTGCTCTTGTATATGTAGATCCTCTAAAGGCACGAGACCTCACAGGGGCAGTCCTTGAGGAACTTCAGAAGGAAGTAAAGTAAACGATCCATGTATCATAAATTAACAAATATAGCCACACTAATCCAAGGGGAATTAATTGGTGACGGTTCTTGTGATATTAAAAGTGTTGACCCTCTCGAAGAAGCTCAAAAGGGTTCAATTGCGGTGCTTATTAATGCCCGCCATGGTAAAAGGCTAAATTCTACACAGGCTACTGCCGTTGTCGTTCCTCTTGAGATTAAACAGGCACCAATTCCTATTGTGCGGGTTGCATCGCCAGAAGACGCCTTGGTTACATTATTAATGACTTTTTTTGACAGCCATATTCCCGCAGAAGAAGGTATTCATCCGACAGCAGAAATACACCCTTCTGCTGAAGTTGAAGAAGAAGTAGATATAGGACCCTACGTATCAATTGGGCCTCGCACTAGGGTGAGCCGGAAAACGAATATTGGGTCGGGAGTAATAGTTGGTAGTAATTGTCGCATTGGCTCAGGTACATGGATTTTCCCAAATGTAACCTTGTATGATGGAGTATCTATAGGAGAGCGTGTAATTATTCATAGCGGGACAATTATAGGTAGTGATGGATTCGGGTATTATCCCAAAGATAATTCTGCAAAAAAGATCCCACAGGTTGGAGGTGTAGAGATTAGTGATGACGTTGAAATCGGTGCTAATACTACAATTGATCGGGCAACTATGGGAATGACTCGAATAGGGAGTGGAACAAAGATTGATAATCTAGTTCAAATTGGCCACAATGTTGTAATCGGAAACAACGTTACCATATGTGCACAGGTTGGAATTGCTGGCAGCACAGTGGTTGAATCTGGTTCTTTAATCGGAGGTCAAGCCGGACTTTCAGATCATATTAAGGTTGGCCAAGGATCTAAAATCGGTGGGCAGGCTGGTGTGACTAAATCCATCCCTGATGGATCAACGGTTTCAGGCTATCCAGCTCGCCCGCATACCAAAGCAAGAAGGATTGAAGTTGCACTCAAACGACTACCAGAGCTGTTACAGCAGATCCAAAACCTAGATAACCATATTAAAGCTATGGACGCTCGTCTCAAAGCACTAGAGACTTCGGAGTAAGGCAAAATGTTTAAACAACGTACTATAAAAAAATCAGCTTCAGTAACGGGTATAGGGTTACATACTGGATCCGAAGTGAAATTAACGTTTAATCCAGAAAATGGAAATGGGGGCATTAGATTTATTCGAAAAGATAGTCCAGGTAGCATAGAAATACCCGCTGATATTGACTATGTGGTAGATACCACCCGAGGAACTAATCTTGAAAAGGATGGTATTCGGGTCCATACGGTTGAACATGTTCTTGCTGCTGTGGCCGGACTTGGGATCGATAATCTGATTATAGAACTGGATGGACCAGAACCGCCAATATGTGATGGAAGTGCTGCCCCATTTGTTAATGTATTGCTGGAGGCAGGTATAATAGAGCAAAATAAGCCCAAGGTATATTTAGAATTGGACAAACCAGTCCTTTATTCTGAAAAAGAAGATGGACTTTTAAAAGAACTTGTCGCAATGCCGGCGGATGATTTTCATCTTACTTATATGGTCGATTATCAGAAATCTAACCTTTCTAGTCAATATACCGTTGTTTATTCATTAGAAGATGAATTTGCTACGGAGATAGCTCCCGCAAGAACATGGACATTCCTCAGTGACATCAAGACTTTGCGAGAAAGAGGTCTTATAAAGGGAGGAAGTTTAGAAAGCGCTATAGTAATAGCCGATTTGGATCTATCGGATGGGGAGTTAGACGAATTAAAAGACCTTTTTGGAGTAGAAGATAGAATAGAGCTCGGGGAAAATGGCATAGTAGGCACCCAACCCCTTCGATTTGACAATGAACCATGTCGACACAAGGCTTTAGATTTGATCGGGGACCTAGCTTTACTTGGGGCACCTCTTAAGGCTCAAATTTTTGGAGCTCGATCTTCTCATTCCGCGAACATCGAGCTTGTTAGAAGAATCCGAAACGTTTGTGTAAAGAAGCAATCTGAAGAAGTGCCTTCTTCAGAAAAAGTTCTTGATATCGAAGATATTCTGGAACTCCTACCGCATCGGTATCCCTTTTTACTTATAGATAGGGTTATTGATATGGAACCTGGTAAACGGGTTGTCGCTCTGAAAAATGTAACTTTCAATGAGCCGTTTTTCTCTGGTCATTTTCCAGGGCACCCGGTTATGCCTGGTGTCCTAATTATTGAAGCAATGGCTCAGGCTGGGGGATTATTACTTCTTAATACAATAGACAACCCACAAAGTAAAATGGCATATTTTATGGGAATAGATCAGGCTAGGTTTCGTAAACTAGTAAAACCTGGTGATCAAATTCGTCTTGAATTAGAAATGCTCCGAATGCGTATGCAGGCCTGCAAGATGGAAGGAAGAGCGTACGTTGATGATGAATTAGTCGCTGAAGCTGGACTTATGGCGATGATTACAGACAGAGAGATTTCAAAGTGACAAATTTGTCTTCCCAAACTACTATTCATCCTACAGCAATAGTACATCCCACTGCCGAGGTTGGCATAGGTTGTAGTATTGGGCCGTACACAATAATCGAAAATAATGTGGTGATAGAACCGGGTGCCCAGATTGCGTCAAGTGCATTGATAGGTGCCCATACGACCATTGGTGAGGAATGTAAAATTTATCATGGTGCGGTTGTTGGTTCCATTCCCCAAGATCAGAAATTTGTTGGTGAACAGTCCAGTTTACAGATAGGAAAACGTACGTCAATTCGAGAGTTTGCTACTTTGAATCGGGGGACGAGTGCTTTGGGTAAAACAGTAATTGGTAGCGACACGTTGATTATGGCTTATGTCCATGTAGCTCATGATTGCATAGTCGGTAATAATGTTATTCTGGCTAATGGTACACAGTTAGGAGGGCATGTCGAAATCGAGGACTTTGCTATTACTGGAGGTCTCGTTGCTGTTCATCAATTCGTTCAAATTGGCCGTAACGCTTTTGTTAGTGGTGGTTCTAAAGTTTCTAAGGATATCTGCCCATATATTAAATATGGACGGGAACCTCTAAAACCAGTTTCGCTCAATACAATTGGTCTAACCCGGTGTGGATTTACTACTGAAGCTTTAGCTGCCCTTAAAAAAGCCTATCGCATACTTTTTCGATCTTCACTTAATATTTCCCAAGCTATCAAAGTAGTTGTGCGGGATGTAGACCAAACTAATGATGTTAAAACGTTAATTTCCTTTATTAAGGAGAGTGTCTACAGAAGTCAAAAAGATGGTCGTGGACTTACATCGTAACTTTAGTTTTTCATAATGATTGTGGACTAACTTTAACTTTAGTTGAACACCTAAGAAAGGATTTATTAATGGCTGCCGCTTTAAAAGAAACAACTAAAAGTATTACTTCACCTATGGCGCCGCCTGCATGGGCACTCCTAGAAAGAACATTAATAAAACAACAAGAAGAAGCTATAGAAGCATTCTATAACCACTATTTTGATGAACGGGGTTATCTCTTATGTGTTCCCCGTTGGGGTGGTGATGATGGGCCTGATGATGCGGCGGAGAATTTTGCTAACTGGCCGGAGCTTTATGCTATAGGTGCTTCGGATCAGGTCTATGAACTTTATAAAAAAGCTTGGGATGGTCACCTTTTACAGTACTCAGAAGCAAAAACAACTGAAGTAGAATTTGCCCGAGATGGGATGTATTTTAAAGAATTCCCAACCATGTTCGATTGGATGCATAATGGAGAAGGTTATACAGCATTTTTTCTCCAGGGCCTCTGTGATCCGACAGATAAGAAATTTATCGATCGTACTAGGCGTTTTTCGGGTTTCTATATGGGAGAAGATCCTATCGCAGATAATTATATCCCAGAACACCGCGTTATTAAGAGTATGTTTAACGGTAGCCGAGGTTCTATGTTACGTAAAGCAACAGGGCTTGATTGGGCTGGGGACTCACTTGAAGTAGAGGGCCGTTTTAAGCCAGGGCATGGTGAACGAAACTATGAGGAAATGATTGCTCATTTTAAAGATTATAATGATGTTGCTGGCGATCACCCATTAAATATGGGTGTAACCACAATGACTTTAAATGCTTATATGATTGATGGGGACGAAAAATATAGTAACTGGACAAAAGATTATCTTGATGCCTGGGTCGATCGGACTGAAAAGAATAACGGCATTATTCCAACTAATATAGGACTGGATGGGACTATAGGAGGGGCGGCTGGTGGACGTTGGTATGGGGGTGTGTATGGCTGGGGCTTTTCTACTATCGTACCCCAAACGGGACTTTTGGCTCATCGTCCCTATTTCCTTCATCGAGTTCATTGGAGTTTTGGAAATGGATTATTGCTTACAGGTGATCAGAAGTACGTAGATACATGGCGCGGCGTTATAGATTATATTAATGATCACAGTAAGGTGGAAGATGGAAAAACTCTATATCCACGTATGCATGGTGATGAAGGATGGTACGATTACCAGCCTGAACCTTTTGATAACGGAGCTTTGCAGGTTTACTACTGGTCTATGGATTCGCGTGATCTAGAACGGTTACCCAAAGATGGTTGGGTTGGATTTCTACAAGGTAATAATCCTGATTATCCTGTCGAAGCGTTTCAGAAAGATATTGGCGTAGTTAGGTCACGAATGGAGCGGTTGCAGGATGACTTGTCCTCACCGGACACTCGGTTGTCTGATGATATGAATGGTACGAATCCAGCAGCCGTGGATGCACTGATTCAACTTATGCTGGGTGGGATGCCGACAGAACATTTTGGTCATCCGTTACACTGCAGGTTCCGTTATTTTGATCCATCTAGAAATCGTCCAGGTATGCCGGAAGATGTCGCAGCTTTGGTAGAAGGACTCCATGATGAAAGTGCCACATTAACACTGGTTAATACGAATCAGGTATCTGCAAGAACTGTGGTCGTTAATGGAGGAGCATATGGCGAGCATCAGATTACGGAGGTCAGTGACGAAAACGGAGCGGTTTCAGTAGACGATTCCAATTTTACCGTCCATCTAGCTCCAGGATGTGGTAGTACACTCAACGTATCAATGAAGCGTTATGCAAATAGACCTTCTTTTTCTTTCCCTTGGGAAAAGTAAATTGGTTCTTTAGGCTAGACAAGATGGTATTAGCGTTATTTTTATACTTTTTTTTAAAATAGGAGCAAATTCTAAACCCAATCTGTCATTACTAAGGAACGACTTAAAAAATCACCCGAGATATTCTACTCTCGGGTGAGAATGGCGCATTTGGTTTTAGAAGATCTCAATGCTAATACCGAAAAATTCCCCATAAAAAATATTTGGGTGAGGTTAATTGTTGTGTCCTTTTTGTTTGGCCAGATCATATGCTTCTATCTGATCTAATGTTTTAAGGCATTTTGCACCCTCAATCTTTATTGTGGTGTCATCTGTAATTAAGTATTTATCAATATCTTTAAAATTAGGGGAACTAGCAAGGTTTCGGATTAATGTATCTCCGATATCGATCACTGTATGAATAGATAGGCCACGTTTGTTAAAAGTTTGGCTCCATTCTTGCCAGTTTAAAGCCTCTTTTCTGTCTAGTGGACTGGAGCAAATTAGATGACGTTCGGGAAAGAGATGAGCCAAATCTAGATATTCAATAACTTTCTGACTCCGGGGAACACTGTGACTCGAAAGTATCCCAAGGGTAAATCCGGCACCTACCAGTAACTCCATATCTTCTTTAGGGAATCTCCGCCTAGCGGTTATGGTATTTTGGTTAATTTCCTCGTACAGAGTTGCTTTAGCCTCAAGATGTGCCAGAGTTCGTAATCCCATCACTATTAGTGGTTTCATTTTATATGTCCTTTAATACGACCACATGAAAAGTTTTGTTTTCCTGTTTCTAAAGTATTGCGATAAAGTAGTTAGCTGCTCTAATTGGTTTTCTTTAAATTGCCCAAAATAGATCCAATAACAGCCAGTACAGCACCTGAGATACTTAAAAGGGTTAGATTCTCTGGTTGAAGTAGGTTAGGAACTAATGGTGAAATTATAGCCATATCTACTATGGTAACTATAGGAACAGTTGCTAGAATCATACTCACCCTAAATACCTCCAAGTGTTTTAAAGATTCCACTAAAGTAATAAAAGCCACCAAAGAAATAACTGCTGAAATATTTAAGAGGATAAATTCTTGAGGGTTCTGTTCTAAAAGAGTTTCAAATCGAATGAATGGAAGAATTAGTACAGAGCCTACAAGATAAATTAGCCATATAATGAAGGAGGTAGGGAGTATCTGGAGTAATTGTTTTTGAGTTAAGGTATATAAAGAGAGCGCTAGAGCTGCTGCTGTGACCCAAAGAATTCCAGGTAACATGTCACTTGTGTCTGAAATCAAAAAAATCAGCTGTTTATTAAAAAACAATAAGATACCAGCTATCAGTAGTCCAATTCCAAATAACTGTATTAAGGTTAATCGTTCGCGAAATACAAACATTGCACCTAGCAGCAAGAAGAGAAGCGAAACTTGACTAACCACCTGCGCAGCACTAGGAGAAATGTACTGGAGACTTTGAGGATAGAATACGTAGGCACAACTGAACCCTAACACTGAGAAAACAAAAAGAGGAATATATCCTCCTTTTATTTTTCTCACTAAGGGGAAATAATTTTTTCGATAAACAATTATCGTCATTAAAATGGCAGCGATTATAAATCTGTACCATGTCATAGTGAAAGCGTCTAAACTAATAAGCATTATTTTTAGGACAAGAGGTAGGCTTCCCCAAACTAAGATTGTAAATAAACTTAGAATTAACCCCAACCCCCAACGGCCGCTAGTAACATGCCGGTTCATTTCTTCTCCCTAATGGAAAATAATATTTAGAAGAGTTAGCGGACTATATTATTCGTATAACTCTACTTCAGGAATGAAACTCATTTTGGGATCAAGCGGATAGATTGGATGAGTGACAAATTGATGCCCTAGGCTCGGGATATTAGGACTTGCTGCACCAGGTGTGTCTAGGGTGATGGTTCGTTCCGCCCAGTCATCGTACCATTCGTCAGGGGTATGAGGTAATTTTTTGACGATAATATCAAAATCTTTTGGGTCTTGACCGAAGGCAGGAAAAATCCAACGGTCACAGAGGAGAGGGCCAGAGGCTGCAACAAATAAGATAATATTTTTGCATTTAAGTACGGCAATTGGAACACCATCTTTTTGACCAAGTACCTCGATGGTTGCGGTAATTTGAACCGGAGTAAAACGCGGATCTTTTGTTCCACCTAGTGAAATAGTGACTGTCTGACCAATCCCTGCCGTCATGGCATTTTTTATCGCTGGTTCATCGCAGATGGGAAACAAGACCTTCCCCTTATAATTGCTTTCCAGCAACCCTTTTAATATCGTATTGCTAGTACCTGGGGCTCCAGAACTAGTCGCGTCAGCAGCATCAGCAAACACGATAGGACCTTTAGCATTACTAGCTATTTTAATACCCTCTTCAACGCTATACATTGTACATTGCATATATGAACGCATCTGCCAGAAGGTTTCCCCCAAGTACAATGCTTCCTTTTTAGCTAATATCCGATTTTTGTCTGTAATTAAAATGATCCGAGATCCCTGTTCCGGACAATCGGTTGGAGGATGTCCAAGCATTATGCCACCAGCCAGTACGTCATCTCTTTCTTCTAAACGTTCAATATATCGGATAAAAGTTCCATGGACTCCACCACTAGTTTTAAGTTCATCACCTCTAACCATAGTAGGAGTATATACGCTTGCAATTACAGGCTGAGCACCATCAAGGATACGTAACAGTACCTCTGCGGCACGAGCTCCAGTTTCGTACCAATCAATATGGGGATAAGTATGTAGTATACTACATCCGTCCATGTGAGTTAACATCCGTCGTGTTATCGTTCCATGCATATCAAAAGAGGCTACTATTGGAATTTCCGGGCCAACAATTTCTCTTACTTCTTGTAAAATATAACCTTCTGGATCTTTTTCTATCTCTGCAGCCATTGCCCCGTGAAGGTTAAGGTACACTCCGTCGATATTTGAATTATGGTCTGAAATCGCTTTGAGTAATTCTGAAGAAATGCGTTCAAAGCACTCTTGAGTTATAGTTCCTCCAGCCCCCATAGCCGCACTGTATGTTGGTATGATTTCTAATCCAGAGCGACAGGAAAGGGTATCTATCGCTCCTTTAACCACGCCGTCTGGATCTTTAAGCATTGTTTGCCCGTATAGAACGTTAAAATCCTCGTAAATTGTGTGGTTTGGGTGAAAATCGTTAGTTTCTTGGAAATATGTACCTACCAGAATTCTTAGCATAATACTCCTTTACTCTTTTTCAGTACCGAGAAGTGTTTTCTTCCACTTTAGTTATTGCTTCAATTACTGCAGGTTTCCCTTCAATATTTGCTGCTAAAGCACGTTGAATAGCTGGACCTATCTGTTTTGGAGAGGAAACCTTTTCAGCATGGGCCCCCATTCCCTTACAGATGGTGGCATAATCCCCACCTAATTTATTGCTGCCCCAGCGTTTCGTTGCATAAGCCATATGATGATCATAGTGGGTCATCACACCATTATTTAATATTATTGTTAGAATCGGAATTTCCGAACGCACAGCCGTTTCTATATCTAACCCGGCCATGCCAAAGGCAGCATCCCCCATAATATTGATTACCTGCTTCTCAGGGTTTGCAATTTTAGCACCAATAGCTAGTCCCAGACCGTAACCTAATTGAGTTGAAGCTCCCCAACCTATGTAGCTCCGTGGTGTGACTGTTTCCCAAAAAGGAGCTAATTGTTCCCGTGGGTACCCAGAATCATGAGTAATAATTGACCTAGTATTATCGACTAAGCTAGCAATTTCACGGAAAACTCGATAAGGACTTAAAGGGACCTCATTTGAGCAGAAATGTGGTTCCCACTGGTTTAACCATATTTTCTTTAACCGGGATATTTCGAGGACATTGCCTTTGGTATCGGACCGAGGTTTCCCTCCAAGCTGTTTTTTAGCTTCTTCGAGAAGTTGTTGTAATACTATTCTTGCATCTCCAATAGCCCCATATTCTATTTGGTGTTCTTTATTAACATCTTCATGAGTTATGATAGATTGAGCAAGAACTGCTCCTTTAGGGATCTCAGCCTTAAATCCAGAAGTCATGCTCGTACCAAGGCCAAAGAAAAAGTCTGCTTTTTTAAGGTAGGTAGCAACCATCAGGGAGTGTGAAGCAGCTCCGGTTCCAAGTGATAATGGATGAGTTTCAGGAAACGCACTTTTACCTGAAAGTGTAGTCATAACAGGTATCTTAGTCCATTCAACAAAATCAATTAATTCCTCTGATGCTTCAGCATATAAAACCCCCTGACCGGCACTTATTACGGGACATTCGGCACTAAGAAGAGCTGAGACTAGATCACGGACATCCTCTTGGGAAGCACCACTTTTAAAAGGTTTGACGGGTACATAATCTAGAGAGTGATCAGGGATTATTTCTTCGCCCACATCAGATGGGATTTCCAGCATTACCGGTCCAGGTTTGCCCTGTTTTAGTGAGCTGAATGCCTTACGCATCATCGTGGGTATGCGAGCAGCAGAATTTATATTAGAGACCCATTTAGTAACACCTTGATAATTCTTAACCGCTTCGAAGGTAAGATCGGAACCCGTTCGCGATCTTGGGGGCCCCCCTGGTAAAAGAAGAATAGGTACAGAGTCAGCATACGCTTGGGCTACTCCACCAAAAGCATTTTCCGCTCCGGGGCCTGATTGCATCATAAATACACCTATAGTATTACCATTTTTAATTCGACTAAACCCATCGGCGATATTTACTCCAGCACGTTCTTGGCGGCATAGAATGGGGCGCATTCCTTCGAGCGCGCAGGCGTCTATAAGTGGATGATGTGGAAAGCAACTAAACCAATCAAGTCCCTCGATTGAAAGTATTTTCGCTATGGCTTGATTGCCAGTCATAGTATTCCTTTCATTCACCTTCCCGACGGGGCATTGATATTGAAACACCACCATCGTCGATTAATGGCCTATTGTAGACATATGGAGGGGCCAAAACAGCTTGTTGTACGTCCGTGAGTTCTTTGACCCACGCTGGATTTTTAGTTTTATACATGCCCCCAGCATAATGCATATATTTAGGGGTATAGCGATAGAAAAGAGAACGACGTTCTTGTTTACCTTGCCAAGGCAGGGTACCGTGGGTGGTTGATTCATTAAATATAACAAGATCCCCTGCCTTCATAGGGACGTGATATACAATATCCTGATTTTCTTCATAGCCAGAAATGTCAGTCGGAAGTTTAAAGTTAGCTTTATGACTACCTGGGATAATACATAGTCCTCCATCTCCTGGATTGACATCATTTAATTGGTACTGACAGTTGATCAACCCGCAACGCATAGACCCATTTTGATAAGTATAAAATCTAGAGCCACTATACTCGGATAACCCATGTCCATGAAGACGAAGCCCTTCTGTACCAGCACTGGATGTAAAGATAAAGGGTTCATGATCCAATTTCCATCCGCGGCCTAATAATGTATTCAAATAAGGAATAACTTTAGGATTAGCTAGCACTTCACGAAAGGGTAAACACCAAGGCTTTTCCCAAGAAAGCATTCCTTCATAAAGGCCGCGGTACCGATTACCTCTCAAGGCTGTACTGGTGTCAGACGCAGTGTCCTGTTCGCGTTTATCCGCATTAGCTTCCAAAGCCCTATTAAGGTCTCTAACCTGCAAAGGAGTGAGGGCATTACGGACTACAATAAATCCCTGCAAATCAAATAGGTATTTTTCGTGCGGCTGCATAGTAATGTAGGGTAAGCCGGCTTGGTTCATGTTAGTAGGTTGATTTTAGATGTAATATAATTCAGATGAATAGTAATTTTACAACCCCTCTCTCCGAGGTTTCACGATTGTTTGTCCATCATCTCCAATCAGGGGACGATTATAAATATAAGGGGGTTCTAAGACAGCTCGCTGAGCTTCAGTAAGTTCTTTAGTCCACTCGGGCATCTGGGTCTCATAAATTCCACCATCGTAGTGCATATATTTAGGAATGTAGCGGTGGAGCACACATCGACGTTCTTCATCGCTTTTCCATGGTAGTGCACCATGAGTAGTAGCCTCATTAAAGATAACAAGATCACCTGCTTTAATAATAATATGGTGATAAATTTCTGGATGGTCTTCATAATGCCGGACATAACTCGGCATCGGGAAATTGGCTTTATGGCTTCCAGGAATTACTACTAATCCTCCATCACCAGGATTTACATCGGTCAGGTAAAATTGACAGACATTTAACCCACTTCGCATTCGACCATCGTCATACATATAATAGGTGGACCCATTAAACATTCCAGTACTGTTTCCATGAAAGGGTGTGCCTTGAGCTCCCACCTTCGAAGTCAGTATATCGATATTATGGTCAAGCTTCCAACCTCTTCCCATCACGGTATTGAGGTAGGGGATTAGTTTGGGGTGGGCTAGTAAGTTACGGAAAGGTTGACACCAGGGTTGCTCCCAGGTTAACATTCCGTTGTAATGAATATATTGGGCATTGGGTCCGGCCAGTGGTGTTCCATCAAGAGTACCACCTGGATCATGTTGGCTAGCCTTATCTAGATTAGCATTGATAGCATTGTTCAAGTTTTCCACTTCTTCCTGGGACAGAAAGTTGCGGACGACAAGAAAGCCCTGAAGGTCATATAGGTATTTCTCACGATCACTCATTACAATAAAGTTTTCAGGGTCCCCAAACATAGCCATCCCCACCTCCTTTTTAATACATCTATACTTTCTTGATTTGACACCTCTTAAATTTTCCCTTTAGCTGATTTTGATAAAATCTATTGAGAATTATAACTTCTATTGTGACCAGACCAACATAACAAAGATATTTAATATTTGACGTCGCAACCGTACGCCCGGGTATGTTCTACAGGAACATTTTTACCATCAAAAACAGCATCTAAAGCCATAGTGACGTAGTTTTCAGCTTTAGGAATGTCCGCTATATTGGTAGATCGAATACTATCGATAGCTCCCCTGTAAATCAATGTTCCTTTTGGATTAACAATATACATGTGGGGAGTATGAGTAGCACCGTACAGGCGTCCCACCTCACCATTTTTATCGAGAAGATATGCATCAACCGTGGACTGATGGGTTTTTAGCCGTTTGCGAATCTCGTCATTTGAAAATTGACCTTGTTTTCCTTCAGCTGACGAGTTTACGGCAAGCCAGAGTACGCCTTGATTTCGATAGTGATCTTGGAGGCTTTGCATATTCTTGCTGTTATAGTGTTTAGCAACGAATGGGCAATCATAGTTGATCCATTCTAGAACAATATAGTTACCTCGAAAATCTGATAGGCTTATAGTGTTTCCACTAACATCAGTAAGTGTAAAATCTGGAGCTGATTGGCCAACCTTAGCTTTCTCCTCAGCAATAAGATCAGATGGGCTGCCATTCAGAAACAGGGTTAGTGTAACTAATAGTGCGATGTGGAGTAATTGTTTCATGAAATTTTCTCCTTTTTTAGAAAGATTTTGACACCTAGCCTCATGCTGAATAAAAATTATGAATGCTTACAATTACAACGTTAGTGCCTATTGATTTGCTGTTTTAACATTTTTTAATGCGTTTAAAACTAAATCAGGTGTGATCAGTTCTGGTAAGAGTTTAGGGTTATTTTGGGGCCCACCAGAATAAAGAACGTATAAAGGAACACTATTCCGACCTAATTCAGCTAACGCTTCTGTTATTTCAGGATTTCTCGATGTCCAGTCAGCTTGAACAGGTATAACTCCTTGGTTTTTAAACTGTTCAACAACCTGACTGTCGTTAAGTGCAACTCTTTTATTTACTTGGCAGGTAAGACACCAAGCAGCAGTAAAGTCGACAAAAACGGTTTTCCCTGAAGCTCGAAGTTCTTCAACTAGAGTCTGCGAAAAGGGTTTCCATTCTAATTTATTATTACTTGGGTTTAATTTTTTGTTACTAACATGCTCTAGATTAGGTACTTGGTTGAGCATAATAACTACCCCAGTGATAATGATGAAAAAGCTGGTAATTCTGGAAGTTAACCGAGATTTGTTGCTCGAAGTTGTTGAGCCCCAGCGGCCCAAGATCCAAGTAGCTACCCCAACCATAACTAAAAGTATCATCATTAGGGCAAGAAAGTTAGGATCCGTTTGAAGATTCAGAACCCAAAGTAACCATACAACAGTTACCATCATCAAAAAGCCCATCAATTGTTTAAATGATTCCATCCATGGCCCCGGTTTGGGTATAAAATTAAGCATCGATGGTATGAAACAAAGAATTATGTAGGGTAGGGCCATGCCTAGGCCAAGAAAACAAAAGATTATAAGCGCTTTTATCGTTGATAGAGTTAACGCATATCCAAGAGCAACCCCCATAAACGGTGCTGTGCAGGGAGTAGCGACAAGAGTTGCCAATACTCCGCTAAGGAAGGAACCTCCAAATCCACTTCGTGAATCCAGATTTGCCCCAAGGCGACCTAGGGAATTACCAATTTCAAAGACGCCAAAAAGGTTGAGTCCAATCATAAATATAATGGTAGATAATATTATAATAAATGTAGGAGATTGTAGCTGAAATCCCCATCCTAATTGCTCACCACCAGCCCGGAGGGCAATTAAAATTATAGCGAGAGCCAGGAATGAAACTAGGATACCGCCTGTAAAGAAAAGCCCATGCCACCGAGCTCTTATAAAATTATCACCCGCTTGTCCAATAAAGCCAAGTACTTTGATAGATATGACAGGTAACACACAGGGCATTAGATTTAGAATTAACCCCCCAATTAGAGCAAAAATTATAGCTTGCCCAATATTAGGTAATTGGTGTTGCATATTAGGTATAACGCTAGAAAGAATTGCTTTTGGATGTTGAGATACATAGGTAGCGTTAACTTCTAAGGCACGTTCGGAACTCATTCCCCGCCATCCGCTTTCGGAGACGAGCACCCCAGTAATTTGATCCAACTCACCAGAGAAGAACTCCGATCGACTCATAGTTAATAGGTAACCGTCTTTTGTTCTTTCTAATTTATTAGGTGCTGAATGGTCTATCAGTGTTTCATGGTAAGGGAAAAATGTAACATTGGTTATTTTACCGTCAAACCATTGGGGTGGGGTGGCATGAAATACGATGGTAGAGTCCGTAATCGAGGCCTCAATTATCCACTCGGGTATTAGAACCGGTAGATTCTTTCTCGTTTGGGTAAAAAGAGATGCCCACTTTTCATTAATCTGCGGGACTTTAGATGAAACCGGCAGTGTTACCTTGTACTTTGCTTCACCAGGTAAACATATATCCGCACAAACAAGCCAAGAAGCTTCAGCTTGCAGATCAACAAACATTCCTGAGTTCAAGGTAGCGGGTGGAGTAATTTCAACAAGAAGTAGGGTTTCTCCTTCATAAGCATAACTACCTAACATTTCTAGTATTATTGTCTTGGGATAAGGCCAGTGAATCTGTCCAACCTGAAAACCGTTTGGCAGTTTCCAATTTATTTCCGTCGGGAGTCCTGAGTCCCCCGGATTACGCCAATAGGTATGCCAGTCTTTATCCATTTTCATCCGCAACCCGACCCAGAATGGATGTCCTGGTAGAATTGTTTCTGTTTCAACAATGAGCTCCGACTCCATGTAGTCAGTTCGAACTACTTGGCTATGAGCCACCTGGGTGAAAAGGAAGTTAATGGATAATATTCCAAGGAATATTAATATCTTAGGACTGATTTTCATGGCTTTAATGGTAGTTCTTTGAATCGCACTCCATAGTAAATCAGACAGGAGTTATCCAATGTAGGGTTTATATTATCAGAAATTTTTAAAAATAGACCTAACCAAAGAGGCCCACATAAACAGTTAATATGGGCCTCAAGATCTAGAATTGTCAAGTTGCAATAAAAGAGAAACTGAGGTTACAAGCCGAACCAGTAGTTAAACTTAATAATAAACCTATTACTGGAATTAGCCGTGAGTAATTTTTTTAGGTCTTCCCCTATCTTTACTGACCCGGTAGCATCTCGTTCATCACGGTTTTGCTGCCATACAAAAAAGACACGGGACCCAGGTTTATATTCCCACCGAAGAACTAAATTCATTCTGAGTGATTGTATATTAAAATCTCGGTCGGAAAAATTAATATCAGTCATTCCGTCCCCATTAAAGTCAAGATGTCTCTGGGAATCTTTTGGATCCACAAAGGAACGGGTTCCTTCATCTAATATATCAAAAGTAAAACTATTGGGCTTTAATAGTTGTTTATAATTAAGATAGTCACCTGATGCAAGCAAAGGTTGGGCATACAATTGGAATGTAAAATTGGGTGAAAAAGCCACATTTAATCGGGTTTCTAGAGATAAAAAACGACTTTGTAGGTCAGAGAAAATGTAACGTGTTCCATAGGTAGGTTCAAATAAAAGCTCGTCAGTTTGTGTAATATATTGAGCTGGGTTTTTTTCCCAGGTAAAACGTGGTGATATTTCAAGTTCGAAGTTAGTAGTTGGACGTATCGTGGTATCGAATCCGGTACTCCATTCATAACCATTATTTTGTATCCATTCCGCCTCAAAGCCATATCCTAGTGTAATAGCTTTTCTTCGGTCTGTTTCAATTCCTGAGTAAATTGAAAAGGATCGGGGGGATTTCATAACTGGTCCCCCCCGTGTCATAGTATCACTAAAACGTGTCGGGCTATACCGGGATCTGATTTCAATGTCCCAGAAATTTTTGAGTTCGAAGTCGGCATAGCCACTGAATGCCCCCCGTTTATAGTTTTGTTGCCATGAAGAAACAGACCAAGGGTTATCCAGAGCCTCGTGACTAAAATTATAAAAAGTAGACAGATTTATTCTATAGTTTCGGAATAATCGTCCAGGTATAAAATTACGATATTCAATTCGAGCTCCGCCATCGATCCGTTCAGTAGATCGTGAGAATCCAAGATCATTTATTTCAAAACCTGGCGATATTTCTGCTAGCCAAATCGAACCGGACCAGTTACGTGTGTCTCGTCGCGCTAACTGGAGACGCCAGTTAGCGCCATTTATTGATGTTGCTGTGGAATCCACAGCAAATCCAGTAGCATCAGGCCGTTGGAAATAATGGTTGCTTGACCGTTGGATTCTAAGTATTGATTCGGAGCTTCCACGTACATGGCTTCCAGCAATGTATCCGTAGACTGCCCAATCCCGTTTTCTAACACCACCCCAATTATGTTCAAAGTCTAACCCGGCAGCGAAAGCATTCGAAGTAAGATGGTTAAAAGAGCCATCATTGGGTAAGTTCCTATGCAGGAGAGTACCTACTGCACCCAATTGGGTGGCTCCATCTCTAAAGTCATGGCGAATTCGAAATACACCGTGTTCTGCTCGAGGTTCAACAGTAAAATCGGTTATAAGGTTTTCTTCCTTGGAGTAAGATTTACCCTTTTCATGGCCAGTTATAGCCGCTAATACACCTATAGAAGTACCACTTAATGACCGGCCAGTAATTTTTGCAGCTCCAATAATGGTGGTCTCTTGGGGAATGTCAGAATAGGTTGAACCACCTGGGGCTCGGCCAGTTGGTTGGCGCCCAATACGGCGACTGTATATCAATTCATCTCTGCCTGAAAGATTGAAGTCGAAGATTTTAGCATCTTCAACGAAAAATGGTCTTCGTTCCTGATAGAAAGTTTCAAATTCAGAAAGGTTTATGACAGCAGGATCTACTTCAACTTGGCCAAAGTCTGGCTTAAATGCCATATCTAGAGTATATGAAGATCCTAAGCCATATCGTATGTCAATTCCAAAACGTTTGTTAAATTCTGATCCGTCGAAAAAGGGATTGTCATCTTCAGATGGGGCGGTTCTAGCGTTTCCAAGAATAAAAGGTCGGAATTCTAAGCGGCGATTTTTGGTGTTTAGAGTGAGTCCATCCAATCGGCCCAAAACACTCACTCGCCCATACTGAACTCGAGATTGTAATGCGAAGTCCACAGTCTCATTATTAGCCAAACATCGTCTAGTGAAATTGATACCCCAAGATTGTGGAGATTCAGAAACATCATAACGTATCTGTGAGAGTGGAATACGGATTTCGGCAACCCAGCCTTTTTCGTCGATTCGAGCACTAGAAGCCCATACAGCATTCCAGGCATTATCTCTTCTGACATCATCATAAAGATAAGCGTCTCGTTGAACACCCGCAGCACTAACTCTGAATTGATATCCGGTTCGCTTATCATTATTAGGATCGATAGATATAGTAAAATAATCGAACTGGCCGCCCTCATCTCGACGGACTAGTTGTTTGGCAATCGCCTTAGGGTTGTCATCATACATCCGTGCAGCCACATAGAGAGCACGATTATCGTAAAGCACTCTAACTTCAGTAAGTTTTTCAGGTTTTGCTCCTTCAAGCGGTTCTCGTTGTATAAAATTTCTAGTGGGAACTGCTACAAGCCAGGCTGCTTCATCTAACCTGCCATCAATAGCAATATCACCGGTTCTTATGGCAGCTTTCAGGTTAGGGACCTTTTCTTTCTGAGCAAATAATAAATTAGGAAGCAGCAGAAAAGAAATTAGGAATAAAAGTCTTATATTTAGGTACTGTATAGGATAGTTGAGAAAGTATACCAAGATATTTTTAATAATACCAAAATTAAGGGGGGTAGATTTAAGGCACATGCCTACATTATTCCACTTCGTGGGTATTTAGGAATTGAAATTTTCTTTAGTCTTCATTTACCTCGTCCATGTTAGAACTAATGCCGGAGGGAGATTTTTTATTACTAACCCCTCACATCGATATTTCGAAAACGAGGTTGACATTCGTCGGCGAAAACGGACTGCGCATGGTAGATAATAGGCATGAACATATTGGAACATACGGAAAACCGCACCCGGTTCCAGAAGCTGTTCAAGATTCCCGATTAGATCATCTATTACTACTTTTGGCATTGTTGAGATTGGTAAACCGGATATAATAGCTTTTACTGGAGGGACTCCCGACTCTGTGTATACCTCAAACGCTCTTGTGACGTTCTCCTGCTCAAATTGGAGTTCAGGGAACCGAGTCTGTAATAGACCTACGAATTTGGATTCTAATTCAATCCCAATGTATCCAGTATCATGAGATAAAATAGGTTTAATTTCTTCCGTAAGAGCTCCTGTTCCTGGTCCTAGTTCCATGACGGTCTCATTCGGCTTAATTTCCAAACCTGCAGCCATACGACGAGCAAGAGTCCTTGAACTGGGTGCTAGAGAGCATACTTTTCGGGGACTTTTTAACATTACTCTTAGAAAAACAAATACAGGATTATTTGCAATTTGAGACATATCTAGTCGCGCCTAAGAGCAAAATAAAAAGATAGGTATATAGACTTTCTTAGAAACTAGTCGAATATATGGTATTAGATGTTATAGAGCAACACATAAGTTATTAATTACAGATTTATTAGTAATTTTGTGTTATTGATCCTGAAGTTTGTAGAAATCGACACACAATAGTGTTTTGTATGGCCAAGAAGGTGGGGACTATCCAAAGACTCTTTGCGCCCAGTCAACAGCACTTGATACTACCTGACTTTCGTTTATTTGACTACGCGCTAAATGTCCTTGCGTGGGGCGAAGGGTTGATTGACGAGCATCTTGGTATCGCCAATCCATACTCCACCGGACATGGTCAGAATGATTGGGTAGTGCTTGATGGTAGAGCATATTATGAAACAGGACTATGTCTCCAGGGTCAAGTTCGATCGACACAGCTTTATCCAAAAAAGGTACCAGGTCATCCTGAGCTATCTCAAGGTAAAACTCCCGGTCTTCGTGTTGAGCCATACCAATCTTGTGGGTTCCAGGAATAAACTGCATACAACCATTTTCTTCTCGAGCTGGAACGAGAGGAGACCATACATTAATCATCTTTAAACTATCAACAATTGTGGTGTTATAATCTCCATCTAAATGGAGTTTATAGGTATATCCACCATCCTGATGCCAGAGGACATGAGTAGGAGCGTGGTCAGGCAACTTAGGGCGAATCGAATAGTTTGGGTAAAGCCGGAGTTCCTGGCCAAGTAGGGATTCGGCTATATCTAACAGCGGTGAGAAAAAAAATACATCGTACATACCTAGTAGATGGAGTTCTTTCCGAAATATATGGGGAACATCATTTGGGACAACATCACATATCCGAGCTAATCTACTTTCGAAAGGCTGATCTGAGTAACTTTTTGAAATTTTTCCAGATTCTAAAAGTCGAATAGCAACTCTATCAACTAGTTCACTTGCGGCTCCTCGAGCGGCTTCTATTATTCTATTAGGATAGAAATTTTTAAGGATTAAGTATCCATCTGAGTTGAATTTTTCGAGAGCCGTATCCATTTAAATCGCCAGATCCTCTTAGTATTTTTATTAGAACCTTCGAACATATTTCAGCACGATAGTTGAAACCATGTTATCTGTCAAAGTAATTATTGTATTTTAAGGGATATTGGTTAAAAAAAGCAAATTTTGAGAATAATATAACAGAAATTCACTAGTTAAAGATTAACATAAATTTCTGGAAGAAATAAAACGAACCAGGGGAATAAAAGTTAGTTAAAAAAAAGACGCCCAGCGGTAGGCGTCTTTTTTCTGTCTTGCTCTGTAATATTTTTATCCATTCTTGGGTTGTTCAACATAACGCAAGTAAGGTTTAACCCGCCTAATATCACTGTATTTTTCATTTGCTTCTTCGTCTGTAACTGCTGGGATAATAATGCAATCCTCGCCATCAGTCCAGTTTGCCGGCGTTGCCAGTTTATGGTTAGCAGTTAATTGCAACGAGTCTATGACACGAAGGAGTTCATCAAAATTGCGCCCAGTGGATGCTGGATATGTCAGTATTAGTTTGATCTTCTTATCTGGACCAATCACAAATACTGAACGTACGGTCATCTTATCATTAGCGTTAGGATGGATCATATCGTACAACTGAGCAACAGTTTGGTCTGGATCTGCTATCAGTGGATAATTAACCGTGGTGTTCTGTGTTTCATTAATATCGCTTATCCATCCTTGGTGTGAATCAAGTGGGTCCACACTTACGGCAAGAATCTTAACGTTTCGTTTAGCAAATTCACTGGAAATACTTGCCATATAGCCTAATTCAGTCGTACATACAGGCGTATAATCAGCCGGATGCGAAAATAGAATTCCCCAGCTTTCACCAAGCCATTCATGAAAATGAATAGTCCCTTCGGTGCTAGCCGCTGTAAAATTTGGGGCTTCATCCATTAACCGTAAACCCATAAAAACCTCCTACCTTATTCATTATTTAGAATCAATATATATTATTAGATGAAGTAGCCTTGAATCTACATTTTCCCCAGTAAGATATATATCTAAGTCAACAAAGTAAAGAATAAAATTAGCGTGTGCACCAGATCAAGCCACGTCGTACAATTTCTTTAGCTGCTGTAACTTTAAAATCGGCGGCAACATGGCCGAGAGTACAATGAAAAACTTTCCCCTTACCCCATCTCCGTTTCCATGCAACGGGCATCACGGTCCCCTCAACCCAAGCATCATTATCCCCGCTAAAGGTTGTCGTTGCTAGCACATGATTAGAGGGGTCAACATGCATGTAGTACTGCTCCGAATGCATTGCAAAGTCATCCAAGCCAGCAGTTATAGGATCTTGATGGTCAAGAATATTGACTTGATAGTTAATTATACCTCCAGGATGGGACACCCATTGACCACCTACCATGTACTGGTAATTAGTGTTATTACGAAAAGCATCTGCTTGGCCTCCATGCCACCCTCCAAAACCAGTACCACTCGCGATGGTATCTAAAAGTGCTTTTTCCTGAGCCCCAGTGATAGTACTCATGGTTACAGTTTGTACGATGAGGTCATAGGTCTTCATTGCTTCGGAATCAAGATAGGAATCAAGATTGTCACTCTGAGTAATTTTGTATCCCTCCATTTCCAGAAGTGGAATGAAGACGTCCTGAGTATCTTTGGGCTCATGACCTTCCCAGCCTCCCCAGACGAATAAAGCTTTTGGCATTGGAGTACTCCCATAGTTAAAAAAATATTTTGGTTTTAGTTATTTAACCTACTATGAAATCGGTAGTAAGAATTTTCTTGGTTTAAGTTTTTCTTTGCCACCTACTCGGGTTCATTCCAGGGGCTTCTGATATCATTCCTTGAGGTTTATTATTGGTATCAAAATCGTATAATCGTATGTTGGGATCAGCCATATAGGGTAGGACGTTTTTAGGCATCTGGTCAAGTTCTGAGGAGTTTCGAGAAGGGACATTGACAATAGGACCTGACCAGCTTGGGCGGTAGGCAACAGCCAACATTGATCTTGACCGAGTACCCTTATTAGGTAATGTACCATGAAATACTTTATGGTTCAAAAATAGTGCTGAACCTGCGGTACAGGGTACAATAACTTCTTCGGGATGCCGGTCGTACCTTTTGTATGGATTAGCATCCGAGTGCATACATAGGTGTGATCTTGGAATCACCCGAAAAGGTGATACATCAAGAGTCAGGTCATCAAGATAATAGAGTACTCTAACAGTAATTGGGCAGCTCCCTTCATAACCAAATATTTTTGATCCGTAGGGCTGTCCATCCGTGTGAAGGCTTATTCCGGGAGTACCAGGGTCCGAACGGTCATAGGTATAATGAAGAAATACTAGCTGATCTCCAAAAAGTTTTTCCAGAAAATTAATTGTGGGTGCATAAGCGATTAGATCAGCCAATTGTCTGCTTTTAAGATGAGGGTTATTGCAGCCCCTCTGTTTTTCGCTATAGTCTCTACCAACTGTTTCTAGTTTTTCGCATTCTTGTTTTAAGGCCTTCAGGTGATCTGAGTTTATCCAATCAGGGATTATTAAATATCCTTCCTCTTCAATCATTCTAATACGGTCACCTTGAGTAAGGACGCCCCATTCACGATTATCAATTTGTATAGGGGAATCTTTTTTGGCTTGCATTATTACTCCTTAACAATACTGATATCAGGTCACGGTCTTCTTTTTATGGTTTAAAAGATCGGCTAAAGTTCAATATGTATAGATTCTATTGCTGTGACAGCCTTAGCACGGGCTATATCAATATCTGAGCCTCGTGCGATAGCTACACCTAGTCGCCTATGGCCGGAAATATCCGGCTTCCCGAAAAGAAGTAGGTTGGTATCTGGTTGGGAAAGAGCTACTTCTAAATTATTATATTTAATCTGTCGCGAATCACCACCAGCAACCAGTGCAGCCGAAGCAGAGGGACCATGGTGATGTATTTTAGGTATTGGAAGCCCTAAAACCGCCCTTGCATGAAGTGCAAATTCAGAGAGATCCTGTGAAATAAGGGTTACTAAACCTGTATCATGCGGTCTCGGAGATACTTCACTAAATAAAACATCGTTGTTTTTTATAAATAATTCAACTCCAAAAACACCATAACCTCCCAAGGCATCGGTAACTTTTTTTGCCGTGTCTTTTGCATTTCCCCAAGCATTCTCAGTCATAGGTTGTGGTTGCCATGAATAACGATAGTCTCCTGCTATTTGTTGATGACCGATCGGAAGACAAAAACTTGTTCCATCAACATGACGAATAGTCAGCAATGTGATTTCATAATCGAATTCAACCAATCCCTCAATAATTACTTTACTTGCAACTCCCCTAGTTTCGTCATGAGCTCGCTGCCAGGCTCTATTTATATCTGACCTATCACGGATAGTACTTTGGCCTTTACCTGATGAACTCATTACTGGTTTTATAACACAGGGAATCCCAATTTGCTCAACTGCTTGCTCATATTCGTCAAAAACTTCAGCAAATCTGTAGGGTGACGTAGGAAGACCAAGTTCTTCAGCAACCAGACGGCGAATCCCTTCACGGTTCATGGTGAGGTGGACAGCTCTAGCAGTAGGTACTATAGAGAAACCTTCAGCTTCTAACTTTAAAAGCTCATCAGTTGCTATTGCTTCTATTTCAGGGACAATTAAATCAGGCTTTTCTTTTTCAATCACTCTACGTAGCGCAGCTCCATCACGCATATCTACAACATATGAACGATGTGCTACCTGCATGGCAGGTGCATTAGCATATCTGTCTACAGCCACCACTTCTACACCAAGACGTTGGAATTCAATGACCACTTCCTTACCTAATTCGCCTGCACCGCACATCAAAATCCTTGTAGCTGTATCTGACAAAGGCGTCCCGATAGAGGCCATTTTTACTCCTTTCTTGACTTTTCAGTTTGTAGAGATCTTTAGTATTGTAGATCTAGATTTCTTTCATGGCTGTTGATAATTCCTGAACGGCCTCTTTACCATCAGCAAAAAGCATTAGGCAGTTTTCTGCAGCAAATAGCGGATTAGGAATCCCAGCAAAACCGGGACTTAAACTACGTTTTATAACCACTACTGTTCGAGATTTATCAACATTTAGAATTGGCATACCTGTTAAAGGGGTGTCGGCTGCATCTCGGGCTAGTGGATTTACTACATCATTAGCCCCAATTACAATAGTTACGTCAGTCTGTTCAAATCCGCCATTAGCTTCGTCCATTTCTTTGAGTTGATCATAGGGTACATCTGCTTCAGCCAAAAGGACATTCATATGTCCGGGCATACGTCCGGCGACTGGATGAATCGCAAAAATGACCTCAATGTCAGCTGACTCTAGTTGGTTGGCAAGGTCTCTTACAGCATGCTGGGCTTGTGCCACCGCCATCCCGTACCCTGGGACAATAACTACGCGTTGGGCACTATCAAGTACCATGGCAATTTCTTCAGCAGTTGTAGATTTAACTTTTCCTTCATATATGTCATCTTCAGATCCAGAGGTTTCCGAATCCGATTCGGCTCCAACTCCAGCAAAAATCACATTGGTCAACGACCGATTCATGGCTTTGCACATTATACTTGTGAGAATTAACCCTGATGCCCCAACAAGAGACCCAGCAATGATCAACACATTGTTGGACAGAACAAAGCCAGTCGCTGCTGCTGCCATTCCAGAGTAAGAATTCAATAGAGCGATCACAACAGGCATATCTGCGCCACCAATTGGGGTTACTAGGAGTATACCTAGGATAGACGCTAAGCCTAGCATGATCCAATAGTATTCAGTATCTTCTGGGTTTAAAATCCCAAGAAAACCAGTAACTACAGTTCCGCCCAATAATAAGGCTTTTATAAAATGGTCCCCAGCAAAACGAACAGCTTTTTCTGAAATGAGGCCTTGTAGTTTTCCAAAAGCAATTAAACTTCCCCAGAAAGTTATTCCTCCAATTAAACTGGAGATCATAGTTGAAATGCCAAATTGCAGTGTCATGATACTGGAAGAAGCTTCTAGGTATGCTGCTCCAGCTACTAATACCGAAGCCCCCCCACCAAATCCATTACAAAGTCCAACAAACTGGGGCATAGCAGTCATAGGAACTTTTAATGCCCATATGGCACCAATGGTGCCTCCCAGGATAATTCCTGCAGCAATGACTTCGAAACCGACTATTTGTTGATCGATCAGGGTAACTAGAATCGCGATAAACATTCCTAGAGCACTGAGCCGATTACCCCTGACTGCAGTTCTAGGGTGGGAAAGTCCTTTTAACCCCAGGATAAAAAATGAGGCGGCTACCAAATAGGCTATCCGGATGATATCAGCTGACATTTGATCAATCCTTTCGTTTAAACATGTCGAGCATCCGATTGGTAACCAAATAACCACCGACAACATTGAGGGTTGCAAAAACAACAGCAATGAAGCCTAAAATAGTGGTTAGTGTAGAGTACTCTGTTCCCGTTGAAAGTATAGCACCAATAATTGTAATACCTGATATTGCATTCGAACCGGACATAAGGGGTGTGTGCAATATCGGTGGTACTTTGGTAATTACTTCAAAACCAACAAATATAGCTAGAATAAATATAGTCAGGACGGCAATTGTTTCGCCCATAATGTCACCCCTTGATTATGTCGTTGCCGTGACAGCGCTTTTAGGTGCCAGTAAGAAGGATATTTACTTGTTCGTTGACCACTTTTCCATTTCGGGTTATGGTCGAACTCTGCACGATATCATCATCAACATCTGGATCCAAAGAGCCATCATTAATCAACAATTTAAGAAAGTTTACTATATTATTTGAATACATCTGACTAGCATGGAAGGGAACTTTAGATGGAAGGTTCAATTCTCCGACTATAGTCACTCCATGTTTGATGACAGTGGTTCCTGGGTTTGTTAGTTCACAATTGCCTCCACGTTCAGCAGCTAGGTCGATTATAACAGACCCCGCTTTCATGCCTTTCACCATTTCTTCCGTTACTAATACCGGCGCTTTTTTCCCCGGTACAGCGGCAGTTGTGATCACCACATCATTTGATCCAACAACGCGAGTCATCATTTCACGCTGTTTGGCATAAAAGTTTTCATCCATTGCTTGGGCGTAGCCGCCAGCATCTTCCGATGCTGAAGTATCGAGTTCTAATTCTACAAAACGGGCTCCAACACTTTGGACTTGATCCTTGACAGCAGGACGAACATCATATGCTTGAATTACTGCTCCTAGCCGTTTACATGTGGCAATAGCTTGGAGCCCTGCAACCCCGACTCCTACAACAAAAACATGAGCTGGAGTAATCGTTCCGGCGGCTGTCATCATCATGGGGAACATCTTTGGAAGACTTTCGGCTGCCATTAAGCCAGCCTTGTACCCAGCGATATTGGCCTGAGATGAGAGAGCGTCCATTGATTGAGCTCGGGAAGTTCTAGGTATAAATTCCATCGCGCAAGCAGTGACATGTCGTTGAGCGAGAATTTCAATTTCCGATGGTGATGATAATGGTTCTAGGAAACCAACTAGTAGTTGTTCTTGATCCAAATGATTGATGTCGGCTAGTCCAGAATCAGGATTTGCTCCACCAGCTCTAACTTGTGTAATGACTTTAGCTTCATTAAAAATGTCAACTCTATTTGAAACAATTCTGCCCCCAGCTTCTTCATAAGAGGCATTACTAAATCCAGCCGTTAAGCCAGCATTATCTTCAATTAGGACTGTGCAGCCTGCCTTTATCAATACCGTCACACCTGCTGGCGTAATTGATACTCGGCGCTCCCCTTCACATGTCTCAATTGGGATACCTATTTTCATGATCTTATACCTAAGTCTTCCACAAATCTACTTAACTGAAGGTCTGAAGTATTTAAAGATTTGTTAGATCCAGATCGAGCTAGATCAATAATTAATATCCTGTCAGTCTCTATATATATGGTTTTGTGGTTAAGTCGTCAACTATCTGTTTAGCCATCAATTTTACGAAGGTTTAAATAAATTATGGAACATCTTATTGTTACCATTTTAGTCTTATAGTATTTTATAAAAAGTTGGCAGAAAATTTTGAGGGGACATAAGTTTAATAATATATTATAGCACTGACTCTTGTGAAGATATTAAAAAGGTTTACCAATTACCAGCAATTTTAGAAAGATCTTGTCATGGAAGTAGAGAAATTAAGGAGATACCATGAACGAAATCGAGAGTTACGAATTTGATCGACAGGGTTTCATCGTTATCAGAGACATACTGGATTTAAATGACGTCTCGCTTTTATCATCAGCGGTAAATGAGTTGGAACAGCACGCCATAATTAATTTGAGTGAGGAGCCTAGAAAAATCAGTCCTTGGGGCCCAGACTACCATCAAAATCCAGAACTAGGATATCACGTAGATGGATCAAATACAGCTGGAAGTAGTCTAATTATTGAAGATTTCTGGAATGCGGACTCGCGTTTTGATATACTGGTGAACAACACTCGGACAATGAAATATATCGACAAAATTATCCAGGGAAGAGTCACAATAAATAATTCTGAAATCCGAATAAGATTTCGTGGTAATGTAAGCCCTTCTCATGGTGGAATGCGAGAAGAGAATCAGAAGTACAAATATAATTTTACAGCCAATAAAGTTGATTGTATGATGGTACGTATGATCTACTTTGTTCATGATGTATCTCGAAATGAGGGAGCGTTTTGTGTTGTCCCCGGGAGTCACAAGACAATGTTACCATGTCCATACGGCAGCCATCCAGATGATGAACCAGGCATGATAGCTCTTGAAGTAAAGGCTGGAGATGCAATATTGTTTACAGAAAATCTTAGACATGGTGGAATAACTAACTTGTCAGATCAGGTCCGAAAGACAATACACGTTGGATATGGACCTTATTGGATGATGTCCCAAAATATTGCTACTATGGACGAGCCACAATTTGTAACAGACAGAACGTTCGCTCGTTGGGACGACGATCAGCGGGCGCTTTTTAAACCCTGGTATAGAGCTCGTTGTTAATTAAAATTACTAAATAAACCAATATTGAAAGGAATAAACTGATGGGTGTTAGGTATACTGTGGAAAAATCTATGGCTATGTATAAAAGAGCTGGAGAATTAATACCGGGACGTACCCAATTAATTAGTAGAAGGGCAAGTCAACATGCTAGTGGGATTAGTCCGGTTTATGCAGAAAGAGCTAAAGGAGCTCGATTCGTTGATGTGGACGGAAATGAGTATCTTGATATGGAAAATGCAGTTAGTGCCATTATTCTAGGCCATGCAGATGATGTGGTAGATCAGGCAGTTAAAGATCAAATCGACAGAGGTAGTATTTATACTTTAAATGGTCCACTTGAAATTGAACTTGCTGAGGAACTTGTGCAATGTATCCCTAGCGCCCAAATGGTTCGATACGCTAAAGCGGGTGGTGAAACATGTGCATTAGCTGCTCGAATAGCCAGAGGTACTACTGGAAAAGATATTATCCTTTTTTGTGGGTATCATGGTTGGCATGATTGGTATCAGTCCGCCAACTATCTTGTCGATCCAGAAAGTGGCGAATACCCGTTTGCAGGTATAGAACCGATCGGTGTACCTAAAGTTTTGGCGGGCACTGCAATACCCTTTAAATATGGTGACCTGGAAATGCTTTCGACCCTTCTGAAAAAATATGATGGGAGAGTAGCAGCAGTAATGATGGAACCAGCTCGGTCAGATATTCCACCGACAGGTTACTTAGAATCTGTAAAGGATTTGACTCATAAACATGAGGCACTCCTAATTTTTGATGAGGTTTCCTGTGGATGGCGTATACGGATTGGTGGTATGCAGGAATTAACCAAAGTGACTCCGGATATGACGACGTTAGCTAAAGCTATGTCTAATGGCTATGCTATGGGAGCTGTAGTAGGTTCCTATGAGGCTATGTCACCAGCGGCGTCAATGTTTGTATCTAGTTCCTATTGGAGTGATAATGTCGGTTTGATCGCAGCATTAACAACAATAAGAGAACTAAAACGTCGTGGTTCAGTATCTTTCTTCGATTCTATGGGCAAATTAGTCAGAGATACAATAAACAAAGCCTTAATTAGTGCTGATTTACCAGGTTCTTGTGTCGGTCTGCCACATAATCCTGGAATTTTATTTGATCTTCCCGCCCCCGAACTTATCCCTATAGCTTCGACTTTATTTATTCAGGAAATGTCTGTGCGGGGTATATATACTGGTACTTCTTTTAGAGTTACTATGGCGCACAATGAAGATGATATTTGTCAACTAGGTGAGGTAGCCTATGAAGTTTTTAGGGTAATTAAAAAAGGACTTGATCAAGGTACATTGGAAGAACTCCTGGAGTGTGACCTAAAAAAGGAGCCTTTTAGAAGGATGGTTAGATAAATGGTAAAAAACTTTACTTTTTGAGTTTTTTTAATGTTTTTCATCTGGCCCAAAGAAACTTTGTATTCTAGCACTGCTCTAACTAAAGCTCTAGCCGAGCCTTGTTAGCTAAAATACGGTCAGCTGCTTTTTCACCGGAATATACACAATCTGGTAACCCTACTCCTCGGTAGGCATTCCCAGCTAGGGCTAGGTTTGGATAATTTTCAAGCAGTAAATCTATTCTTTCAATTCTGTCCAGATGGTTAATAAGATATTGAGGCATAGCATCCGGATATAGAGTTAAGACAGAGTGTATCGGGCATACTTTTATATCCAGAAGGATTTTGAGTTCTTTCCGGACTTCATCCAAAATCTTCTTGTCATCAACTTGGGGTGTATCTTGGAGCAAGTCTTGTCCAATAAAAACCCGCATTAGAACTAGTTCTTGGGGCGCTCTATTCGGAAACTTGACGCTACTAAAAGTACATGCAGTAATCTTACGTTTTTCTGCGGAAGGTACAACAAAACCAAAACAATCTAAAGGATGTGGAACGTCAGAGCGGTGATAAACTAGATTCATAACAGCTGAAGAACTATGGGGGATATCCGATAGTTCACGGTGCAGGGACTTATCTATATCACGAAAAAGGGTAGCAGCTTTCGGAGATGGTAGGGCTAGAATAATAGCATCTGCCTGGAAATACCTACCATCACCTAAAATTAGTTTCCATTTTTGAGATTCGTGGTTAATCCTAACAACTAGGGACTTTGTATGCGTTATATCCGGTGGTAGGCTTGAACTTAATGCCTGAATAATAGTTTCCATCCCTTTGTTAAAGGACACTAATTCCCCGTACCGAGCGCCACTTCCAGATGTCGATTTCTTTTTAGTATTCACGGTTGTATTACGTTGAGCTAACATCCCCCGAATCACACTGCCATATTTTTCTTCCATTTCCAGGAAACGGGGCATAGTAGCTCTAAGGCTAAGCGTGTCAGGATTGCCGGCATATATCCCCCCAATTAAGGGCTGTACCACCCGGCTTAGTATTTCTCTGCCAAATCGTCTTCGAACAAAGGAGCCCAGGCTTTCATCTTTACTTCCAGACTTTCGAGGTAGAAATAACTCAAGGGCGCAACGGATTTTGCCTGTGAAGGAAAAAAGAGATGTGGTTAGCATAGGCCAGACTCGAGTGGGAGCCATAACTAGAAATCCCTCAGGCAATCGATGAAGTTTCCCCCGATAAACCACCTGTGCTCTGCGGTGGATATGATTTGTGGTGATGATTTGGTCTTCCACACCCAACCGTTCCGCTAGTTGTGTTAACCAGGGTTTGGATGAAAGGAATGCGTCGGGGCCCAATTCGAGCATGCAGCCTTCGTGTTCGACTGTGCGGTTAGTTCCACCTAGTCGGTCAGAAGCTTCTAGAAGTATTACTTCAAGACCTGGGTGATTTGATTCGACAAGTCTATGTGCGGCACTTAATCCAGCAATGCCACCGCCAACAACAACCACTTTCATTTATTTATTTCCTAGTTCATGGACAATGTCTACGAGTGCGGTAACATTTTCTTCAGGCGTACCAGGTAGTATCCCATGGCCAAGATTAAAGATGTGCCCTGGTCGATCACCTGCTTTTCCCAAAATAGTAGAAGCCTGCTTCCTAATTTCCTTAGGAGAAGTAAAAAGAATTAACGGATCTAGATTACCTTGAACCGCTACGTCATAGTCTAAACGATGCCAGGCGTCAGATAAGTCAACGCGCCAATCTAAACCTAGTACTTCTCCTCCAGCCTCCTTCATCAGTTCTAATAGGGAACTGGTTCCAGTACCGAAATGTATCTTGGGAATAGTAGGAGGAAGGTTTGAGAAAATATACCGGTTATGAGGTAATACAAAGGTTTTGTAATCATCCGGAGAAAGACATCCAACCCAACTATCAAATAGTTGTATTGCCTGAACCCCAGCCGAGATTTGTTCGTTTAGATATCCTATTATAGCTCTAGATAATTTCTCCATAAAGGCATGCCAAGCGCCCGGGTTAGAATGCATAAAGATCTTTAGATTTCTGAATTCTTTAGTACTTTCTCCCTCGATAGCATAAGCAGCTAATGTAAAAGGTGCACCTGAAAAACCTATTAGAGGAATATTGGGAGGCAGAGCAGGTAAAACCATTCGTATTGTCTCATATACGAAATGTTGAGATTCCTTGACTCCTTCTTCAAGTCTATCTACATCTGCTCCGGATCGGATTGGGTTGTGAATTACTGGTCCATGCCCTCGGATATATTCCAAGTCAAATCCTAGTGGTTGTAGCAAAGGTAAAATATCAGCAAAAAGAATAGCTGCATCTACCCCAAGACGTTCAACTGCCATCAAAGTAATTTCAGCGGTAAGTTCAGATTTTTTACACATTTCTAAAAAATCTAAATCAGACTTAAGTTCTCGATAAGCTCTTTGGTAGCGTCCCGCTTGTCGTAACAACCAGATTGGTGTATAGTCTGTTGGTTCTCTTCGACATGCTGCCAGAAAAGGAGATTTATGCCGTTTTTGGACAGCTTCTTCATCTAACCCCCATCGCATATCAACGTGTTTCCAATATGTGGTATCGGCTCCCCTGTGAACGGCGGTTTGCTTTTTATCTAATAGGTAGCAAGCTAATCGAGCTATTTCAGTCAAAAGCTCTTTAATACCAGCCGTATTAGGTTCGAAGTCTACAGAAAGTTTGTGTTGTTTCCAAAGGTCTGTACAATTTTTGCTTGCTGACCCGATTACAGTTTGGCTGATGGAATGTAGAACTTGATTGTAGGTTCCATTAGCGGTAGCTCGTGCAAATAAGGAGACTATATGTTTCGGTTCGGTAAGTAATAATACACAGATTTCATTGCTGATTAGTTTATTAATAAAACTATCCCATCCAACGGGAGTATCTGTATCTAAAACAACAGCCTTCCCCCCGAGCACTCGAATGGTATCTTTCAGAGATTTATCAAAGATTGCTACGGTTAGTCCATTATAATTCATATTTATCATCACTCCTTACCATATATAATACAATTGAGTAAGTAAGGGATCAATATAATAAGGATTTATAACAAATTGCTCAAATCCATTTCAATATTCAGATGTTGCCCCAATTTGGTAAAACCCATAAATTATAGGTAGTCGAGCTACTGGGTATGATCAAATCAACTATTCAAGGAGTTAATATGTCTGAGGCATATCGGGTAGGGATAATTGGGTGTGGGGGGATGGGGCGCTCCCATGCACGCCAATGGACACAGAAATCTAAAACCTGTGTTGTAGCGGTTGCCGATATAAACGAAGGGAATGCAGGACAATTAGCTGATGAATTTGGTGCGAATATGTATGCAGAATATGAAAAGATGCTGGAAGACGAATCATGTGATATAGTTAGTATTACTACTTGGCAAAATGTTCGAGCTGATGTCACAGTTGCTGCCGTAAAGGCTGGTGTAAAAGGAATTATGGGTGAAAAACCTATGGCCTGTAGCCTTGGTGAGTCAGATCTCATGTTGGATTCCTGTCGAACCCATGGGGTTAAGCTGGCAATTGGTCATCAGCGACGGTTCAACCCGCAGAATGTAGAAGTCCGTCGCCTTATTAAGGATGGTAAAATTGGGCAACCAATGGCTATGCTGCGAAGGGATGCTTATGGACTATTAAATAGGGGTACTCATGAACTAGATGAGATGATGTATCTACTGGGTGATCCTAAGCCGGTTTGGGTGCTCAGTCAAGTTACTCGTAAGACTGATCGATGGGAACGTCGGGTTAGGTGTGAAGATAGGTGTGGTGCAATCATTGCTTTTGAGAATGGAATAAGAGGTACTTATGAGAGTGATCTCCCAGAACCAGGATTCCCAGGAGATGTCATTTATGGAACAGAGGGAATTCTGAAGCGAGGAATGGATGGAACCGTACTGCTGCTAAACCGTCAGTTTGATGACTGGCAATCTATAACACCTCCAGTAGTCCAATTTGATCAATATGATGAATTCATATTATGGATGGATGGAAAAATAGACACACATCGAAATGAAGGTTTTGTTGCTCGATCAACAATGGAACTAATGATGGCAATCTATGAATCGGCTCGAATTAGAGATGTGGTCAAACTTCCATTGATAACAAAAGATAATCCATTGGATCTGATGGTTGAAGAGGGGGCTCTACCTGTTGAAATTGAGGGCCGATATGATATCCGAGCCCCATTCCCGGAGCAAAAACAATAATCTATGCTTTACCTAGTCGCGACGCCAATAGGGCATTTAGCAGATATTACCCTTCGAGCGTTAGAGATTCTCCGCAATGTTGATATTGTTCTGAGTGAAGATACTCGACGAACAGGGCGTATGTTAAAACATCATGCTATTACCGTTCAACAAATGGCTTATCATGAGCATAATGAAGATAAAGTGATCCCTAGGGCTATAGCAGCACTGCAGAAAGGTAAAGACCTAGCCTTAGTAACTGATGCGGGAACACCTGGTATAGCGGATCCTGGTTACCAGCTTGTCAGGGCGGCTATACATGCCAACATCCAAGTAACTATGGCCCCTGGCCCTAGTGCGTTGATAATGGCCCTGGTGCTTTCAGGATTACCTGTACACCGTTTTTCTTTCTGTGGTTTCCCTCCCCGTAAATCAGCTGCTAGATCTAGGTATCTGTTCGAGGATGCAAAAAAAGATGATACACTGATCTATTTTGAGAGCCCCCATCGAATCCAAAAGCTTATTGAGGAAGCGTTAAAGGTATTTGGTGATCGCCAAGCAGCTTTAGTGAATGACTTGACTAAACTTCATGAGAGAATAGACCGTAACCTTTTATCGGTGCTTTTAGAAGAGATAATAGGCCGTCGGCTTCGGGGAGAGTTTATTTTACTTATAGAAGGGAAACCAAAGTCGGGAGAGGCATGTTCAACAGTTTGTCAACTAGATAGTCGCTGATTCTTCAATCTTTTAAGTGCTTCTTTAATATCGGTTGGGTAATTGATATTAAAGAACATATCATTTTCGGAAAATCCAGAATCACTTGGGTTTAATCGAAGTACACGGACGTTTTTGTAGAACTCTGTTATCTTAAATTTTTGCGAACTAATTTGGTCATAGATGGTCTTAAGGCAGGTTTTTCGATAAATAGCGCATAAAGGTTCTTCTTGTCCATTATGTATAGGGACAACAACATCGTAACCCTTTGATCTCCGTATCATATGCTCCAGAAACGCTGGATTAACGAAGGGCATATCACAGGCAACACAAAATATTAGGGAGGTTTGGGCAGTACTTAGGGCTGTATAGATTCCACCAATTGGCCCACAATTAGGAATTAGATCGTGTTGAGTTGTTATATTTAAGAAACCATAGTCTTCTGGAGTATTAGTGATTAGAATCATCTGGTCAGTTACAGCTGTTAAATTCTTATAAAGTCGATGGATAAGTTTTTCACCATCAAAACGGGTAAGTGCTTTGTTAGAACCAAACCGACTACTCATACCTCCCGCAAGTATGATGCCAGTAACTCTTTCTTCTCTTAGCAATATTCTCCCCCTGATATACTCAAGTATATAAAAGTAAGTAGAGTAATTAATACTTGCTGATCTAAATCTGAAGATGTTACATTTTTGATTCATTGTAAATCAAAAAAACTGAAGTTCTAAGTTCAGAAATGAGTAATTTAACAGGACCTGAATCATGGTTAAGTTTTGATTGCTTAAAGTAATATTAGATCTATAACTACAGCTTCTTGACAGTCTATTTTAGCTATGGTATATTAAAATTTTGATGTGATTTATCTAGAGTTTTTTTTCTCCATAAGATCCTTAATGGAGATACTAATCGGTATAAGGAAGAGTAAAAATTATGTGGTTCTGGTCGCGTAAGCTTAAACTTTTATTAGGAAATAGAGAATACGAAAAAATTATAAGTTTGTGCTTAAAACGCGTGGCAACGGATCAGACCGATTACTGGACACTGAGAGCGCTGGGATTAGCCCTTTTATATAGCGGGCGACCAAGTGAGGCCTTTGAATGGCTAACAAGATGTGCAGGAGCAAATCCACGAAAGATTGCGGTACAATATGATATAGGTCTTATATATATGAAGCAGGAATGTTATAGTGAAGCCTGTGGTTATATGTTAAAAGCGTTAGAGGGAGGATACCGAACCGATAATCTTTTTCGCGATTTAGGTTTCAGTTATTATTGTTTAGGAGAACTTGAAAAAGCAACTAACTGTTTTCGGGAACTTGTTCGGAGATCAAACAAAGATAGTGCAGCCCATAGGTTATTAGGGATGGCATACAAGCGTCGCGCTATGTATGATGAAGCAATTATATCATATCAACAGGCAATTTTATTGGGGAAGGATGATTTTACAGATATTCATATTAGTATTGCGGAGATATATGTTCGCCAGGAAAAATGGAGTTTGAGTGTAGTTGAGTATCAGAAAGCGCTTGCCCTAGACCCCAAAAATTTTTCAGTACACCTCGCCTTGGGATCAATTTTCGAAATAATCGGGGAGAATACTCGAGCAATAGACGAACTATTAAAGGCGCATAAAATTCACGAGAATGACAAAAGAATTCATAAGAAGTTAGAAAGGCTCCTAATTAACTAACCTCTTTTAGCTTACGATCCGTTAAATGAAATTGGAATTGGCATAAAGGTTTGGAAAAAAATTAGAATCGCCAACCAACCAAGTATCTTGCTGTTTAGTGGTAGTGGAGTAGTATCATCGGTAGGGATCGGATGCTTAAAGCCAGTGTATTTAGCCATAAGTAGTAATAAAGCCCCAAAAACCCACCACCCATGTGAAAATATCCCTAGCACAACCAAGGCAAAGAAACTTACAAGGGCTACTCGTTTCTGTATATTTCTACCTGAGGTATCACCACTAGTAAATGCATAAAGGATGTGACCTCCATCTAGTTGGCCGATAGGTAGTAAGTTAAGCATTGTGACCAAGCAACCAAACCAAGCTGCTAATCCAACAGAATCGAGATAAATGGTGTAATTGGTAGGAATAGATCCATGTATTAGGTAGGTTAGAAATTTAAAGATCAGTGGTTCCCCAAGATACAGTCCCCCTCCATCAGTGGGGATAAGACCAACTTTAGCGCCTAGAAGACTATAAGCCATGATTGGCACTGCTACTATAAACCCAGCAATTGGACCAGCAGCACCAATATCCATCAAGGCTTGGCGATTGGGGTAGGGTCCTTTAGTGACAATGACAGCCCCTAAAGTACCTGGGTTTGGCATAATAAAAAAGAAAGGGGATGGAATAAAATAAGGTAGTGAGGTATCAACTCTATACCGCCTTGCATATAGATAGTGTCCCATTTCATGCGCCATAAGTATCCCAAGGACGGATATAGAAAAAGGTATTCCGTCAATTAGAATACCAGGGTGTGTCAGCAAATTCAAAAATAGGAAATATAGAGGAACAGAACTATTTTCCATTATAGTACCAGCAAATAGCGTTGTTGATACCGTTCCAGCAAAGAGTAAAATCGCCTTAAACCATTGGGTATGTTCTTTATTTCTCGACATGGGTATAATTTATTAGTTGGATAGCAATCTATTGCAGCTATGGTTTCCCTCTAGCTAGGAGAAGAATGGGTGGTTTTCTGAAGATTAACACTGGATATGTTGTATCGAAGATTAATCTTTGTTATATCAAAAGACCTGGGTATTAATTATTCTATTTAGTTTCAAATAGGAAACGTTTGATTTTTCGAGTAGAAGTCTTTGAAAATTCCTGTTTACGAAGATCTATTTGCCTAACTCGCTTATAATCTGCTAAGTTATTACATTGCTTACGAACCTCTTGATCAAGACGATTAGTTAGTGAATTATCATCTATTGGAAGATTGTTTTCCTCAAAGTATTCAAAATCTGGGACAACTACGGCGCGGACATATTCTTCGCCAGATTTTGGGTCCTTTGCTCCCAAAACGAGAGCCTCTGCAATATAAGGACTGAGAACTAGCTCGCCTTCTATCTCTTCTGGGTAGATATTTTTTCCTGCCCGGGTGACAATGACATTTTTCAACCGCCCAGCTATGTGGAGGTTACCAGCATTATCAATCTTACCTGAATCGCCGGTGTATAATGAACCATCTTTCAAGATCTCTTGAGTAGCATCGGGATTGTTATAATAACCTAACATCACATTTGGGCCTCGAACAACTACTTCACCTACGCCATTTTCATCAGGATCTAATATTTTTATTTCGACACCATTAATAACTGGTCCGACAGAATCAAAATTAGCTGGTTCGTTAACCCTGTGTACTGAAACGACTGGTGAAGCTTCGGTTAAGCCATATCCTTGAAGAATGCGTAGGCCGAGTCGATCAAAACCTTTTGCTACATCGGGAGGAAGGGCTGCAGCTCCAGATACAAAAAACCGAATTTCCCCAAGTCCACCTTTATCACGTAAGCTTTTAAAAAGGATTGTTCCAAGTCGGCTATTAAACACCTCTCCAAGTATAACTACTCCTTTAAGTAGTTTAAAAACAGTTCTGGTGATAAGAGGTTGTAAACTAATTTTCCTCATAATGCCGGTATACATTTTTTCATAAAGGAGAGGTACTGCTAACATGACCGTCGCTTCTGATTCTTTCATGGCTTCTACAATATCACGTGATTTGAGGCTTCCAACGTAAGTGACTGTAGCTCCAACAAACATCGGGGCGAGGAAACCAGCTGTGCATTCAAAAGTGTGATGTAACGGTAAAACTGAAACAAAACTATCGTGCTTTGTGATTGAAATAACTTCGCTACAGGCAACAACATTTGACATTATATTTTTATGAGAAAGCATTACCCCTTTTGGTTTTCCAGTAGTACCTGACGTGTATATTAACACTGCTAGATTTTCTTCATTAACTTTGCTCTGTGGGGGGGGGATTTCGGTTTTATTACTTATAAGTTCTTCTAAGCTGAGTATATTTTTCAGGTCAGGCAAGTTGTTATTTATAGAGATAAGATCCTCTCGAAAGGTATCAGATACGATAATAGCACGGCATCCAGAATCTTCAATAATCCGTTGGTATTCACCTGGTTTCAAAAGTCGGTCAATCGGTACTGCGGTCATACCCTGGCCGACAATTGCCAAATAAGCAATCCCCCACTCAGGTTGATTGTCGGCTAGCAATGCAACACGGGCACTATCTTTAAGGCCATATGATGCTAATTGAGTAGCGATACTGTCAGCCAAACTTGTTGCTTGGCTACCAGTATACTCCACATACCTACCATCCCTTTTTATTCGTAAAACTACTTTTTCAGCAAAACTAGTAGTTAGTTGTTCCTTAAGAAATTTTATGGTTAATTTAGAATCCAATATCCTCTGCTCCAATCCGAAATAAAATTGCTTTTCTAACTATCCATAGGTGGAGAACAAAACCAACCTGATTAGCATCGTTTTGCAGCAATCTCGGTTACAGCGTCTACAACCTTTTCCATCTCTTCATAACTATTATGAATTGCACATGAAATACGAGCTCCATGATAGCCACCTTCATGAAGACCTCGGTTTTGAATATGATACCGTTCTCTAAGAGGAGTCCCCAGATCTGATGAAGTCATCCCTGCAATAGAGAATGAGACCATAGAGGCCGAAAGTGAACGACTAATAGGGGTCCAAACTCGTACTCCCGGTATCTCAGCCAAGCGAAGCTTTAACCACTTTGACATGGTTGCACCGTGGTCTTCGATTAAGGTAGTTCCTATTGCATTATGAAAATCTACAGCTGTAGCAAAACCAACTAGAGGAGCTGCACTCTGAGAAGCATTGTTTTCAAATCTTCTAGCAGTTAACTGTCCGCCACCAGTATAGTAACCGAACTTTATTTTCCCTTGGGCCGCGTCGTCTATATAGAGTAGCCCTGTCCCTTTAGGTGTGAATAGCCACTTATGTGTGCTACTTACATAAAAATCACAACCTAAATTTTTCACATCGACATCAATCATACCTACCGACTGAGCACCATCAATTACAGTAATTATCCCTTTTTTGCGTGCCATCTCGCAAATTTTCTGCACAGGTAAGCGCCAAGCGGTCGTGCATGTAACGTGGCAAAAACTTAATACTTTTGTCTCCGGTCGGATAGCTTCTTCAAAAAGAGTTACTATCTCATTCTCATCCTCCGGAGGATCGTATAGATCGAGTTTTCGTATAGGATTGCCCAAAATGGCATTACGGTTTTGCCAACAAGACCAGCCACCATAATGCTCATGAGTAGTTGTTAGAATCTCATCTTGTGATTTCAAATCAAGCCCTAAGGCAATTATATTCATACTCTCGGTAGAGTTTCTCGTAATCGCAACTTCAAGTGTATCAGCATTTATCAAGGCTGCTAGTTTTTTATGGGCTTCTTGCGGGTTAGGAGTTGCATATAAAGTTCCGTCTTGAATTTCGGTACTTTTTAGGGTGTTTATTTGTGCCTGTAATACTAAATCTGGTAAGATGCCAATAGTTCCATTATTTGTATAAAAGTCAGAGCCTTGGTATGGAAACTGAGCTCGAACTACAGCCCAGTATTTTTCATTATCAACATCTGGAGGCCCCACATTTTTCAATATTTTTTCTAGGTCTTTGATAGATTTTGCTATTTGTACCGGCTGTTTATTTTCCTTAATATTAGCTTGTGGGGAGCTAGGCATTAGTTTCCTCATATGTTTTATAGATTACTAACCAATTGAAAGCTCAATAGTAAAACAGAACGGAAAAAATAAAGGACTTAAATTTACGCAGGAAAACGTCAAATGATAAGCAGGTGAAATATAGCTGATTGATCAAAATTAGCAAGCGGTTTCTACTTAGTTAATCTTATGGTTAAACCTTGACCTAATTAGAAAGAAGACCGTATATTCACGAACTGGTCCTATTGGTAAAATCGAATACCTCGGAGCGCTTTATGGGAAAAATTGAAATCTCTGGAGATCAGGCAGTAGCTTATGGAGCTTTACAAGCTGGGGTTTTTGTGGCTACAAGCTATCCTGGATCACCAAGCAGTAATACAATTGAATTTTTAAAGAGGTTTGTTAAAAGTCATGGATTACACATTGAATGGTCTACCAATGAAAAAGTGGCATTCGAAACAGCTGTCGGTGCTTCTATAGGAGGGGTGCCAGCTCTTATGGGTTGTAAAGGGGTTGGGTTTAACATCGCTCTAGATCCGATAATGGTTGCTAATTTAACCGATGTCGGTGCTGGACTAGTTATTCTTCTTGGAGATGATCCGGGAGCTTGGGCTTCCCAGAATGACCAAGATACCCGCCCTATAGCATGGGGTACCGAATTACCTATGTTAGAGCCAGCAACTCCTTCTGAGAGCATAGGAATAATGCGAGAGGCTTACAGGCTATCTTATGAAAATCAGGTACCAGTAATAGTCCGGATCACTAAAACTTTTGGAACTATGAAAGAAGTAATCGAACTACCTGAAATATCACGTCGAGTGGAGATTGAAAAACATAGCTTTGAACGTTTCCCTATGCGATGGATATCAGTTCCTGGAAATGCTGTTCAATTACACAAGCGATTGCACGATCGACTGAAAATTATTGTTAGTCAGTACGAAAATTTTGGTTGTAATGTGGTAAACGGGCAAGGACCTATAGGTATTATCGCAGCCGGGGTTGTTCATGCCAAATTGATGGATGTACTTCATGATGTAGATATTTCAGGGTTTACGATATTAAAACTATCGACCCTTTGGCCGTTGCCGGCAAATAAGATAACCAGTTTTCTAGCTACCACACAAAAAGCTTTAGTCCTAGAAGAGAATGAACCATTTATAGAAACCTTGATCAAATCAATTTCTTACGATGCTAAAATTTCAACACCAATTAGTGGGAAACAGGATGGGTTTGTTTCACGAGAAGGAGAGTTATTCAGGTGGCAAATCGCTGAAGCATTAGCTTCATTTTGCCCAACATTTAAACCAAGTAAAAAATTCTTACCTGCAGAAGAAACCAAATATCTTCCCAGTGAGTCGGGTTTACCCGAGAATTGTCCCTACACTCCAGTTTTCAATATACTAAGAGATTTGAGTCAGCAATTGAATCTTTCCCCTGTCTACGTGGTAGATCCAGGTTGCGCTATAAAAATTAACACGGAACCCTTCAAAATGTTAGATATAAAGTATTCTATGGGATCAAGTATAGGGATTGGGTCTGGCTTAGTTCTTGCAGGTGTAACTGATCCAGTTGTGGCAGTTGTTGGAGACTCTGATTTCTATCACCAGAGCGCTAATGCTCTTTTTAATGTTGTTCATCATGGTTCGGATCTTTTAGTGCTGATCTTAGATAATTCGACAACCGCTCTATCAGGGTTCCAAGGTACTCCAAATTTAGGAGGTGTTGACCTTGGTCACTCAATAACACCGGTAAGTATAGATGCAATTGTAGAGTCGTGCTCTGTTAACCTAAACAAGACGATTAATCCATGGAATGAAATAGAGTCTAGAGGGGTACTCGAAGAGGGCTTAACTGGATCAGGAGTTCGTGTAATAATTGCCAGAAGCCCATGTCCTTATATCGAAGAAGGTTTCTGCCCAGGATATAAGCCTGATTGTGGATAAAACCACAGTTTTATTTTCTGACACAGCAAATTTTCATAGATAGTAGAAGTAAAACAGTCTGCGGGTGATTGTGGGAGGTTATAAAAGTCATTTGCAGTTGAAAAATAATAAAATAGGTGATAGTTATGAATCTTATGAGCCTTGATAAATACCGCCAAGAGTTTCCAGTAGTAAAGAATTGTACTTACCTGAACCATGCGGCATGTGGAACACTTCCAAGTCGTGCTCGGAAAGCTGTCCAAGCATATATTTCTGATTTTAATGAGTTTGCTGCTTCCAACTATTCTAACTGGACAACAACTATCGAAGCTACACGCTCGATGGCTGCTCGACTAATAAATGCCAAGCCTGAAGAAGTAGCATTTGTCAAGAATACGACTGAGGGTCTATGTTTTGCTGCAAACGGGATAAAATGGGAAGTAGGGGACAATATAATATTGAATGATTTAGAATTTCCCTCAAATCTTTATCCTTGGATGAATCTTTCCCAACAAGGGGTAGAAACAAGAGTCGTTAAATCTGTCAATGGTCGAATTTCGATCGATGCAATCAATAGTATGATTGATTGCCGGACTCGAGCGATATCGATAAGTCATGTAGAATATGGTAATGGATTTCGAAATGACCTAGCTACATTAGGTTCGTTGTGTCGAGAGAATAACATTTGTTTTGTGGTTGATGCTATACAGTCCCTTGGCCAGATTCCGGTTGATGTAGAAAAGATGGGTATCGATATTCTTACTGCTGATGGGCATAAATGGCTCTTAAGTGCTGAAGGAACAGGGATTTTTTATTGTGCTCCACATATGATGGAAAAATTGCGTTTATATGAGGTGGGATGGAATTCCGTGACCGATGCGGGTAACTATGATTCTTGCGATCCAACACCAGCTTCCACTGCCCGGCGTTTTGAGTGTGGATCCTATAACACTATAGGTATTTATGCTATGGGAGCGTCTTTAGAATTATTATTAGAAGTTGGAATTGAGGCTATCCAGAGCCGGTTACAGACATTAACAAACCTACTGGTGGCTGAATTAAGTAATTCTGGTTATCAGATCCTTAGCCCTCGAGGTGAATCTGAGTGGTCCGGAATTGTAACATTTGGTAGCAATATTTATGATACAGAAGATTTACATCAAAAACTACGCCAAAAGCAAATCATAGGCGCCAAGAGATGCGGGGGTATAAGGATATCACCTCATTTTTACAACACGGAAGAAGAAGTCCTTCGTGTTATAGAAGCCATACCGAACCATTGAAATTTAAATTTATAATGTTGATATCCCTATCTTTATTATCCCACAGCCGCTTTCTCCCAAGATCCTTCTATCGCCCATTTGCGTTGTAACTGAATCGATTCGGGGCATTTGAATGGAATAGCTAGTTTAGCTAAATCACCACCAATTAAATTAATTTTTTCCAACCTTCCTACCCCTAAACCAATCATATCTCCATAAAAGATTGTTCCCACTTCCAGTGGTTCAAATCCCATAGCTTTTGAAATGATAGCATCAACTGCAATAGTATCTTTGCCAGCTGCAGCTAGTTCCAAGGGGATCGTATCTGTTCCGCCAGGACCATTCCCCTGTATCCCAACTGTTCCATCAACCACACTGTAGTGTGGATAAATATGACGAGCAAGGCGAATCAGGTTTCGGTTTAAAGCCTGTGCCTCTTGAGGATGTTTTCTATCATGATGATTCTTAAAGCCGTGTACCTTAATACGGTCTCTTTTTAGTATTGTGCCCATAATTAGATTTTTTAGAGCCAAGGTAACCATACCTCCATCATGAGTTTTAGCTACTCCCACTGAAATGACGCAGGGACAGTCTAGAATAGTTCGAGGCATTCTTACAACGGTCCAGCTACCGTCAACCATATATACCCTGGTGTTTTGCCAACGTGTTTCTTTATTAAGGTCTATTAGTTCAATGGGAATATCATATTCGAAGGGAATATCAATATATCCCATATGTTTAAACGCTTCCCCAGATACATTTTCATTACCACCTTCAGCAATTAATATTCGTTTTGGTTTTTGGGGTAGATCGACTATCACGTCTAGAATCCCTCGAATTGCATCTGGGTGAGTACAAACGACAGGATTAGTACCAGATAAAAAGTTTGGTTTAAGTATAACCTCGTCTTTGATAATTTCAGCAAACTCAGTTCCTGTATTTTCTATTGCCATGCGGACATTTTGTCGTCTATTACTGCCTGTCCCAATGCCTACTATAGAATTGCTTTTGGATACCATTTTTGTACTCCTTGCCTAACAAGTATAGAAAAGTAACTCGGGAATATTGTTTATTAATCCATGGGTCTGGGCTAATCTATAAAATTCTAACAGCCCTTTTTGTTCTAGGTTGCCAAAATTGTATGTTAGCCGCTCCGTCAAATATTCGGAATAAAAAGATCCAGGCAGTGAATGGTTGTAAGCATGCGAATTTGCAATTTCACTCAAACAATTAATACCATAATTTTTGGCCTGTATTAATGATTTTATTTCCTTGAGCGATAGAGCTTTTTCTTTACCTGCCCAGAACGCGTAGACAAATGGTAGGCCTGTCATCTCCTGCCAAATTTCTCCTAGGTCGATGCGGGGTTCGGGCCTATTAAAATTTTCCAAGGCTGGGTCTCCGATCACCAATGCCGCATCTGCCAGCTCTAACATGGAAGTAATATTCGGTTGATGATTTATTGTGCTAAAATTCAGGCAATATTTTTCATTCAGAATAATTCGAGCTAAGGCAACGGAAGTTCGAGAACTTTCATCCATAGCTATTCTCTTAATACGGTGAATTGGAACTCTATGAAATAAGAAAATACTACCAACGGGCCCCGCAGAGACAATTGCAACATCGGGTACTATGAAGTAAGAGGTTAGATTTCGGGCGTATTCGATAGAGGGTATAACTCCTGCTGCAGCCTCCCCTGTCCTAACCTGTCTAGCGCATACGGATGGTACATCATAAAGAATTTCAAAATTATGATTAATAATTCGGCGCTCTAGGGCGTAAGTCAAGGGTTTAGTATTTAGATAACTTACTGCATTAAGACGAGTTTTCTTTATCATAAGACTAACAATTAGTAGGGTAATTCGTAATAAAAATCGTAGGGCATTGTCGCAATCATTATTTTAATTCAATTAACGTTCTATCTTTTCACGACACAGTTTGTTACTGAGTAGGCACAAATTCATAACGGGTGTTTCGCCTTCGAGGAGCAAATCCAGCACTTTTGATTAGTCGTTCAATCTCTTGTGTTGGCATCACGAAACTTTTGCCTCCTGCACTAATGACATTCTCTTCCATCATAGTACTTCCAAAATCGTTAATTCCATACCCAAGGGCAATCTGCGCAATTTTAGGGCCCTGAGTAACATATGATGCCTGAATGTTATCAATATTATCAAGAAGTAGGCGGGATATTGCAACTGTTCTTAGGTAATCATACCCGGTGGCTTTTTTTGTATGAACTAGTTCAGTTCCTTCCGGTTGGAAACTCCACGCGATAAAAGCGGTAAAATATCCTGGATGATTTAATCGAGATTCATCCTGAACTTCGCGGATCTTAAGAAGATGTTTCAACCGGTGTTCAATGGTTTCTACTGATCCAAACATCATTGTGGCAGTGGATTTCATACCCATACGATGTGTTTTTTTATGGACCTCTAGCCACTCTTGAACCGTTTCTTTTCGATACGCAATCATATTACGCACTTCAGGGTCTAAGATTTCGGCACCAGCACCTGGAAGAGATTTTAATCCGGCAAATTGTAATCTACTTAGAGCTTCTTCGATAGAAATCTTTGAAATATGAGCAAGATATACTATTTCTGCAACTGATAGTGAATGAAGATATGCAGCTGGATACCTTTTAGATATTTCTGTAAAAAGACGTTCATAATAATCAATTTTGAGTTTTGGGTTTAAACCGCCTTGTAATAGAATCTCACAAGATTCGGGAACATCTCCTCCGATATTTAAAAGCTCCTCAACCTTAGTAAAAATTTCTTTGTCTGATAATGTATAACCTTCTCTGTCTCCGGGTGGACGATAAAAGGCACAAAATTTACACCTCACCCAACAAACATTGGTATAATTAATATTTCGACCAATGTTGTAAGTAACCACGCGATCTTGATGTTTCGATTGTCGGACATAATCTGCTAGCATGCCCAGTTCGGTTATATTAGAATGGTGGAAAAGTCGGCGGCCATCTTCCTCATTAAGACGTTCTCCAGAAAAAATTTTTGCTGCAATATCGTTAATCATAAATTACCACGCATGTATGAAGCAGGTTCAAGAGGAACGTTTGCATCAGGATTCATGTACGATGGTCGGCTAGCAGTAGGTTGGTCTATGATACGATATAGGGCATCTCGTTCTACAGGTTGACGGCCTGTTTCGCTAATCATGTCAAGCATGTCACCGTGGGTTAATGCTTGTTTTCGATTAGTTACCGGATTTCTAGTGATTTCATATTCAAGCACACTGCCGTCCATATCGTCAGCACCGTACCATAACCCTACTTGAGTAACTGCAGGCGTATTCATGATCCAAAATGATTTAATATGAGGAACATTATCTAACATCAGACGAGAAACTGCAATTTCCCGAAGATCCATTTGTCCAGTGGGCCCGGGCATATGATCAAGTGCAGTCCGTTCCGGGTGCCAGGATAAAGGAATAAACGCAAGAAAACCATTCGTTTCATCCTGAAGTTCTCGAAGTTTCATAAGATGATAGACTTTTTCTTCAATTTGTTCAACGTGGCCATAAAGGATAGTAGCATTGGAGGGTAGTCCAACCTCATGAGCAAGTCTGGCAGTTTCTAACCATTTGTCTGAATCAGATTTTGCTTGAAAGAGTTGCTCGTGGACTCTTTCACTAAAAACTTCAGCTCCACCTCCAGGTAATGCATCAACACCAGCTTCTTTTAGATCTAGTAGCATTTCATCCATAGGTTTTCTAGAAATTCTTTGGATCTGTTCGAGTTCAATCATAGTAAAAGCTTTTAAAGAAACACCAGGCCGGGCCTCTTTAACTGCTCGAACAATATCAAGATAGTAGTCGTAAGGTAGTTTGGGATTAACCCCTCCAACCATATGGATTTCAGAGATGGCTATATCTTTATATGTTTCCATCCGTTCACTGATATCACTTGGTGAAAGCACATAACCTTCGGGGTCTTTGGGCAGCGAGTAAAAGGAGCAAAAAAGACAACCTTTATTGCAGACGTTGGTGTAGTTTAGGTGCTGGTTTCGTACAAAATAAACCCGATCACCATGAAGGCGTTCTCGTGCTAAATTAGCTAAATAGCCAATAGCTGGAAGATTTTCGTTCTTGTATAGTTTCCATCCATCTTCGGCAGAAAGCCGTTCTCCCTCTGTAACTTTACCGAAAATATCTTCCAACCCAGCTGAATTAATTAATTCTTCAAACAACTTTACCTCCAACTTCTTATAAACCTAATTTCGGCCAGAGCTCATCAATACGTTCTGTAACCACATCTGGCATCCGTAGAAGCTTTGGCCATCCACGTTCAAAGCCCTCATCGGGCCATTTTTCTGTCGCATCAATCCCTAGTTTACCACTTACATTAGCAATCTGGGCAGCAAAATCTAATGTATCACACGGTCCTTCGCTAATCAGTACATCTCGTTTAGGATCAATAGAAATACCAACTCGCCAAGCAACTTCTCTCATATTGTGTACATCCACATCTTTATCTACAATAATAAGAACTTTAGTAAACATCATTTGCCCTAGGCCCCAAAGAGCGTGCATTACTTTCCTGGCATGACCTGGAAATCGTTTTTCGATCGAAACTATAGCAAGATTGTGAAAAATTCCTTCGAAAGGTAATTCAATATCTACAATTTCTGGTAGTGTCGTCTTAAGAAGTGGAAGGAATATCCGTTCTGTGGCTTTCCCAAGCCACCCATCCTCTTGAGGGGGAGGGCCTACAAGGATGGTTGGGTAGATGGGGGTTTTTTGGTGGGTGATTGCTGTGAGATGAAATACCGGATATTCTTCTGGCAAAGAATAGTAACCCTGATGATCTCCAAATGGACCTTCCGTTCTTCGTTCAAATGGTTCTGTATAACCCTCTAGAATAATCTGAGCATTGGCTGGGACCTCAAGGTCTATAGTTTGACATTTCACTAGTTCCACTGATTTTTTTCGGAGAAATCCAGCAAGCATATATTCATCAATTTCATCAGGTAAAGGCGCCGTAGCAGCATACATCGTCTCTGGGTCAGGGCCGAGAACAATAGCGACTTCCAATCTTTTGCCTAAACGTTCTGCAACGGCATAATGATGCGCTCCACCTTTATGTCGTTGCCAGTGCAGCCCTAGAGTCTTATCATCAAAAACCTGAAGTCGATACATTCCCACATTTCTTGTTCCCTTTTCAGGGTGCTTAGTAATAACCTGCGCAAAAGTAATATATTTGCCTCCATCTTCAGGCCAGCATTTGATTACTGGAAGGTTGCTAAAAGATGGAGAATCGGTTTGTATTACCTCTTGACAGGGGCCGCTTCGGATGATTTTGCTTTGGAGGTCTTTTAGGCGAGCAAGCCGAGGTAACAGTTGTAATTTTTCGGTTATAGAAGTAGGTAGTTGGGGATTTATAAGATCGGCTATTTCAGCAGCAATTTCATCCAAACTTCTCCCACCCAATGCAAGTTCCATACGTTCTCTAGAGCCAAAAGTATTTACCAGGACAGGGATATCCGGATGACCTTTTACATTGGTAAACAGCAACGCGGGACCATTTTGTTTAACCACTCGGTCTGTAATTGCACTAATTTCTAAAGTTGGGTCAACTTCAACAGTAATCTCTTTTAGCTGATCTTTATCTTTAAGCTCTTCAATGAATGATTTTAAGTCTTTGTGGGCCATTTGTTTCCGTTCATCAAAATAACAATATCAAGATACTTTTTTTATTTTTGATATTAGTTAACCTATTGTTATTAAAATATCTTTGTAGGGCTTTTAAGTCAAATTAATACTACTGTATATAACGTAATTTCTTACCTATGTATAGTAATTGCAAAATCATTTTTGATTACTTTCTATAGCTTAGTTAAGTTATATCAACAATAAAAAATTTGTTCTAAGGTTAATAAGAGGTTCTTAATTACATAAAAAACAAGTTGCAAAGTCCTATGAATTATGATAGGATTAGGCCTTGTCTCAATGCTTCATAGCACACTCTCACACCAAGGTATCTCATGCCAAATAATATTTATGAACGAATGGGGGTCCGTCCGATCATAAACGCGTCAGGCCCGACAACACGTCTTAGTGGTAGTATTATGGATTCTGAGGTAGCTGATGCTATGCGAGAAGCTTCCCAATATTGTGTTGATATAGCAGAACTCCAAGCCCGTGCCAGCGAAATCATAGCAGAAATTACTGGAGCCGAAGCAGGATATGTAACTTCAGGAGCCGCGGCTGGACTGCTTTTGGGTACTGCTGCATGTGTTACCGGTCCGGATCCAGGAAAAATGAATCGACTTCCAGATACTAGTGGAATGAGGAACGAGGTAATTATTTCGAGAAGCCAAAGGAACTTTTATGATCATGCAATTAGATCTGTTGGTGTCAAACTGGTCGAAGTAGGAATTGCGGATCGGTACAGTGGCGCTGGAGTACGAGACACTGAAGCATGGGAGATAGCTGACGCGATAACAGAAAAAACCGCAGCAGTATGTTTTGTAGCCAATCCTCATGCTTTACCGCCTCTAAAAGAGGTGGTAAGCGTTGCTCACTCTGCTGGTATACCCGTAATTGTTGATGCGGCGGGACAGCTGCCACCAAGATCTAACCTACATAGGTTTATCTCTGAAGGGGCTGATTTGGTCGCATTTAGTGGAGGGAAAGCAATTGGTGGTCCTCAAGGTTCTGGAATTCTTTGTGGCCGGCGAAATCTTATTATGTGTGCCGCATTGCAACATCTTGATATGGATGTTTTAAAAAAGCAATGGGACCCACCAAAGTCTCTTATTGACAAATCAATTCTACCAGGTGCTCCCCATCATGGTATTGGCAGGCCTTGTAAGGTAGGCAAGGAACAAATTGTGGGTTTGATAACAGCTCTTAGAGGCTTCTCAACCGATCGACTGGAGGAGCGATATAAAGTATGGAACGCTCGTATTAAAGAATTGGTAATGGCAGCAGGAGATATCCCTGGGGTCGGCTTTACTATTGATGTTAGGAGTAGGCCGAGTGAAATTCCCATGGCTGAAATGCAAGTTGATGAATCAGTTGTAGGCAAGACTGCTCTTGACATTGTCATCGAATTACAGCAGGGAAAGCCTTGCATCCAGACTAACCCCGGGAAAGTAAGTGAAGGGATTGTCTTGTTCGGGCCCCTATGTTTAAAACCAGGTGAACCAGAACAAGTGGCATTGAGGCTAAAGGAGATTATCGATACAGATTCGTTTCGGGGAGGAGTTTCCTGATTTATGGGTGATTTGTTGCATCTATCCAAAATAGCAGATGAGTTGAAGATTCGGGTTGAACAAGTCGAAGCTGTTGCTAAGCTACTCGATGGAGCAGCGACTATTCCTTTCATTGCCCGTTACCGAAAAGAACAAACTGGTTCATTAGATGAGGTAGTAGTTACGGCTATTCGCGATCGTAGTGCTCAACTTCATGAATTGGAAAAACGACGATTAGCCATCCTTTCATCATTAAAAGAACGAAAACTCCTTACAAAAGAGTTAAAATCTCAGATTGATAAAGCTGAAACAATAGCCTCACTGGAAGATATCTATCTCCCTTATCGTCCAAAACGACGGACACGGGCCCAATTAGCTCGGGAAAAGGGACTCGAACCTCTGGCTAGAACATTATTTAATCAACTAGAAATTGACGTTAATAAAGAAACCGAATCGTTTATCAATCCTGATATGGGAATACCTTCGACTGAAGATGCTCTAGCTGGTGCTCGTGATATCATAGCTGAATGGATTAATGAAAGTCCAATAGCTCGTTCAACCCTACGAAAATTGTACTTTGATAAAGCTTTAATCCGTTCTAAAGTTGTGAGGGAAAAAGAAAACTTAGGACTTAAATTTCAGGATTATTTTGATTGGTCCGAACCTGCCCTTAAAGCACCTTCACACCGAGTACTTGCTATAAGACGGGGAGAAAAGGAAGAAGTTTTACGAATGGGAATAGCTCCGCCAGAAACAGAAGCTCTCAAATGCTTAGAAGACTTATTTGTCACTGGAACAGGGCCGGCCTCGGAACAAGTTCGTTTAGCCTTAGTTGATAGCTATAAACGCCTACTTTCAGTAGCTTTAGAAACCGAACTAAGATCTCTTGTTCGGACCAAGGCAGAAGAAGAAGCGACAGTTGTTTTTGCCAGAAACCTACGCCAGTTATTAATGGCTCCACCCCTAGGCCGACAAAAAATAATGGCTATTGATCCTGGCTTTCGGACAGGTTGTAAAGTAGTTTGTCTTAATGAGCAGGGAATGTTATTAGACCTAGCAAGTATCTTTCCTCACTCTGGGGAAAAGAAGCGTGAACGGGCAATTCGAGTTCTTCAGTCCTTTAATTCCCAATATAGTTTTGATGCAATTGCTGTGGGAAATGGGACAGCTGGAAGGGAAACTTTCGAGTTTCTTCGTATGACTGAATTAACGGGCAATCCACCTATCATTTTTGTTAATGAGAGTGGGGCTTCCGTTTATTCAGCCTCAACATTAGCTAGAGAGGAATTTTCTGATTTAGATGTGACAGTGCGAGGGGCAATATCAATCGGCCGAAGATTAATGGATCCTCTTGCTGAACTAGTCAAAATTGATCCAAAATCAATAGGAGTGGGGCAGTATCAACACGACGTTGACCAAACTTCATTGAAAAAAAGTTTGGATGACGTTGTTATAAGTTGTGTAAACAAAGTTGGTGTTGAGGTCAACACAGCAAGCCCTCGACTTCTTTCATATGTCTCTGGGATAGGTCCTAAATTAGCTGAAAATATTGTAACCTTTCGTAATAAAATAGGACAGTTTTCATCAAGAGATGAACTAAATCAAGTACCAAAACTGGGACCTCAAGCTTTTGAACAAGCTGCTGGGTTTCTTAGAATAAGCAACGGTAGTAATCCCCTTGATGCAAGTGCTGTTCACCCGGAATGTTATCCTTTAGTAGATAAAATGGCTTCTGACTTGAATCGCAGTGTTAAGGAACTTATGGATGATACTGAAATTCATTCCCAAATCAAACTAGAGTCGTACGTAAACGATTTAATTGGAATACCGACTCTCTCAGATATTTTACAGGAACTAGCTAAGCCAGGTCGTGATCCTCGAGATGAGTTTAAAAGTGTTGAGTATACAGAAGGTGTTAATTCAATCAAGGAAGTTCAAGAAGGTATGAAACTTAATGGTGTCATAACTAACGTTACGAACTTTGGTGCATTTGTTGATGTTGGGGTCCATCTTGATGGATTAGTCCATATTAGTCACTTAGTAGACCGCTATATCAAACATGCTGGAGAGGTAGTGGCAGTCGGTCAGCATGTTCAAGTTAGAGTTCTTGCGGTCGATCAGCAGAGGAAAAGGATTTCCCTATCTATGCGGGAGGGAAGAGACCAAAAAACGGGAAAAAAGAATTTATCAGAAAAACGGAGCCGCAGGGAATTAGAGAACCCAAAATTGGGTACATCAAGGAAAGAGGAAAAAAGGCTCCCCACTAAAAGGAAGCAAAAGAAATCTATACGGCCCAATAAGGTTGATGTAGTAGATCCAGGGCTGAAGAAGGAACCCGGGCTTGACCCGTTGATTAAACTAAATCGGAAATTATAAAAATACTTGCCGGTTTAGGTGCCTCCCCCAATAGCTGGCAGAAAATGTATTTCGCTATTTTTATCTACCTTTTCATTTAGTATTCGCCTAGCATTACGGCCATCAATCATAACTGCAATATTAGGTTTTATGCGTTGACGATCATCTTCAAGTAAGCGTTTTTGAAATCCTGGATAAGAATTTTCTAGGTTAGTGATAATCTGGCGCATATCCGTCCCTGCTATCTGGAGAATTTCCACCCCACTGGTTAGATCCCGCATAAGAGAAGGTATATATACATTAGCCACGGTCTGTTCTTTGCTAATCCAGGACTGCGATATTGTAGGTCCGTTCCCACCTTAGTTATAATAACTTGGGCGAGAACGGATATTTAATAGAATAAAGGGAATGTAGTCGGCCTATTTTTAACCTAACAAGGCTTTTCTATCCGTTATTTTCTACTAGTGCTTGTTGTACCCTTGGAGGGGACATTGGGAGATCTCTAAACCTAATACCAGTAGCATTGTAGATTGCATTGGCAAGGGCAGCTGGAGGTGGCACAATTGGGACCTCTCCTACACCCCTTACCCCATATGGGTGAGATTCATTAGGAACTTCAACTATAATCGTCTCTATCATTGGGAGGTCAAGGCTTGTGGGCATACGGTAATCTAAAAAGCTAGCATTAGTCATATTCCCCGCATCGTTGTAGATATACTCTTCATTAAGCCCCCAACCAATACCCTGTACTACTCCACCTTGCATTTGCCCTTCAACGTAACTAGGGTGGATAGCAGTTCCTGCATCCTGTACAGCTGTATATCTAAGAACGTCAACCTTACCTGTTTCAGTATCAACCTCAACATCAACAATATGTGTAGCAAAAGCACCGCCTCCACTACCATCAGGTTGAGTACTAACTTGGGCAACGACTGGGCCTCCAAATTCTCCAGCCTGGCTAACGATTTCTTTGAAAGTCCCCTTTTTCTCACTATCATTGCTACAGGAAAAAACCCCGTCAGAAAATTGGACTGAATCAATTGGAACCTCCCAGAGTTTGGAAGCTCGTGATTTCAATTCTTGAATCAACGCTTTTCCAGTCTCGTGGGCCGCATATCCTGTCCCAAAAGTTGTCCGACTACCACCAGTCACGTCAGTATAACCAATTGAATCAGTATCTACCACATAAGGTTTAATGTCGGTAGCTTCAAGGCCTATAGTTTCCGCTAATTGCATGGCTATGGATGATCTAGATCCCCCGATATCAGTAGAGCCTTCAAGCATATTTATGGTACCATCAGGATTGATACTTACCGATATTGCAGATCTGCCGCCATTTAGGTTAAACCAGTAACCCGAAGCTACCCCACGGCCCCGTACCTTACCATTACCTGAATTTTCAAGTGATGACTGGTAGTGGTTACTTGAGAGAGCAGCTTCGGTGGTTTCAATACATCCTATACGTGGGTGTACAGGACCGTCTGCTCTTCTGGCTCCTTCTTTAGCCCCGTTTTTGATTCGAAATTCAAGCGGGTCTTTACCTATCTTCTCACAAATTTCGTCTACAACGGATTCTGTAGCAAATGCTGCGTTAGTCGCTCCGGGAGCTCTGTAGGCATTAGTTTTAGGTTTGTTTACGCACACATCATATCCGTCAATTTGAACATTAGGAATGTCATATGGCGTAAAAATACAACCTGCGCCTGCACCAACGGGGGAGCCCGGGTAGGCTCCAGCTTCATACGCCATATAAGCTGTAGCTGCTGTAAGTCTGCCGTCTTTCGTTGCTCCCATTCTAACCTTCAGGTAGGAACCCGGTGTCGGCCCGGTTGCTTCAAATACTTCATCACGGCCCATTGTCATTTTGACCGGTCGGCCTGTCTTCTTTGATAACAACGCAGCAACTGGATCTACATATACTGAAATTTTTCCTCCAAAGCCTCCGCCTATCTCCAATGGTACAATTTTAATCTTTGAGACGGGTATTTCGAGTATTTCAGCAAGTTGATCTCTTACGGAAAACGCTCCTTGTGTACTTGTCCATACAGTCAATTGACCTTCTTCATTCCATAAAGCAGTCGCATTGTGAGGTTCAATATAGCCTTGGTGAACTGTCTGGGTTGTAAACTCTCTTTCGACCACAATGTCCGCATCTGAAAAACCACTTTCTGGATCACCCATTTTATGTTGAAAATGGCTAGCTATATTACTAATTTTATCAGTTTCTTCGCCCATAGAATTAGTTTTCAAATGCTCATGGAGGATTGGAGCACTATCTTCCATAGCCTCAAGAACGTTGGTTACATGCGGTAATAATTCATATTCGATATCGATCAATTCTAATGCTTCCTGGGCGACATGTAAATTCACCGCAGCTACTCCGGCTACTGCATGACCTTTGTAGAGCGCTTTATCGTAGGCTAATACATTGTTACTCATTTCTCTCAGATTACCAACTGATTCACCTAAATCAGCTATTTTGTCTTCAATTTGAGGAAGATCTTTCGCGGTTACAACGGCTTTAACCCCCGGATGGGCAGCTGCCCTAGTAGTGTCAATGTTTTTGATTTTAGCGTGCGGGTGGGGACTTCGTTTGATTGCACCAAAGAGCAGCCCTGTTAACTGTATATCCGCTCCGTAGATTGCCCGTCCAGTAACCTTGTCAACCCCGTCATGCCTTATCGGACGGGTACCGATGACCTTATGTCCGTTTTGTGACACGTTTCTTACCTCCATTAATCGTGCTAAGAATTTTTGTCGTATTTGTGTAAGAATTAGTAATTATGGCTTAATTACATCTCTAGCATCCATAACTGCTCGAATTATCTTGTCATATCCAGTACAGCGGCATAGATTTCCAGCCAACCAGTATCGAATTTCATCTTCCGACGGATTGGGATTCCTTTCGAGCAAGGCTTTTGCCGAAACGATAAAGCCGGGTGTACATATTCCACACTGCAAAGCTGCATGTTCAAGAAACTTTTGTTGTAGTGGATGTAGGTCGTTTTTCGAGCCAATCCCTTCTATAGTTTGAAGTTCACAGCCATCTACTTCAACTCCTAAGACACAGCAGGAATTAACAAGTCTACCGTCCATGATTACGTTACATGCCCCACAATTACCGTTGTTGCATCCTTCTTTAGCTCCAGTCAGATTTAATTTGTCACGCAAAACTTCAAGCAAGCTGTTGCGGGGCTCACAAAGAAAATCGACCTCTTCACCATTAATAGTAGTCTGTACGTGTACTTGTTTTGACATCCTGTTCTACTCCTTCGCTCGTTGCACCGCACCTTGAACAACTCGGCGGGTTAATACACTAGTCAGATGCTTCCGATATTCTGCAGTACCTCGCATGTCACTAATTGGTCGTGCTGCATTACGGACTATTTCTGCCGCCCGGTCGATTGAATCGTCAGAAACTGGGTTGCCCACTAGAGCATCGCCTGCTTCTTTGACAAAAAGTGGAGTTGGAGCTACTGCCCCCACAGCTATTCGCGCCGACACAAATTCTGACTTATTTTCGTTAAGAACTACATAAGCCCCGACACCAACGACAGCAATAGCCATTTCGTTGCGTGGGATAAACCTACGGTAAAAGCCACCTGAATTCGACTTGGGGGCAGGAAAATGTAGTGAGACAAGGAACTCACCATCTTCTAGGACATTACGGCTAGGCCCAGTACAGAAGTCTTCTATTGCTATTGTTCGGGTTCCATTTAGACCGGCGATAGTAGCCACCCCACCAAGGGCAATCATTGGGGGGATAGTATCACCAGCAGGGGATGCATTGCACAAATTTCCACCCAAACTTGCTCTTCCTTGTATCCCTGTGCCACCAACCAATTTTGCGGCGTCCATAAGCCCAGGATACGCCTTAGAAATGTTGCTATTGCCATAGATTTTATAACATGGAACAGCAGCACCTATTGTTAGTCCTGATCCATTATCAAAAGACAATGTGTTCAGCTCAGGGATTTTCTTAATATTTACCACTAGATCTGTCTGCCGGCGGTTTTCTCTTAACTGGACTATTAAATCTGTGCCACCAGCAAGAACAGAAGCTTTTTGCCCGTGCTCGCTGAGCATTACCACCGCATCGGCTACACTCTCTGGTGTGGCGTATTCAAATGCGTGCAAGTCAAACTCCTTTTTTTCAAACAATTGGTGGTGAATTCGTTTGTTAACGATTAAACCGTAGTTGATCCACGGTTTTTCCTACAACTCATAAGAGTACACAACATAATGGACTATCAAATAACGTGTCAAGGAGGAAAGATTGTCCTAGGTCTAAAATATCATATTTGTCATAATTCTTCAAGTTTATATTGTCCCTCTAAATCATCCACAAACTGCTTTGCAACTCTCCCAGATCGACCACTTGAATTTTGGATCCACCTTAGGGCTTCTCGTTTTAATTTTTCTTGAGTAATATTAATTCCACGCTGATTCACAAGGTGTTGAACAATCCTAAAAAAAGTATCCTGGGTGATCCGATAAAAGCCAATCGATAACCCAAATCTATCGCTTAGAGAAACCTTCTCCTCAGCAGTTTCCTGGGGGTGTATCTCATCGTCATCAGGACTAAATCTAGGGTTGTTATTCGATAGTTTTTCTGGCATCAAATGTCTTCGGTTCGATGTAGCATATACCAGGACATTGTTAGGTCGGGCCGAAAGATTGCCTTCGAGAAGAGCCTTGAGTTCAAGGTACAAAGGGTCATTGTCAAAAAATGAAAGATCGTCACAATATAATATAAAACGTTCCGGACGTTCCCAGATTAAGTTAATTATTTCCGGTAAATCTAAGAGGTCTTGTTTCCGGACTTCGATCATCCGAAGGCCCTTATTAGAAAAACGATGTAGAAGTCCTTTGATTACCGAGGATTTGCCTGTTCCTCGCTCTCCCCAGATAAGAACATTATTTGCCGGCATTCCAGCAACAAATTGTTTTGTATTTCGGTTTATCTTTTCCAATTCCAGTTCCAGACCTATAAGATCCTCCAATTTTACTAAGTCGGGATGAATAATAGGTTCGAGAAATCCTTGGGTGCCTCTTTTCCTCCAACGGAAAGCAATCGATGTCGAACAAAAATCTTCAGAAGCCGTAAAATATTGGTTAGCAAACTTTCCAAGAAAAGATTCCAAATGATCCAAAAATTTTTCGAGCCTCGGGAGGAGGTCCGATATTGTTTTTACTGGATGTTGATCCATTAATGTCTTCCCCCCTATAGATCTAGGGTGTAGGGTGCCAGTCCCAGTGGTAAAGGTTCAGGCCTCGTACAAGTGCTTTCCAAGGTGATGTGTTGTCCCAACTCTGCCGATCGGTGGATGGATTCCATGATATCTAAAACGTGATACGTTAGTTTCCCGTTAGCTCGATGTGGTCGTCCTGAACGCAGAGCATACGCCATATCTGCCACACCCAAGCCACGGCTTTGTTCGTCGTAATTATGACTTAGAGGCATTTCATTCCAGGTTTCAGCCCCAGCCCGGCGAAGTTTCACGGGGCCACCAAAAGAGTTAGGATCTGGGACACTGATAGAGCCATCTGTACCGTATATTTCGATACGGGGCATTTCATGATGCCAGACGTCAAAACTGGTTATAATCGTTCCTATAGCTCCTTCCTTAAATTCTAAAATACCTGCCACGTGAGTAGGAACATCAACAGTTATTTTTTTTCCATATAATGGCTGACTTCTAACAATTCGTTCCGGGAAGGAAATCTGGGTTCCACCAGTAAGCCTTACAACAGGTCCCATCAGATTAATTAGCGCTGTAATATAATATGGGCCCATGTCCAGCATAGGACCTCCACCTTCCTGATAGAAGAATCCAGGGTCCGGGTGCCATCGCTCATGCCCCGGGCTTAACATGAAGCCGGTAGCAGCAACAGGTTTACCTATCCATCCATCATCAATTAATTTCCGGCAAGTTTGGATACCTGCTCCCATAAAAGTATCAGGTGCCCCACCTATCAATCCTGGGGCGGTAATAGCTAAATCAAGTAATTTTTTTCCGTCTTCCTTACAGATTGCCATTGGTTTTTCAGTATAGACAGACTTCCCATTTAGTAGGGCAGATGATGCAATATCAGCATGGGCACCTGGAATTGTTAAATTAACAATAATCTCTATAGCAGGATCTTCCATGATAGCTTCAACCGAACGGGGCTCGATATTATTAAATTCAGCAGCTTTAGCTTCTGCTCTCTCTGGAATTAGGTCAGCACAGGCTACAATATCAAAAATTTCAAATTTGTTTGCAGCTTCAAAATAAACATTGCTAATATTGCCACATCCGATGATGCCGACATTAACCACTGACATCAGGGCTCCAATCTGATAATGTGTTTTAGTTACACTCTATTTGCCCACAGTAAAATTGCAAGACTAATCCCAGTCCGTGGTTTTAGTGGTTAAGATAGAGCAAATTCTACAACACTTTTAACTCTCACTTCTATTAAGGTCAAGCAAAATATATGAGCCATAGATTGGGGAATAACTTGACGGTTGGTGTGACCTTCCCTATAATCACAAGGGTTTATATCTGCGACTTTCACTTAAATTTAGTCAAAATAAATTGCTGGATCTAATCTGCTTGTAAGCAATTCTGCTTAAAAAGAGCCTCCCTGACGGAGAGGGCTAAATTGATAAGACGACTGATTTCAATTAGTGCGTGGTCTTGCATTCTCCTTTTGGGGTGTAGTGAAGGAGTTTTGGATTCCTACAATGTTGCTCAGCCTCTTGTAGGAAATTATGAATTAGAAAGTCGGGCTATAAGCCTCCAAGATTCTAGTAATACGGTCGTAGATATGTTGATTCATCCTACGATCCGTGGGGTTCTTCGTCTAAATCCCGATGGTCGATACGGCCAAGTAGATTCAATGATCGTAGCTGATTCTGTTTCGGTCTATATTCAAAAAGGTCAGTGGAGCGTCTTAAAAGACATGTTTTTTTTCATTACCGATGAAAACCAACCACACGAAAATAACTTTAGTTTTGATGGGTTAAGGTTGATTCGAACCTCCAAAGATAATCTCCTCTCTTCTGGGCAGGTATTTACCATTACGGATACATGGCTTAAGCAGTAAATCAGCTAGAAAATCCGGGTTGAAATCTCATTAAAAGAGTTGTCTCCATGACTCTAATAAAGGATAAATTAACCACTTCTGAGTCCTTGGACCACCCAACCGGTTTTGAGGATGGTTTTAATCTCAAAACGGTTATTGGTATCATTTTCCTTGGCGTTTTTATGATACCAGGTTCTATCTATCTGAATCTGATAGCCGGTCAAAGTTTAGGGCCAGCAGCAGAGTGGACAACAATTATCCTGTTTATCGAAGTAGCTCGGAGGTCTTTTACTAGGCTTAGTCGGCAAGAAATTTATATGCTTTATTATGTTGCAGCTACCCTCACCGCAGGGGTAGGTTTGGCACTTTCTGGCGGACCTTTTGCCCAATTGATCTGGTATCAGTATTTTGTCCAATCTTCCGGTGCTAGAGCCTTCGGTATTGATGATCAGGTTCCATCTTGGATATCACCTAGTGCAGATTCCGAAGCGATCATATTACGAACACTTCTACATGGGGAATGGGTTGTTCCCATACTTCTTGTGGCCGTGCTCCATATTTTTAATCGAGCTAGCGCATTTACTCTAGGTTATGGCCTTTTTCGGGTGACTGCGGATGTTGAAAAACTTCCTTTCCCTTTGGCACCGATCCAAGCTGAAGGCGCTACTGCCCTCGCAGAAAGTTCTGCGGGGCAGGAATCGTGGCGGTGGAAAGCATTCAGTATAGGAGCGATGTTAGGTCTTATATTTGGTGGATTTTATATTGGCATACCTGCTGTGACAGGCGCATTACTAGCCGAACCAATTACATTAATTCCTATCCCTTTCGCTGATCTGACCCGTAATACAGAGAATATATTGCCAGCAGCCGCAATGGCCGTTGAATTAAGTCTTGGGCCGGTTTTGACAGGGTTTGTATTACCCTTTTGGATTGTCGTCGGATCTGCAATCGGGGCAATTCTTACATTAATTCTTAACCCTTTCTTGTACGATTTTAATATCCTCCGTTCCTGGTCACCTGGAATGGATGCTATCCAAACTACTTTGGTGAATGACATCGATTTTTGGATGAGTGTGCGGATCGGGACAGGTTTTGCTGTTGCATTGATTGGTGGTTCAAGTATACTGTGGAGCTTTATAGCCCGGAAAAGAACTCTAAAGATTGAAAGCCCCCCCACTGGTTTATCTAAAACCAACGGTGTCACTGGAAGAGGAGATTTCCCGTTATCGGTTATCTTCGGTTCATTCTTAATATTAACTATCGGTTATGTTGTCCTAAGTTGGCGTCTTGTGCCAGGATTTCCTGTCTTGTTTTTTATTTTTTACGGTTTCATTTATACCCCGCTTAGTTCTTACGCTAGTGCCAGATTACGAGCGATAACTGGTGCTGACCTCCAATTCCCCCTTATCAAAGAGGCAACTTTCATTCTCAGTGGTTATAAGGGAGTAGATATATGGTTTGCTCCTATACCTATTTTCAACTACGGAGGCCAAGCACAGGCTTTCCGAGAAGTTGAATTGACGGGAACTCGATTCTCCAGTGTATTTAAAGCTGAGCTGTTTATGATTCCAATTTTGCTGGTCTGTAGCCTGCTATTTTGGCATTTTGTTTGGGGGCTTGGCCCTATTCCATCACAGGCTTATCCTTATGCACAGAAGTTTTGGCAACAGCAGGCTACAATGCAGGCTCTCTGGTATTCTAGTACCGGCGACTCTGGGTTTGAATCTAGTTATTTAATTGAAGCCTTGAATGTCCCTTACATGGTGGGAGGTGCTGCTTTTGGGATAATAATATATGGGGTTCTTGCTGCTTTTAATCTGCCGGTCATGCTTATTTTTGGGATGATCGCCAGCGTGGGTACCGTGCCTCACGCCTTCATTCCTCAGTTCTTCGGTGCCGTTGTCGGAAGATATTATATGGTTAGAAAATTCGGCAGAAAAAAATGGATGCGGTACACCCCAGTCCTAGTTGCAGGCTATGCGTGTGGCACGGGTCTGGTAGGAATGGGTACTGTGGCTATCGCATTAATCTCAAAAACTGTGGCACCTTTAGTTTATTAGTCACTATTCTTCTTAGTAAACCTTTTTACTTCTTCTATTACATCCGGCACAATATCAAGTAGTTTACCCATAGGACTATTGGGCGAGTTCATGTGAAGTAGTTGAGCGCGGTCTCCTTGGATTACCAAAAATGCTACGGGCTCAACCGATATCCCACCACCAGCCCCTGTCTTGTGATTAGCTTCATCTCCAATTCCTCCAGCACCAAACCCAAGCGATAATCTAGAAACGGGAACAACGTAGCTGTCGCCAATATGTATTGGCTTACCAACATGTACTTCGGTATCAGCTATTTGCCGTAACTCCTCCAACATTGTTTCGATCATTTTATTGACCGGCATCACAGCCTCCTATTACCATGTGCATCAAAAGTCCATTTAGTAGAAAAATATAATAAAATATTCCGGAAGTATATATCTATTTTTGGGGATCTAAGTTTATCTGTTGGATTGTCGTAATTATTAATGGGTTTTTTAAAAACAAATTAACTTGACAACTAACCGTATGTTGTGTACTTTTCTAACTAAAATTAGTTTTTATGTTTATATTCCCCGTGTATAACTACCGTAAGTTTTATAAGGAGTTGGACATGAAGCTATTAACTGCCAAACAGCAAAACGTTTTTGACTACATCCAACAGAAAGTTGAAAAGATAGGTTACCCGCCCAGTGTCAGAGAGATTGCCCAGCAATTTGAGATCAGTACCCGGGCAGCCTATGATCATCTGCGGGCCATAGAAAGAAAAGGTTATATTAGGCGTGATCCAATGAAGCCTCGTGCTATAGAAATTGTGGTAGCTAATAAGAATCAATCGGGAACAGAAGCTGACAATTTCATACAGGTCCCTCTTCTTGGTCGGGTGGCTGCTGGTGTTCCAATTCTGGCTGAAGAAAATATTGAAGAATACCTGACCTTTCCTATAAATATGGTGAAATCAAGTGGAAATATATTCGCCCTGGAAGTTCAGGGTGATAGTATGATTGAAGATGGTATAATAGATGGAGACTATGTCTTAGTCCGAGAGCAAGTAGTAGCCGAGACTGGTGAAACCGTTGTAGCTATGTTAGATGATGAAGCTACGGTTAAAAAATTCTATCCTCGCGATGAACATATTGAACTAGTCCCTGCAAACTCGACAATGATCCCGATTATTACAGACAAGGTTTCCATTTTAGGAAAAGTCATTGGGTTGTTCCGAACAATGAGTTAGAGTTATCTTTGTTTGGAAGTTGACCGTCAGATAAATAGTCAATCTACTTCCCAATTTCCCGGGTTGAGGAGGTATGGATCATCGAGCGTAAGATTCCTCAATTTATTGCGAATTTGGTTTTTCAACTCCTTGCCGTCTGACACTGAGACAGCGTCTTTTAGATATTCTATCCTATCTGCCCCAACAATAATGGTAGAAATGTCAGGAATAGAGAGTACGAAGCGCAGGGCTAATTCAGGAAGGCTGTATGGGGTGGTTGTTTGGAACTCTCTAAGGTGGTTTATATGCTCAATTAGAGGAACTAATTTGGGAGGAATAAATTGACTTTTCCTAGTAAGAGCGCCTTTCAACAGTGCAGATCTTATAATTAAACCTAGGCGATGTTTTTTTGCTGCGGGGATAACATTCTTGAGATAACGTTGGTCTAGAATGTTGCACGGAATTTGGAGGGTATCCCAATTCCCATCCTTTATAATCTCCAGAGCTGCTTCCTCGCTATAGGAGGAATATCCGATAAACCGAATTTTCCCTTCCTTCTTAATTTTTTCTAACACTTCCAAAACCTGACCATCTTGAATCATCCGTACTTCTTCTTGTAAGTTATCTCGTCCGTGTACTTGGAGAAGATCAATATAATCAGTTTTAAGTCGCAATAGACTCTTATTGATTGATTCTACAATAGATTTTTGGGCTTCTTTATAGTGAAGTCCTTCATCCAGTCGGTGCAAACATTTAGTCGCCAAAATATATTCAGAACGGCGAGTTTTATTGAGCGAACGACCGATGATTTCTTCACTATTACCATACAGCGAGGCTGTATCAATAAAATTTATCCCAGAATCGATAGCATGGTTTAATAAATAGTCAGCATCCTTCTCAGTTGGTATATTCGATTCTTTCCTGTCTTTTAACCCATATTCCATCCCCAATTCTACCGTTCCTAGTGAGATTTCAGATACATCTAATTGGGTTCGCCCCAGCCGCCTGTACTGCATAAGAAAAATTTCCTCTCTATTATTCTTTATTTATGATAGATATTTCTGTTCCAATATTCAGTTTAAGTCTGATATTTTCGGTTAGGAACAATACATCATTTAAATTGTGAGTAGGGTTTTTTATTTTTTTCACGAAGCCATTATACCCACATGGTCTGTAACACAACGACTTAAGGCCTCAAGATTATAACCACCCTCAAGTATTGACACGATTTGACCATTACATTGGTTTTTGCTAAAATCAAGTACTATTTTTGACATGGTCTGGAATCCTTGATCAGTAACTAGCGTCCCAGAAAGTGGGTCATCTACATGAGCATCAAATCCAGCTGAAAGGATCAGGAGGTCCGGTTTAAATATTCTCATGTTCGGAAGAATTAGGTTATTTAAAGTCTCTATAAACACTTCATCTCCCGATCCAGCAGAAACGGGAACATTTAGTGTATATCCTTTCCCTTTTTTTGATCCTCGATCTGATTTGGCGCCAGTAAATGGATAAAGAGGGGACTGGTGGATACTAAAATAATAAACTGAGGGGTCTTCCTCAAATATTTCTTGTGTTCCATTTCCATGATGGATATCCCAATCTAGTATTGCTATTCGCTCAATATTATAATTTGATTGGGCGTATCGAGCTGCTATTGCAGCATTATTATAAATACAGAATCCCATTCCTCGGTTAGATTCCGCATGATGACCAGGAGGTCGGATAGCACAGAAAGCATTGTCATACTTTTTTGAAAGAACCGCATCAACACCCCGAACTACAGCTCCTGCAGCCAGCCGGGCTACCATCTCAGAGTTTGGAGAAATTACAGTATCTCCAGTAGGGAGTTTAGTATAACCATCCTTGCACCAGCCTGGAATAGCTTCGACATATGAAGCTTTATGGACAGCCAGTATATGGGAGTCATTAGCTAGCCTTGGGTTAAGGTACTTCAATCTAGCTATCGGTTGCTCTGTATTTTTATTACCGGATATCCCAAGTCTAGTTTGAATTGACCTTAAGCGATCAGCTCGTTCAGGGTGAAATGGTCCAGTGTCATGAGTAAGAAAGTCAGAATGGGTTATCAGAGCCGTAGGCATGGTGTAAAGCTAATCCTTATAGACTTATAGTGGAATTTTGAAGTTTCTGATATAGCAATTATTAGAGAGTAGTCTTGGTTAGTTCTAATTTATTCCGCTGCAAGCCTTAAAATATTCAATTGTTTGTTTCATACCTTCTTCCAGAGATATTTTTGCTTCCCAGTCTAATATTTGACGAGCTCTAGTTGTATCTGGACGCCTTAACTGGGGATCATCTTCGGGTAGTGTTTGGAAAATGATCTCACTTTTTGAGTTACACAGCCGGATGATTGTTTTAGCAAGTTCGAGAATAGTAATTTCATTTTCATTTCCGATGTTTACAGGCTGGTGTTCGCTAGAGGCCATTAGTCGAATCATCCCTTCCAAAAGATCTTTATAATAGCAAAAACTTCGAGTTTGTTGTCCCTTGCCAAATATTACCAATGGCTTTCCACTCAAGGCTTTTGTTATAAAAGATGGAGCAACTCGACCATCTCCAGGTCTCATTCGGGGACCGTAGGTATTAAAAATTCTTATAATTCTAGTATCAAGTCCCTGCTTACGGTTATAGGCCATTGTTAATGCTTCGGAAAAACGCTTTGCCTCATCATAAACTCCCCTAATTCCTATAGGGTTAACGTTACCCCAATAACTTTCAGGCTGTGGATTAACCAATGGGTCCCCATATACCTCCGATGTCGAAGCACGCAAAAATCCAGCGCCCTTACTTTCAGCCAGATTGAGGGCGTTGTAGGTACCCATAGCTCCTACTTTGAGAATTTGGATTGGAATACGTTCAAAGTCAATTGGGCTTGCTGGACTAGCTAAGTGCATTACAAAGTCAACTGGACCATCAATTTTTATGCTTTCTGAAACATCAGTGTGGAGATAGGAAAATTTCTTATGCTCTAAGTTGTGAGAAATGTTGATCTTGCGACCCGTGATTAGGTTGTCAGCTGCTACGACCTGATAGCCATCTGCTAGCAACCGGTCGCACAAATGAGATCCGAGGAAACCAGCACCACCAGTTACGACAACACGCACGGGAAACTCCTTTTTAAAAAACGAGAAGGATGATAGTTTGCATGGTGAAAACAAAACTTACTCGGGTTTTACAAATTTTGTCAAGCTCTGATTTTGAATCTTCATGTCAACTTGACAGTTACAAAAATAAGATCTATAATTGAAAATACGTTCGTCGACCGAACTCATATTCATTTTATCAACCCTGTTCTCTATCAAGGAATTGAATGATGTTTGAAGATCTAAGAGATCAAAGTATCATCCGGCGGGGTCCTGAACTTGTCGAACACCTTAACAATTTTTCTCTTGAGCTCAAGATTTCGGCTGGAGTATGGTTTTTTTCTCCATCACAGATTCGTTTTCACGAGGCTTATGTAGAACCATTTTCTATTGAGGAAAGATTAGCAATCGCAGGTGAATTATCAGAATATGGACTTTGTGGGATAGAGGCACATTATCCTAATGAAATAAATGAAGATAATGCTCACCTCTATCAGCAATTAGAAAAGGATACTGGTGTTCGATTAATCACGGTAATTCCTAACCTTTTTTGGGATGCAGAATTTGAATTTGGATCGCTTTCATCACCGGTTCCATCGGCTCGTCAGGCGGCCATCGATCGGGTAATTAAAACCCTTCGTTTAAATAAGGAATTGGGGACCGACTTCATGGTAGTATGGCCTGGTGGGGATGGTTATGAGTTAAATTTTGGAACGGATTTCTATAGAATGTGGGATCTATTTGAAGAAGGCTTAGCTGAAGCTTTAGATAGTGTTCCTGGCATTCGAACTGCCATAGAACCAAAACCCTATGAGCCGCGAGGTAATAATATTTATAGAAATACAACAGATGGGATCTTAATGGCTCAGAATGTGGACGAAAGACTTCAAGCTGAGGGAAATAGGGAGTTATTAGAACAAGGCCATGCTATTGTCGGTCTTAATCCGGAACTTGGACATGTTCTTATGGGATTTGAGGATTTTCCGTATGCACTTAGTCGAATCCTTAGACAAGGTAGACTAGCTCATACCCACTGGAATAGCCAGCCTTTAGGCAACTACGATCAAGATTTACAGGTTGGGATAGTATCACCAGAACAAATATTTGCGGGCATGTACGCTCTGAAGATGTATGGATATAAAGGCCATATGGGCATTGATATTTTCCCTGAGCGTATTCCTATCAAACAGGCTATGATAAATTCTATTGACCGAATGAAGGCAATTGCTGAAATGACAGAATCAGTAGATCACGAACTAGTAGTGGCATGCATGGAACGTCCTGATCTTAACCGTGGAGTAATAGAAGCGCACCTGACTCGTCTTTTTCACCCTAATGCTTCAGGGTTAAGCCCAATGCCTTCGTACAAGACGGTTTAGAGCAAAACAATATCAACCAGTTTTGTGTTTCCCTCAATTTTGGCCTTGAGGGCTTTAAATTTGGTTATAGCTATATTCCTCGACCCTTGCTTCACCAGTGTGTTATTGTAAACAGGACAAAAATATGCTAGAAAAGATTCGGGTTGCTGGAGTCCAGATGGATCCCCAAATAGCTAAGCCAGTGCAGAATTTAGGTAAGATTTTTGATGCCATTCAAACCGCAGCTGAGAAGGGCGTCAATTTGGTGGTATTTCCTGAATGCGCTTTGACTGGCTATTGTTTTGATGATCTCAAAGAAGCAAAAGAATATGCAAAGCCAATACCAGGGATTTTAACTGAACTTCTTAGGAAATATTGCTCTGACTACAATGTCCATATTATTGTGGGCTTTCTCGAATTAGATCAATCACGGATATATAACTCAGCGGCATTTGTTTCCCCCAACGGGTTGATCGCAAGTTACCGAAAAATCCATTTGCCTTATCTAGGAATAGATAGATTTTTGTCCAAAGGTGATCAGCCTTTTGGGGTTTACCCATCGGAAATTGGTCAGATTGGTATTAACATTTGTTATGACGCAGCTTTTCCAGAGAGTGGAAGAATCATGATGTTACAGGAGGCAGAGTTAATTGTTTTACCTACTAACTGGCCAGTTGGAGCAGAGTGTAACCCACAGTTTGTTATAAATACGAGAGCTTTCGAAAATAGAGTGAATTATATGGCTATTAATAGGGTTGGGACAGAACGAGGTACCCAATTTATAGGTCAGAGCAAAATTATTGATTTCCAAGGGCATACAGTAGCTGAAGGGGACTCCTCCAGTGAGGAGATTATTTATGGAGACTTGGATCTTCTTGGTGCTCGTGAAAAACATATCGTTAATATTGCCAAGGTTTACGAATTAGATCGTCTTAAGGACCGTCGGGTGGAGTTTTACGGTCCGCTAGTTGGGACAGAAAAACCTTGACATTATGGCTGTTAATCCTTAGTTTTGGCGGCGTATAAGGGCTGTGTAAAAACTGGGTTGCCGTGGATGAGGAGGGCAGGTGCTGCCTTGCTGGGTTGTCCGAGTCGGCACAATGGATTATGGCGCGGCTCTGTCTCTTCAGAGGAGTCTGCTTACCGCACGTCGTTCTGGTATGATCGACAATGTGCTCCTACTAATAGAACACCCTCCTACGTACACAATTGGCCGTAGGTTAAAGGCCCGGGAACATCTGCTCTATAGTAAAGAGGAACTTGAATCCAGGGGGATCTCTTTGTACGAGGCTGATCGAGGAGGAGACATCACCTATCACGGACCAGGGCAATTAGTTGGGTACACTATTTTTGATATTTCAGTCTGGTATAGAGATGTTTTCAAATTTTTGCGTGACTTGGAGGTTGTTATAATAAGAGTTTTGGATGACTTTGAAATTAAGGCCCACTGTACGAAAGGATTAACGGGGGTTTGGGTTGGGGATGGTAAAGTGGCGGCCTTAGGAGTGAAGGTTAGCAGATGGATAGCGATGCATGGATTTTCCCTCAATATAAATCCTGATCTAAATATGTACGAGGGAATTGTTCCATGCGGTATTCACAACCGAGCAGTTGTTTCACTTGAAAGTATCTTAGAAAGAGCAGTTTTGACGGAAGAAGTTTCAACATCAGTACTCCATCACCTAGGGGAAGTTTTTCATATGTCTTTTGAGGAAACTAATCTTTCCAATTTACTACAGAAGATATGATAAAATAGAGATTAATTTAACTGGGCAGGCTAAAGGAAAGTTGAGGTTTTGCCAACAGTGCCAGAAGCTGATAATAGAGGATCCAAAATCAAACATAAAGAGCTTGTTAAAGCAGATTACCAAACTCTATGCTATACAATGCGCCTTCAAAGAGAATTTGAAGAACGGATTTATAAACTTTTTCGACAGGGTAGGCTTGTTGGTGCGGCTTATGCTGGGGCAGGTCATGAAGCTATCGCTGCAGGAAGCGCTTATGCCTTGGATGAGGGCGATGTTCTTGTTCCGATGCACAGGGTGATAGGGGCTCATTTTCTACGAGGCCATACGCCTAGAGATATGATGTGTCAATATTTAGGACGGGCTAATGGACCCACAGGTGGACGTGATGGCAACATGCACTGTGGCAATATGGATCTTAATATAGTTGGAATGATCAGTCATCTGGGAGCCAATATTCCAGTTGCTGCTGGAGTAGCACTAGCTAGCAAGATTCAGGCAACAGGAGTAGTATCTCTAACCTATATTGGCGAGGGTGGGGCAAGTATTGGTGATTTCCATGAGGGATTAAATTTTGCAGCTGTGCATAAACTACCGATGGTGCTAATAGTAGAGAATAATAAATTTGCATATTCAACACCAGCCCGACTAGAGTATGCCTGTGAAAATATAGTAGATCGAGCTAAAGGGTATGGAGTGGTTGGAAAATTAATTGATGGCACAGATGTTGAATCTGTGTATACAACCACGAGAGAAGCCGTAAAGTTAGCTCGGGACGGGGGTGGTCCAACTTTAATAGAGGCTAGTTGCACTAGGCTTCTTGGACATGCTCAACATGATGATGCATTTTATGTTCCCGAGGAGATACTCGAAGAGGGGTGGCAGAACGATCCTGTGGCTAAAATCGAAAACTTAGTGCAAGAACGAAAATATTTTACCAATAAAGAAATTGATCAACTTAAGAAGGAAATTACTGGAGTTATTGATGACGCAGTTGATTTTGCAGAAAAAAGTCCCATGCCACAACCCGAGGATGCACTTGAAGGTGTTTACGCAACTTAAAACTAGGAAAATTGGATGCCTCCTGTAACCTATTTGGAAGCAATTTCTGCCGGGCTCCGAGAAGAGATGGAGCGGGATTCTAATGTTTTCTGTCTTGGTGAAGATATTGGTGTATACGGTGGAGCTTTTAAAATTACCAAGGGTTTTCTTGATGACTTTGGTGAGAACCGGATAATTGATGCTCCTGTCGCTGAATCTGTGATTATAGGTGCTGCAATGGGTGCGGCCTTAATGGGTCAGCGGCCTGTTGTTCAAATGCAATTTGCAGATTTTGTAGCCTGTGGATTCAATCATTTAGTCTTCAATGTTGCAAAAGCCCATTACCGTTTGGGTGCCTCAGTACCGTTTGTAGTGAGGTGTCCTTCTGGGGCTATCGGTAATGCTGGCCCTTTCCACTCGCAGAATCCAGAGGCATGGTTTTGTAAGGTTCCTGGTCTCAAAGTAGTCACTCCAGCAACTACTTACGATGCAAAAGGCCTTCTAAAAGCTTCTATCAGGGATAACAACCCAGTTCTTTTTTTTGAACATAAGGGTTTGTATAGATTACCTCGAATCAGAGAGGAACTGCCTACGGAAGATTACATTGTGCCCATAGGAGAAGCGATAGTTCGGAGAGAAGGCAACGATGCTACTATCATCACTTATGGCAAGATGGTTTTTCATAGTCTTGATGCGGCCGATAATTTGGCTAAGGACGGAATCAAGGTCGAAGTTCTAGATCTAAGATCATTGTTACCATATGATAAACAAGCTATTCTTGAATCAGTTCGCAAAACAAACCGGGTCATGGTTGTTCATGAGGATACGCTAACGGGTGGGTATGGAGGTGAAATAGCAGCAATGATAGCTGATGAAGCTTTTGAGTATCTTGATGCTCCTATCCGACGATTGGCTGCTATTGATACACCAGTGCCATTTAGTCCTCCTTTGGAGTCCTATTTTCTTCCCAATACAGAAAAGATTACTGATGCACTTCGTGATCTTGTTGCGTATTGACAAAAATAAAAGAGGAAAAAGAACGTGAATATTGTAATGCCGAAGTTGGGAGAAAGTGTTGAGGAAGGGACAGTTATTCGTTGGTTGAAGAAAATTGGTGATGTGGTTGAACGAGATGAATCCGTTGTAGAAATCACAACCGATAAAATTGATACAGATATACCAGCAATAGAAAGTGGAATTCTTGCAGAAATTATGATCCCAGAAGGTCAGACTGTAGCTATTGGTTCCGTGTTGGGAATAATTGATACAGGAGAAAAAATAGAACCAGAAATAGTAGATCAAAAAGAATCTCAAGTTAAGATGGATAGTCAGCCATTAGAAGCCGCAGGGAAGGACGCTGAGTCATTCTTGGAAGATGTAGAAACTAGTTCTAATAAAACTGAGGATGAAGATGCAGCTCCTAAGCGTTTTTATTCACCGTTGATAATGAGAATGGCTAGGGAAGAGCAGATTGATATAGCTACATTAGAATCTCTCCCCGGAACTGGGAAAGATGGACGACTAACCCGTGATGATCTGCTTTTGTTTTTGGAACGCCGAATGTCCAGAATACCTGAACCAGGATCGGATCAAGATGAATCTTCGGATTACGTTTCCATATCCCGCCAATCTGGATTTGAGGATGCAAGAATCGTTACTATGGACACACTAAGAAAGACCATTGCTGATCATATGGTTAGGAGTAAAGAAGTATCTCCCCACGTGACGTCAGTATCAGAAGTTGATATGACACATGTTGTTCGATATAAGGAACAGGCTCGTGATAAGTTTCAGCAGAAGACGGGGCTTAAGTTAACACTGACACCTTTCTTCATTACTGCAATTGTTGAAGCGTTAAAGGCCAATCCAATGCTGAATGCTACCATGGAAGGTGACAAAATTCTTCAGTGGAAACACATCAATATGGGTTTAGCTGTTGGATTGGAAAAGGGTGTTGTTGTTCCGGTCATTCGTCATGCAGATGAAAAGAGTTTTTTAAAGATTGCTCAATCGGCTTATGATTTAGCTAAACGAGCGCATGACCGAAAATTATCTCCAGATGATCTTAAGGGTAGCACGTTTACCTTAAGTAATCCTGGAATGTGGGACACACTTTTTGGTACGCCGATAATTAATCAACCTGAAGCAGGAATCATAGCGACAGGAACTGTTAAAAAGCAGGTCGTGGTTCAGACTGATGATTCTTTAGCTATACGATCAATAATGTTTATGAGTTTGTCGTTTGATCATAGATTTATTGACGGTCTTAATGCTGCCAGATTTATACGTGATATAAAGCATAATTTAGAATCATTTGACACAGATCGAGTGGGTCTCTAAGTAAATATGTTGACTCGAAATAGGAATTAAAAAAAACAGGTATTTTAGCTAGTAGTCGATCTGGTGCTAATCTCTCCGAGAAAAACTATGGATATTGTCCGTATCCTGCAGAACTTTATGATCTTGCCTTTTATCATAAAATTTTACTTTGGGCTACCAATTAGTTCTATTTCCCTCTTTTTTCTAAAGGTAAAACAAGTATCAACCCAAGTATCGGGTATGGAAGAAATCTGTGCAAGTGGAGATCCTTTATTGGCCTTCGACTTTTGTTAAATAATTATAACAATTAGGTTTTTTAATAAAGAGACTTTGCAATGAATATTGGCTTGGTGGTCGGTTTAGGATTTGTTTTTTTATGCGCCTGTCATTCTAATAAATCGTTAGAAAATAACGAAATTGAGATAACACTTTGGACGCAAGATTATTGGATCGGAATAACAGGTCATGAACTAGATGGGATATCTCTCGATGATCCCAAACGAGCTCAATATACGCGTAAAGATTGGTATAACAAAGTAGCTGATGACTTTAAGGCTCGTTATCCTACTAAGAAAATTAAAATTGACATTGAAACTTTAGATTGGACCAATGGATTTCAGAAGATAGATATTGCTGTTGCATCAGGTCGCCCCCCAGATATCTTAATTAGTACCTCCGGGATAGCATTAAAATACGCTCGTTTTGGCCTGCTTGAACCATTCGATAATCACATTAGCCAAGCTGACATTGAAGACTTCGGAGCGTTTTATAGTTTCAGCGAATACGAAGGGAAACATTATTTCCTTCCCTTTATTGGTGGTAATAGATATATGATGGCCAATCTCAGGATCTTTCAAGAGCGGAAGGCTATGCATTTATTGCCAAAGGAAGGGGATCGGCTCTGGACCTTCGATCAATTCCTTGCAGCTGCCAAAGCAACTACTTTCGATCGAGATAGTGATGGTGAAATTGATGTGTATGGATTTGCAATGCCGTTTCAACGAAGTTCACCTCAGCAGGACCAGCTTCCTTTTTTCTGGGGACACGGTGCCCGTCAATTTAATGAGACTGGGGACAGTCTAGTTATCAATAGTGATATGGGTGTTAGGGCATTACAGTTTATGGTAGACTTAGAACATGCTCACCAGGTAATTCCTCAAGGTTCAGCCGGACTCCGTAGCAATGATATTACTGATATGTGGAATTCTGGGAATCTAGCAATGAGGCACGCATACCACGGGACCCGATTGGCACACCAACGTGCACTGGAAACTGGCGTTATTGATAATGATATAATAGAATTATACCCCATGATGTACCCTTCGTTGCCTGGTATTAAACCCGGGGCATTTGTAGTCGCAGATTCTCCATGTGTTTTCCGACAGGAAGACAGTGAGAAACGTTCTTTAGTTATTGAGCTGGCAAAATTTCTTACTAATACAGAGCATGAACGTGAAGCTGCCTATGCTCTTTCTACTCTACCCACTCGCTATTCAGCTATTGACGTCTGGTCACAAGATCCATTTCAACAATATATTCTTCGAGTGGCCCGGTATGGAACAAAAGATGCTATTCAGGGATATGGTATCCCGCTTGTTAATATGACACTAAGTGCCTTTCAAGCGGCTATGTCAAAGCAGCTAACGCCTCAGAAAGCACTTGATGATCTAACAAAGCGAGGTAACCGATATATACGCCGCGATATCGAGCGACGTCTGTTGGCTAACCCTAATTAATTTTTGGTAGTTTATTTAAGGGGAGTTTAATGATACAGGCCATTTTAAAGGAACGTTGGGCCTACTTGTTCCTAATTCTTCCTCTTATCCTTTTTGCAGTTTTTAATTTTCTACCTATGGCGGCAACGATTCTGCTGGGTTTTGCAGATTATTTCCCTGGAGGCCAACCAATCTGGTCCGGTTTACGTAATTACTCTTATGCGTTGTCCGATGATCTTTTCTGGAAGGCTTTGGGGATCACAATGATATATACTGGCGGTGTGGTGCCGGCCAGTTTGGTGATTTCATTATTCCTCGCCTATGTAATCTTTGGATTAAAAACTTCTTGGGCTCAGGCAATTTTCAAATCTGCTTTCTATATACCAGTGGTAACTTCGGGAGCTATTCTTTCTTTAGTTTGGCTCTGGTTATTTAATCCGGCCCGTGGTTTGTTAAACTATATCTTGTCATTGGTTGGCCTAGGTCCATTTTTGTGGACTAGCGATCCCCAGATGGCCTTGCCTTCTTTAATGTTTATGGCAATTATAGGTGGACATGGTGCAGCTATAGTTCTCCTTACAGCAGCAATGGGGAGTATTCCTTCTAGTTATTATGAAGCTGCTAGATTAGACGGTGCTAGCTCTTGGCGGCAATATTGGGAGATTACACTACCGTTACTAAAACCAACATTACTCTATCTCCTAGTTACAAGTACTATCGTGTCATTTCAGGTGTTTACTCAGGTGCTTATGATGACAAGCGGAGGTCCTAACTATGAGACTACTACTCTAGTTTACCTGATTTATGTAGATGCTTTTGAATACTTCGATTTTGGAAAGGCAGCAGCCGAAGCAACTTTACTCTCTGTCGGTCTAGCTTGTATAGCTGTGCTACAGTATAAATGGTTATCTACCGATATAGAATATTAATTTTGGAAGGTTTAGAGTGTTTCGTTACATATCTTATATTTTACTTTTATTATTTGCTGGCCTTACCTTGACACCACTTTTTTGGATCATCAGCACCGCATTACAAGCGCCATCGGTTGTTCTTGCTTTTCCTCCCAATCTTATTCCATCACCAGCATCCCTGATCAACTTTATTCACTTGTTTAATGGTTCCCAGATACTGACATGGATGTCTAATTCTCTTATAGTTACACTTACTGTGACCCTATCTAATGTTTTGTTAGGCACACTCGCTGGGTACACATTAGCCAAGAAACGATTTCCAGGTAGGCAGGCAATTTTTTGGATGGTGATTAGCCTTATGTTTATTCCTACTCAGTTAACAATTATCCCGTTATATGCTCTAATCGTAAAGTTAGACTGGATTAACACTTATATGGCACTTATTGTCCCGATACTAATAATGCCCTTTTCCATTTTTCTAATGAAACAATTTTTGCAAACCTTGCCGACCGAACTAATAGAGGCAGCTCGCCTGGATGGTTGTGGTGAATGGGGAGTTTTTCAGCGGGTTATTCTTCCACTAGCAAAGCCAGGCATGGGGGTCCTTGGGATTTTTACCTTTATGGGAGTATGGAATGAATTTCTATGGCCCTTAATAGTAATTAACCGGTCTTCAATGATGACTTTACAGATTGGGCTAAATACCTTACAGAATCAGTATTATACAGATTATGGGCTACTTATGGCTGGTGCTGCTGTTTCAGCGTTGCCCATGATTATTATATTTCTCATATTTCAACCCTATTTCGTCCGTAGCATCACAATCGGAGCTCTCAAGGGATAATAGTGATATACCTAATTGGGGTCGAGGCTTGGAGGGCGGACCATTACTAATCTAAAGCTGGGAAATCTTCTTGGTCTCTAAGAGTATAAGATAAAAGGGCTAGATCGTGATGCTTCCCTTCGATATCCCGAACTTGGTCTGGGAGAATGGCGCGTTGGACGAATCCAACAAGTTGTAAAAGTAATATAACACCACGCTGAGCGTCTATCATGCACTCGGCATTCAGCTGCTCAATCGATCCAGTGTGAAGGGCAACAAAAATTAGCTCATTGATCATTTCAATTGCTAATCCTTGCCTTCGATAGTCTGGATGGACAACTAACCGAAGTTTCCCAATGTGGCTCTTCCATCCACGCCGTTCCCGATGTAACGACACCTCTGCTACAATTTTGTCATCAATAATGGCGACGATTGGGACAACGACATCCCAATCAATGTTGTTGCACCATCCTTCAATTATAGTTTTGTCTCTTATGTCATCTTTGAGAAAGATTCTGTCTTCTCGAGATATGGATTGAAAAAAAATATACAGAGCTTCAACATCTGTAGCTTCCAGTAAACGAACCGTGAGCTGTTTTCCATTCTTCAGGGATCGAGTTTTTGGATATTCCTGACAGAGTGTTTCATCTAGCATGAAAGTTGTTCCTTCTGAGTTACTACATATCGTGAGTGTTCGATCGCCAGGTCTTGACCCTTAGGTTTTGCCGAGAACCTATTCAGAGAATAATTTTATCAATATAAGATGAAACTAGAAAATTATAGTGATTCTGTCAATAATCGATTCACAACTCATGGGTAAAATAGTTTTCAGAGAAGCATTTTATTCCGGAGGAATCGGGCTAATTTTAAGCTATAAAACCCCTTGACAAAACGCCGTATAAAACGTAGGCTAGTCCTGTGTTAATCTACCAAGAGATTTACCATTTTTCCAGTTGCAAAGCAGTAGGAACCTTTCCTGTGTTATCTGTTTTGTTGGTCTACCTAAATCTAGTATAGCATCCGTGGTCGCAAAGGAGTTTTTTAAATGAAACTTACATTCACCGATCTCAACGATATGATTCGCGAACTAAAGGAAAAGAGTGTTCAATCAATTCGTGTCAATGAGATGATTCGTGATGTTCAGGTTATGATCCCTGACGACTATCCGATGCCCATTAAAACCTTTTCTGTTTATATAACCGCTAGTATTGATAGTGAATGGAATGACGATTTTGTCGCTGAGTATGTCGAACATGTTGGTTGTGTTGATGAGCTGGCTGGAGAGGAAGTTTTAGCTGATTTACACAGGCGTACAGGAGACAAAGTAGAGATACTTCGCGAATTGTTAGCTGGTGAATTTCTTACCGTAGGTTCGGGTCGATTAGAAGAATGAATGATATAAGATCCAGTATTTGATTGGCAGAAATGTTAAAATCTGAGTAGTTCCCAAATTAAAACTCAAAGGAGTGATTAACGTGGCATCCGAGACTGTTGGCTTCGGTGTGATCGGACTTGGAATGGGAAATGTGCGAGCACGTTGTATTCATGAAACACAAGGTGCGAAGTTGGTAGCAGTCGCAGAACTTAATGAAGAGCGTGGTCAGAAGGCGGCATCCGAATACGGTGTTGAATGGTACAAAGACTACAGGCAATTACTCGACCGAAGTGATATAGATGTAATAAATGTTATGACTCCTAGTGGAACCCATGCTGACTTTGCGATAGAGGCTGCAAGGGCTGGTAAACATGTCATTACAACTAAACCAATCGAGGTAACACTTGATCGTGCTGATCAAATGATTAATGCCTGCCATGAAGCCGGAGTTATCCTGGCAATTGATTTTGAGGCTCGTTATATGGCAGAAAATGTGAGAGTTAAACAGGCTGTAGACGAGGGACGCCTTGGTAGAATGATCTTAGGGGAGGTCCGGTTAAAGTGGTTCAGGAATGATGCCTATTATGAGGGCTGGCATGGCACATGGCAATATGATGGTGGTGGAGCGCTAATTAATCAGTCGGTCCATCAAATTGATCTATTGGTCTGGTACATGGGGGCGGTAGAAAGTGTACAAGGCCAGATTGGTGTTTTCAATCATGATATCGAAACGGAAGACCTGGGCATGGCTATGATTCGGTTCAGGAGTGGGGCAGTCGGAATGATTTTGGGAACTACAACGTGCCCGGTTACTATTCCGGCAGCTGTGGAACTGCACGGCACTAAGGGGTTAATAACCACATCTGGCAACGGTATTGATACGTGGCATCTCCCCAACGAATTGAAAGAAGATTCTTTTTCGTACGATGGTCCCCAAAATGTTATTGAGGATATGATCCAATTGGTTCGCTTTGGGGGAAAGCCTCTTATAACCGGTGAAGAGGCTAAAAAGTCACTCGCGCTAGTTCTTGCTATATACGAATCATCAAGAACAGGAGACACTATCACTCTGTAAGTAGCGAAAGTTAATTAGTATGCCTAGTGCTTTTGAGATATTAAAAGAACGTGGATTTGTATCCCAAGTAACAGATGAAGAGGCTGTAAAAGGGGCTTTCGAAGACGAAGTCGTAACCTGTTATATTGGTTTTGATCCGACGGCAAGTAGCCTGCATGTTGGCCACTTAGTTCAGATAATGACTTTGGCTCATATACAACGTTGCGGTCACCGGCCTATCGCCTTAGTAGGTGGAGGGACAGCAATGATAAGTGATCCAAGTGGAAAAGATGAACTTCGCCCTCTGCTAACGATGGAGGCTATCGATTTAAATATCAACAGGATAAAATCGCAACTTAGTCGATATCTTGATTTCGATAATGGTAAAGGGCTATTAGTCAATAATGCAGAGTGGTTAAGGACACTAAATTATATAAGTTTCATACGGGAAATTGGAGAACATTTTAGCGTCAACCGAATGCTAACTGCCGAAGCATACAAATTACGGATGGAAACAGGACTAACCTTTCTAGAGTTTAACTACCAGATACTTCAGGCTTACGATTTTCTAATGCTATTCCGAAAATATGGTTGTACGATGCAGCTTGGAGGAGATGACCAATGGGGGAATATTGTTGCTGGGGTTGATTTGATACGACGTAAGGAACGTGCTTCTGCTCAGGCAGTAACCTCACCTCTCTTAACTCTTTCTGATGGTAAGAAAATGGGAAAAACTCTTGCTGGAGCTTTGTGGCTAGACCCAGAAATGACTAGTCCCTATGACTATTATCAATATTGGATTAATGTTGATGACAGGGATGTCGAAGGGTTATTGTCTCGTTTTACATTTCTCCCGATGGAAGAGATTCGCGAACTAGGTGGTTTAAAGGGAGACAAGATACGATCAGCCAAAGCAATTTTAGCCTATGAAGCAACAAAGTTGACTCACGGAGAAGTAGCAGCAGAGAAAGCTAAACACGGTGCTCAAAGTGTTTTTAGTGGAACTAGGGATGGTGGAGAAAATGTCCCAACCTCTGTTATCCAGAGAGAGCGGCTAGAATCAGGTATTAATATTGTAGAACTATTTGTAGACGCTAAATTAGGGGATTCAAAAAGTCAAGTGCGAAGATTGATTATACAGGGTGGTGCCTCCGTCAATGGGGAACGGGTAGTTTCCATTACACGGACTTTTTATCCAGAAGATCTTGATGAATCAGGTACCCTTATTCTTAGAGCGGGGAAGAAGCGGGTCCAGCGTGTTAAGGTTTCTTGAGAAGGCATAAACCTAAGAAATAGGTTGTGATCAATAACAATTTATCAGTAAGTTTGTTTAATATGGAAATTGGTTAAAAATGATTTCCAACCCACTTCGTGTATCGGTTCATGGTGGTCATAGTGGGCAGTTCTGCTCTCATGCCGAAGATACTCTTGAGGATATTATTCGGGAATATATCAGGCATGGTTACGCATGGGTAGGAATTACCGAACACATGCCACCTGAAAAGGATGAGCTGAGTTATCCTGAAGAAGCTGAAGCTCAGTTGAGTGCGGTAGATCAACAGTTTCGCTTTGCTGGGTACATAGCCACCTGCCGAAGATTACAAGATAAATATGCTTCAAAAATTAGAATAATAGTAGGATTTGAGGCCGAGGCATATCCAGGATATGAAGATTGGGTTCCTGAGGTTCGGAGACAATTTGAACCTGATTATATTGTAGGATCAGTTCACCATATAAATGGCCAATTAATTGATTCCACCCCCGAAGCTTATCATGTAGCAGCCAAGATTGCAGGAGGGTTAGATGAACTCTATTGTGCCTATTTTGATCAACAGTATGATTTAATCAGGAAAGTCTCACCTGAAGTAATTGGCCATTTTGATCTTATTCGTATCTTCGATTCAGATTACCATAATCGTTTAGTTAAACCTCAGGTATGGCAAAGAATTTTACGGAATCTTAAAATAATCCAAGAACGGAAACTAATTATGGATTTCAATCTTGCTGCCCTGAAAAAAGGCCAATCTGAACCTTATATCTCTAACGCCTTGCTTGACCAGGTCCAGAAAATGGGAATTTCGGTTGTTCCTGGTGATGATTCTCATTCAGTCCAAAATATTAATCAGTATTGGGATTTGGGCGTGGCCATACTGCAACAGAAAAGTTTTAATTTGGCGTGGCGATGTCCCGCATGAGCTCTAATTGATTAATAGACTTTCCCCCAAGGAATATCATCAGATTTGGAGAATTCCTAATATATAAGTTACTAGTATTTTCGTTCTAATGGGCCGACGGGTACTTCTATTAAGATTGGAGCCTGTGTATTGATTCCGTCACGTATTGCAGCCTCTAACTTTGTATAGTCTTCAACTCTGATTCCTTTCACACCGTAGGATTCAGCCATTTGAACAAAATCTGGATTATGTAAGTTAGTACCGATAACGTGACCACCAAACTCCTCTACCTGAGCTCGCTGCACATTACCATAAGCATTATCATTAAAAACAATAATAACAGTATTGATACTATACTTTACTGCTGTAGCCATTTCTTGTGCATTATATAGGAATCCACCATCTCCTGATACTACAATAACGGGACGATCCGGTTGGGCGAGCTTGAGGCCTAAACCAATTGGAAATATGCTACCTAATGTTCCGTGGTGGGAAGAGGTTTGATAGCCTCTTGGACTATAACAATGATAGTAATTTCTGCTGTAGTATCCCATCTGATTCATTCCCGCTATCAAAATACTATTTTCCGGGATTGCAGCTCGAATACCATTCATTAATGTGCATTGAGGTTCAAGTTGTTCTGAGGGCCCAAAACGATAATTATTTATTGCCTGAATATCCTCATCGGTAGTTTTTAGAGATCGTGTGGTTTTTATTACATGATCTAAAATAATTTCTAGACTAAGTTTACTATCACCAAGAATCCCAAGCGACTCATCTCCTTCAAGATCAATTACATTTGGATCGTCATCAATTCGAATTATTTTCTGAGATGTTGATCTTTCTTTTAGGTCAGCTCCGATGCCAACAGCAAGGATAACATCGCAATCATCAATACGGTCTGCTAATGGTTTAAAGCGAGGCTCAAAACTTCCCAATGAAAGAGAGTGTTGGTCTGACAAAATACCTTTGCCACTTCTACTACTCACGACCGGACTACCTAAGTGTTCAGCTAATTTTTGGATGGATGAGCCACTTTCCCCAGCTCCAGCTCCGACCCAAATTAGCGGACGTTCTGCTTTAGAAAGCAATATTGCTGCCTGTTCCAATTGTTGGGAATCACCAGATCTTGCAGTAATAGTTTCTGGCTCCAGTAACTGAACTTCATCTACGGCAGAAAATACAGTTGGTGCGATCTCTAAAATTACTGGACGCTTACGGGGTGTATTAAGTTGACGAAAAGCTTCGTTAACCAATTTCGGTATATCTCCTGGAGTCTTCGCTTGCCCTGCCCATTTGGAGTAGGCTTTGTAAGAATCTAAACTATTATATTCAGTTTTGTTGGGTACAGAAACGCGGTGATGATTTCCAGTAATTAACAAGACTGGTGAAGATTGTGCATAAGCTGTTGCCAGTCCTGCGGTAGTGTTGTAAAAACCTGGCCCCTGCACAGCAAGACCAACTCCAGGTTTTCCACTAACTCGTGCATAGCCATCAGCCAAGTAACTTATAGCTTGTTCGTTACGAGTGGTAATGTAGTTAATACCTTCCTGCTGGTATATGGCATCGATAGCTTCATATTGCCCTGCACCTGGCAAACCAAAAACAACATCCACTCCATTATTGTGAAGAGATTTGATAAGTGCTTCTCCACCATTCATTCTCGACATGAAAAACTCCTCTAGTATAGGATTTGATACTTCATCAGTTAAATATAGTATTCGCTAAGAATACTATATTTCGGTAAGATTATACTTTTGAGGATCCGATAAACTTTCATGAATTTAAGAGGTAACGTCGAAACCAAAGAAAGTATACAGGGACCCCGAGTACAAGAACTATAACCCCTGGCAACGCTTCGCTAAAATTAAAAATTACAGTTGAAACAATATATCCAGTCGAAACAAAGATAAAAAATAACGGTGTAATAGGGTAGCCCCAAACTTTGAAAGGTCTGGGTTTTTCAGGATATCGGCGGCGCAGAATAAAGACCGCTATTACGGCTAATACATAAAATACAAATAGTACGTACATGACAGCCATTACTATCTCCATAAAATTACCAACCAGACTCCAGATCATTCCACACAGTATTAGGGTCACTATCGTTCGTGAAGGTGTTCGAAACTGTGGATGGACCTGGGCAAACCACCTGAAGAAAAGAGCTTCCCTAGCCATCCCATAGGCGATTCTTGGCATATACAGAATATTCGCATTAAGGGTCCCCAATGTAGCTAGTATAACAGCCAGTGAGGTAAGTGAGCCTCCCAGTGGTCCTATAAGCCTTTCGGCTGCCTCGGCAGCAATACGTTCTGAAGCCGCTATTTCATCTATATCCATTACATATAGGTATGTCCAGTTAACTGCTAAATATATCAACATACATAAGCTCAGTCCAATAATTATAGCTAAGGGTAATACCCGGCGAGGATCCTTTACCTCTCCAGCAACATTGTTAGTATTGTACCATCCGTTATAGGAAAATAGAGTTCCCACCATTGCAACTCCCAAAGCTCCTAGAAGGCTAATTTCTTTGGTTGAAGCACTGGCTTTTGTAAAATGATCCACCGATCCACTACCCATCAGACCAAGGAAGATTAGCCCTAATAAAGCTGCAATCTTAGCAAAAGTGGACATGTTGGATATTAGGCCGCCAAAGCGGACTCCGACGTAATTTACTGCCCCAAGTAGCCCAAGTATAGTGAAGATGGCAAGATGTTGGGTTGAGATCACCACGGGGCCTATTTCCAAAAGGATATTTTCAATAGAAATTTCAGGAATGAAATAACCGACGTATGTGGTGCATATCATAGCCACAGCTGCAAGTGCTCCCGGAGATATCACAGTAATTTCGGTCCAGCCATATAGAAAAGCAACAAAGGGAGGATATGATTCTCTAAGGTATATAACAATACCACCAGTACGCGGCATCATTGCCCCGAGTTCAGCAAAACAGAGTGCCCCAGAAAAACAGAGGAGTCCACCTAGCATCCAGACCAACAAGAATAGCATTGGAGATCCCACGGCAGCAGCGATATCAGCAGGAGCACCAAAGATACCAGATCCAATGATCCCACCCACAATAATGGTAGTAGCTGCAACTAATCCTAAGTCCCTTGCTAATTCAGTTTCTAGTTGAAACCTATCTCGGCTATTTTCTTTTATGGATTTATTCATGGGGGTTTTTTTGCGTTAAATAAACTTATCTTAAAACGTAAGAAATTTAAAAATAATGAAGCACACTAAACAAAACGAGATTAACCAAATCGTCAAGGACAATCTATTCTAGACAACAAGTTTGACAGTAGAGATTTGTCACTATATATTCCAACCATTCGATATTAGGTTTTTACTTAAGTTCCTTGCGAAAACTTCCAACATGAAAATTATTATTGCGATCGTGGGCATGACAGGGTCGGGGAAATCAACGGCGGCAGATTGCTTAATTGAGCGAGGATGGAGCCACATAAGATTTGGTCAAGTTACCATTGAGCATCTTAAAAAAGAAAGCAAGGAAATCAATCCTGAGAATGAGAAAGCAATGCGGGAAAAATTGAGACACAAACATGGTATGGGAGCTTTTGCCATACTTTCCCTATCTGTTATTAAGGAATCCCTCAAACAGGAAAATGTCGTAATTGATGGCCTTTATTCATGGACAGAATACAAAATATTGCAGGAAACGTTTGGTAACCGCCTACATGTGGTCGCCATTTTTTCTTCCCCCCAGTCACGATATGAGCGCCTTGAGAGACGGTTACATGATGCTGCCCAGGACCCCAATTATCGTATGCGTCCTCTTACAACGGAACAAGCCCGAGTCAGAGACCATACGGAAATAGAAAATATCGAAAAAGGCGGTCCCATAGCGATGGCAGATCTTACTATCATTAATAATTCTACCCCTGCAGATATGAGCGATGAATTACTTGCCTATGTAGACGATATTATATCCGAGTAACTTCTCGGCCTTTGGAAGAGAGCCTGGTCGTGATTAGATAGGTTTAGTTTTCGCGTTCCGTGCTGCCATACTGTGGTTATCGTCTTCGGTTTATTCCATATATTTATCGCCTATATCAAACGGTGTATGGGTTATTTTTTATATTCCAGGTATTGTTTTGTCAAATTC
>CAZQGS010000038.1:0-1528 GCA_964593235.1 uncultured Gemmatimonadota bacterium | reverse complement strand
CGCCTCGTCGAGTACATGGTTCCAGTATCAAAATCATATGAAGGAGAAATAGTACTAGGTATTACTACTGACACTGATGATTCTGAGGGTGAACCAATAGAAAAGGGTTGTGTTCCTGGTTTAGATGTAGATCTAAATTTGGATGTAATAGCATCTAAGTTTTCTGGATTTATTCAGCAGGTACCACCAGCCTATAGTGCGATTAAGGTCTCGGGAAAACGAGCATATTCAGTAGCTCGTTCAGGGGGGAAACCAGAATTATTCCCCAGGCAAGTGTATATCGAGAATTTAACTTTAGCCCGTACAGCTTTTGACAGATTGGCTATTAAAGTTACCTGTGGTTCGGGGACATATATTCGCAGCATAGCTCGTGATATTGGCAGGATGCTAACCACAGGAGGACATTTGCGTTCTTTAAAGAGAGTCAAAAATGGACGATTTACTTTGGGAGATGCGCATACTGTTTCTGAAATTGAGGAGTTTATTAAGTTGGATCAACTAAACCAAATTCTGTTAAAACCGGATGCGGGTATTTTGGACTTAGAGGTTCTGACTGTTTCAGCGCATGCAGCTACGAAAATTAGTAGTGGCCAGAATGTTTTTTGTAATGAAAAAAACTTAAAATCGACCAAGATTATGCGTTGTTATGATGAAGAGAAGCAGTTTATCGGAATTGTTGAGCTTAGCGAAGGTGGGATAGTTCACCCTAAGAAAGTATTCGTTTCGTAGATTACTTTAACATTTCAACTAGTTCGGTATGCAATAACCCATTGGTCGCAATGGCATCCTTTCCAAGTAGGCTTACGCCATCCCAGGTACTAAATTTTCCTCCAGATTCAGTAACAATAATTGATGCTGCTGATATATCCCAAGGATTGATAACATCATCAATCATGATATCTGCACGACCACATGCAACCGCCAAATATCCGTAGCAATCCCCCCAGGACCTAATTTGTTGAGCTTTCATTATTTTTGTAAATCCTGTTTTACTCCGGTTATAAAAGCTTTTTGGGTCAGTTGTTAGTACGATCGCATCCTCGAAATTTCTTTTATCAGTGACTGTGATTGATCTCTTGTTAACCTCTGCGCCTAAACCAATAGCAGCTGTAGCTGTCTCTTTTAGAGCGTGGCAGGCTATGACTCCTAAGACTGGGTAATCGTCTATTTCAAGTGAAATTAATGTCCCGAATAAGGGTATTTTTTGGATAAATGATTGTGTTCCATCAATTGGATCTATTACCCATTTTCGAGCGCTTACCTTGTCTGATTGTCCTAATTCTTCACCTAAAACCGCATAATTTGGTGTTTCTTTCTGTAAAAAATTCCATATAGCCTCTTCGGCTTTTTGGTCAGCTATTGTGACAGGAGTCTGGTCTGGCTTGAGTTGAAAGCTTATATCCTCTGTGAATAGCGGAAGAATAATATCCTCTGCTAGTTTACTGGCCTCTTCTGCAACAGAGAGTAAGTTGCGTAACTCTGATGTATCTAGTTGATTTGCCATGCATTGATTGTAACCGAGATGGAG
>CAZQGS010000037.1:0-101629 GCA_964593235.1 uncultured Gemmatimonadota bacterium | reverse complement strand
CGATATCCATGCCAGTGTCTAAAACATATTACTCCTTCAAAATCAGTTCTGATTCCAGTTTCTTCATATACCTCGCGCACTACTCCTTGGGCTAAATGCTCACTCGGGTGTAAAGAACCACCAGGTAGTTTATAATATGGGGCCCTTCCTCCTCGAAACTTTTCGCAAACGACTAACAGTTGGTTTTGTTTATTAATAACTACGCCGCCAGCTCCTATATAATGAGTTGCATAAAGGGGCACAACTGCATCTTTAACTAATCTCAGAGTCAACATTAGGTAGTCTGAGGAACTGTGATGAAAACTAAAACCTTCTTCAACCAAGATTGGAATAAGAAATGCCCTGTCGATAGGCACTTTAAACCATACTACTTTGAAAGCCTGACCCTTCCATTCCCGAATTGATTTTGATAAGAGAGCCGCAAATCCATTTGGTGATTTTGGAAGAGAATCTGGCCCAACCTCTAGGCCGTCAAAACGGTTGGGTAATCCCTTTATTAAATCCATCAAAGTCTCCTTTCCTCCCCAACTTTCCAGCTACGACTCTACAAGTCGTTTCAAGATTCTGCAAGGGAGCTCTTTAGTCGCTGTAGAACTGTTCCCATACTGCGAATAGTACCTGCCCAAAACTCTGGTTGAGTTAAGTCCAGTCCAGTGTTAAGCATTACTACATTTTCGACAGTATCACTTCCCGTCTGTTTAAGATACTCCTCATATTTCGGAAGAAAATCTGGCCCTTCCTTGTCATATTGTGCCATTAAGCCCCGACTAAGCAAATACCCAAACGTATATGGGAAATTGTAGAACATAGTATCAGTTATATAAAAATGAAGTTTGCTCGCCCAAAAGTAAGGATCTAATCCCTCAGGATCTAAAATTGGGCCAAAGATTCGTTGTTGAGTTTCAATCATTAAATTTTTTATTCCTTCGACACTTACCTCTCCCTTCATACGCTCCTCATGAAACAATTTTTCAAACTCAAATCTAACTGGGATATCGAGCAAATAGGTTGCAATTTGTCTAGTTTCGATATCAAAGAAAAAGTTTTTAAATTCAGATTGGAGATCAGATTCTTTCATCAATCCGCGAATTAGTAACATCTCCCCGAAAGTTGAAGCTGATTCAGCTAAAGTCATAGGGTATGATCGGCTTAATATTCTCTGCGTTCCCATCAAATGGCTATGAAACGCATGCCCTAATTCATGAGCTAAAGTTAAAACATCACCCATATTATTATTAAAGGTCATATAAATCCGGGATTCGTTTAGCAAAGGAGATCCGGTACAAAAACCACCAGGACGCTTGTTTGGCCGCGGAGACCAATCTACCCAGTTTTTTTCGAAAACTTTTTGTGCATATTCTGCGAGAGAAGGATAGCTACTTGCAAAGGCTCGACATACCAAATATTTAGCCTTTTCCCAGTTTATTTTTTCATCAACTATTACTTTAACAGGAGCAGTTAAGTCAAACCAATTCAATTTGTTAAGGCCCATTGATTTTGCCTTTAATTTCAGGATACGACGTGCCGTATCTATTTCTGAAAAAACTGCCTCAAACATTGCATTTAAAGTCTGTTGGGAGATACCTGCCTGAAAAAGTGCTTCATCTAAATAATGCTGGCCGCCACGATGTTTATGGAGAGTTAACCTCACACCTGCAATACTATTTAGGGCTGCTGATACTACAGTCTCAATACCCGCCCATGCCTTATTCCCGCCGTGAAAAGCTGCTCGACGAACTTGCTGATTTGGGTGCTCCATCAGAGCTCTCCGCTGAGACATAGAAATGTGATCGAGATGTCCATTAGGATAAGACATTTCAAAAGTAAGTTTTCCTGAGATACGTTCATAGAGTTGGCCCCACGCTTGAATTCCGTCAACTCCCAAATCTGAAGCTAGATATTCTTGCTCTGTTGTCATTTTGTATCTTGACTGTTCCCGGATCCGGGAGAGCTTATATTTGATGTCTTTAAGGGATTTTCGTTTGGTAAATGCTCTAAATACATCATCAGAGGTATATTTAAAACCTTGTTGTAATTCAGCCTGAATCTTGGCTTTTCTCGCTTCTAAAAGACTTAGATAACTAGCTTCAGCTTCATACATTGAGTTATTGGAATTTGCCGCAGTTAAGCAGGAAATATAGGAAGAAAGGTGGCTTAATCGTCCGCCAATGTTTTCATACAACAGGATAATATTTTCCCAATTTTCTATATTTTCAGCGGCAAGACCCGAAAGATTCGAAGCCTTCTTTTGTAACCCAACCAGGTCTTTCTCTAGGTCGTCCTTAAAACTAAGTATTTCTGGACCATCACAAGTTGAAAAATATGAACTAAGATCCCAATCCATTGACTGACACCTATCCCTTCTAACTTCTTCTCAGTACTTGACCTGGGCGGTGTGTTGTAGGTACATGGTTTTTAATCACCGGAACACCATTTACCAAAACGTGTGGGATTCCAGCGGGGGCTTGGATCGGGTTTTCGAATGTTGCCTGATCAGCCACCGTATTTGGGTCAAAAACAACCACATCTGCAGGAGCTCCTTGACGGAGGATACCACGATCTTTAAGTCGATATCGGTCGGCTGGGAAACCGCTCATTTTGAAAATAGCTTCCTCCAAAGAAACAACTTTTCGTTCTCTTACAAATTTCCTGAGCATTTGAGCAAAACAGCCTTGTCCTCGAGGATGAGGATGTGTGCAATCATAAACACCGTCACTAGCAAGCATCATTCTGGGGTGAGAACTTGTTTTATCTAATACATTTGTAGATTCTTCCTCAGAAACTGGCCAAAACATAATAAATGCCTGGATGCCGTCTTCTTCGATTACCAGATCATATGCAAACTCAGCATTGGACTTGTTTACACTACGTGCTGCCTCTCCCAAAGTCAGACCTGCAAATCTTCCAGAACGGGTGTAACCAATATAGTGACAATCAGCAAGATTCAATGATTCTAGATGTTCCAGAGCTTTCTGCCGTATGTCAGTTTGTTGTAATTTATTGAGAACCTCCTCAGGACTGCCTGTTTGCATCCACATTGGGAGCTGCATCGTAATATGTGTCATACCTGCTGGGTAAAGATAAGATTCGAAAGAAATATCTATTCCATCCTTCATCGCTTGATCTAAAATTGGACCTGTCATATCATCAATCCGTTCATGAGATACATGAACCGGAATACCGCATTCCCTATTTAAATCAATAATTTCCTGCCAAGCCTTTTCCCTGCCTAGGATTTGGTAACGCAGGTGGGCTGCATAAATTCCGTCGTATTCCTTCGCTATTTTACATAAAGCAACTAATTCCTCAAATGAAGAATTAGCACTTGGCTGATAGTCCAGGCCTAAACAAAGACACCCTGCACCTGCTTCCATCCATTTTCGGGTTTCTTTTTCCATAATCTTCAGCTGATCCTGATCTGGCAGTCCAGGATCCCACCCCATTGCTTTGACACGAACAGCACAGTGGGGAACTTGAGGATAAACATTAGCTGGTGAACGGTCAGGAAAAATCTCTAGATACGAGTCAATTGTAGGCCAATTTATTTCCTGGATAGGTTCACCATAGGCAAATTGAGTGTAATGCCATAACGGTAGAGCTTCCTCACGAGTTAGGCCAGCCCAACCAAATCCATCAGGTGCCAAGAGTTGGGTTGTAACTCCCTGGCTAATTCCGGCCATTTGATCTCTTCCACCAAGTAGCGAATTTTCTGAATGAACGTGTACATCAATAAAGCCAGGGCAAACTATGCATCCAGTGGCGTCAACGGAACTACTTGTTTCACTATCCGCTAAATCTCCCAAGGCTGCCACAATCCCATCTCTTATCCCCACATCTGCGAAATACCTAGGTTTTTTTCCCGTTCCATCAATAACTTCACCACCCCTAAACACAATATCAAAAGCCATTCCAACCTCCAATTATAATTAATCTGGCCATGGAAAACATGCCTTGTACTCTGGTTTCCCTTGAATATCTTGACGAACACGAAATAGTCCTCCCCCTCGATAACTTTCGTTATACGCGTCCCAGTTATAATTTTGAGGATCAAGAGAAGAACCAGGTTCAACACTAATTGCAGCAGTTGTTATATAAAGATCTGTCAATTCGGGGCCTCCAAACATAACACTTGATGTCTGTTTAGCTGGCAAGGTTATGCGCCGCTCCTCCACACCCTCCGGATCGAATCTAATTATGCACCCATCAAACCATACAGCTGTCCACACAAACCCATCAGCATCTACTGTCATACCATCGGGGACACCTGCGGTACTTGGTAATTTAACAAAATCCCTCCGATTCGAGATAGAGCCGTTAGAAATGTCATAATCATAGGCATATATTGTTCTGGCAGCTGAGTCTGTATGATACATGATAGTTTCATCAGGTGAATACCCCATCCCATTGCTGCACCCAATACCCTCTTCGACAACTTGTAGGCTTCCTCCTGGGTCTAATCGGTATAATTTACCCAAACCATCATCTAGTAATGACCCAGCGAATATCCTCCCGCCAGGATCGGCTATTATATCATTAAACCTAAGCAAATCACCATTTATAGTTTCATCAGCGATCCGTACCCAGTTTTCATCCGAATTCCAGAGCAAAATTCCGTCCCATATGCATGTTACCAGTCCGCCATATTTATTAAAAGCAAGACCGCCCACATTAAAACCATCATGAATTTGGAGATTCTGATCGGTTTTAGGATCATATTGGAAAAGCCTTCCGGTTCGAATATCAGTCCAAACTAAAAGATTCTCTCCCGAATCCCAAACTGGACCTTCGCCGACTAATGCATTAACCTCTGCTATTTTTTCAATTATTGCTATCATTATATGCCCCAGTTCAATATTCTCCACAAAAGCCTAAGACGAATTCTTATAAAAAAAGGATTTTTTCACTACTCTGGATCTCCAGGAGAAACAATAATTTTTAAAGATTCATTTTATATATATACAAAAATAGTCCGGGTCAAGTCAGGAGATCCTTCTATTTACTAGCTAAGGTGGGTTCACAGCAACTAGAAAGTCACAGGTTTTAATGATCTAGAGAGTCTATACTGGGGAATCTCTAGATAACCAAGAATTCCTGTTCAAGATAAAAAAGATCGGACTACATTAACAACTAAATTAACACCTCAAGCATGACCTTAGAAAATAGCTCCATAAACCATTTCTCTAGCTTGACATGCAGTTTGTAATTTACTAGGTTATTTCATTGGACTAAAATAACATAATATCAGAAAGGACATTATTAATGCATCCCTTCGAAGGTCTTGAGGTGCCTCAAAATAGTATAGGTGTACATTGGTTTGGTCAAAGTTCATTTGGGCTTAAACACCCGGACGGGACAATAATTTTAGTTGATCCATACTTCCCCAAGGATCGACCACTAGATAGATTTGTGCATGCTCACCCTCCAATTCAAGAATCGACAATGAAAGTAGATAGTGTCCTTCTAACCCACAATCATAGTGATCACACCTGCCTAGAAACCCTTAGACGAATATCAGATGCTTTCCCTCATGTGCATTTTTGGGGTCCTATTGAAAGTATCGAGGCACTCAAAGAGGGGGGATTCAATAGGGGGAACCTGACTATCTGTACGGTTGGAAAAGCAGTGCCAGTAGGATCTTCTAAAGTCTACCCTGTATGGGCTAAACCACCTTCAGGTATACCTCAAGATAAGATTGAACCACCTGATGTACAACATCTTGGTTATGTTATTGAAATAGGGTTAGTCCGAGTATATATCTCTGGTGACCCAGTAAATACTTTTGCTAACCATGAGACCCTACTTGCACCTATTAGGAAACTAAAACCACAGATAGGTTTCTTGACCACCCATCCAAGTGAAGGAGAGTTCCCATTCTTCGAAGGATCAATACAGACAGCTATCACTCTTGGTTTGAAAACCGCTGTTCCTGCTCACTATTCCTGTTTCCTTGCCCGTGATTATAATCCCCAAGATTGGGTATCCCATTTCCCGAAACAGGGACCACAACCTTTGGTAATTCCTTACAATCAATCGATCCTCTATAGTTCTTAATGCTGTGTTTGTTTTTAATTAGGCTCCTTTATGCAGATCACCAACTTTAATGTCAAGGCCGTCGATGTAAACGGCCAAAATCATTGGGTATTTCTTAAAGTCTTAACTGACGAGGGCATAGATGGAGTAGGAGAAATTAATCCATCTGCTCCTCGACGAGATGTATTAAATGCGCTAAAAATACTAGAAAATAGAGTGATGGGCCAGGATCCTCGACAGATCGAATATTTAATTATGAAATTACAACCAACCCTAAAAGGTCGAGCAACAATTCACGCCCTATCGGCCTTTGAGCAATGTCTCTGGGATATTCTTGGGAAATGTTTAAATACACCCATCTATACTCTATTAGGAGGCAAGTTCCGTGATAGTATCCCTGTTTATGCAAACATCACAAGGGCCGCCAAACAGGGCACTGCCGAAGATTTTGTCAACCAGGCGACAAAGGCTGTTGAGGCTGGCCATTGGGCTATAAAGATTGCTCCTTTTGATAAAAGATTCGGAACAGGATCTGCACTAATTGATCATGGTTTACACTGCGTCCACTCTGTGCAGGAAGCTATCGGGAGTGAAATCAAAGTTCTTCTCGATTGTTATGGATTGTTTTCTCTTGACGAAGCTCGGCAAATCATAAAATCGGTAAGTAATATTAATCTCTACTGGCTTGAAGAGCCGCTTCCCGACTCAGATATAGATGGATACAGGCAATTAAAAAAAGAAACTAACCTCCGAATCGCCGGCGGAGAGCGGGCAATGTTAATTAATGGGTTCTGGCCTCTTTTAAATACTAATATAATGGACGTAATTATGCCTGACGTTACAGTTGCTGGAGGAATATCTGAACTAAAAAAAATAGCCTCAATAGCCTCACATCGAGGTGTTTTGACCTCTCCTCACGGGCCTTTTGGTCCAGTTGCCATCGCGGCTCATGTTCAAATTATGGCATCACATCCAGCCTTCCTTATACTTGAATACGCCTGGGGCCAAGTACCTTGGCGTGAAAGATTAATTTTTCCGCAAGAACAAATAGATAGAGGGCATATTTCTGTAAGCGATCGACCTGGCCTCGGAGTCCACTTAGATCCTAAAATTATAGAGCGACAATGGACTGCCCCTCACTTTATTTAAACCCTTTTAACAATTGAAAGGAAATATTGTGGATAAAACCGATTTGTTAGAAACCCTAAATTCTGTTACAGCTATTCCGATAGTACCATTTCGTGCGGGAGCTATAGACTTTGATGGCCATAGGAAAAATATTCGATATTTAATGGAAAATAATTACCTAGACGGAAATAGAAAACGGGTTATTGGGATAGCTGGTACAAGTTTAATTCATCATTTTTCATTTGAAGATAAAATACGAATAATTGAAGTCACTAGTGAGGAGATGGCGAGTCAGGGAATTCTCATGTCAGGAATTGTACCTAACCCGTTGGTCGAGGTAGAACGGGTTATTGCTAGACAAGCTAAATTACGACATGCTCCAAATGTTTACCTGATAATGCCACTTTCAGGTGTGGCGGACCATGAAGCTATCTACGACACATACATTAATCTGACGGATAAACTAGGGATGAATTACGGTGCTAATTTTCTCTTATATATGCGATCTAAAGAGTATGTTAATCCAATAATAAGGCTCGTTAACGACTCCCCTCATATAATTGGTGTGAAAGTTGGAACTACAGAAAAGGAAATTAGGCCTTTGGTAAAAGGAATAGGTGATCAAGGAATCGTTATGTGGGGGATAGGAGATAGAAGTACTAGAGCTGCAGAACTAGGAACTAAAGGGCATACCTCGGGCCTCGCCATCTTAGCTGCTCGAGCCGTTGATGAAATCAATAATGCTCAACGAAAACAAGATTACAAGACATCGGCTAAGTTAGAATCTTGCATCAAAGAACTTGAAGATTTACGTTTCATAAATGGACGACAATTTAATTATTCGGCAGTTATTGAAGCGTTAATCATTGGCGGTTGGGATGACGTTGAGGCGGGTGAAGGGGCACCATTCAATCCTCGACTCCCCCGAGAATTAGCGGATCGTGTTACAGCCGCATTGGAGCCTATTAGGGAGTATCATTAAAAATTTATCAAGAGGCCAAATCTACAAATGGGCTTATAACAATTAATATACTATCTGGGAAATTGCTTTAGAAATCAAAGCAATAGCAATAGCAATCATCCCTATTAGACCTATTCCTGCCCCGTATCCGGCCAATACAATAGGGACATAAGCCATCCATTTTTCTTCCCCAAAACGTTTGGAAAAATAATACCGTCCCAAAATTGCGCCGAAAAATGTTGGCATAGTTTGCCATAATGGACTTGCGAGGCCACCTACTAATCCGTAGAAAAAAAGCGGCGATGCTCCTATCAACGTTAGTAGCCCAAAAAGACCTCCAGTAACCCCTAAACCAGCTATAACATATTCTATTTTAATTATATGGAAGATAAAATTTATTCCGCCCGGAAGAGTGGATTTAACCCAAATGGTCCGCATAGCGGCATTAAGTGGCCACATCTTTTGGACATAGGGATAAGCCGCTGATGGTATCGGATTAAGTTTCCAGACGAGAGAATAGAAAATAAAGCTACAAACAAACATTAAGATAGTAGTGACTGCGGTCAATTTAACTACACTTCCAAAATTTGTTTTCGTAAGATCAAGTTGTTTAAATGTTTCCGCAACCTTCCCGTGTTCGAAAATAGGGATGGGGGCAAACCAAACCGCAACACCTTTGTAACCAGACAAAAGGAAAGATGCTTCTTTAACAAAAGGAAAGGATGAACCATAGGGTGAACCAGTAATCCCAATCATACGAGCTCCTATATATGAGAATACGGGTGACCAGAGGTATCCAAAAATAGCGCTAATCCACCAGGGAAAATCAGGTATTAAGAAATAGAGAATAACAACGAACCCTGTTGTGCTAAGAAACCAAAATATAAATACTAGCCAAAATGGCAAATCTCCTCTTCCCTCTGGTGTTTTTTGCGAACTCAACTGTGCTTCTGTAGCTTTTTTCTTTTCTCTATTAGACTTAAGTATAGCTCGTATCGTCGCTGTAAATCCAACAATACCAATTACTAAAGAAGCCCCAATTGTAAAACTAAGCCAGAAATCGATATTGTTTGAAATCTGGGTTGGTATTAAGGACATTCCAGGTTCCCATGTAGTCAAAATCCCTGTATGATATAGTACTGGATTTACTACAAGTGCAATTAGACCTGAGGAGACAAACGTTCCAATTACAACCCAAAATGGGAGAACAAAACCTGCAACCAACGTACCAAGATCTGTCCCGATACCAACCATGGTTGCAGGAAGTACTTCTTTAAGGCTTGTCGTAAAGTCTATAAAAGGGATTGGTAAAATGGTTATAGGAGTAACCAAAAACGTGCTCGATAATATTGGAATCATAACATAAAGCAAACCCCAGGACACACCAATTACAGATCCTATACTAAATGCCCGCCATCGCCATCCTTCACGGTTCTGTGAAGTCTCAGCAAGGGCTGTGGCTCCCCCAGCATGGACTCGAGCTAGTGGAAAACCTAATTTTTCAACATCGTTAGTTACGCGGAAAAGAATATAGCCCATGGAATAAGAATTAACAGCAAATAGAATCGTAACTGCAGTAAGCACTAGAACCGGAACAAACCAATCCATATGAAAGAAAGAACGACCAGCTAATGCAGCAGAATCTAAATTTGGAACTACCCAGGAGGGGATTAATTCAGCGATACCTGTAGCTTCTGGTGACTGGATATAGTACTGTTCCCATATTAAGTGAGCAAAAGGACCACCAGTAATCCCGGTATTCATTGCATTCCCAGCTGCAGCTAAACCCGCCGCAGCCCAATATAAGATCATTATCTCTTGACGGGTCATCTTAACTAGAGACCGTTTGGCAATCTCCAAGAATAGTATAACCGTTACCCAATCCGCGGCACCTGTCTGTCCACCGGTGACTAAACTTAGATAAATGGAGCCTGGCAGCATCACGAAACCTACAAAAAGACAGGCCCAAATTGTTTTTAGGTTGAAACCAGAGCGGTAGGGCTCAGCAGCATCCCCAAATAGGGCTGTCTCAGCACTTTCATACTGCTCCGGATGATCTTCCTTTATTTCCTCTTCACGTGCGGGCAACTCATACCTCCTAAACCTATTCTACCCAGAAATCTCCTTAAAAAGCCATAACTCTAGGGAATAAACATTCTAAATAATTGTTTTATATCTTACTCCCAGACCAATTCTAGTACAAAGGCATACGAGCCGTAAAATTATTAACTGTAATACCTCTGTCAAGTCGTATTTCATCCTAAGCAAATGATTAGTCGTAGTCACTAATAATTTCAGAAGGCTTTCCGACCACTTCAATTAGAGCCTCCTTCAACCCCGTATAACGTTCAAAAACCTTGTTATTATTAACTGCTATTGCTAACGCTTTGGGGGTCCCGATTAGCACAGCCAGAGCTCGGGCTCGAGTAAGAGCAGTGTATAAAAGATTCCTTTGTAACATGATATAGTGGGAGCTATATAAAGGGAGTATTATTGCAGGATACTCAGAACCTTGGCTTTTGTGAACACTAATAGCATACGCTAAAGTTAATTCATCAAGTTCGGAAAAATCATATTGGACTAACTCATGGAAATGAATATCTACAGTTTGGCTGTCCAAATCGATATCAATAATTCGACCAATATCCCCATTAAAAATCATTTTATTATAATTGTTGCGAGTCTGTAATACCTTGTCACCCACCCTTAATTCTCGTTCACCGCGTTTTAGTGAGATTCCTGTAGGATTAAGAACACATTGAAGTTTTTGGTTTAATTGATCTACTCCAATATTACCACGATACATTGGAGTAAGTACTTGAATATCGTTAAATGAATCAAGCCCGTAACGGCGAGGCAGACGTTCGTTGCATAGTTCCGTAATAGTTTCCGCAGCAATGTTAGGATCCGCCTCATTAATAAAGAAAAAATCACCTTCTTTCGATATTTGAGTGTCGGGTATTTCACCCTCGTTTATCCGGTGGGCATTCACCACTATATTACTTTCTTGAGCCTGTCGAAAAATTTCAGTCAGTCGAATAACTGTAACCCTTTCCCCATCAATGATATCCCGAAGAACGTTACCAGCACCTACCGAAGGAAGTTGATCGACGTCACCAACCATAACTACTCTAGCAGAAGTCTTAACTGCCCGTAGGAGTGCATTCATCATTACTGTATCGATCATTGAAGATTCATCCACGATAATCAAATCTGCATCTAACCGATTCTTAGCATTGTGACTAAAATTCATCATACCAGGGTTGAACTCTAGTAGCCTATGTATGGTTTTGGCTTCCTTACCGGTAACTTCAGCTAATCTCTTCGCCGCTCGACCAGTAGGAGCAGCAAGCACTACCTGAGCGCCTACTTGAAGGAACAGATAGACTATTCCCTGTAGACAGGTAGTCTTCCCTGTACCCGGCCCCCCTGTAATAGTCACAACACTATTGAATGCAGCTGAGTGGATAGCATGACGCTGCTTCTGATTAAAAGTTAAGCCTCGTGATTTTTCAATAGAATGTATATGCTCTTCTATTCTTTCCTTAGATGGTTGCTTCCTATCATAATTAATTAAACGAGCAATATTACTAGCAACACCGTATTCCGCATAATAAAGAGGTTGAAGATAAACCTTATTATTTTTACAGATAACAATATTATTCTCGGCTAAAACCTCAAGCCCACTTGGAATAGCAGAGCTATCAATCTGTAGAAATTTTATACATTCCTCCAATAGTTTATCCATTGGGACATATACGTGTCCATCTTCAGCTTGGGTTTCAAGTACATATCGAATACCAGCTTGGACCCGGGCGGGGGCTCTTTGGTCTACGCCAAGATTCATAGCAATCTTGTCAGCTGTCCTGAAACCAATGCCCCAAATATCAGCTGATAGACGGTAAGGATTCTGTGTTACTTTCTTAATGGCTGAGTTGCCATAGGCTTTGTAAATTTTTACCGCGTATGCCATGCTTACGTCATGACTAAGCAAAAACTGCATAACTTCTTGAATATTTTTCTGTTCTTCCCAACCTGTTTTTATAATATCAATAGTTTTTTTTGCAATACCCTTAACTTCAGAAAGCCGGATTGGAGTTTGATCAATAATTGTGAGGGTTTCTTTACCAAAGTGTTCAACAATCAATAAGGCTTTGGCAGGACCTAAGCCCTTAATAAGGCCAGAACCTAAGTATTTTCGGATTCCATCTGTGGTGGTTGGTTGTATCGATCTAGAGTCAGTAATTTTAAATTGCTTGCCATATTGTTTATGAGTTACCCAATAACCATGAATTTCAACATGCTCTCCAGGTACAAGTTTTGCTAGTTCACCCGTAACTGTTAGTAATCCATCCCGAGCTGATAACTGGGTAAGTTCTTCAGTACTTTGGCTGGATTCTAAGTCAGGCCGTAAACGAGCTACTGTATAGCCAGTTTCCTCATTTTGATAGGTTATCCGTTCGATAAGACCGGTGAGGATATCCATACACTCCCCAAGGTAAGATTTTACCGCTCATCACTAGCATAAATAGATAGTTCTTCCGATTTCGGGTATTCAAAAAGTTCATCTGCAGCAAAAAAGCGGGGAACTTCCTGTTTCGCTGTTTCAATAGAATCGGAGGCATGAACCAAGTTACATTGTATACTCATACCAAAATCACCCCTAATTGTTCCAGGAGTAGCTTCACGAGCATTGGTGACGCCGCACAAATTTCGGACTACAGTAACAGAATCTATTCCCACCAAACATAAAGCTATAACAGGTGTTTCTTGCATGAATGATTTTATTCGAGGGAAAAACGGCTTATCTGAAAGGTGGCCATAGTGCTGATTTAGTAAACTATCAGTAAGCTCCATCATCTTTAACCCTGCTACCTTAAGTCCTTTTGTTTCAAATCGCTTAATAATAGAACCAATCATTCCTCGCTGCACTGCATCGGGCTTTATAAGAACTAGTGTTCGTTCCACTAACTAATTCTCCTTGATAAAGGTGACTGTTATAAAGTATTACAGGTTTAACAATGAACTGACAATTTAGAAGTTGCCATTATATGTGTCAACCAAAATGGACCTAACCATAAAGTATCTTGCTTTATCAAATTTGCTGTGGACAACTTGTTAGATAATAGATATACTAGGTTCTCGTTTTTATACATACAAAACCAGAGGTAGTCATATGGGATCTGACGAATTACGTGAAGAATGTGGTATTTTTGGTATATACGGCAAACCGGAAGCCGCCCAGTCAACTTTTCTTGGCTTGTATGCACTCCAACATCGCGGCCAAGAAAGCTCCGGTATGGCAGTCTCTGATGGTAAAAACATCGCAGTTCACAGAGCTATGGGATTAGTTAGTGAAGCATACGAACAAGGCGAGTGTATAAAACAACTAAATGGCCATATAGCAATCGGACATAACCGTTACTCGACCACTGGGACTTCGAATGTTTTTAATGCACAACCCTTTATGGTCAACTACAAACGGGGTCAATTAGCTACAGCTCATAATGGCAACCTGACTAACACTGGCCAACTTCGTCAAGCGATGGAAGAAGATGGCTCAATCTTCCGAACGTCATCCGATAGTGAAATTGTCTTACACCTCATAGCCAGGTCAAAAAAGCCTGACCTACCAGAAATGATAACTGATGCTCTGAATCAAGTGGAAGGGGCCTATTCTATTGTTTTCATGTCTGAAACTCAACTAATCGGAGTTCGAGACCCCAGAGGTTTCAGGCCCCTATGCTTAGGCCGACTTGGAGATGCCTTTGTATTAGCTTCTGAAACTTGTGCATTTGATATTATGAATGCTGAGTATGTTAGGGAAGTAAAGCCGGGGGAAATGGTAATAATTGATAATAATGGGATCCATTCTTTATTTCCCTTTGAGGAAAAACCATCGGCATCTTGTATCTTCGAATACATTTATTTCGCTCGTCCGGATAGTAAGGTTTTTGGAGAAAACACCGACAAATTTAGAAGGAGATTTGGTCGTCAACTAGCAGAGGAGCATCCAGTAGATGCCGATATTGTAGTTGCTGTTCCAGATTCAGCAACAACAGCAGCGCTAGGTTACTCAGAACAATCTGGTCTCCGTTTTGAGATTGGATTAATTCGAAACCATTATGTTGGTAGATCATTTATCAACCCTGATCAAACAATGCGTGAATTTACTGTCAGATTAAAATATAATCCCGTTAAAGGGGTATTAGCAGACCAAAAAGTCATCCTTGTTGACGACTCCATAGTACGAGGGACAACCCTGAAACAAATAGTTGGGCTTATCCGCGGCGCAGGAGCTGCTCAAGTTCATGTCCGTGTAAGTAGCCCACCAATCCGGCACCCATGTTATTACGGTATTGATATGCAAAGCCGGGGAGAATTAATAGCATCAGAAACTAAAGTAGAGCAAATAAGAAAGTATTTAAGAGCTGATAGCCTGGGGTATCTCTCGATTGAAGGAATGTTGAAAACAGCCAAAGAATATAGTAAAAATGGCGTAGGCTATTGTGCGGCCTGTTTCAGCGGAGAATATCCTGTAATCCCTGAAAATTCACTTAATAAGCTTATTTTAGAGTAACTCTAGGCGACCTTAAGTATCTAATTATTTACTTCGCGATCAGGAAATAAACTGAGAATCTTTTTCAGGGTGTCTCGGATATGGGCCCTGGGTACTACCTGATCAACAAAGCCCTTGGTTAAGAAAAATTCGGAAGTTTGGAATCCCTCCGGAAGACTCGAGCCTATAGTCTGTTCTATAACACGGCCGCCAGCAAAACCCATCATTGCACCTGGTTCAGCTAGGGTAAAATCACCCAGGGACGCGTAACTTGCCATAACACCAGCCATAGTGGGATTTGTAATTAGAACTATAAAAGGCAGTTTTTCTTTTGATAATCGGTTTAACCAAAGGGACGTCTTAGCCATTTGCATGAGAGATAAGATGCCCTCCTGCATGCGTGCTCCCCCCGATGTAGCAATCACCAAAAATGGAATCTGGAGATCGATAGATCGCCGAATAGAGCGAGTGACTTTTTCACCTACAACGGACCCCATACTCCCGGCAAGAAAAGATCCATCATGAATGGATAATGAAACCAGCCTTTCTGCAATACGGCCGGTTCCCGATACGACAGCTTCCTGCATACCTGTTTTTTTCTGATATTTCTTCAGATATTCAGGATAATGTTCTTTTTCCTTAAACTGAAGAGGGTCAACGGTCCTAAGATCAGTATCTTCTTCAATGAATGTATCAGGATCCATAACCAAAGAGATATACTGCTCGTAACCTATCTTAAAATGATAATCACATTTGGAGCATACATTAGCGTCCCGTTCAAGCTCCGCCTTATAAAGCATAGCGTCACACTTGTCACACTTTATCCATAGTCCCTTGGGAATTTCCTTGCGTTTCTGAGGATTAAGTCCTCTTTGTCTTCGCTCAAACCAGGCCATCAGGCACTCACCTATGTTTTTGTCCGTCTTATTTTTGTGTGCTTATTAAATTGGTCAATAGCGTACAGCTTGCATCTAACACCGATTCTACTGTTGTAACCACATTGCTAACATCGACAATGTTAGCAAAATTATCTTCCCAAACATTAGAGATACATGATAAAGCAGCAACCCTAATTCCAAGATGGGCAGCCGCTAGAACCTCGGGAATTGTAGACATGGTGACTGCATCAGCTCCCAAAGTTGTTAAAAACGCTATCTCCGATCTAGTTTCAAAACTAGGGCCTGGCATCCAAGCTAAGGATCCTTGTCGAACCAGTAGCCCTCTCTGTCTACTAATCTCCAGCAGGGATTTTTTTAAACAAACGTCATAAGAATTTATACTATTCTGATAATCTCCTATGTCGTTTGCAAATTGTTTTCCTATGGGACTAATATGTTTTTCGACTATCATTAAGTCGCCTACTGCGAAACTCGGATTTAACCCCCCTGCTGCATTGGTAAATATCAAAAGGTCAATTCCAATGTTTTTTAACACAGTCACCGGAAAAGCTAATTGTTTAAAACTATATCCCTCGTAAAAATGTCCCCTCCCCTGCATTAACACCACAGAAATTCCACCAAACCGACCAAGAATCAAATTGCCATGATGGCCATCTACACTAGTTTGGGGGAAATGAGGTATTTCACTATAGGGGATAACGATCTTTTGATCAAAGGCCTGTGCACATTCTCCAAAACCAGTACCCAGCACTACACCACACCGAATATCTGTAAAACCGTGCTTTTCTAAGAAGCTTATTGTTTCAGTTAATGGATCGTATTGGCAGAGGTTCAATCAGGACATTGCCCCTTGTAATTAAGTTATGGTGTTTCCTAAAAACTTATCCTTTAAAACAAGACGCTGCTCAGTATATAAAAATTGTTCTTGAAATTGACGGTATTATTCTATTTGGTATTAATAACGTTTGCTTCCAAGAAAAAGTTTTGATAAAAATAACCCTAAAAGGTGGCAATGTCAACAAGCAGATAACTTAATTAAAACACAGATTGGGAAGGTTGAATAATGAGCTACGAAGTTTCAAATTTTAATGAAGAAGTAATTAAGCGCAGTTATGCTATTCCCATCCTAGTAGATTTCTGGGCTGAGTGGTGTGGCCCATGCAAAATGTTGGGTCCAGTAATTGAAACTCTAGCTAAGCAAAATGAGAATATTTGGGAACTAGTAAAGGTGAATACTGAAACCAATCAGGATATAGCTAGAAAATACAATATCCAGGGTATTCCGAACGTCAAACTGTTTTTGGACGGGGATGTCCGAGATGAATTCACGGGAGCTTTATCAGCGCCTATGATTGAACAATGGTTGAAAAAAGCAATCCCCAGCCCACATATAGCTCAAATCGAGGAAGCAAGTGAGTTATACGATAAGGGCGAAGTAGACCAAGCCCGTGAAATCCTTAGGGTAGTACTAGATCGAGAACCTCAAAATGAACGTGCTATGGTTATGTTTGCCCGGTTTTACTTGAATGAAAATCCCAGTTCTTGTCTTGAAATATTAAAACCAATAGAACCTGGGTCTGAGTACTATGATTCTGCCATGGCACTGTTAACAATTGCTGAGCTCTACCAATGCTTGGAAAAGCCAGAAATCCTCCCAGATCATCCCATCAAGGCTAATTACATCCAAGCTATTAGCTATCTAAAGGAAGGTAATCATCCACTTGCCTTAGAGAATTTTATCGAGGTTATTAGAGTCAATCGGGAATATGCCGATGAGGGTGCTAGAAGGGGATGTATATCCATTTTTGGTATTCTGGGAGAGAGTCACCCGACTACTCGGCAGTACCGGCGAGCTTTTAGCAACGCATTATATGCCTAATCATGCTTCTAAAGGATTTTCTTTATTAGGGTCTATTTCTAACTTTCGCATTGCCCGTTCAGGAATTTCTGCTCCTAACTCACCTTGTTGGGCGAGCGCATTTAGAGTAGCTAAGGTGATAAACCGGGAATCCATTTCAAAGAAGTTCCTGAGTGCGGGTCTGCTATCACTTCTCCCAAAACCATCTGTTCCTAACGATATCATAGGGCCTGGAACCCAGCGGTTGATAGAATCTGGAAGGGTCTTGACATAATCTGAAGCCATAACATATACCCCTTCGGTTTTCTTAAGACACTCTGAAATATAAGGCTCACGAGTCGGCTCTGAAGGGTGTAATAAATTCCACCGTTCGGTTTCAATTGCATTACGGCGGAGTTGCTTATAACTAGTAACACTCCAGACCTCTGATGCTACACCATAATCTTCAGCAAGTAATTTCTGAGCATTTAAAGTTTCATTAATAATAGAACCGCTTCCAAAGAGATGAGCCTTTGCTTTTTCTCCATTAAGGGATGGTCGTAATCGGTACATGCCCTTTAAAATCCCTTCCTCTACACCTTCTGGCATAGATGGCATAGGGTAATTTTCATTCTGAACCGTAATGTAGTAGAAACAATCCTCCTGATTGACATACATTCGTTTGATACCATCTTTTATGATAGTTGCCAATTCATAGGCATACGCTGGATCATAGGTCAAAAGATTAGGTACTGGGTCAGCTAATAAATGACTATGGCCATCTTGGTGCTGTAATCCTTCACCATTCAGTGTTGTCCGGCCTGCCGTACCACCAAGCAAGAAACCCCGAGTCCGCATTTCTGCGGCTGCCCAGATCAAATCACCCACTCTTTGCAATCCAAACATTGAATAAAAAATAAAAAAGGGAATAGTATTAACTCCATGCGTCGAGTACGCCGTGCCGGCTGCTATAAAAGAGGACAGGGATCCTGCTTCGGTAATCCCTTCTTCTAGAATCTGTCCATCCTGAGCTTCCTTGTAATAAAGTAAAGTATCTATATCAACTGGCTCATACAATTGGCCAGCATGGGAGTAGATCCCGCACTGACGGAAAAGAGCTTCCAAACCAAATGTCCGGGCTTCATCTGGGACAATAGGAACAATTAATTTACCAATTTCTGGTTCCCGTAGCAATCTTGATAGCATTCGGGTAAATACCATAGTGGTCGATACTTCTCGGTCTTTTGTTCCCTTTTTAAATTCATTAAATACTTTATCTAGCGAGGCACCCTTAAGGCCTGCATTTATTACGTTACGGGTTGGAATAAAACCACCTAGAATATGGCGTCGATCACGGATATACTCCATCTCCGGGCTGTCGCTTGGTGGTCGATAATAAGGCGCTTCCCTTACCTCATCATCAGAGAGGGGAATGCCCAATTCTGTTCTTAGGTGCCGTAATCCTTCCTCATCAATCATTTTCTGTTGGTGAGCTGTGTTTTTTCCTTCTCCCCACTCTCCCAACCCATAGCCCTTAATAGTCTTTGCGAGGATAACAGTGGGGGCACCTTTGTGTTCTACCGCAGCTTTATAGGCAGCATAGATCTTGTCAGTATCATGACCACCTCGCATTATAGTCCGAACATGCTCGTCGGTTAGCAACTCAGACATTTCCATTAGTTTCGGATGTACCCCAAAAAAATGGTCCCGTTGGTACTTCCCATCTGAAACAGTATATTTCTGGTACTGACCATCGACAATTTCACCCATACGCTTGGCTAGTAACCCTTCATCATCTTGCGCTAATAAGGGATCCCAGCCACTTCCCCAAATTACCTTAATAACATTCCAACCAGCACCATGAAAAGCAGCTTCAAGTTCCTGGATAATTTTCCCATTACCCCGGACGGGTCCATCAAGCCTCTGCAAATTACAATTGACGACAAAAATCAGGTTGTCCAATTTCTCACGGGCAGCGAGGGTAATCGCACCTAACGCCTCAGGTTCATCTGTTTCACCATCTCCCAGGAAAGCCCATACCTTACGAGGATTTCCAGTTTTTAAATCTCGATCTTCTAGGTAACGGTTAAAACGGGCCTGGTAGATTGACATTATTGCACTTAATCCCATAGAAGCTGTTGGAAAAGCCCAAAAGTCAGGCATAAGCCAGGGATGAGGGTACGACGAAAGCCCCCCACCCGGACGTAGTTCTCGACGAAAATTATCCAGGCGATCTTCGTTAAAGCGGCCTTCAATATATGCTCGAGAATATACTCCCGGAGAGGAGTGAGGTTGGAAAAAGATCTGATCACCTTCATAACCATCCCCCGGGCCCTGAAAAAAATGGTTGAAGCCAACCTCATACAGGTTACATACCGAAGCGTATGTAGCAATATGCCCCCCAAGTGATTTGTCAGCCATGTTAGCACGGACCACCATCGCCATAGCATTCCATCGGATAATATTCCGAATCCGATGCTCAAGTTCATGACTACCAGGATAAGGTGGTTGTTGGTCGGAAGATATTGTATTGATATAGGGAGTATTCTCAGCAAAAGGGAGTCGGACGCCCTTTCCCCGAGCATGAGCTTGTAGCTGTGCTATAAGCTGCCCTACCCTCCCGGGGCCAGCCGCTTGTAAGACATAATCCAAAGATTCAAGCCATTCCTGTGATTCAACCTGATCCTGTCTAATTTCCATTTCTGAACGTTCTAAGGGATCTTGCATAGACTAAGCTCCGGAATTCTGATAAACATAAAACTCTATTATTGTTCTAGATCAAAATTTTGAAAAGCTAATGTACCCGTCTGGGTTAAAGATCGCAACAAAAATCACCCTACCATTTATCTGAGAGTTGTTACTGTTTTGTGTTGAATGTTTTAGATAAAATACTTATCTATGGTATTAAGTTTGGTTTACAGATTTAAAAATTTAACGCACTAACTACAAAACGATCTCCTATGATTGCATTCCATCATTCCTTATTTCATTGGAAGGCTTGGCCTAATAAGCCCGATCAATATTTTAAATATGCCGGGGGATTTGTAGGTAAACCGGGACAAATCTACCAGGTTCGATTTAACCTAGAGGCCACATGCATCGTTCAAGATCTAAAAACAGAACACATAACAGAAATATTTTTAGGAGCACCATGTAGAACAGAATATACAATCGCTAATCGAAACCTCTTCCAAATACCTAGTGACGAATGGCGAATGGCATTTAGCCGAACGATGAGTATACCGATATCACGAAGACCCAGTAATGAAAAGAGTCCATACCGATCAAAACGATTGAAAGAGCAGTTCTGCTCGCATGACATAGATCTTCGTCATTACCAATCAGAGCAAGTACTGACCAATACACAGGAAATCGTTGATGCAACCTTGAACCATCATCTAATAAACGCCCGAGTCTCTTATCTCGATCCAGCTCAAGATTTGAAAGTTATTCTTGAATTTCCAGTAAACTTGATAAATATTAACGATGAAGATCCAGAATTCCAGATCTGTACGGGGCCCATCGTCTTGCCAGACTTAAAAACTTGGGATGGGCTGGAGATCCATCAGTGTTTTGTCGCCGATGCTGCCATATCAGATTTTAATTATACAGAGTTTATCTTGCGAAGAGAAATTGAGATAGCTGAGCGAGAGAAAAGCTGGTATGAAATGCCCCGTGGTCGTGACCGTTTATCGCTGAACGATCCAATGAAACTCCCACCAAACGGTCTACCTCGGAAACCAAAACCATTGGTCTACAACGAAATCTGGGAGTGGAAATCTGAAAACGTAATTTTAAAAACGTCAAACTCTATCTGAAAGATCAACCCTGGAAAAATTGTTATTAAAAGGAGTACTCTAATGGTTCAGACTACCCTTCAAGCCACCCGTTTTAAACAGATGCCTACCCCTGAAGACCTGATTGACATGTCGCGGGATCTCCGGTACCATCCTGTTCGCAATGAAAATCCCAACGTACTTACCCAAAAACAAATATCTCTGTTTAATGATCAGGGATATTTGAAACCATTTAGTATATACTCAGACAATGAAATTAATAATATAAGACTAGAATTCGACAGTATGATTGATAAAGTTATGGCACGAGGCGACCATAATTACTCCATAATATCAGCTCATCTTAAATCAACTATGGTTCATGATATTATGAATGAACCACGAATTGTCAGTTATATAAGTGACCTACTGGGAGATGATATTATTGGTTGGGGTGCCCATTTCTTCTGTAAACTTCCTGGCGACGGTAAGATTGTTAACTGGCACCAAGATGCTAGTTTTTGGCCTCTTTCCCCATCGAAAACAGTTACTGCTTGGTTAGCCATAGACGATGCTGACCCCCAAAATGCCTGTATGCGTTTTGTCGCTGGGTCACATCATCACGGACATTTGACCTATCATCTAAGTGACGAATCTGAGAACAACGTGCTTAATCAAACCGTAGAAGATATTGGGATTTACGGAGAGGAAGTTGACATTGAGCTTAGGGCAGGACAAATTTCATTACATAGCGACCTACTCCTTCATGGTTCTGGGCTCAATACATCAGACAGGCGCCGTTGTGGACTAACCCTTAGGTACTGTGCGGCTAGCGTCCGAGCTGAGTTAAACTGGAACAAGGAAGGAGTTATCGTCAAGGGCTCTGATCCTTCTGGGCATTGGACAAACTTAGGTCGTCCTAAGATAGATAACATTTAATTTAGATTTGGGCCATATTAAGCGATCTACAGATAAAAATAATTTAAAAAAAGTTTTCATACAAATGAGGGGTATCAATAAACCATATGTAATCGATTACATATGTTATAGTCGCACCTACAACGTACCCAACTAATATTCCTAAAAATAAGCCTTGGGCTTTTTGGTAGAGCCGGACACCACCTGTTCGTAAAAGAATTGCTTGGATAATCCAAGCAAGTAAGAATGGGAGAAATGCAATTCGTATTGGCGATGAAGCAGCCACTACAAAACCTACAGGATGAAAAGGCCACCAGTAGAAAAGATAGCGAAAGATAGTCATCAGGAATGTCATTAAACTACCGATCCCAAGGAAAAGAACCTCAAGGCCCGTAATATAGGTGGCATTATCTATCCATGCGATAGCCATGCTGTAAAACCCATTACCTAGAGAACCAATCGCACCTCCCCTTAACGTCTGTTCACCGTACGTATAACCAGCATAGATAAGATAAATCATTGACGATGTGGCACTTATTGCAAATGCTAAACACATCCAAAAGAAAAAACCACTTCGATTCCCCCTAATATTACTATGATCTATCGGAGCAATCTTTTCTAGGTGGCCCTTAAACCAAGCTATATGTGCAGTAGCAATCATAGTAAAGGTACGCCAATTTCGAGCAAAAGCATTGCTTACAGTCATACCTGTTAATGAGGGAACTGATAGGTTAGCAGAACCAACTAAAGCTACAGTAAATTGGTTGGCATTGATAGGTAAGTCGAGCATAACTAATCCGGCCTCGGCTAAGATACGTGCCATAGCTAGATAGAATATATATAGGATAAATAGAAATAGAATTCCAAGTGGGAGTGAAACTCCCACTTGGTGAAGCCAAAAGATTATATATAAAAACCCCAGTAATAGACCAATTATAGCAGTACGATAAGAGAATAATTCTTCTCGATCATCCAATTTGGTCTCTCGACCAATAGCATGGGCAAATACTTCTCTGATATGCCTACGAGCCATCCAAAGCCCCCAAAGGACAAAAAATATCATCCCTCCAATAAACTGGATAGAAACCAGGCCACCAGGCAACAAAGTGGTCGATGTTAACCCAACTTGATTCATAGCACCAGTCTGGAAAATACCTAGGAGTTGGAAGAACCACAGACTAAAAAGGATCTCCAGGTTAATAAAGAATGCAAAGCAAAGGCTAAAAATATTTAGACGAATAGGCAAAGGCGGATAGGAAGGGCCAAAGGTAATAGTAAAAACATCTGAACCCATGATTGGGATATGAGGCCAGTTAGTCCAAAAACTTAGGCAATTATAGATTACTACTATTAAGGAAATACCAAATCCAATTTGAAAAATTCTAGTTCTGTAAAAATTTGGCCAGACTGAGTTATTGTCTGATTCAGTCCCTATTAAATGTGTTGAAATTTCACATAGGGGAAAACGTAACCTTTCATATTCAACCCATTGTTTCCTAAGAATAACAACCATACAGGCGCCCACAAAAAGCATGGTAGTGATTAATGAAAACCACCAGAACAGAGGAGATACCCATTCCAGCCAAGGGATTACTCCCCCAGGAGTAATCCCTTCAAAAAATCCTTGGGCTGTTTCCCGATCTAAAACAAGCCACTCCGGCAAATGTTCGAAAAACTTTTCTTTCCACTGATTCTCCTGACTTGCATAATATCTGGGTGCTGTGATCACTGACATTAAGTACCAATTCATGGCCCAATCTGGTACAATTGAAGCAATAAGTCCCATAGAAAATATGACTAGCAGTTCGAATGGTAGTAATGCATATCGCGGAGCAAACGATTTTAACCATATATTAGGAAATAGAATCCCAACCAAAAATGGAATAAGAAGACACATTGGAACGTGGGTATAGGCAAAATTAGGAGCATTAAATACATTAGCAATATGTTGGCCACCAACCCCCACAACCAAAGAGAAGATAAGACCGATTAACCCGGAACGGAGAGTTACTGAACTATTGTTAGGAAAAAACTTTGCCATGAATGGATATCGTTATTCTCGTAGAATTGTTCTTCCGATTTTCCAGCCTATTCAAACCATTTACCCTACTAATCAATCGTGACTTTTAATAGCTTAATCGGTTGATTTGGAACCCTAATTAACGCTTATATTACTCTCTAAATGAAAGTTCAAGGAAATCGCTATTGAGGGATATTTCCACTAATTCTATCGTAATCTTTTAAGGGTTTTTTCGACTAAGAACAGAAAAATCAATGAGCTTCCAACCAACTAGCCCCGATACCAATTTCTACTTCAATTGGTACACTCATAGGTAAAGCATTTCGCATACATTCTTCGATCATAGCAGGCAGTGTATCTTGTTCCGATTTATGTAGGTCAAAAACGAGTTCATCATGTACCTGTAGTAACATCTGAGTTTTACAGTTTTTATTTTTTAACTCTTTATTGATCCGAGTCATAGCAAGTTTGATTAGATCTGCCGCTGTTCCCTGGATTCGAGAATTTATAGCTACTCGCTCCTCAGCCCGCTTGATAGTATTATTGCGTGAATTGATGTCCCGCAGATACCTTCGTCGTCCCACTATTGTTTCAACATAACCATTATCTTCAGCGAACTTAACCGTTTCTTCCATATATCTAAGAGTCCCTGGATACTTGGTGAAGTACTCGTCGATCAGATCTTGGGCCTGGCTTCTTGGTATATTAAGCCGTTCAGCAAGGCCAAAGGCCGAAATCCCATAGATGATCCCAAAATTTACTGTTTTAGCCCGGCGCCGCATTTCATCTGTGACTTCTGCTAAACTCACATTATATAGCTTCATAGCTGTAGCTGTATGAATATCATCATCCTGAATAAAGGTGTTCATCATGCTTTCATCCTGACTAAGTTCCGCCACAATACGCAATTCGATCTGAGAATAATCAGCAGCCATCATAAGATAATCATCATCGCGCGGCACAAATGCTTTACGGATCTGGCGGCCCATCTCAGTCCGAACAGGAATAGTCTGCAAGTTAGGACCATGCGACTGAAGACGACCTGTAGCGATAATGGCCTGTTCATAGGTGGTGTGGACTCTATCTGTCATTTTAAATACTGAGTTGGGCAATTGACTTACGTATACCGAATTGAGCTTAGTGCACATTCTGTAGTTAAGGATCTGTTCAACAATTTCGTGCTTGGGCGCTAGTCGACGCAATACCGATTCAGCTGTTGAGTACTGCCCTGTCTTAGCAGTTCGTTTAGCATTGGGATCGATCTGTAACTTATCAAATAATATGTAACCAAGTTGTTTAGCTGAGTTAAAATCAACCGGTTCACCCGCAAGTTCGGTTATCCGGTTCGATGACGATTGGATTTCCTTGCTCAAGAGCTGAGCTAGTCGGTCTAACTGTTTCACGTCCATTCGAATACCTTCATGCTCCATCTCCACTAAAACTGGGACTAAAGGACACTCAACATTATTAAACACCATTTCTTGTTTCATTTCAGCAATTCGTGGTCTAAAAACTTCAGCTAATTGAAGGGTGATATCGGCATCTTCGATTGCATATTCAACCACTTTTTCTAACGGAACATCCTTAAGTGAAAGCTGTTCATCACCCTTTTCCCCAATAAGGGTTGTTATAGAAATAGGGGCATATCCCAGGAGTGATTGAGCTAGGTAATCCATAGATCTTCTGAGATCAGGTACGGTTAGGGAAGCTGCAAGCATCGTGTCAAAAATGCGACAAGATAGCTTTATCCCATGCCACCGTAGTACTGAAAGATCAAACTTGAGGTTGTGTCCGATGACTTCCTTTTCAGAATTATTAAACAAAGGAGCAAATTCATCAATCACCGCGAGCACATCCTCTCTCTTTTCTGGCATCGAAATGTAATAACCCTCATGTGGTTTTATAGCGAAGGAAAAACCAAGTATATCGCAAGTTTTGGGATCTAGGCTTGTTGTTTCGATATCAAAACAAAACGAGGATACTCCATATAATTTCTTTATTAATTTTTCCCGGGATACTTTGGTATCAAGACATTCGTATCGGTGGTCTACATCCCTAATCGTTTTTAACTCCTCACCTATCTCCGAGCTTTCTTGACCGATAGCTAGATTCAACCTCGGGGCAGCGGAAAAATCCTCCCCAAAAAGACGTTTACCCAATGTGCTAAATTCAAGTTCGACAAATAATGCCTTAAGTTTTATCTCAATTGGTTCCTTGACCAACAATGAATCTAGAGTTATGCCTAGCGGAACATTCCGATCAATTGTAACAAGTTCCTTTGAAAGAACCGCCTGATCTTTATTTTGTTCAATTCGCTCTTTCTGTCTGCCCTTCAATTGGTTCGTATTTTCAAGAAGATTTTCTACCGTCCCAAACTGTGCTATTAGCTTCTGAGCTGTTTTCTCACCGATACCAGGAACTCCCGGTATATTGTCACTAGCATCCCCCATCAATCCCAGTATATCCATAACTTGATCGATTCGAGTAATACCCCATTTCTCTAAAACTTCAGACACCCCAATGGTTTCAATATTATCTCCTGTATTTCCAGGTTTACAGATAAAACAGGTTTGAGAGACTAGTTGACCATAATCCTTATCGGGAGTAACCATAAATGTTGTAAATTCAGCAGCATCAGCCTGTTTTGCAAGTGTCCCTATCACATCGTCAGCTTCCCATCCTGGAATCCGAACGACCGGTATGTTAAATCCTTCAAGTAAACGAAACAAATATGGTAACGCGATACTAAGGTCTTCTGGCATAGCATCTCTCTGGGCCTTGTAATCAGGAAATTTTTCATGTCGATGGGTGGGTTCTGGTGTATCAAAAACAGCAGCTATGTGACTTGGTTTATTTTTATTCAATATACCCAAAATGGTGTTCGCGAGACTAAAAACCATAGAAACATTCAAGCCCGTAGAGGTCATCCGGGGATTTCGGATCAATCCAAAATGGCCGCGATAGGCTAATGCCATGCCATCCAATAGGAATAACGTTTTATCAGAATTCATTACCTAAAGTTCCTCTCTCCCTGTTTAGTTTTTTACATTACCCTGAAAAAATTCTTCCGATTACTCTCGATATTTCAATAGCCCTGATATACTCCCCACCTTGGTCAGTTCGGTTTGAGATTCCGCCGTAAATTAAATATGTCCAAAAATGTATCAGAATAAAAATTCCTACCAAAATCACGTTTTACCTTATGCCGAGCAGGTATACAAGGTAATATTCTCAATAGCAATATCTGTTTAAACACACCTTAATTTTATTAGGTTAGTCCCCTATACTAATTTAAGATACAAAACTTACACCATATTTTTTATATATTTTTCAGTTTCCTTATTGATTTTTTGATTATTAAACATCAGTTTACGAAAACATCTATATTTCTATTGAAATTTCTTGTATTTTATCCGACTGAATTGATAGTTGTAATTTGATTTAACTATATACAACTACCCACTAGAAATGGAGCATTTTTCTAATGCTTATTAGTAGAGAAGAATTAATAGGTATAAATAACCTAACACATCTCTGTACTGGGGGTGAATCACCAGGACTGAAAACTCATAAGGAAAGTATAGAACAGTTTTTTATTGACAAAGCACTTGGAGAAGAGGGCCGTCATCGACAGGAGTTTGTATCAAGAAACTGCAAAGAGAAAGTTGCTAGATTGTTGGGGGTAAATGCTGACGATATATCCTTTCTCTCCTCAACTTCTGAGGCGATAAACCTTCTTGTTTATTCCTTCGAATGGAACTCGGGCGACAATATAGTAGTAACTGATCTAGAATTCCCTTCTAATACCATCCCTTGGAGTCTTTTAGAGGAACAGGGAGTAGAAATTCGAGTTGTAAGAAACAACGACTGGTTCATAGACTTAGACGCTATTGATCAAGCAATAGATAATCATACTAGATTAGTAAATATAAGCCATGTTAGCTATTTTACTGGTCAGCGTATGTTACTAAAAGAATTATCAGATCTTGTCCATCGAAAAAAATCCCTACTATGCCTTGATGTTACCCACTCCGCAGGAGCTGTTCCTGTTGAAGCTTCATATGCTGATTTTGTAGTAGCCAGTTGTTATAAATGGCTCATGGGAGTCCATGGAGTTGGTATCTTTTACTGGAACCGAGAACGAGTTCCTGAATTGAAAATACCGTTTGTTGGTTGGAATACATCTAAATCCATACCTAATCCTACTAATCCTGGGGTTTATGAACCCAGAAAAGACGGTAGAAAATTTACTCCTGGCAATGAGTCATGGATATCCGTATATATACTAAACAATGCATTAGATTGCTTACTTACAATCGGTATAGATAAAATCGAGAATCATATCTTAGATCTCAGTGGTCAGGTTTGGGATGGGTTGACAGATTTAGGCTGGAATGTTATTACCCCCAAAGCCCCTGAACACCGTGCAGGAAACATATGTTTTACTGGGAATGATATAAACTCCATCAACCAGTATCTTGAAGATAACAAGATTGTAATCTTTGGCGCTTACGGGGGAGTTAATCGAGCCCGGGTATCAACCCATTTTTATAACCTAAAGAGTGACGTTGATAGATTTCTAGATGTATTGAAAGAATTCCGGTAACAGACCAGACCCCAAAAACTCATATTAATATTCTGAAATGATCCCTTAAACTCTGAGCGATTTTAAGGGATAAACAACAAAGTTCTATAAAGACCCGTGATAACTTTAGGCTCTCAAGCCTTTTAAATTGGTTAAACCTATTTTACCAGATCTTAGTGTTAAAATATCGGGGCTTAACCATAGACTATCAGAAATACTTTTAAAAACCATTAGCCAGCTGTTAGCATCTATTAGCAGAAAAAATCCTAATCATCCTATGAGGAACTATGCAATTTGATCTAAATGAAGAACAAAAAATGGTTGAGCAGATGATTTATGACTTTGCTCGAAATGAGATACTACCGGTTATAAGAGAGCATGATCGGAATGGCACTTTCCCTCACGATCTTCTCCCTAAAATGGCAGCACAGGGTTTTATGGGGATTTGTCTACCGGTAAGGTATGGCGGCGCGGGCATGGATTTTATTTCATTAGGGTTACTTTCAGAAGGGCTTGAATGGGCCGACTCATCAGTCAGAGAAACTATTGCTGTGCATTTAGGGCTACATGCTTTACCAATTTTTCAATGGGGAACAGAGGAACAGAAACAACAATTTCTCCCTCCACTTGCAACCGGTAAGAACATTGCCTGTTTTGGGTTGACTGAACCTGGAGCAGGTTCGGATGTTGCCGCTATGAGCAGCAAGGCCATTAAAGAGGGGACTGATTATATTTTAACTGGGGAAAAGATGTGGATTACTCTTTCAGATATAGCAGATAGATTTCTTGTGTTCGCTAAAACACAGCAAGATAAAGGGACGCGCGGGATCACTGCTTTTATTATGGAACGAGGATGGGAAGGGCTGACAACCGGAACTATCAAAGGTAAAATGGGAGTAAAAGCAAGTAATACAGGGTGGCTTAACATGGATGAGGTCTTAGTACCCGAAAGTCATCGCCTCGGAGAAGAAGGTGAAGGATTTAAAATTGCAATGTCCTGCCTTGATAATGCACGTTATACGGTTGCTGCTGGGGCAGTTGGGCTAATGAAGTATTGCCTTGAATCTTCAGTATCTTACGCCAAACAGCGTCAAACTTTTGGAAAATCTATCGGAGAACATCAATTAGTTAAACAATTAATTGCTCAAATGAAGCAGCGTATCGATCTAGGTGAATTAGCGGTGAGAAAAGTTGGTTGGCTCAAAAACCAAGGACGGAGGAACACTAGGGAGACCAGTATGGCCAAATGGTTTTGTACTGAATCTGCGTTCACTACAGCGAGCGATGCAGTACAAGTCCACGGCGCTTACGGATATTCTGATGAATATGATGTCGAGCGCCACCTGCGGAATAGTAAAAGTGCGGTAATTTACGAGGGAACCTCGCAGATACATCAACTAATACAAGCTGACTACATATTTGGCAATCGAGTAGATCGGCCACTTAGATGTGAAATGCCAGCATATGACCCTGAAATCTGGCAAAATTGATAACTAACGAAAAAGAACCTTATGAACATCATAGCTCTCATTAAACAAACCCCTGATACAGCCCAGTTATCGGGAACGATGGATGGTCTCCAACTGTCCGCGGAAGGAGGGCCTCGTATTGTCAATCCCTGGGATGAATATACGTTAGAAACTGCAATACAAGCTAAAGAAAAAGAGGGCGGAAAAGTAACCGCACTCTGCCTAGGAACTCCTGAAGCTGCAGAAGCATTAAAGACAGCTCTTGCGATGGGCGTAGATGATGCGATACTTGTATCAGACCCTGCAATGTTAGGAAGTGATAGTATAACCTCAGCCCGAATACTTACAGCTGCGATTAAGAAGATTGGTGGATTTGACTTGATTGTGGGGGGGAGAGCTGCGATCGATGGCAATACTGGGGCAACACCAGTCCAAATAGCAGCACTTTTGGACCTCCCTCTTATCTCCTACGTAGCACAGATAGAAGATCTTGATATTTCAAACCAAACTATTTCTGCCACCCGACTTATGGAAAATACACGAGAAACTATTATCAGTCGGATGCCTGCCTTAATAACCGTAGTGAAGGAAATCAACGAACCTAGATATCCAAGCCTAATTGGTATTCGAAAAGCTACAAAAATCCCTATTAAAACCTGGGGTTGTGATGAACTTAATATAGAACCGTCGACGGTTGGGGTTAAGGGTTCTCTAGTAGAATGGAGTTCTGAATTGCCCCCGGATCGGGAAGCAAAGCTTGAAATGATAGACGGAAATCCCGAGGATGTAGCTAAAATCTTGGTTGATAGGTTAATAAAAGAAAAAGTGATTTAAAATAATGTTACCAAGTAATATCTTTGTGTGGATCGAACAAGTAGAGGACCAACCAGACGTAATCTCATGGCAGGCAATGGACGCAGCAAAGCAAATTGCTAATGACTTAGGTGGTTCTGTCAATGCTGTCGTATTAGGAAAGAATGTTGAAAAAATCACTACCCAGGCATTCGAGGCTGGAGCAACCAAGGTTTACACGGTAGAATCCACCATTTTAGCTCACTACCGGGTAGAACCATATGCAAAAATTCTTGCTCAAATTCTAAGCAATGAAGATCCTTCAATCATTCTAATGGGAGCTAGTGCTGCGGGGCAGGAACTCTCAGCCTACTTGGCAGTTCTAATTGACGGAGGACTAGCTCCAGACTGTACCGATGTTTATGTTAAATCAGGAGAAGTACAGGCAATTCGCCAAGCACTTGTAGGAAATCTTAACTCTACTATAAAATTTAAAAACTCCAAACATTGTATTATTTCGGTGCGAAGAAACATCTTTAACCCCAAATTTTGTAAAGGCCAAATCGGAAAAATAATTCAAGTACCCGTTGAGATAACAAACGAAGAGTTCCCTACCAAGATCAACAATATTGACCCTGGTGGAGGTGAAATAAGTCTTACTGAAGCTAATATCATTGTTTCAGGAGGACGGGGTGTTGGGGGGCCGAACGGGCGCCAACCGGGACTCCAATTGGCGGAAATACTGGGGGGGGCACGGGGGGCTAGTCGGGCTGCTGTAGATGCAGGATGGATCCCATATACTCATCAAGTTGGACAAACTGGTAAAACAGTCCAACCCAATCTCTATATCGCCTGTGGTGTTTCAGGGGCAATCCAACATCTAGCCGGAATGAAAAATGCCCGGGTTATCGTTGCCATAAATAAAGATACCGATGCACCGCTTTATAAACACGCTCATTACGGCATAGCCGGAGACCTATTTGTTTATCTACCTGCGATAGTGAAAGAATTGAAAAACAGAGGATGGTAATTTAACCTATTATCGTTCTTAAGATTAGATATTGACCTTATTATTTAGGATAACCGATCTAAATGCTTTCCTACAACGAAAAAATTCTTTTCATAATGTTTGTTATAATAACTTTCTCCGTCTCCTATGTCTCTTTTCGGCGTATGGTTCTAACAATAAACCGAGGACAAGGAAGTTTACCATGGGATTCCCTGCCTAGTAGGGTTTTTATGGGAATAAAAGCGGTAATCAATCAAAATAATATGATTCGAAATCGACCCTTGATTTCTCTTATGCACTCCCTTGTCGTGTGGGGCTTCATAATCTATCTTTTGGTTAACATAATAGACGTAGCCGAAGGGCTATTTTCAGGTTTTGTTTTCCTTGAAGATAGTACCGCTGGAAATTTTTATCGATTTATAGTTGACGTGATGACTGTGGCTATAATAGCTGGCCTGGGTGGGTTATTGATTCGAAGATTTATTGTTAAATCAGGAGAATTAAATGTCGGCCCCCAAATAACATTACATCCAAAAGCAATCGATGGTATCAGAAAAGATTCTTTGATCGTAGCATTATTTATTCTTTGCCATGTTGGCTTTAGGTTGCTTGGGATGTCCTTTAATGTGGCAGCCAGCCAGCCTGATTCTTGGCAACCATTCGCTACTCAGATTGCAAAACTGTGGATGGATATAGATCCGACTTATCTAACATATTATCTTCATACCTGTTGGTGGCTTTCAATTGGATCAATCTTGGTATTTTTTCCGTATTTTCCCTATTCGAAACATGCTCATCTTTTCATGGCCCCCTTTAATTTGATGACATCACATAGACGGGAAACTCCAAGTACTTTGGATCCCTTAGATTTTGAAGATGAAACGATCGACCAATTCGGAGCAGGTCTGATAACCCACCTGAACCAGACCCAAATTACTGACGCTTTTGCCTGTATTATGTGTAATCGATGCCAGGACGCTTGCCCAGCATACCTTACAGGTAAAGAGCTATCTCCCGCTGCTTTGGAAATAAATAAGCGGTACTACCTCCGAGATAACATGAAGGCTCTAGGAGACGGCGAGAAAGACAATACCCCATTGATGCATAATATGATTAGTGAAAGTGGTCTCTGGGCCTGCACGACCTGTGGCGCCTGTACACAAGAATGTCCAGTTGGGAACGAACCAATGTTTGATATAATAGCGATGCGTCAAAATGAGGTTTTAATGGAAAGTAAGTTCCCTACCGAATTTAAAGGGGCATTTACAGGTATCGAACGAAATGGAAACCCTTGGCAAATGACCACTGATAGAATGGATTGGACAGCCGAATTAGATTTCCATGTCCCAACTATTAAGGAAAACCCTAGTTTCGAAATCCTTTACTGGGTTGGGTGCGCTGGAGCATTTGATCCAATTGCCCGAGATACAGCGAGGGCGATTGCCACTATACTAAATCATTCAGGTACCAATTTCGCAGTACTAGGTAATGACGAATCCTGCACCGGAGATTTAGCTCGAAGAGCAGGAAATGAATTTCTTTTTAGTGTAGCAGCTGAAAACAATATTAAAAAACTAAATAGTGCAGGTGTGGACCAAAAAAGTATTGTAACCGGATGTCCCCACTGCCTTCACACAATAAAAAATGAGTATAAGCAATTGGGAGGAAATTATCAGGTTGTTCACCATACACAACTCATTGAAAAAATTATAAACGATGGGAAAATTAATTTTAAGAAAAACTCTGGCAATTCTATTACTTTTCATGACCCATGTTATTTAGGTCGTAATGGAGGGGTCTACGATTCGCCTCGTAATAGTCTTAAGATTACAGATCCACTCCTCACCGAAATGTCCCGGAATAAAAAGCAATCGTTTTGCTGCGGAGGTGGGGGTGCACAAGTGTGGAAAGAAGAGGAAGCCGGTGAGGAAACTGTTAGTGACAATCGTTTTCGGGAAGCTACAAAAACTGGTGCCGAAACCTTGGCAGTTGGCTGTCCATTTTGTGCAAAAATGTTAGGAGATGCCAACAAAAGGGCAGGAGACCCTATGGAAGTTAAGGACGTCGCCGAGATCATAGCCGAATCTATTACAAATAAATCGGGAACTAATCATGGCTGAACCAAGCTTCATATTTATAGATGGATCGAAATTAATGATAGAAGCTATGGCCAAAGCCGGTTTAGGTGCCTATATGGGATACCCAATCACTCCTGTCAATAGGCTTTTTGACAGTGCCCAAAATCGCATTCCAATTGCACTTGAAGCTCCTGATGAAATTACTGCACTGCAATGGTCTGCAGGCTTTTCATCAACTGGTATAATTCCGGCTACTGCATCTGCCTTTCCGGGATTTGCTTTAATGATAGAATCCCTTAATATGGCTTTTATGATGGAATTACCCATGGTTATCATTCTAGCACAACGACTAGGGCCAAGTACTGGATCAGCAACTACGGGTGGCCAGGGAGACCTACTATTACTCAGAGGTTGTGTCTCTGGTGGGTATTCAATCCCCGTTTTTTGTCCGTCGAATCTGACTGATTGCTGGGATTTAGCTGCAGCGAGCGTTCACACCTCTGTCAAACTAAGATCTCCGGTGGTACTTTTAACTTCTAAGGAAATGATAATGACCAACCGGAATATAGACACTACTAAATTAAAGGAAATTCATCCCTCCCAATATGACACTTACCAAGACAACGGAGATTATCTGCCCTATAATGCTGGGGCAAAATTGACGCCTCCCTTTCTGCCTGTGGGGAATAAATTATATCAGGTACGGCTAAACGCATCGACTCATAATAAGGCGGGGATAACAGAGAAAAATACTAATGATGCTCTTAAAAATACCGAACGGCTCAAAAATAAAATTGACCAAGGTATAGAAAGTTATACGTTCTTTGATTATGACCAAGATGAACAAGCTGAAATAGTGATATTGACTTATGGAATTTCTACGGAAGCAACAAAAGATGCCATAAATATGCTCCGAGTAACCGGAGAATCTATCTCCCTATTAGTAATGAAAACACTATTACCTGTCCCACCCTCCATCTACAAAATACTTTCTAAATACAAATATTTATTGGTGGTAGAAGAGAATATTAGTGGACTCCTTCGGGAGTTACTTTACGGAAACCAAATTTCTGAGTATATTCGTGGGGTTAATAAAATAGGCGACATGATCACTCCTCAAGAGATTATAAAAGGTGTAAAGCAATGCAGAATCAAATCCTAAACGATTTGGATATGCCCTACTGTCCAGGCTGTGGCCATACAGTAGCTAATAAATCTTTGAATAAGACGCTTGCTGACCTGAGTATTCAATACCTTGATATCGTTGTTGTAAGTGATATTGGATGTACAGGACTCGTCGATCCCCTACTTAACTGCCATACTGTTCACGGCCTCCATGGTCGGGCAGTAGCACTAGCTATGGGAATCCGTATGGGACTTGAAAATCAGGACAAAAAAATTATCGCTCTCCAAGGAGATGGTGGTGCCACAATAGGCTTACAGCATATACTTGAATGTGCGAGACAAAACCTAGATCTCACACTCATAATCCAGAACAATATGGTCTACGGCATGACGGGGGGTCAGACAAGTGGGTTGACTTCTCCAAATTTTTCCGGTAAAAATGGATCAACCCCAACTAATCCTGGCTATGATATCTGTGGTCTAGCTAATAATGCTGGGGCATCATTTACTGCTCGAACGTTTGTTGGAAATAAAGACCAAAACATCTGGGAAGAAGCTTTTTCTACAACGGGATTTTCGTTAATTGAGATAGTTGAAATGTGTCCAGCTTATGCCCTCAGAAAAGTTCAAGAACTTCACGATATTTCAGACCATGAGAGTGTGGTAACAAGAAATAAAAGACAAGTATTCCCTAAAGACCGTGTGGAAAAAAAATCTCTTTTGAGTTCGATAAAGCCAATCAGACCGGTCTACAAATCTCCTCTTAAAAACCGCTTGGAGATTATTATTGCAGGCTCAGCTGGAGATGCTATTCAATCTGCCGGTGACCTTCTCTCCACAGCTGGGATTACAGCAGGACTTTCAGCCACTAAAAAGGGAGATTATCCTATTACTATCGGTACGGGATTTTCGGTATCTGAAGTTATCCTTTCGCGGGACCCGATATATTTTACTGGAATTAATTGTCCTAATGTTGTCTTTATAACATCAAAAGACGGCCTGGAAAAGGTGCTAAACCGTATTGGTGACGAAACTTTAGTTATCGCAGATTCAAAACTCAACCTGAATAATTTTTCTAACCTACATATTGCACATATTGCAGATTTTAAGAAAATCGGCGGAGTTAAGGGTGCCGCGCTTGCTGCTATAACGTTTTGGCTTGAGAAGTATAAATTACTCCCAACTGGAGCTCTTATTGAAGCGGCTAAGAGGCATAAACATAGCGAAAAACTTGAACTTATTATTAACAAAGCAATAGCAGCTTAAAAAATTTTTATTTATTGTATTAAGGGATTTTTAGTGCGCATCGTATATATTGATATTGATAGTCTCCGCCCCGACCATCTAGGCTGCTATGGTTATGAACGTCCCACATCACCCACCATAGATGATATAGCGGCGCAGGGGATACGTTTTGACAATTACTACTGTGCGGATTCTCCGTGTATGCCATCCCGACATGGCTGGATGACTGGACGGTTTGGAATTAATCATAACGTAGTAACACATGGTGGCCCAACCTCCAAACCACAAATCCTGGAACAACAATATGGCGGACCAGATGCACGAAACCAGTTATTACAACTTGTGCTTCGCCAGCAAGGTTATGACAGTATCTGTTTCTCTAATTTTCCTACCAGACATTGTGCTACCTGGTTTAGCCTTGGTTGGTCAGAGTTACACTCGCCCAACTTAAAGAACGGTTCTGAAACAGCTGATGAGGTTAATACGGCTGTACTAAAATGGATTAAAGATAATCATGGGAGAGACAATTTCTTTCTTTACATAAACTATTGGGATCCGCATCGGGTTTACGAGGCGCCAACTTCTTGGTTCAACCATATGAAAGAAAATCCAAATGTTGTGAATTGGCCCAATACTGATGCTATTCAGCAGCACCAAGATCTAGAAGGTTGGTTTACAGCCTCACACCTTTTTCCATATGATAAACCAAGTCCTACACCGAATATGCCGGAGGCTATCAAGAAACCTGAAGACCTCCACCACCTTATCAATGGCTACGACACAGAAATTAAGTATACTGACCATCACATACAACAGATCATGGATGCTCTAGGTGACCTTAAGGATACTGCTATAATTATTTCAGCGGATCACGGGGAAGCGATGGGAGAACACGGCATATATGGGGATCACGTTTGTGCTGACGAATGTATACACCGTATTCCTTTGATTATCAAATGGCCAGATCTAACTTTACCAGGATCCTCTTGTAACGATCTTTTATATAATGTTGATCTAAGTGCGACACTTATTGAACTTATTGGAGGTGAACTTCCCGAATACTACGATGGTCGGTCCTTTGCATCAGGACTTAAAACAGGAAGCTGCAAACTGCACGACTACTTGGTATGGGGACACGGTCTCTATACTGTTCAACGGGCAGTACGAACCCCAACCCATCTCATGATCCGGACTTATGATGCCTATGGTTATGATTTTGACCCTATCGCCTTGTATGACATGCGAAGCGATTATTATCAAACCAATAACATATTTCAAGAACAGAGCGAGATCCAATTCGAAATGGATAATTGTTTGTCTGAATGGGTCCAAGAACAACATGCTAAACCATATGCCTTAACTGATCCTTTCGAGATATTACTAAAAGATCGTCAATCATCCTAATTCTAATCAATCAAAACTAATTTTTATACGGGAAAAAATTTGGAAAAGTTATCAGTCAATCAGGATAAAGAACATAGTTTGAATGTCACCTCGATTTTAACCTTCCGTTCTTTATCAACCGGACTAATTCTTGCTATTTTACTTAACATGTGGGTTACTTTCGGGACCTATATTCTCCATACCTCCCGGATGTCAGTATCTCATCTTCCTATTGCAGCATTAGCTATTTTTCTTGCTCTCACTTTTTTATACAACCCTTTAGCTCGCATTCTCAGTAAAAAGGCTGCATTTACCGGACGAGAACTCGCACTAATTTTCTGTATCCTACTAATATCAAGTCTTATACCTGGCAAAGCCTTTATTTCTTATTTTCTTACGATTATTTCTACTCCTTTTTACTTTGCTCAGCCAGAAAATCAGTGGGCGGATCTTTTTATCCCGTTCCTTCCAGAGTGGCTTGTAGCAAGTAATCAAAACAATGCCATGGGTTGGTTCTACGAAGGCCTACCACCCGGGACAGCCATACCATGGTCACCCTGGATAATACCAGTAGCCTGGTGGATGAGTTTTTTTGTAGCAATCTTTTTTGTCGGAGCTTGCATAGCTGCAATCTTTAGAAAACAATGGGTAGATTACGAACGCCTAACATTCCCCCTAGTCCAGGTTCCATTAGAACTCATTTCGCAGGCCGAAAATTCTAAACGCTTTCCCAACTTGGTTTATGACCGACTATTTCAGATGGGATTTCTACTCGCATTAGGTATTGCTCTGTGGAATATTATAGCCTTCACCAATGCCATACCCCCCTTACCCATTGGAACATTTTTCCAAACTCCCCTGCAATTAAGTCCACTGTTCCCGTCTATACCTCTCCGAATTAGTCCCTACATGCTGTCTTTTGCATACTTTATAAATGTCGATATCTTACTAAGTATTTGGGTTTTCTTTATGCTCGGTATTTTCGAGATTGGAGCACTAAGCTATATTGGCCTAAATATGGGTAGTAGTGGCCCTGGGGGTAGTGGTGGGGTCAATGCTCAATTTTTCGGTGGATTTCTTGTCTATGTAGGGTATAGCCTCTGGACGGCCCGAAAGCACCTCCTTGCCGTCCTTAAGAAAGCTATGGGATACCAACCTAAACTAGATGATTCTAAAGAACTTGTGTCTTATCGGGCTGCATTAGTAGGGTTATTAGTTGGTTCTGCCTATATCTGTGCCTGGCTTTACCAAGCAGGGATTTCACTTCCTGTAATGTTAGTCTTTCTGGCTTTCCTCTTTGTACTTTACTTTGGGACAACCAAAGTAATAGCGGAAACTGGAGTTGTCTTTCTTGATTTGCCAGTAAACGCTCACCAGATTACGGTGCTCTCCCTTGGATCCGGTAATATTTCACAATCTAGCCTCACTTCATTAGGCTTGACCAGTGCTTTTGGAAGAAATTGGCGAGGTCTAGGAATGGGATCTGTAGTTTTAATTGACCGCCTGACTGACGGATTATGGAAAAGTAAAAAGGGATTGTTACTGGTCCTCACTACCGCGTTTATCGTAAGTATGATAACGGCTGTTTCTTATTCAATATATTGGGGATATTCGACCGGGGCATATAACTTTGGTGGTGGTGCTTTTAACGGTCTAAATAAGTCCTACTACGACGAAATTGTCACATGGATTAAGAATCCACTCTCACTAGGACAAAATGAACCTTGGTTTATGGCAGCAGGGGCTATCATATTTGTCCTGCTCCTCAAGCTAAGACACTTGTTAATCTGGTGGCCACTAGCCCCGGTAGGTTTTGCCATCTGTTTTGCTAGCAATATAAGAGATTCTATCCTGTCTATATTTATAGCGTGGCTAGCGAAATTTATCTTGCTAAAACTTGGTACCTCCGCCTACCGAACAGGCCAACGATTTTTTATCGGTATTCTGATCGGTTATACTGCTGGTGTTGTCTTGGCTTTCCTTGTGGATGCTATATTCTACCCCGGGCAAGGACATATGATACATGATTGGTAAACAAACCACGGGGGTGTACAGTTCGATTTAGAAAGTACTCTTGCTTGTTGTTACAGGACACCAACGAGAAGCCTGCAACCAATGCAACAGGACCCGCAGAGATTCGGGTGTACCAATCTCTTCTAACGCTATAGCAGCATGACCTTGAACATAGCGATTATCATCGTAAAAAGCATCAGCAAGCACGGGAATAGCTGATTGAGCTTGCTCTCCAAACCGCGCTAATGCATAAGCTGTATTATACCGTACCTGGCCATCTTCATCACTCATAAGCTTTATTAGGGCAGGCACTACGGTATTAGGGTTCTTTTGGATCTGGCCCAAGGCATCAGCCACATTTTGCCGAACAAATTCAGAGGTATCCGTGGTAAGTCCTACTAGATGTTCAGCTACAGAAACGGAATCTGACCCAACATCTCCTAGCGCATATGCAGCATATGCACGTATACGCTCATTGTCATGGTTAAGCAGTCCAATCAGGGGCTCTACAGCTGTTGGTCCTAAAGCACACAGGCCATAACATGCATCTCTTCTAATATCATCATCCTCATTCGATATAGCCTTTAAAAGATGGGGTAATGCGGATTCACCATACTCTGCTATCGTATACGCCGCGTGAAGACGCTTTTCTTCAAGAGGATCAGTTAGTCCCATAGCAAGGGACTCAAATTCTTTCCTATCTACTGACTGGGTACTGGAATATCTAGTTCCAGAAAGCCAATGCCACATATTTCTCCACATTGCACTCCGGGGATGATCTGTTAAATCTCCCAAATCAAACTCGTCACTACCCTTGTTCCAGTAAGCTCGTTTTGGCTCGGACATCCTTGTAAATTGAAACTTAAACATGTATCGAAACTTGTCTGTTTCGTTAGGGAATGCCCTATGCCAAAGATCAAAGTGAATTAGCACAACGGTACCAGCTTTCCCACTTGCAGGAATACCCGCAGGGGCTTTTGTATCATCTTCACCAACTGTTTCTTCTCGTGATTCGATATATTGACTACCTGGAATAACCCCAGTAGGGCCAATTTTTTCTGGGGTATCCTGTGGATAGTACATAACCATTAGCCATCTGGGATGATGATCTCTTACTTTTGTATAACCCCAGTAGCTGTCCTTATGCCACCCACCCCCACGACTTTGGGGAGGATTAACATGGGAATGCCGATGGGCATGCATAACATAATCTGGTCCAAGAATGCTAGTTAAAGCTCCTCTGACCGAAGGATCATCATAAATTTTCTGTATCTCAGGTACACGAGGTAGAAGATTATTTCCTGGATTACCTTCAGTATCAATGATTGACTTTGTTTTGTCGTAGATTGTATCATGCAAGGTTTGGGATAAATCAACATTAAGAACGCAGTATCCATTTACAATGAAATCTCGCATTTCATCATCGCTAAAAAGGTAAGATTTATCTAACATATCTAGACTCCTATTTTCATTAATGAACCTGGCATCAAACATAATTAACCATCAGTGAAGCAAACTGCCATATCCTTAAGAAAGACATCTGGTTTTACGGTTTTAAATTTATTTATAATACACTTCTCCAACATGGCTTCTTTCTTGGGTTTTTCTGCATAATTTTTACCCGGTAAAACATCCAAACTTTCCCTTATGACATCCATAACAACTTCAGACCCACAAATTTCTATATCAGCTTGAGAACTGTCATAATACCACACTGATTTTAACCTACTGTGAAGTAGGTCATTGGCGTAAAATGGCATTTGTGTCTCAACATTTTCTAGTAAAAATGAGGATGGCCAAATAATTCTATTTATCTGTTGTCTGTATATTGCCTCGAGCATTCTAAATGGAGTCGCTTGGATGACATGCCAGTTTGTTTCAGGCCAAATATCCAACCACCCCCATGCTTTTGCACACTCTTCAACAGATGGAAAGAAACCACTCTGTTCAGTAAAAACAGAAGTGTCCGTTCCTCCAACGAACATGAAGTGTTGTGGATAATCAAAAAATTTTTTCGACTTTGTTCTAAGGTTATCATAAAATCCAGTAGTTAAAGCTAACAGCGCTACTGATGCTCCTAAGAGACCATTCTCCAAACGAGGTGATACTAACCCAACTCGATCTTGGGGATGGTAATCTGGGAACACCTCTTCAAAAGGTAGATTATCCACTCCTGAAACTTGACGATAGGTAAAGTCTGATTGAAATATACGGGTGCTGGTATGCAAAACATTTTGTCCGGAAACAAAGTTAAGAGTGATTATTTTAATGCTTACAATCTTTACTCTTATTAAAACCACGTCAAGAAAAATAATGCATATCTAATTGCTATCAGGTATGAGTTTTGAGCGGCCTAATCAAGTGTGAGTTCGACTAATTCTATACCCGATTGTTTGACCAACCAGTTATAAACTTTTTCAACAGAATCTGTGTAGGCATAATCTTCAGCATACACTATACGAACGATACCCGCCTGTATAGATTTTTTTAGGCACCCCAGACAAGGCTTGTTTGTAGTATAAATTGTTGCTCCGCTTGTCGAAGAGCCGTGTCGTGCAGCAAAGACGATCGCATTCTCCTCTGCGTGGATACATATACATTCGTCAAGTTTTGCCCCAGATGGTCCATCAGAATTGCATCGTTCGCATCCACCGTCAAAACAGTTGGGGACGCCCATAGGAGTACCATTATAACCAGTACTTTCAATTATCTTTTCATTTACTATAACAGCTCCAATCTGCCGCCGAATACAATTGGATCGTGCGGAGACTGCGTAAGCAATTCGTAGAAAATATTCGTCCCACGAAATTCTTTCCATAAGATAACCTCCATCTATAAATCTCTGCTCTGTTCTCGCTTGCTTGAACAAATTGTTTTTACACTTAAATTAGACTGTCTTCTAGGTAGGCTTATTGCCTGTAAGTAAACCCTTAATGAACCTTCTGTAATAAGAATTGATCAGAAAAGTAACTGGTAAAGCAATGATTAAACCAAGAATCCCAAGCAGCTTGCCCCAGATAGAAAGGGATAGCAGGATTACTGCTGGGTTAAAGCCAGTTACTTTACCCATTATTTTGGGCACTAGTACTGCATCCTGGATAACCTGTACTACAACAAATACAGTGATTATAAGAGCTTGCATAGGCCAGATGCTTTCACCCATACCAAGAGAAGCAATAAGCCCGATAATAATTGCCGGTATTACTCCCACTATTTGGAGATATGGAACCATGTTAAGAAGGCCTATCATTAGCCCTAAAAAGATTCCCATGGGTAAGTTTATTAACCAAAACCCTATGGCAAATAGTAACCCAACAATGAAAGCTATTACAGCTTGAGCTCTAAAATATGCTTGCATTGCAGTAGTAAAGTCTGATATCACATCAAGAACTATGGGTTTATATTGGCCCGGGATTAAACTCTTCCAACCACTCGTAATTTCATCAAAATGCAATAGAATAAAAACCAAATATAAAAGGATGATAATCACAACAGTAAGTCCAACTACAAAACTAATTGTTCCCGAAAAAACCCCCCAAATCCCCGGGAGAACTTGCTGAGAAATCACCTTAATATTCTCAAAATTCAAAAAATGTATTAACTCCTCAACCTTCAATATATCTGATATATACACCCTTAGTTCTAAGGGCATGTAGCTTTGAAGCCTTGAGTGTAAATCCTCAGTATCAACAAATGTGGCTAGTAGTTTGCGCATGTTTGCTACTTCTGCTACAATTACTGGTACGAGAATTAATAGAACCAAAACAACAATCGATAGAATAATTGTTAAGCTCAACAGAACAGAAATAAGCCTACCTCTAAAAGGTAATTTTTTCTGTAACCAGGACGTTAAGGGATTGATTATATAGGCTAGTAATAAAGCGATCGCAAAAGGAATAAGAACATCGCTCAGATAGGCTACCAAATTGATCATAAGCCATATTACGATAACAAAGATAGCAATCCGAAAAACCCGATCAAAAGTAAAAGGACTAGAAGTTAGCATATTTTCCAAACCAAAAAATTAATTGTTCTATAAAAACACCTGTGTAATCAAGTAGTTGACAGAATATTAGTTGTCAAGCAAATATAGTAAGCTTGACTATCTCTTGACCTTTGCAAATAACCGATTCTATATTACTGCTAACTACTATCATCACTTCAAAATATCAAAGGAATTACCATTGCAGCGCCATACCCCTTTCTTGTTACTGATTTTCATAATATTAATGTCATCTAAACTTGCTTTCGCCCAATATACTAATTCGGTTGGTACCCCCCTCCCTCCTGATGCGGCACCACCAGATCAACAAATTTTCCGCGTCATGAGCCCGGAACCAAGAAGCCTAGATATTCAGATTAATCTTTACGATGGGGAATCAACTCTGTATCCGTTTGAAACATTGCTCATCAGAGATGAACTATGGCAACCAATTCCTGCTGCTGCATCTGATTATACAGTTTCCGATGATGCGATGGAATGGACCTTTCATCTCCGGCCCGGGGCCCGTTGGAATGATGGAAGACCTGTAACAGCCCATGATTTTGTCTACGCATTCCGGCGAATGCTAAACCCCATTAATGCTAACCCTTATGCCTTTTTTTATTATGATATTAAGAATGCTAAAGCCATTAGCACTGGTAAAATTGTAGATCTTAATCAACTAGGTGTTCAAGCTATTGATGATCTTACACTTAAAATAAATATGGAACGCAGCACACCACATTTTTCTCATGTAGTATCGTTTGGATTAGTTTATCCGACACCCCGTTGGGCTGTCGAAAAACACGGCCGAAGGTGGACTGAAGTGCAAAACATAGTATCAAATTCTGGTTTTAAAATGTCTGAATGGCAGACAGGCAGCCATATGACATTTGTCCCTGATCCCATGTATAATGGTCCTCATAAGCCTTTTCTTGAGAAAGTTATCCATCCATTCAGGTATGCAACAGCGCAAACAGTCCTTGCCTATGAAAATGACGAAGTTGATATAGAAACAGTAGACATAAGTGATATGGATCGTATTGAACGCCACCCCCTGCTTAGTACTGAACTTGTGAAAACACCTGGAAGGACTACTTGGTATCTTTTCTTTAAATCAAAGAGCCCATTTAATGATATCCGTGTGAGAGAAGCGATCTCACGAGCTGTAGACAGAGATGCTATTTGCCGAGTGGTCCTAAGGGGAGCAGCCGTACCAGCTTATTCTATGATCCCACCAGATTTTAAGCAATATAATGGTGACGCGATGCAACCCTACCAGGCTTTTGACCCAAAACGGGCAAAAGAGTTAATGCGAGAGGCAGGTTATCCCAATGGCCGCGGATTCCCCCAGCAGGATATGTGGATACGCGCACCAACCCCTTCTATGAAAATGGCTGGCGTAGCGATTCAGAGTATGCTTTTAGAACACTTGGGTATTAAAGTTAATATTAAGACTCTTGACAGAACAGCGTATATGAACAAACTATATAACTGGGAGTTGGACTTTGGGTTCCTTCAATTTGTTGCTGACTATGTTGACCCGCGGAATATGCTTGATATGACCTGGCACTCGCAACCCAAAGGAGCCGGACGACACGACTGGGCAAACTCTAATTTTGATACACTTGTAGAAAATGCGGGTGCTGAATTGGACGAAGGGATCCGAACTAATCTTTATAAGAAAGCGGAAGAAATTCTTGTTTCAGATTATGCTGCAGCTTTCATATTTCATCCACTGGTATTGCAACTACGAAAGTCAAATTTGAAAGGATATACCCGATATAATGATGGTACTGTAGGTTCTATAATGTACTCTCGAATATATAAAAGTAGATAACTTATAGGATTACTTGTTGGGACAAATTACCGGTATAATACCGGAACTTGAAATAATTTCGACAGGGGTCTCACCTACAGGTTCACCATCAGCAAATAGAGCCATCGGGCCCTCTGTTTCTAGTCTAATTTTGCAGGCTCTATATGACAATATACTCGGGTGGTTAAGATGGGCCCCTCTGTAAACTGATGGGAGCAGCTTTAGTATTTGTCCAATACTCATCATTCGAACAATACAGATATCAAGCTTACCATCAGTCGGGTCAGCATTAGGTACAATCTTGATTCCACCTCCATAAGTGCTAGTATTCCCAGTCGCTACTAGTAGAACCTTTTGCACTGCGACCCCAAATTCTCCACTTATCCGTAAATCGATCCCTTTATACCGCCTCAAAGTCCTAATAACACCCCAGAGATATGCTAAGACTCCATTAAAAGGCCCCGATCCTTGATAAACAAATTTAGCCACTTCCGAATCAAACCCGAGGGTTACTACTGTTGCAAAATACCTATTGTTCACCTTACCTAAGTCACAGATAACTTTATGCCCTTTAAGAAGTACCATAGCTGCTTTTTGGGGTGAAAAGGGGATATTTACTGACCGTGCGAAATCGTTCCCTCTACCGCTAGGCAGGATACCAAGGCTGACATCTGTCCCTACTATTCCATTTACCACTTCATTAACTGTACCATCACCACCACAAGCTACGACACAAGAATAGCCTTCCTCCACAGCCTTAAACGCTATAACCTCTGCATCACCTCGAGCTTTGGTATAGCGAACAGCCACTGATATACCATTTTGTGTCAAAAGTGCTCTTGCCAGTTCTGCGTGTTGGAGTCCTCGATTATTTCCAGATTTAGGATTAGCAATAATTAGTATTTTGTCAGCCATATATTTCCTTCCAGTAATTTCTTAATATTTTGTACCAAAAGATAAAAAAAATCATTGAGAGTACTCGAGATAATCTGTTAATGACTTCTACGCTAACAACTTGACATAGATCGTACTAAAATCTAAGATAGTAATTTGAATGTTTGAGCAACCATACCAGACTTTAAACTCATGTAGCTCCTGATCATACCCCTAACCGAAAGTAATAGAAACATTATGACTGACTACAAAACCCTTTTTGACATGAAAGACCGAATAGCGCTAGTTGTTGGTGCAGGAAGTGGTATTGGTCGTTGTTCGGCTATGTGCCTCGCTCAATTTGGTGCACATGTGATATGTGCTGATTTACAGCTTAAGAAAGCCCAATGTGTCTCCGATGAGATTCACCACCAGGGTGGTTCAGCTGAAATTGTTGAACTTGATATTCGTTCTACAGAAAATATTGCTACCGCTCTCAAAAAAACCGACCCTCCAGATGTCCTAGTAAGTACCCCAAGTATCAATATTCGAAAACCCCTCCTTGAATATACTGACCAAGATTATGATACTGTTGTCGATCTTAATCTAACTGGAACCTTTCGGCTAGTACGCGAAGTAGCTAGAAGTATGACCGAAAATAATGGAGGCAGTATCATTGTTTTCTCTAGCATAAGGTCGCAGGTAATTGAGCCAGGTCAAGGAATTTATGCCTCGACTAAATCTGGGGTAGTTCTGATGATAAAAACATTAGCAGCTGAACTTGCTAGTAAGGGTGTCCGAGCGAATGCTATAGCACCGGGTGTTGTGGATACGCCACTCACCTCCCAGATCAAACAGAATTCAGCTTGGTATAAAGCTTACGCGGAAAAAACTATGCTCCGTAGATGGGCTACGCCTGAAGAAATTGCAGGAGCTGTATTATATCTCGCCTCTGATGCTAGTTCGTATACAACTGGCTCTGTAATGTTTGTGGATGGAGGATGGACGGCTATTGATGGTCGTTTTGATCCTCCAACCGACTAAACAAAGGTTTCCAAACACTAAACCGAATGCTATTTCTAAATATTCTGCTTGATATCATTGCTCCAATTTTTGTTCTGATTACTCTTGGCTATTTAATTCAGCAGAAAGGGCATTTTGATCTTCAAGCTTTAACCAAAATACTACTGTATTTAGTAATGCCAGCTACGTTAGTGGTATCCCTGACTAAATCTGAGCTTGATCCAATTTTTATATGGGAAACGAGTATATTCTGCTTGCTTATGCTTTTGGCACTTTTTCTGTTAAGTCTTGTGGTTTCTAACATATTGCGATACCGGAAAGATATGAAGCAGGCTTTTAGTCATTCGGTACTCTATTATAATAGTGGAAACTTTGGGTTCCCTGCAACCGAATTATCTTTTCCTACTCTCGGATTACCCGTCCAAGCAATAATCTTAGCAGTGCAAAATTTTCTTATTTTTACCCTTGGACTTTTCCTCGTATCTGCCGGGAGATCATCTGCCCGAAAAGCATTACTACAATCGATCAAAATGCCCTTTGTATATATGTTGGTCCTAGCATTCACTATCCGGAGCTACGAATTACAGTTACCAACCTTTATCTGGCTTCCATTAGAATATCTATCTGGAGCGCTTGTGCCAATGGCTCTTGTAACCCTAGGCATGCAGATGGCTAATACTCACTTAACTCAAGCTTGGCAAACTAGCCTAACCTCTGTTATTTGCCGACTTTTAATTTCTCCACTAATTGGATACGGACTTGTTCTTCTTCTGAATATAGATCCAGAAATAGCTCCAATCCTAGTAGTATCAACCAGTTACCCAACTGCTATCAATACAGTTTTAATTGCGATGGAATTTGGTACTAGGAAGGGGTTTGCAGCCAATACCGTTTTTCTATCTACGATATGCAGTGTCTTAACGGTGGCACTCGTCATCTATCTAATAAGGTGATCTAGATCTATTGGGGATATTTTGAGAGCTCTAAAGATAGCTGTTCCCCTTACTCTGGCATCCACCCCCTTTAAAAGCAGTAAGAACTGCGCTCAAAGGTTTGTCAGAACCAGGATATCGATTTCTGTATGAAGTACCGTTCTCAAGTTTTAAAACGCCCCGCGGACAAACCGAAGAACATACTCCGCACCCAACACAGGAAGCTCGAACAATATTTTCACCTCGCTCGGCGTAACTTCTAACATCAATACCCATTTCACAATAGGTGGTGCAATTGCCACAAGATATACATTGACCTCCATTAGTTGTAATACGAAATCTTGAGTAGAACCGTTGAATTATTCCAAGAATTGCAGCCATTGGACATCCAAACCGACACCAAATTCGACTCCCAAGGATTGGATAAAAACCAACTCCTATCACACCCGCAAATATGGCACCGATGTAAAATCCATACCATTCCTTAAGGATTGCAGCATAAGGACTCAAAAACCCGCCTGACAAGCTACTTATCCAGAGAAATCCCGTTGTAAGAAGTATTATTATCAAAACTGTATAGATACAGCCCCGCTCGATTCTCCATGCCATCGAAGAACTCGGCATCAAATGCCTCCAAGGATCCCCCATTGTTTCGGCAAGTCCACCACAACCACATATCCACGAGCAATACCACCGTTTGCCATAAAAATATGTAAGAATAGGTGTCGCCAGAAATGATCCAATAATACCCCAATATAACATAAAGGTTCCCAATATATTTCCGTCCGAAATTAGGTTGTCAACAGATTCTGGGAAAAGAATTTCATATTTAAGAGGCCAAAAATAGCTAAAATAAAACTCGGGTTCATTAAGTGATCGAAGAATCTGAGGGAGGATAAAAGCTAGGATCAACTGAACCATCATTACTGAAATAGTTCGAAAAATATGATATCTATTATTCCGATATTTTATTAAACTTCTAAATCCAAAGATAAGTACTGCTATCGTATATAGGAACCCATAAAGAAACCATTGGTCCGCTGACTGGCCAGCTAGAACCCAAGACAGTGGGTCAACTACCCTAAAAAGTTGATCTAAGTATGCAGGCCACCAATATAATATCCCATAAAACCCAGTAAATATTACGGCGAAGAACCATGCTATTATCCCACGATTCGTTACCCCACTGAAAAATGTTCTGTCATTTTTTATCTCAAGTCCAGTCTCTCGATAGGAAAACCAGAGAGATCCGGTAATTCCAGCAGCTAAAAGAGCGTATGATACTACCCAAAGCCATAATGACACCCATATTGTTTCAAAGAAAGAGATAGTCAATCCAAGCATCCCCAGACATAATAAACCTCCGCAGATTATCTTTCTAACCTTGGCAGACGTAGGGCGAGATGCAATAGATACTGGTTCCTTGAATAGATTTGATTCTTCATCATATAGTTTAGGAATCGTCTCTTGGGATACTAGCACTTTTTGCCTAGAATTATAGCTCATTAGATTTGTTCCTTTAATGACTGAGCTATTTCTTTTTCGTAGGAGACTGAGAATTCTGGATCAAATCTGATTTCCCTTAAATTATTAATCACGTACGGCAAGCTTCTTTTTTCTTCGATCCATTTTTCGCATACTTCTTGGCGAGCCCGAATACCCATAAAAATAAATCCCTTTATTCTATCTCCTTTTTCTACAAGGCGGATAGAGTGCCGGTGGGATTTATGCTCCCAAAAAAGATGTCGCTCACCTGGCCCAGGTTTGTTAGATACCAATCCATATGTCTGATACTCCAGATCAAAAAACTTGGCCGAATTATACCATATCCCTGGGCAATAGTCTACTTCTTTACCGGCCATAACTTCACCGGCTATATTACCCTGTTTTTTCCCTGTGTACCAAACTTGCTGAATAAGATTGGGGCATTCATCATTGATAAAAATTTCTGCGCAATCCCCAGCTGCAAAAACATCTGGGATATTGGTCCGAAAAGATAAATCTACCTGAATACCTCTTGCTGATGCAATAGGAGTTGAATGGATTAGATCAATATTTGGAGATACTCCAGGAGTCAAGCCTACTAATTGACAATCTAATGTTTCTTCAAACTCTGTTCTAACTGCTTTGACTTGCCCATTCCTATCACCTATGATTTCTTTCAGATTTGTACCTGTAACCAGACTAATCCCTCGCTCATTAATTACCCTGTTTATCATGGTGGATTCCTCGATTGGAAGAAGATTATTCCAATAGGATTTTTCACGAATTAAAAATGTCACCTCTATATGTCGAGAATATAACATTTCACCTAGTTCAATGCCAATCAATCCGCCTCCTACAATTACAGCCTGTTTTGTCTTTTCCACATTCCTATACAAGAGCTTCAAATCGTCCAAATTATAAAGACCCTGAACGCCATTAAGATGATCTCCCACCCAGTCAAACCGATTTGACTTTGAACCTGTTGCAATTAAAAGCTTATCGTAGGGCAATATCCTTGTTGTGTCCAAATATAATTTTTTGTTCTCAATATCAATTTTTGTTACCCACTGTTTTAGCAATCCGATACGTTGTTCGCCCCAAAATGAATCTGCGTAAGGTTTTGTCCCTTCATATGTCATATGCCCCATAAAAATATACATCATAGCAGGACGGGAATAATGATATGAAGACTCCCCCGAGATTATATTAATTTCCCAAGTTGGTTGGAGCTGTCTTATCCGTATAGCAGCGCTTACACCAGTTATCCCATTGCCTATTATTACCACACGCAACGACTTAACCTCCTATTACCTAGAACAGGTCAGTCAAAAACAATATCATCCTACTGTAGTGCTTAGACTGTTCTCCCATAAAATATCTTTTGTACCTCGGGACTATTACAAATATTTGGCTGATCCTTGTAACAAAATGTTGCCACGTAACGAGTTGTAGCACCCCGGACCGTAGTGACCTGGTGTAGGGATCTGTATCCTTCAAAAAGTATCAAAGTACCTGGGGTCACTTTTAGTGTTCGTATATCTTTATAGGAACCCTTTAACACCTGATCTATCGCTTCATAACCACCGGTCTCCTCAGGACGAATATTTGGTACATACTCAAAAACCCCTCCTATTTTTGGCGACTGAAGCATTATGGTAGTCGAAACCGCAGCTTCATCGAAATGCCAACCATGATTTTGCCCATCATGCATGACGTTAACCGTCACAGCCGCAAGAGGATCAGCCATCCGATAGTAATTTTCTTTATTTAGTACGTTAGCAATAAATGATAATAATGGGTCCCAAGAATATAGAATATGAAGGCCGTGTGTCGGGTGAATCTGGTCAAAAGCAACTGAATCAAGGTTAGTATTTTGTAATTGTCGTCTAGGATGAGTTAGAGGATACTTTTTGTCATTCTTTTCCAGGAAAACGTTATGTGTTTCTCGACACCCATACGCTTCTATACTAGCTCGATCTACTTCACTTACAATCATTTCTATAGCATCACTAGTAATAAAGCCCTCTAATAAGCAAGCACTATGTGTTGCAAGTTCCTCTTTACATCGCTTTACTAAAGAATTGTAAGAAGATGATTGGTGGTCGTGCAGTGGGTAAAGTTCCGTATTGATGAGATCTAATGCTGTATGACTCATGGTTTAATTACCTCCTCCTCCAAAACCAATATTGACTTACCACCCGTGACATTGTAACATACGCTCCGGTTTTCCTTGATTAACCTTTCCAGACTAACTTTATCTTGATCAACAATATAGTAATATATGACGATTCCTACTGAACAGAAAGAAAAGACTCGATTGATTCGACAGTTAGGTCTTTTCGACACCACAATGATCATAATCAGTATTGTGATTGGATCAGGTATTTTTCTGACGGCAGGCATAATAGCAAAGGGGATCCCATTTGGGTTTCTGATACTAATTGCCTGGTTGGTAGGTGGCTTGCATGCCCTATTAGGGGCACTAACCTATGCTGAACTAGGGGCATCAATGCCACAAGCTGGGGGCCAATATGTGTATTTGCGAGAAGCGTATGGCCGATTCTCTGGTTTTCTTTTTGGCTGGGTTTCATTCAGTATATATCTCACAGGAATAATTGCTTCGCTAGCTGTAGGATGTGCGGAATATATGGGTTATTTTTTTCCTTTTATGGGTATGGAAAATATTCTTTTTAAAAAAGATTTTTTCGTACTGGATTCCTATTACCAATTTTCTCTTTCAACCGGACACTTAACTGCAGTCATAATGATTCTCATGCTCTCCTTGGTAAATTATCGTGGAGTCAGAATTAGCAAGTATATTACTAATACATCGTCTTTGATAAAAATTGGCGCACTTCTGTTGTTCATTTGTTTTGGATTATATGCTGATACCTCCTACCCAGATAATTTTCATATTAATATAGTAACTATCAACTGGCCCCAGTTACTCTTCTCTTTTGGTCTTGCCTTAGTTGCTGTATCATGGAGTTATGCTGGGTGGGAAGAAGTGTCATTTGTAACAGGAGAAGTTATAAATCCATCACGGAACCTACCCCGAGTACTGCTTATTGGGACTATAAGTGTTACTACTCTTTATTTACTCATTAATTTTATTTATCTTTAAGCACATTCGATCGATGATATGTCTGGAATTGTCCGAATTGGGGAAGCCGCAGCATATTTTCTATGGGGCCCAACCGGAGCATCATTATTATCTATTGCTGTCATTATAACTATTCTGGGGGCCCAAAATAGTAGTATACTGGTGGGGCCTCGTGTGTTTTTTGCGATGGCACAGGATAATTTATTCTTCCAAAAAGCCGCAACGGTACATCCCAAGTTTAAAACACCTGGCCACGCGGTAATTTTCCAAGCTGTTTGGGCATGTATCCTAACGCTGAGTGGTACATTCGAAGATTTGATTACTTTAGTTGTCTTTGCAAACCTCATGCTTTGGATCGCAGGAGCAGCAGCTGTTTTCACGCTACGGCGGAAAATGCCCAAGCTACCGAGGCCCTATAAAGTTTGGGGCTATCCGATTGTTCCTCTCCTATTTATAATAGGATCGAGCTTTATCTTAGTTAATATGCTGTTTGAAACTCCTATCCAGGCTATTACTGGGCTTTTATTAACTAGTTTAGGAGTTCCCATTTACTACTTTTTGTTTAGGCTATCAAAGTAACCCAAGTACTTGTTATCAAAATTAGGATTCAAAGTTCAGAATATTGGCTCCCAGAAAATTTTTCATTTTTTAGGGAGGACATACACCAAATCTCCTTCCGGTCCAAGGGGAAACCCGAAGGCCATCCAGAGTACTAGTAAGAAAGTCCAAATAATCATAAAAACTACTGAATAAGGCATCATGGTTGAGATTAAGGTACCCATACCAGATTTTGGCAAAAATTGGCGCATAAAAACCAATATAATAATAAGGTAAGGATTGAGAGGCGTAACTGTATTACTAACAGAATCCCCAATTCGATATGCTGCTTGAGTAAGTTCCGGACTGATTCCAACCATCATAAACATGGGGATAAATATTGGTGCGAATAGTGCGTATTTAGCTGACATAGATCCAATCAAGAGGTTGAAAAACATCGTCAAAACAATAAAAAATATTATCAACATCCATGATGGCATTTCAGCCTGTCCAAGAACTTGTCCACCGGCCATAGCTAGCATCAGACCAAGGCCAGAATATTGAAAATAAGCTATAAACTGAGCTGCAAAAAACCCTAAGACAATAATTGGCGCCATTTTTGACATAGTTTCAATAAGTATTCGTGCTCCATCTTTATCACTCGATATAGTTCCAGTCGAAATTCCATACGCTATTCCTGGAAGAAGAAAACAGAAAAACAACAAAGGAACAATCGCTTCTACCCACCGTTCAAATAATTGACCTTTGCCATAAAATGGTCCATCTGGCAAAAGTATCATCAACATTATTAGGAGGAAAACCACGCAGAAAACTAATCCCCCACAAACTAGACCCCGTTTTTCTGATGAAATAAGAGTATAATGATCATGATTCGAACTGTTAGAACTAGAAATTGGCCCTCCTTCTTCGGGAGGTTTTGTTTCTAGTCTCTTTTCAACCAACCATGCCGTTACGCCCCATCCAGTCAAAGTCATTATCAACGTTGATACTATCATGAAATACCAATTACTAGTTGCAGCTACCTGGTAAGAAATATCGATCGTCTGAGCTCCAGCGGTCGATAAACCCGCTAGTAATGGATCTAAACCTGTGACAAATAAGTTGGCATTAAACCCAGCGGAAACACCTGCGAAGGCTGCAGCTAGGCCAACTAGGGGAGCCCGACCTACTGCTTTATAAAGGGCGGCCGCGAGCGGTGGCAAGATAACGTATCCGGCATCAAGGGTCATAGAAGACATTATACCAATAAAAATTACAGCTGGAGTTAGCAGCTTACCGGGGATCACCAACATAAACGCCTTGAGAATGCTCCCGATCATACCGGTCCGCTCTGCAACTCCTATTCCAAGCATTCCCACTAGAACTACACCAAGAGGGGGGAAATTAATAAAATTGTCTACCATACTGCTTACCACCCAAAAGAAACCATCCTGACTTAAAAGACTAATTGGCTTAAATACTTTACCAGTTTCTTTCCAAACGATGTCTGAAGAACCATCTATACCTATGATAGGTTCTGGAAGCGTCTGAACAACACTCCAACCCTGCCGGACAGCTATATCGGAAACAATAACAATGATCAATGCCCCTATTAAAAATAGACTAATCGGATCTGGCAGACGATTCCCCAGCCGTTCAAACGTATCCAAAAACCCGGTCCTAGGAGAAGTATTAATATCGGTTGTAATTTTAGATTTTATGTTACGCATTAAATAACCATCACTTCTTTATGCTTAAACATTAGGCCTTAATATTTGAGTGCGGTTTGCTAGGATCTAATAGATGATCTAATGCCTCTGTCAAATCCGGATAACGAAAAGAAAAACCATTTTCTTCCAAGCTTTGAGGTTGGACTCGCGTGCTTGCCAGCATTAGATCTTTGCCCATCTCTCCCAGTAACGAACGGATAACAACCGAAGGGACTGAAAATAAAGTTGGACGATTGAGAGCCGTCCCTAAACTTTGAGTAAAATATTTATTGGTAACAGGTTGGGGCGAAACAGCATTAATGGGGCCAATAATTTCCTCGGTTTCTAATATGTACTGAATTATAGAGACTAAATCTTCTCGAGTAATCCAACTCATGTATTGTCTACCGGTCCCTATTTTACCACCTAGCCCCATCAGGAAAGGGGGTTTTATGTGAGCTAATATCCCTCCTCTTGAACTTAGTACAACTCCAATACGGAGATTTATAACCCGAATACCAGCTCTCTGAGCTGATTCGGTAGCCTCCTCCCATTCCTGACACACACTAGGTAAATAACCCTTGCCTGGCAAAGATTCTTCGATTAAAACCTCTTCACTACGATCACCGTAATACCCAGTTGCCGAAGCTGCAATAAGAGTCCTTGGTGGATATTTTAATGAGGCTAGAAACTTAGAGAGCTGTTGAGTTGTTGTTACACGGCTATCATATATACGACGTTTTTTAGCTTGGGTCCATAACCCTAGGATTGTTTCACCAGCTAAATGCACCATAGCGTCTATTTGTATAGAATTATCCCAGGGGAAATATCCTGTTGAAGTAGACCACAATACTGCTTTATCGTTTAATTTATTGCTCGATCTGACTAAGCGAATAACCGTGTGACCTAGTAGCTCTAAGTGTGCTATTAACCCGCTTCCAATAAGTCCTGAACCTCCAGTTACTAGAATAACCATAATAAGTTTGGTCATACCATCATAGTAGGTAGCAAATACTATGATTTCTAGACTAATCATCCTCCCTTATGATTTGACTAATTATGAAGATTAACGTAACCTTACCTCAAACAGAGATAATATACTAATTGCCGCTAAAGCAAGAAATTCCTTAAAATAAACCCAAAAAGATAGAAGCTAATGAAGGTATACAAGCTCCAACGGACCCAGAAATTACCTATTTCACTTGAAACAGCGTGGACGTTCCTTTGCCAACCCAAAAACCTCCAACAACTAACACCACCATCGATTAATCTTACAATCACAAGTGATGTACCTGAACATATCTACCCCGGGCTTATTATCACTTATCAACTTAAGATATACAAGGTGTTCTACTTTAAATGGACGACCGAAATAACTCAATCAGAAAGACTTAGCTACTTTATTGATGAACAAAGATTTGGGCCCTACAAGTTTTGGCACCATGAACATCGATTGCAATCTATTGATGGTGGGGTAGAAATTAAAGATGTTGTCCATTATGCCTTGCCATTTGGTATTTTAGGCCGTATGGTACATTTTGGATGGATTAGAAATCAATTAGATGATATATTTGACTATCGATATGATATTCTTGACAATCAGTTTCCTGAAGGTGAGCAGCATTCAAGGACTATTTAATTTTTTGGGGTATTGGCTTCCGGAGAACTGACCTATTTTCTCCATAACTGTTCTTATATAATGACTGACCTTATTCTTATTTTTTTACTAGTCGTAGTGAACGGGTTTTTTGTCGCCTCTGAATTTGCACTGGTTCGGGTCCGCTTGTCCGAAATTGAGGTGCTTGCTAACGCAGGCGTCCGGAGAGCACAAATTGTTCGTCATATTCTTCCTAGATTGGACACCTATCTTTCCACAACCCAACTAGGAGTAACTCTTACTAGCTTGGGACTTGGATGGCTTGGTGAACTGCGTATGGCAAGCTTACTTGAACCTATGGTCCTTTCAATGGGTTTTGCGGCCGAAACAGCCCACTTGATAGCTATACCAATTGCTTTTGCATTTATCACTTTCCTCCTTATAACTGCCGGTGAATTAGTCCCTAAGTTTGTCGCTATACAACTATGCCGCCAAACAGCACTCACAATTGGAATCCCGTTAGTCATTTTTTACAAGGTATTTAGGCCATTTATTTGGCTTTTAAATATCAGTAGTAATTTTATGTTAAAATGTCTAGGAATCCATCTCTCTAACGAACATGGTGATTCGTTTACCGAGTCAGAACTCAGATTAACACTAGGGAGCATGGCTGCCGGTGGGCATGTTACCCGAAGAGAGCGGCTGATCATCGAAAATGTATTAGATCTAGAAGAAAAAGTAGCTCGAAGATATATGCTTCCCAGAAATCAAATAGTGTATCTCAACCAAAATGATAACATAAACATTAAGCTCGGAATTGTCTCCGAATCAAGCCATACCCGATTTCCACTATGCAACGAGGATCTTGATCATATAATTGGTATTGTTCATGTTAAAGATCTCTTTAAGACACTTTTTGACGAAAGTAAATCATCAAACTTAGAAATTGTTGCTCGTGATCCCCTTTTCTTGCCTGAAACCATAAAACTTGATGCCCTTCTCCGGGAATTTCAGCGAAGTAATACCGTATTAGCTATCCTTGTAGATGAATATGGAACAGTATCAGGAATGATTACTCTTGAAAATGTTTTAGAGGAACTTGTGGGGCCGATCCAAGATGAATTCGATCGGGAAACTCCATTAATCGTGCGGACCGGAATACATCGTTTTATAGTTGAAGCCAGTTGTCCAGTTGACCAAGTTGTTGCTGCCTGCGGTTTAATATTACCCGAAGAATTAACCTCAGACACCTCAGGTGGAGTAATGATAGAATTGCTAGGCCATATACCAAAACAGGGAGAACAGGTACGGACGGGTGATCATCTAATGACAGCTCTACAGGTAGAGACAACACATATCCAAAGACTCCGTATTGATAAAGTACCAGAGGATAATAACTTAACAAATTAAGTTTGAGGAATTTAATTTAAAACTAACCCCTACCTTACTGCTCCTGGGTTATGTTTTCAGGGGATGAAACTTCATCTAACCTCTTACGTAGCTCAGGCGGTAGCTTCCAGCCAACTCCACCACAAACCTCTTCAACATGTTCAGCCTTATCAGGGCCAGTTATTGCGGCAGTAATTTCCGGATGGTCTAAAATCCAGGCAAAGGCAACCTGCGCTGGCGTTTTACCTAAGTCTCCGGCAATATCGATCAATACATTGATTACTTGGTTAACTCCTCGGGTCATAACATGCCGATAACGATCAAGATCTTTCCCCCAAAGGGAGTCTATAGGTGGCTCTACACCTCTCCGAAATTTACCAGTTAACAGTCCGACAGCTAAGGGACTGTATGTCATCATGCCCAACCCATGGCGACTACAACGTTCAATAAGTTCGTTCTCCATATTAGAACGGCAGATCAGGTTGTACTCATTTTGCAAGCAAGCTGGGGTAGTATATCTGTTTTTATCGGCAACCCACAAAGCCTCCACTATCTGTGCCGCTGTATAATTACACATGCCAAAGTAACGCACCTTCCCACTGCGCACTAAATCATTCATAGTACTAAGAGTTTCCTCTAAAGGAGTTGTCGGATCAAAATGGTGGAGAAGATATAAATCAATATGGTCAATATTCATTCGCTTTAAGGATCGTTCTATTTCTCGGAGAATATGAAATCGTGATGCTCCCTTGTCATTTGGGCCTGGTCCAATATTACTCCAAACTTTACTTGTAATAACCAAGTCGTCACGCCTACTCTTCATATGCGATAATACTTTTCCCACGATTTCTTCACATCGACCACTGAAATAATAATTCGCACAATCAATAAAATTTATGCCCAGATCAACTGCTTTTTCAATGATTCTAGCACAAGTTTTCTCATCAGTATCTCCAGCCCAAAAACTTCGGAAAGCTGTCCCTAAGCAAATAGGAGACACTCTGACCCCATACTGTCCTAACTGGCGGTACTCCATATAACTCCTAAAGGTAAGATTAGTCTAAATAGTCCCCTTGGGCACTTGGAGGTATCTCCGTAAACGCAAGTTCAATATCTCTACACCGACAGTAAACAATACAGCTACAAAAAGATATTCATATCCTACTGGTATTCCCACGAATCCAAGTAAGAACTTTAAGATAAATAAAATCAGGATAGCATAACTCAGTATTCTGAATCGGTTTCCTTTCAGTCTCATGTTAACAAACTCAACAACTACTGAAAAAGCGATAGATATATATATAAAGGGCTTGTCTACATGAATATCGATCCCTTCTAAAAGAAGAGCTACCCCAATAAGAACAAGGAAACTTAACGCTAGCATTTTTACACTTGGATGAGCATCAACAAAATCTCCTATAGATCGGGCAGCTAACATCATAGTCAAAATAGCAAAAATAATTGCCAGCATCATGACGGGGACATAATCTGCAGCCATTCCAACTGCCACTATCACGGAGTCTAAAGAAAAAATTATATCAATCAACGCTATCTGAATTAAAATCCCAGCATAAGAAGCAACCTTTCCAGCATAACCAGCGTGTTTCTGTTCCTCAAACATTTGAGTTATTTCATGGATGCTTTTGACAAGTAAGAAAAACCCACCAACTAACATAATGATATCACGGCCAGAAATAGCCTCACCAAGAATAGTAAAAAGCTCCGTTTTTAACTGGGCGACCCATGCTAATGTAAGTAACAACATTAGACGAGTTATCATTGCTAGAGCAAGGCCGATGATCCGGGCCTTCTGTCGTTGATAAGCTGGAAGACGACTCACTAGAATTGTTATAACAACTATATTATCAATACCAAGTATAATCTCTAGGCTAGATAAAGTTGCGAGTAGAACCCAAGCCTGGGGATCAAAAATCCAAGAAAACATTTTTAGAACCCTTACCTTTATGATAGAAAATATTGTAAATGAAAATAAAGCAGAACAATATAGATGAGTTATAAGTCCAAGGGAAGAGTAAAATTTAGATAGCCCTGACCAAACTACTTCTTACTAATATAGATTTGATTCCATATTATATCACCAACTGTACCATCACTCATCCTGTGGTATCCCCTGACCCAAGGTTTCCGTAAACTAACCCTACTTGGATGGTATACAAATACTCCACCATAATCTGAAACTAATATTCTCTCGGCTTGCTTATAAATTTTTGTACGCTGGTCTGGATCAGTTTCACCCACTGCCTTGCTAACCAGATCATCAAACTCTCGATTAACCCAATCATGTCGTTGCATTCCCCGTCTACCTGAACGCCATGTCATATCTAACATATTTCTAGGATCTAAATAATCAGCACCCCATGGGATAAATCCTAGTGGAATTTGCCAATTGAACATTGCATTCATATAAGAACTAGGATCAGTACTACGGAAAACGATTTTGACCCCAAGATGATTTCTTAGCATCTCCTGTATAGCCTCAGCAATTCGACGAGTTATAGGGCTTGGAGCTCTCAACCAAGTTTCTGTTGTAGGGAATCGAAATCCCTTACCGTAACCTGCTTCCGCCATTAAACATTTAGCTTTTGCCGGATTGTAATCTTGAAAAGCTTTATAATCTGGACCTGCATACGCATCAAAACCAGGTGGAAGCATAGAATATGCAGGAACTCCCATGCCTCGTAATATAACCCGTAAGATTGATTCTCTATCAACTATACGGGCAAATGCCTCCCTCACTCGAATATCATTAAACGGTGGCACCTGAGTTCGAAAAGTAAGATGCCAGGTTTTGTATGTTTTTGAACGAACTATTTCAGAATTTAGGTGAGGGTCATTTTGGATATGAAGAAGTTCTGCTGGGTCTATTAATTCAATGTCAACTTCATTATTCTCGTAGGGCAAAATATTAGCTGTAGATGAATCCCTAAACAATTGAGTAACCTTCTCTAAAAATGGTTTATAGGGGCCATTATACATTGGGTCAGGGATATAAGTAATGTGACTACCTTTAACCCATTCACCTATTTTAAATTCACTGTTAGAAACAATATAATCTTGTTCAGTCCATTTTCGACCATATTTCTCTACCTGCCATTTAGGTGCCGGGAACGTATCTGGGAATGATATAACATGCAATAGGTATGGTGTGCGGTGTTCAGTTTCAATAACGAGGGTTAGGTTATCTAGGGCGTGAACACCCAATCGTGTCAGATCTGTAATCTGACCTTGATTTATAGCTCGGGCATTTTTAATATCATAGTAAAATTTTGCAAATATATTTCCTGATTTTGGATCAATATTTCTCCTAAAAGTGTAAACAAAATCATGGGCGGTTACAGCTCGACCATCACTCCAGCGAGCACCTGGTCGAAGATAAAAAATCCATGATAACCCATCAGCTGACTCTTCATAATGTTCTGCTGCCCCTGGTATCGGCCGCATCAATTCATCTCTTCGCATTAACATTTCAAATGGCCTTAAAATTACCCCATCATCATCGTAAGGATTTATACCAGAATCAAGACTACGGGGTTCTCTTCCCATCAGGCGAATAGTTTGTTGGGAAAGAGGAGCTGCATCAGGAGGCATAATTTTCCCTACAGAATTTATTTTTTGTGCTTGCCCATAAGCAACAGAAATTAAAACCCAATTTATTACAAAAACTTTTAAGATAAAGAATAAGGGCGACAGATATGTCCCGTGGAATCTATTATATATTTCCTCCCTACCACAATTTATCACATATATATGCCACAAAACCATAATGTATCCGGATTTTTAAGAGATAGAAGAACGGGGATATAAAAAATGGGTTACACAATACCTGTGTCACCCATTTGAGTCCAATAATGCCGAAGAGCGGATTCGAACCGCTACGGGATTTCTCCCACTGCCCCCTCAAGACAGCCTGTCTACCAGTTTCACCACTTCGGCAGTGTCTAAATTCAAAACCTAAAATTGACCCAGCGAATAGTTATTTTATTCTTGTTCACCAGTCGTACCGGTCTGGGAAGGATCCCCTAAGGGAGAAACAGGCGACCCTGCGTCTACATCAGGTAAACCTTGAGCAGGAGATGTCTGTTGGTTGTTTAAGGCTTCTTCCTGGATTATACTACGAGGGCGCTGCCCTTCATCTGGTAATAAATTTAAACCGATGATGATTAGCATATACAAAGTTGCTAAAATCGTTGTAACCTTACTAAGAAAGGTAGCAGCCCCACGGCCGCCAAACATCTGGCCAGCCATACCGCCCGAAGCACCACCACCCGCACCAAATGCACTAGATAAACCTCCACCCTTGCCAGATTGTAACAAGACAGCTAGGATCAAAACAATACAAACTAGTACATGGATGGTTACTATAGTGGAATACACTTTACTTATCCTTTAAAGTTATCTTGTGACTATAAACCTATCTGTTATTGGCTACCAAGCCCTATTCGGATAATTGCCTCAAAAGATGAAGCATCCAGACTTGCACCTCCCACCAGGACTCCGTCTATGTGAGGTTTAGCCATTATAACCCCAGCATTTTCCGGTTTTACGCTGCCACCATATTGAATACGTATATTCCTGGCTAAATTCTCCCCAAACATATCAGCTAAAATTTCTCTAATAGTCCCATGTATTTTGTCGACTGAATCCGGCTGCGCCACCTGCCCACTTCCGATCGCCCAGATTGGTTCGTACGCTAGAACAATATCTTCAGAGAGCCCTAGCTCTACACCTTCTAAACCTTTCCGAACCTGTTCCTCTACGACGAGCTCTGTATGGCCCGCCTCCCGTTCCTCAAATGTTTCTCCAACACAAAGGATTGGGGTTAGGCTATCGAAGATCGCTATCTTAACTTTTTGGTTTATTAACTCATTTGTTTCACAAAAACCTCTACGTCTTTCAGAGTGTCCTATTATAACATACCTACAGCCCGAAGTCAATAGCATTCTTGCTGATACCTCACCTGTCATGGCTCCCTCTCGTAGCGAAGACATGTTCTGTGCCCCTAACGAAATCGAACTGGCAGCAAGCTGTGTTGCGGCAACAGTTAGATGGGTAAATGGCGGACATAATATAATATCAGCATCGGTGGTCAACTTCTCTGTTCTCTGGATAACATTAGCAACAAGAGAAGCCCCATCCACCAGATCGGTATACATTTTCCAGTTTCCAACAATGATCAGTCTACGCCCAGCCATCGCTAAAACCACCTCGAGATCAGATCATCCAAAAAACACCTTGGCGAGTTCATATAACTCGGGATCTACCATTTGTATCTGTCCTGTCACATCACTTAAAGGAACACTCTTGATATTTGAACCTTCTAATGTGACCATTCTTCCAAAGTTCCCATTTTGCACTAAGTCAACCGCAGCTACTCCATATCTCGTAGCTAAAACCCTGTCAAAAGCTGTAGGGGTTCCCCCACGCTGAACATGCCCCAAAGTTGTCACTCGGGTTTCAATCTTGATTTGGTGTTCAATTTTGGTTCCTATTATCGCACCTATGCCACCCAATCGGACATGGCCAAATTCATCAATATTGTTATCCTGGGTAATATGCCCCCTAGTACCTTCCTCTAACGTAAAACCCTCCGCTACCACAACCAAACTAAAGGTTTTACCCCTATCTTTACGTTGTTCGATTAAATTACAGATTTGATCAATATTCATAGGCATTTCGGGAATTAATATACAGTCAGCTCCACCAGCAATCCCCGATTTTAAGGCAATCCACCCAGTATGCCTTCCCATAACTTCGACAACCATTACTCGGTGATGAGATTCTGCTGTCGTATGCAGCCTGTCTATCGCATCAGTTGCAATACTGACAGCTGTATCAAATCCAAAAGTCATATCAGTTTTTACAATATCGTTATCGATTGTCTTTGGGAGACCAACCATAGGGATACCAATTTCTTGTAATCCAGCAGCAGCCCCTAATGTATCTTCCCCCCCTATAGCTATCACTGCTTGGAGGCCTAGTGAAGCAATATTTTTCTTAATTGCCAGGATGCTTTTTTCATCCTTCATGGGATTAGTTCTTGAGGTTCCTAATATTGTACCGCCTCTGTGTAAGATGCCCGAAACAGACTGTAGTGATAATGGTTGAGTCTGATTCTGAATCAAACCTGCCCAGCCGTTTTCTATCCCAAGGATTGTTGAGTTGTAAGTCTTAATTCCACGCCTTGTCACAGCACGAATTGCTGCGTTTAAACCCGGACAATCCCCACCACCTGTTAAGACACCAATATGCATCTAAAAGCTCCTACTTTATTATGATCTATAATGTCAAAGGGAAAAGCAATTTTATAACCAACTCTTTCGTCAAAAAAACATTTTTAAAACTATATACCAAAACGTTTACCTTCCCCAACAACATACAATGAGATAATTTATTACATTTTAGTTCCCAGAATGCTTCCGCTGGGATCGCTGCTTAGTTCTTTGTCTAAGTGACACTAGCAAGGTCACTCCGGCCAAAAATAACATAATACTTATTCCCTGATTAACGGACAAAACGAAGCCCCCAAAATCGGTTAGAGTCATACTCGCTTCATAATACCTAAATATGTCTACAGTAAATCGAGTAATGGGCTCCCCAATTAATAGTACTGCAAAAAAGAAACCATCAAATCGAGGCTTTCGCCCTACCCATAGTAACAAACCAAAGAGGAGGAAACCAAGTACTGCATTATATAACTGAGCAGGGTGGAGTGCAGTATCTGGATAAAATGATCCTGCAGCACTTAGTACTGGGAAGACCACCCCTACGGTGGAATCCGTTGGTAATCCAAAACAGCAGCCATTTAAAAAGCAGCCAACTCGACTAATACCAATACCCAAAGCTATGCTGGGTGCAAAAGCGTCGCATGTTTTCCAAACTGATAATTTATGCCAACGAAGATATAAAATGGAAACTAATATAGCGGTTATAAATCCTCCATACATTGTCAGACCAGTCAATCCGATAGTTCCAGAGCTTTGAAAGGGGCTGATGATATCTAGAGGATTGGCGCTAAATTCATTCCAATGAGGGATTACATACATAATTCGTGCCCCGATAATTCCTCCGAGCATAATTAGTAGGCACATATTTGTCATTAGATTTTGGTTCAAACCTCTTTGCTTAGAGCGCTTTAGGGCTAAGATAATCCCCAGTATAAAAGATACGGCAAGCAATAACCCATAGGATCTAATTGTTAACGGACCGATTTCAAGTAAGATAGGATACATTTTCATTCCTCGTCTGTGACGAAATATTTAGTAATCAAATCTATTTCGCCAAACATTCATTAATAACCCACACAAAATTAAGCTCGTTAATAAAAACGAGCCGCCATAACTAAGAAACGGTAACGGGACACCAGCAATTGGTAACAAACCAATCACCATTGCGATATTTGTAACAACATGAAATGTAAAAATAGTTACGCAACCAGTTGCGATCAGACTCTGATACCTACTTTTTACATTCATAGCAATATAAATACCGATCAGGATAAAAGTATAATACATTCCTAAAATTATAATTGAACCTATAAATCCAAATTCTTCAGCTATAACTGAAAAGATAAAATCAGTATGTTGCTCGGGCAGAAAAGCTAAATTAGTCTGAGACCCTTCTAAAAAGCCTCGTCCGAAAAGCCCACCGGACCCTATAGCTACCTTTGATTGGATAATCTGGTATCCTGTACCCTGAGGATCAGCTTGTGGATTTAAAAACGTTTCGATCCGTTGCTGCTGATAATCATGTAATGAATCCCACATTGGTTCGGCGCCCAATCCGACGCTAAGATGTGCGATGATCAAGATTGCCGTAACGTACCGGGGAGGCCATTTAACATACATAACAAACGTTACTGCTAGAATAAATAATGACCATATAATCCAGTTAAAATCACTCAATACTCCAATCATGACACCTAAAACTGGAGAAATCATAAGCAATAATTGGCTGATAGTCAATCCCATCCTAAATAATAAACCACTAAATATTGTAGCAAAGACAATTGATGTACCAAGATCTGGTTGTAATAAAATAAAAAGAGTTGGGAAACCAGTGATAAACCCGCTTATGGCTATTATTGAAGGCTTTCTGAAATCACCTCGGATTTGGGATAAATAATGAGCTAACATTAATAAAACAGATACTTTTGCAAGTTCTGAAGGCTGTAAACTAATGAAACCAAGTCTGATCCATCTTGATGAACCTTTTACTGAATCATAACTTAAGACTACAACTAATAGAATTAGGACAACAATAAAAAGGGGCACAGTCATTGCTTGAATTATTCGGAGCGGTAAAAACGTAATGATAAACATCATACCTACCCCTAAAACAAACCACATTACCTGGAGCAGATATCGAGGAGTGGATACCTCAACATCATGCCTGGTAGCGCTAAAGATCATTATAATTCCGATAACAGACAATATTATTGATAGACTAACTAGACCACGGGTTACTTGGGTTTCCATAATTATCCATTAATTATTCTTGATCTGCTATCTGGGTTTCCTTAAAGCCGGTACCTTTTTGATTTACTGGTATAGGATTAAGGTAGGCATCCATAACTTTCTGGACTACAGGCACAACTGATCCAGATGGGGAATTTTCTAGTATTGCTGCAATAGCAATACGGGGAAAACTGATTGGAGCATATCCAATAAACCATGAATGATTTAACTCTGTTGAATTCTCAGCTGTACCGGTCTTACCCCCCACTTGCGCATAGGGGAGGGAAGCCCGTTTTCCAGTCCCAACATTTACTACGGCTACCATAGCCTCTTGAATCTGGTCTAGTGTCTCGGCAGAAATCGGGAGTCGACTCTTAACCCGAGATTTTGTTGATTCAATAATTTCCCCCCTTGGGGATACTGCCTGGCTAAAAATATAGGGATTGTAAAGAATCCCGCCGTTCGCTACTGCGGCTATTACTACTGCCATCTGTAGAGGGGTAACAAGAAGTTCCCCCTGACCGATAGCTAAATTAAGCATCTTTCCGGCCGTCCATTGGCGATCATTTTCTGAACTATAAAATGCAAAATTTGGCAACAAACCAGCATATTCTGGACCTGCATCAAAACCTGTAGCCTCACCAATCCCAAATCCTCGAGCATATTTACCCCATGCGTCTAAGCCTAGTAAATTTCCTACTTGGTAGTAATATACATCGCAGGAATGAGCCATAGCTTCCTGAAATGCTAACGCTCCATGGCCAAAATCCCAACACCCCGCCCATCGGTCACCAAAACGGTACCCTCCTATACACGTTTGTAAAATTGTTTCGGTGGAAACCAAACCTTCTTCTAAAGCAGCTGCTCCTGTAATTATTTTCATCGTGGAAGCTGGCGGGTACTGCCCATTACTTATCCGATTTAATAGAGGTTTAAGTGGATTCTCTAGAAGCTTGTCCCAAGTATTGTCAAGAATTTCGCTTGAAAATATATTAGGGTTATATCCAGGTTGACTTACCATGGTAATAACTGCTCCAGTCGAAGGTTCTAGAGCTATGAGCGCTCCTGCCAAACTATCAGGCATCGCCTGTTCAGCAATAGTCTGTATCCTATGATCCAAAGTCAGGTAGATATTGTTACCTGCTTGGGGAGGAATACTTGGAATTCCAGATATTAACCCAAGCTCTTCCCCACGGGCATTGACTTCCATAAATTCAAATCCACTCTTGCCTCGAAGATAATGTTCAAAGGATTTCTCCACACCAGCCTTTCCTATCATATCTCCTGCTCTGTAACCTTTTGTCTTTAGTCTAGAAAGTTCCTGTCTATTGATTTCGGATACATATCCCAGAGCATGAGCAGCTAAATCACCGTTATTATATGTACGGCTAGGAGATACTTGGATTATTACACCAGGTAGATCGATCAAATGTTCTTCGACTTGGGAAGCAACCTTGAAGGAAACATCACGTGTTAACGGCGTAGGATTGAATGGATTCCGACTTGAACGACTAATTCGAGCTTTAATACTTTCAACATCTATTTCTGTAAGGTTTCCAAGATTTTCTAATGTTCTATCTGAAGTTTCAAAAGGTACAGCTGCTACTGTATATGAAGGCTTATTATCAGCTAATATCAACCCATTACGGTCTAAAATTAAACCTCGGGATGCCTCAAGTACTACTGGGCGAATTCTATTTCGTTCAGAATGAGCTCGAAACTTGTCACCTGAAATAACCTGAAAATAGAAAAGCCGAATAACCAATATTAAAAAGAAAATACTAATTATAGCTATCAATACCTGTAATTGTTTTTTTTCAGGTGAACTTTTATTCTGGGAAAATACTCCTGACATCTAATTTCCTATGCTTCATTGTAAAACAGACGATGAGGATTAAACCTACCATATATGTATAGATTATTGTAGGTATCGCAATCATTCCTAAATTATAGGTTGTTTCAAAAAATTCGAATCTAGTATAGATAAACCAATATATTATTGAATGGGCTAGCCCTGATAAAATTAGAGTTAGACTTAAGGTAGATAAGCTATCACGGTAGATAGTTTTTCTCGCCATACCGACAATATGGCCAATAATTGAGTTACATAAAGCATTAAGCCCCAGATTTCCTGGCGAGCCATTAAAGTCTTCCAATAAACCAATACTAAAACCAAGTAATGTACCTGTCAAAGACCCCATTCTCAAAGCAGTATATACCAAAACCAATAGGATAAGGTCAGGCCTTATATTCCCTATCGAAATATAGTGACTCCACGTACTATCTAACATAAAAGCCAGAAAAATAAGAATAATAAGTTTTAGATACATGCTAACGATTTGAAACAAAAATAAGTTATGGGGATGTTGGGGACCTAGAGATTCTTGAAGTTTCTTCAGCCTTACCCGTAATAACAAATACCTCTTCAACACTATTAAATCTAGCGGCCGGGGCAATTGATACTTTTTTAAATACGTCCCCCTCTTTAATTTTGGTTATCATTCCTACAGCCAAACCGGAAGGGTAAGTTCCACCTAGGCCGGAAGTTACAACCTTGTCGCCCTTAAGGACATCCGCTCGTAACGAGACCTCCATAAATAGCTCCTCCCTCTTATACCGTATGATACCCCGTTCACGGCTACGTTGAATAATCCCACTGATACGACTACTTCTATCACTTAACAATTGCACGTGTGAAGAAAAAGGACCTACCTCAAGTACTCTTCCCAAAACACCATTTTCCATGACCACTGCCATATATTTTTTAATTTGTTCGGAATCCCCCACATTAATAACTATAGAATTTAAACCTTGTTCAGTATTCCATCCGATGACTTCTGCAGGGATAAAGGTAAATTCTGCTTTCTTTTTAAGACTGATTAATTTACGAAGGCGGGTATTCTCCATACCCCGTTCTTCCATATCTGATAATTTTATTTGGATCTGCGCCAATTGTTGACGAAGAAGTTTATTTTTGGATTTCAAATTAAAATAGCTGGGAATAAAGGCAAAAGTCTCCTGAATGGGTGAAAGAATAAACAACCACCCGGCCCTCATAATATTAGCTTGCTGTACTGAAGAAACCGAAAGAAGAATCACAGACACTAAGATTGCCCCAATAAACGTGGCTATTTCTCGGCGTTGGTACAAAGCAAACATAAATTTATACATTCTAATCTTTCAAGACACTTAGCATTTTTTCAAAGGCTGAAAAATTTTCTATGATTTTCCCAGCGCCTCGAACGACTGAAGTCATGGGCTGATCATCTAACCTAACGGGAAGATTAGTTTCAGTTGTTATTTTCTTGTCTAGACCTGGCAAACGGGATCCACCACCGCTTATGATAATTCCACGATCAATAATATCAGCAGCTAATTCAGCAGGAGTGGATTCTAAGGTTTGCCGAACTGCCATTATTACCCCATTCAGAGGCTGAGAAAGAACTCTACGGATGGCTAAAGAATCTACAACTACAGACCTGGGAATTCTATCGATAAGGTCCAAGCCCTTTACCGTCATTTCTATTTCTTTATCATAAACCGCATAAGCAGACCCAAGTTTCCATTTAATCTGCTCTGCCATATTAAAACCAATCTGAAGATTGTACTCATTTTTTAAGTGACTAATGATAGCTTCATCCATCTCATCACCACCGATTCGGACAGACTTGGCAGTCACAATCCCTCCAAGGGAAATAACAGCAATCTCGGAAGTACCACCACCTATATCGATAATCATACTTCCTACAGGTTCTTCGACTGGTAAAGAACATCCAATCGCTGCAGCCATAGGTTCTGATATGAGCATTACTTCCTTAGCACCCGCTCGTTCTGCCGAATCCCGGACAGCTCTCATTTCAACATCTGTCACCCCCGATGGAATACATGCGACGACACGTGGACGTATGAAAAAAGAGTTCTTCAGAACCTTTCGAATAAAGTATCGGATCATAGCTTCTGTATATTCAAAATCTGCTATAACTCCATCACGTAGAGGCCGATGTGCTTTCAGGTCAGGTGGTTCTCGGCCCAGCATAACTTTAGCTTCAGCTCCAACTGCAACTACTTTTTCAGTCTTGTTATTGACTGCAACTACAGAAGGTTCATTAATTACGATTCCTCGTCCACGAACATAAACTAATGTAATAGCTGTACCTAAATCGATACCGATATCGTTAGCAAAGAAGTCCGGCAGGAATAGACGCATTTAATCTCTCCTTAATAGGTCCGAAAAAAACAGGACCTCCAACCAAGTTAGGCTACTCTTTTCTTAAACATTTTAAATCTACTAGATGTTGATAGGGGACGTTCATCCCACCTAGATCACATCGACCCACCCTTGAGCCATGATAGTCAGATCCACCCGTTGTAACAAGACCATACTTGGATGCCAATCTATTATAATATATCTTCAAAGTATTATTATGTTCTGGATGTATTACTTCTAGTCCATCCAAACCCAAATTAACGAAGTTCTCAATAAGTTCGTCCCGCTTAAGTGAACCGGGATGGGCAAGGACAGCTAATCCGTTTGCTTTATGAATTATTTCGATCGCTTCAGAAACTGAGAAGAAAAACTTGGGAACAAAAGCTGGAGCATTATTACCTAGATACTGGTTAAATGCATCGCTTATCGAATTCACGTATTCCCCCTCTAGCAGAGCTCGCGCTATATGAGGGCGCCCTACACTGGTATTTTCGCCTTGTTTTTGCGATAATACCGCATCCCATTGAAGCGGAACCTTTAATTTATTTAGTCTTGTTACAATTTCCTTAGCTCTATTTATACGATGGACTCTAAAAGTTTCAAGGGAAGAAAGTAACTCCTCATTGCTAAGATCAATAAAATATCCAAGAATATGGACATCTGAAGGCCCTTCTCTGGCACTGAGCTCCACCCCACTAATTACTTCTAACCCAGGTGTATTGACAGAACGAGCTCTTTTAACCCCATCTACGGCATCGTGATCAGTGATCGCCAAAGCCTCTAGACCAGCCTCTTTAGCTTTCGTAACAAGCTCCTCCGGAGAGAGTGTGCCATCGGAGCAATGAGTGTGTGTGTGCAAATCAATGTAACTCACTTAATTATCCAGTACAAAGCATTTCGAGATTACGGTTAAGCCTACGAACCATATCCTCAAAATTATCTAACTTAAGCTTCTCTTTATCCACAACTTCTGGTGGTGCTTTTTCAACAAATTGTCTATTCGAAAGACGTTTTCTAACTTTTTCTAGTTCTTGCTCTACCCGAGTTCGTTCTTTGGAAAGGCGTTGAGTTTCAATTTCCAAATCAATAAGACCACTAAGGGGAATGTAGAATTCTATTCCTCTTAGTACTCCAGAAGCACACCCAGAAGGCCTAGATTCATTTTCTTTAACAAACTGAAGACGGCTCTTACACAAAATTTTCACGATACTTACCTGAGCCGATAATATTTCTTCTAATTGGGTATTTTCAATCCGACAGAATACGTCTACTTCATAATTGGGAGGAATCCTAAAATCAGCACGGACTCCTCGAATAGCCCCTATCAATTCTTGTACGGCTATTACCTCCTGTTCTACTTCTTCACTAAGAAAATCTTGTTCGACCGTTGGCCAAGATGAAATGGCAATGCAGTTTAATTCTTGATTGTCACTTGAACGATAGGGTCGCATATGTTGCCAAATTTCTTCAGTAATGAATGGCATAATTGGATGAAATAAACGCAAGATTTGGTCTAATACAAAAAAGGATATCCATCGGGCTTGGGCTCCAGTGTCAGCATTGTCGTCACCATAAAAGCGTTGCTTGATTACCTCAAGGTACCAATCACAATAATCATGCCAGAAAAAATCGTATAAAAGTAAAGCCGTTTCGTGAAAAGCATACTGACCAAGAGATTCGGTCGTTTGCTTCACAGTTGTTGTCAAACGAGATAAAATCCACCGGTCCCAAATATCAGCAGGATTTAAAAGATCAATTTGTAACTCTTTCTGATTCATAAGTACTAATCGACTTGCATTCCATAATTTATTTGCAAAATTTCTACCTATTTCTACTTGGTCATTAGAATAAAGTAGATCCTGACCATGGGGAGCAATTAACACTATAGCATATCTTAGTGCATCAGTACCATAGGTATCCATAACTTCAATCGGATCGGGGGAATTGCCCAATGATTTACTCAGCTTTCGCCCCGTTATATCTCTGACAAGACTAGTAAGATATACATCGTTAAATGGACGATCATTCATAAAGGTGTAGCCCATCATCATCATACGAGCAACCCAAAAGAAGAGTATATCATGGCCTGTTACTAGAGTAGAGGTAGGATAGAAAGCCTTCAACTCTGCTGTTTCGTTTGGCCAACCCATAGTAGAAAAAGGCCATAATGCAGAAGAGAACCAGGTATCTAACACATCTTCATCTTGATATAGTTTATTGTGGCCACATTGAGAACAGATACTTGGTGAATTGGTACCTGAATGCTCTTTATTACATTTTTTGCAGTACCACACCGGTATCCGGTGCCCCCACCAAATCTGTCGAGATATACACCAGTCTTCAATATTCTCAAGCCAGTGCCGATAGGTTTTCTCCCAGTGATCAGGAGTAAACTTAGGCCACCCATCTTCCTCTAGAACTTGGAGAAGCTTCTCAGCCATAGGCCCTGTTTTAAGAAACCATTGGTTAGAAAGACGAGGTTCTAAAACTGTATCACACCGTTGGCAGTGTCGTACTGCATGAAGATGATTCTCAATACTATCAAGAAGACCAATTTTTTTTATATCTTGAACAATCTTTTTCCTACACTCTTCCCTATTCAAACCTTGATAGTCTGAGCCAGCAACTTCATTCATAACCCCACTATCATTCATAATTTCTATTTGAGGAAGATTATGATTTTTCCCGATTATGAAATCGTTAAAGTCATGGGCGGGGGTTACTTTGACCGCTCCTGTACCAAATTCCGGATCAACTAGTTCAGAATCGCCTATGATTGGGATTGTTCGTTTAGTTAGAGGTAAATTTACTCGTTTTCCAATTAAATGGGCGTGTCGTTGGTCCTCGGGGTGAACTGCCACAGCTACATCACCTAGCATGGTCTCCGGCCTTGTAGTAGCTATACTAATATATCCATCTCCGTTTTCTAGTGGGTAGCGTATATGCCATAAGGAACCCTGGTCTTCTTGGGGTATAGCTTCCTCATTAGACAAAGCTGTCCTACACCTGGGGCACCAATTTATTATCCGATGCCCCCTATATATCATTTTTTTCTCAAAGAGTGTGGTAAATACAATGCTAACAGCCTCGGATAACCCTTCATCCATAGTAAAACGCTCTCGTTTCCAATCACACGAGCATCCAAGTTTTTTCAGTTGTCGAACGATAGTTCCACCATACTCTTCTTTCCATTTCCATACCTCATTTAAGAAATTTTCTCGACCTATTTTTTCTTTTTTAATACCCTTTTGGGTAAGCATTCTCTCAACAACAACCTGTGTGGCAATACCTGCATGGTCTGTGCCGGGCATCCATAACGTTTTGAAGCCCTGCATACGTTTAAAACGTATCAAAATATCTTGCACAGTATTGTTTAGAACATGACCTAAATGGAGTATCCCTGTTATATTGGGTGGAGGAATTACAATCGTGTATGGTGGTTTGTCCGAAGTGGGATCCGGACTAAATAAGTTTTTTTCATCCCAAGCAGCAGACCATTTCTGCTCCACTGTCCTCGGATCGTATTGCGGGGGAAGGCCCTCGGCCATACCGAATGTGTCTCCCTGTCTTATTGCATATACAGAACTTAACAGGCTATGGATTGGCCGCAATCAAACTGAATCAAGGAAAGCATATACGGCTCCCTTCAACGGCGATATATAAGAAATATTGCCTTATAAAATATCGCCCCAGCTTTGAACTGTCAATTAATTTTGGCTTCGTATAGTTATCTTAAAATAGGTTTAATTTTGAGATCATAATTAGCCTTTAAGAACCAAATGCTCTCCTCCGACCCATATAGTTAGGGACATCCAAACTATTACCGTTTAAAATATTTTCTGAGGAATTCTCGATACCAACATGTTCTGTTTCAAATCCATTTCGTTGAACGGTCTGAAAAGTTGGGGTTTCTACTTTGTTAGGTATTTCAGGCTGAAATTTAAGAATATTTTGCGTTAAGAGCTCGTCCGGAGTTCCTAAAGTACGTTCGAGCCCGGTTGCTATCAATGTTACTCGAATCTGGCCCTCTAAACTTTCATCAAGGACTGTCCCCATAATAATATTGGTATGTCCAGCAGCTGCTTGAATAGTCGTCATAACCTCTTCTACTTCGAAAAGAGTCATCTCTGAACCACCCGTAATGTTAAGTAGAATATCTTTGGCTCCACCAATTTCCATTTCTTCAAGTAATGGATGCTTCATAGCACGTTCAGCTGCTTCAAGAGCTCGTTTATCACCTGAAGCTTCGCCCGTTCCCATTAAGGCTTCGCCTTTGTTTGCCATAGTCGTCTTGATATCAGCAAAGTCGACGTTGATTAAGCCAGGAAGTATAACTAAATCAGATATTCCTCGAGTTGCTTTTAACAATACCTCGTCTGCTACTTTTAAAGCATCTTTAAATGATGTATCGCGACTTACAGCTTCCTTAAGTTTTTGATTGGGAATAGTAACAACAGTATCTACATGCTCTTTAAGTCCTGCTAGGCCGGTTTCGGCATTGGTTGCTCGTTTAGATCCCTCAAAGGAAAATGGCTTTGTAACCACACCAACAGCAAGGACACCAAGTTCTTTCGCTATTTGTGCTATAACTGGAGCTGCCCCAGTTCCAGTTCCACCTCCCATCCCAGCGGTAATAAAAACCATGTCGATGTCAGTAAGATGTTCAGCTATAATGTCTCGACTTTCCTCGGCAGCTTTGCGGCCAATATCAGGATTAGCTCCAGCACCTAAGCCGCGTGTAATTTCATGGCCCAACTGTATCTTGTTCTTGACATTCGATCCAGCTAAATCCTGTGCGTCAGTATTAGCAACCACAAATTCCACTCCCGGGACCCCAGCTTCTACCATATGATTTACAGCATTCTTGCCAGCACCCCCAACTCCAAAAATTTTCATACGAGCAAACAAACCGGGTTCTGCATCAAAATCAAATGTTGACATTTATTTCTCCATTTTTTTGTTCTAAAGTAAATTGATAAGGGACTCATTTTTTGTTAAAGTTGATAAAATTCTTACCACAATTTTCCAAGAAATCAACAGGCCTCCTTCCGCTCTAACCTCTCTCAGGTTGAGTGGATTTGCACTAGTAACTAGAAAACTATTATCGATAAACCTACCTCCTAAACTTAGTATTAAAAACGACGTTAAACTTTTATTTGATCATTAAATTTTTGTTATAAAAACCTTCGTTTGGGTTGGTCTGAATTTCCATATTTTGTAGGCCTAACTATGACTTGATCTTTAAAGCGAAGATCGATCAACGTTGTTTTAATGGAATCCACTTTCAGCTTAGCTATCGTCTGTTCTAACATTTCTAACTTTCGGAGATATTGACCGGTTCCAAACCGAATAGCTAATCCACCATCAACCATGTAAACTACGGTCTCTTCGTCCCCAAGAACGTGAACCTCCGACAATTCTCTATACAACAGGGGGGATTTTTGCTTTATGGTTCTTGTCAGGTAAAGTGCTCGGATAATATCAGGACTAACTAAAATAGCATCCCTTAAAGATTCAAAAGTTGGCGTCCCTCCATTAATAGTGTTTAATATTCGTTGGAAACCCGCTTTATCTACTGATATTATGGGAAGATCAGGCAATCCATTTTTTGGCATCATCGGAATAAGTTCTGCCTTCTGAGAAATCCCATAAAGTCTATCTAATTGCAGAAGTGCAATTGGTTGTTTTTCATTAACATGTATTACTATCTTATTAGGTAACTTTCGGTTTAAAACTACGCTATTAAATCTCTTGCCGACCAACAAACGACCTTCAGATTCAAAAAGATTAGCAAGCCATATATTGCTTCCTCTTTTAAGCCCAGAAATAGTTATGATTTCTTCTTTTGCAACAAGATCATTTCCTAATACGGTAATAGTATCTAAATCAAATTTTTGAGCATTTTTTGCCCAGTGGGAAAGGGCATAAATACCTACTACCAGGCCTATAGTAACTAATAAAGATCCGAATGAAATCATTAACCTACTGATCAATTTTTGATAGTTTTTTCTCATTATAAACCTAGTTGATAATACGAACTTCGAGCTCCAAAGTGACACCTGTTTGGCTAAGGACATGTTCACGAACTAAGTCAATCAATCTGAATGCATCTGATGCCGTTGCTCCACCTTTATTGATAATGAAATTTGCATGCTTTTCTGAAACTTGAGTGCCTCCTATTTCAAGGCCTTTACATCCTGAAAGTTCAATAAGGCGTCCAGCTTTGTCCCCACTAGGATTTTTGAACATACATCCCGCACTCTGTTCTGATCCCGGTTGTGTTCTTTTCCTGTAATCACTATAATTTTTCATTCGCTCATATATATTTTCGGGATTATCAGGGACCAATTTGAAAACAGCGCCCGTAACGATACAGGACTTCTTAATCTTGCTCTGTCGATAGGAAAACCCAGCCTCTGATGCTGGTATTGTTTGTACGGAACCTGTTGGATACAGGAGATCTATGGTATCCAATGAACAACTTAATTCACTTCCATGGGCCCCTACATTACCCGGAACAGCCCCCCCCAAAACACCCGGGATACCAGCACAGAACTCCAAACCGCTTAATCCTAATGATGCAGCGAAACGGGCTAGTCTAGGTAGGCTAATCCCCGCACCAGCTCGTATATAGTCATCTTCATTTTCGAGGTCACACAAAGTATCGCTAACTGGATTTGAACCTCTTATTTTTATCACAAGTCCCCGATATCCTTCATCAGCAAAAATAATATTGCTACCATTTCCAAGCACCATCCACGGAATATCTTCTGAGGTTACTATAGCCATGAGTTCCTGTAATTCTGACAGAGTATTGGGTGATGCTATCACATCTGCTGGACCACCAATCTGGTAAGTTGAATGCTGATTAAGGTTCTCGTTACGTCTTAATCTGTCACCGGGCAATATTTTATTTAGGACCGTAAAAATATCCATTACCTAAACTCCCCTGTCCTGTAAAAGTTTGAGAATCTGGCGGCCAATTCCATCAACATCACCTGCTCCTAGTGTTAAAACTAGATCTCCCGCCTTAAGGTCTTCTAAAATAGAAAATATAGCCCGCTCTTTTTCTTCTATAAACTCGACAGATGAACCGAATTCTTTTGATGCCTCAACTATTATATTGCCTGAGATTTCCTTCATATCCCTTTCCCGGGCAGGGTATACCTTAGTAACCAATGTTCTATAAATTGGAGCTTGACCAAAAACACGACCAAAATCTCTGGCGAAATATTTTGTACGACTATACAGATGAGGTTGAAATATTACGAATATCCTTTGAAAATTAGAGTTAGAAACAGCCTGTAATGAAGCTTCAATTTCTACAGGGTGGTGAGCATAATCATCAAGTATAGTGATATCTCTTATCTTACCCAACAATTCGAATCGTCTCCTTAGGCCTCTATATTGACCTAGAGCTAAAAGAGTTTGTTCGATAGGGATTTTGAGATAATCAGCTATTCCAATAGCTGCCAACGCATTTAGTAGATTACATTCACCGGGTTGCGGTAATATGAGGTGCCCCGAGGGGACTCCCCTGATTACTACATCAGCTGATATATTCCAACCTTGCTGCACAACATTTTGGGCGGATATATTAGCTTTTGGAGATAGGCCATAAGTTATTAAACGGCGACGTAGGGATGAACTAATTCTACTAATACCTTTATCGTCTCCACAAACTATCAAAGGACTATCAACGGGTATAAAATTACTGAATGTAACAAAAGCCTCATCAATAGCATTCTGAGACCCATAGTATTCCATATGATCTGCATCGATTGAAGTTATCACTGTCGCCATCGGAGCTAGGGTATGGAAAGAACGGTCGTACTCGTCAGCTTCAACCACCATCCACTTTCCCTTTCCAAATCGGACATTCGAACCCGTCTCTTTCATAATCCCCCCGATAACTCCGGAAGGATCCAATCCGGTCTCTGTTAAGATTTTTATGATCATTGCAGATGTTGATGTTTTACCATGTGAACCAGATACTGCAATCGCATAAAAATTCCGTGACAGTGTTCCCAGAAGGTCGGCCCGGGTCACAGTCAGAAGGCCTTTTTGACAAGCTTCTAATCGTTCTGGATTATCTAATGGAATAGCCGAAGAATAAACAATAAGATCAGCTCCAACTATATTTCCAGGTTTTTGATTCTGGAATATAGTTACACCTAAATCCGAAAGGCGTTCTAAAATCGGAGTCTGCCGGATATCTGAACCACTTACTTGATATCCATACCGTAACATCAATTCGGCAAGACCACTCATCCCAATACCGCCGATACCGATAAAATGTATATGCCTACAGTTGATTAGAGGTTTATGGTTTTTGTTCATAATCGAGCCTCTGTTGACGGTAAGACCTCCTCGATATATTCAGCATTATTCCGATACTCATCATACAGAACAATAACCAAGAGCCACCATAGCTTATGAACGGAAGTGGCAAACCTGTGGTCGGCAACACTCCCGTAACTACACCTAGATTAACTAAGACGTGTAACGTGATGAGCACAGTCAATCCTGAAGCTAGAAAAAAACCAAATGCATCAGGAGCCATTCGGGCAATGCGCATTCCCCTCCATGCTAGAACAATAAAAAGGCTAAAAACTGCGACTGATCCTAAAAACCCAAGTTCTTCACCTATGACAGCAAAAACGAAATCTGTATGAGGGTCAGGAAGGAAAAGAAATTTTTGCCGTCCCTGGCCAAGTCCTGTTCCAAATAGGCCTCCAGTACCTAGTCCTATTAAGGCTTGCTGGACCTGATAATCTGCACCCTGCAAATTTATAGACTGGTCGACTGAACTACCAAAAAAACGATCAAAATAAGTCATGAGACGCTGACGACTATGTGTAGAATTATATAGTTTGAAAAACAGTACGGGGATTACAACAAAACTTACACCGAATAAATGAGAAAGGCGTGCCCTACCGATATATAGCATAGTGAAAGATGTAACACCTAATACTATCGCCGTACCATAATCTGGTTGCAGCGCTATGAGGAAACAGGTACCTCCTATCAATACCAAACCTGGTAGTACCCCAGATCTAAACTGTTCTATCACGTTTTGTTTTTTTTCTAGCCAATAAGCAAGGTAAATAACCAGAGCAATTTTTATTCCTTCCGCGGGTTGTAGGGTTACCCAAAAGAGATCTAGTGTCCGAACTGCCCCTCTTATAGGAATCCCTAATCCCGGGACCAAAACAAGGATCAGCAAAACTGCTCCGAAAATCATACCTAAAGGGGATAATTTTTTCAGGTTTTGATAGTTTAGACTCGTAAAAATAACAAGAATAATAAGAGCGATCATTAACCTTATCAGATAACGTTTTACAAAGAACCCACTATCGCCCGAGAACATTTCTTCCGCCACAACTGAACTTGCACTATAAACCATGACAGAGCCAATTCCAATGAGCAATAGACAGGAAATCAGTAATGGAAGATCAATACGTTGCTGCAACAACCGTTCACCTCTTATTTCTTTGAAATATGTGCCTCTATAGATTCCACAATAATCTCCATTTTCATACCACGGGACCCCTTGACTAAAACCACATCATTTTCACTGATTCTTGTTAGAACTTTTGAAATAGCATCACCAGTAGATAAACAAGTAATTACGCTCAGGCTCGCCCCCCCGTGATTTATAGCCCCTTCTGCCGTTACTTCAGCATATTCCCCAACCGTAAAAATCAGATCTGCAACCCGAGCAGCATCTTTTCCCAACTCCATGTGTGCTGCCAAACTCATCTCTCCTAATTCTAACATATCCCCCAAAACCACTAATTTACGTCCTTGAGTGATATCTAATACTCTGAGAGCTGCTTTCATAGATGATGGATTAGCGTTATAAGTATCGTCAATCAGAAAAACTCCTCCGGTTTTATGATAATCCATCCGCATAGGGGAAGAGGAAACTTTTTCCAATCCAATTGCTATTTCTTCATCACGAAGTCCAAATATTCGCCCGACCGCTACAGCAGCAAGAGCATTCATAACTTGGTGCTCCCCCAATAAGTTAATATGAAATTCAAAACCATCTGAGAGGGTAAACCATGATCCAGAAGGATCGACTTTGACAGATAATAGCCTAATGTCGGCATCTTTGGTTCGTCCAAAAGTTATTACACTCCCCTTACATCGGTGACTCTCTCCCATAACCAGCGGATCATCAGCGTTTAAAACCGCGCTACCATCTTGTGGGAGATAATCCAAAATCTCTCCCTTGGCATGAGCTATATCTTCAATAGTATTAAAAAACTCAATATGAGCTGGTCCGACGTTGGTAATTACACCTACCTCAGGTTGTACCATGTTTGCTAGTCTATCTAATTGACCCGCATGATTCATTCCTAATTCAAAAACAGCTATGTCATGTTCTTCAGTTAATGCAAATATGGATTCTGCCACACCTAATTGACTGTTAAGATTTCCTTGAGTCTTAAAAACGTTGGAGGTTGTCCCTAGAATATTGGCAATTATATCCTTAGTAGTAGTTTTACCATTAGAACCGGTAACAGAAACTACGGGTAATTGAAATTGACACCGATACCAATGACTAAAAGCTTGCAATCCCTTGATAACGTCTGGCACAATAATCCTTGCCCCGTAAAGAATTTCACCTTGAGGTTGTTGGTTATGCCACTCCGATGTTACGAGAGACACTCGGGCACCAATATTTTCTGCTTCTTTGACAAAGTCATGCCCGTCATACCTTTCACCGGAGATTGCTACAAAAAGATTTCCGGCTTCAATTTTCCGGCTATCCGAACTCACACCGGTAATTGTATCATTTTTAGATTCTAAGTGGGGGGCATAGAGATTCCCACCAACAATATCAGCTATTTGTTGTAGTGATGGGTACACTATTGAACAGCTATTTTCCATACTTGGCCTCAAGATATTCAAGTGTCTTAATCCGATCATCGAATTCGATATGCGAATGACCCACGATTTGATAAGACTCTTCACCTCGCCCAGCGATTAATACAGTATCATCTTTTTGTGCTTGGTTTAGCGCTTCTAATATTGCCTCACCACGATCTTGAATGATCTGTGTTTGGGTGTTAGGAAGAAGTCCAGGTTCGATATCTTTTATAATTTGATCTGGTGGCTCTGTTCTAGGGTTATCGCTAGTTACTATAACTACATCGGCATTACTAGAAGCGGCATGTCCCATCAGGGGTCTCTTCCCAGAATCACGATCCCCCCCACAACCGAAAACGACAATAAGTTTTCCAGAAGTCCATTCTTGACATGCTATAAGAACAGCGGCAAGTGCATCGGGCGTGTGGGCAAAATCAACAAGAACGTTAAATGGCTGCCCTCCTTCAACTTGTTCAAGACGGCCCGGAACCTTTACCTTGCTGATGGCTCGTTGAATGATATTGTAGTCGGCACCATATTCTAAACCAACTGATATAGCTGCTAATGCATTATATACGTTAAATCTGCCTAAAAGATTAAGAAACAAGGGGAAAGGATTATTATCCTTAACCTGTGCTGTGAATGTTGTCCGATTCTTAGAAAATTTAACTGGCCCGACAGTATGAACATCAGCTTTCTTTTCCAACCCAAACGAGCAAACTTTACTAGGGGAAGCTTTTTTGAAATAAGGGAAAGCAGGGTCACACAGGTTCAAAACAGCTTGTCCGTTCTTTAGAAGATAATCTGAGAACAGTAACATTTTGGCTTCCCGATAGGCCTCGAATGTTTTGTGAGTATCCAGATGATCTCGGGAAAGGTTTGTAAAAACACAAGTATTAAAATTAAGCTCGGTCAACCTTTCCCATACGAGACTATGAGAAGATACTTCCATTACTATAAAAGCTCCTCCCCGTTCTCGAATTTTTCTAATGGTACGATGTAGTTCCATAGGATAAGGTGTAGTATGATTTAAAGTAGGATCAAGAACCTTGCCCTCAAAACGACTTCCCAGCGTTCCTAATCCTCCAACAGAATAACCACATTCCTGAAGAATAGCCTCGATTAGTAATGAAACTGTTGTTTTTCCATTAGTTCCTGTTATTCCAATGACGCTCATTTCATTCGCTGGATTACCAAAATATGCCGCAGCCATGTACCCCAATGCCCGAGAAGTATCAGGGACAATGACTACTGATGTTGTATCTTTTACAAATCCACCAGCCTCCTGAACAACAACTGATGCACCTTGAGCAATAGCCTCATGGATATATTGATGGCCGTCTCGGCCAGTTGGTTCACGCAATGCGACAAAAATATCACCGGGGGTAACCAATCTAGAATCGTGGACAATATTGCCGACAATTTTATCAGATCGACCAATAACTGTCTTCTGAGGTAGAGCATCTAATAATCTTATTAGTTGCATGAACTCAATATCCACTTTAAGTGGCCCAACATACCCACTTAGTTATAGGGGTTACATTCAATGATACAGCGATCACCTAAATAAATTAGATTCCCAGGTTCAGGGCTCTGACGTTGGACATAGCCGGTACCAACAATAGTTGCTTCAATCCCCCTCTCCGCGAGAGTTTTAACAGCTTCGCGCGTACTCATACCCACAACCCGAGGTAGAAGGATTTGAGATTCCTTAGACCTAATTCTAGAAATTGGATTTTCTAATTCTTTACTAGCCATATCTGCAAGTAAGCTTTCTCGAATTAGATTACTATAATCTGTGCCGGTAACGGACTCACTAGATTGGACCTTCGTATATGAGTTAATTGAGGCCAAATGAATAGGGAGACCATTCTCCGATTCTGGTAAAGATTTGACGGGACCTCCCGGCAAATGAACTAACCGCTCTATAATTTTATGAAAAACTGGGGCGGCAACTGTGCTCCCGTAGAATCCTTGCTTTTTAGGGTCGTCAATCATTACCAAGATTACTATCTCCGGCTCTTCTGCTGGAAACATCCCAGCAAATGAGGAACGATAATTTCTTGTATAACCTCGACCATTTTCTTGTGTTTTCCAGGCCGTACCTGTCTTTCCAGCTACTTTAAATCCCGAAATAGCTGCTTTTTTTCCTGTTCCCCGTTCTACAGCTCCAGCAAAGACTTTTCGAAGAGTTTCAGCCGTTTCCTCGGACATGACCTTGCGTACAGTTTTTCTAGGGGATGGATGAATCATACCATCATTTTCAACTGACTTAACAATTCTTGGTTGCAAAAGATAACCACCATTAGCAACTGCACAGTATGCAGTTGCTAATTGTAGACCTGTTACTGAAATACCATAACCGATAGACATCGTCGGGAGAGATGTTTTCGACCAAGATTGTGGTTTATGTAAGATTCCCCGCGCCTCTCCAGGAAGTTGAACGCCGGTTTTAATACCGAATCCAAATGCCCGGACAAATTTATAAAATTTTTCAGCCCCCAAATCTAACGCTATTTTAATAATACCAACATTGCTAGAATGTTCGATAATCTCCTGTACACTGAGTTCATCAAATACCTGATGATCTGAAATTGTCTGAGATCCGATGACAATTCGACCTGCTGCTGTGTCTATCCGGTCATGTATAGAAAAAACGCCAGTCTCAAGAGCTGCCGTGGCGGCTACAACCTTAAAAGTTGAGCCAGGTTCATAAATATCAACGACAGGTCTAATTTTCTGAGATTCAAATGGATATCTTCCAGGTATATTAGGATCGAAATTGGGAGCGCTAGCCATAGCTAAGATATCACCATTCCTTGGATCCATCATGATAACCATTCCACCCAAAGCATCGTGCTGTTCTATTGTATTTTCAAGAACCTCTTCAGTAATAATCTGGGCGGCTATATCTATAGTCAGCATGACATCCGATCCATCTCTAGCTGGTTTATAATATGAATCTAACCATGAGTAGGGGCGTCTCTGCGCATCAATTTTTACTAAATTCTGTCCTTCTACCCCGGATAACAAATCGTTATGCTCTTTTTCAAAACCAGCTTTACCAATACCGTCAACACTAAATCCAAGGATCTGGCCAGCTGCTTTTTGGTATGGGTATATCCTTTTATATTCCTTTTCGATACGGATATAGGGTTCAACAAGACTATAGGTTCGTAGTTGTCGGATCTGTTTGCCGACCTCAGGTGGAACCCAACGAAGCAAATACGCAAAATCAGATTTAGAAGACAGACGATCAGTTATAACTTGGGAATCTTGCCCGGTAATTTGGGAGACCTGTAAAGTAAATTTTCTTATTTCAGAATCATTAAATAGAGCTGGATTAAAATTTTTAATGCCAAAGGATTCAAATTCGACATTTAAGGCCAGAATTTCCCGGTTACGATCAAAAATACGACCTCGGTGTGGATCCAAGGTAACCAGACGATGCTGCTGAGAATGAGCCCGCTGTCTATATGATTCTCCATCACGTATTTGGATGAGACTAACTCGAAAACCTAGAAGTATCCACAGAACAACCCCGACCACGACTACAAATGTTAGTCTGTGTATACAGGGCTTGGAGATCATAACAGTGTAATCCTCAACGTTTGCTCAATTGGCTTAATGGGTATGATGCAAGAATTAAAGACCTATCTGGGTTAATACCTGCAACTGCCCGGATGTCAGGCTCAGTTTTTACTGAAGCTAAACCGATATCCTCAGAATCCATTCTTACAACCTGACCCACAGCTATCTGATTCAGATTAAAACGGTTTGTGGTTAGCGTTGCTACTCTATGCTTCTCATGAAGGCGTACTAACCGAACCTGTAAATAAATGTTTTCCTTTTCTACTGTTTCTTTCTGGTGTTTAAGGGACATAATTTCCCGCATCAATTCCCTGGACTGCACCTGATGCCAGATGTAAAACATACTTAATCCTGTTACAAGTGCTATCGATCCAATCCAACCGAACAATTGCCGGATATAAGAGTATTCACTACCGAACTTTAAAGAGGGTTTCATCAGGAACCTTTTCGTTATAACAAAAACAACTTACTAGTTTCTAAACAAAGACTATTAGTTTTGTATACATTCAACCATTCTTAGCTTAGCACTTCTCGCTCTTGAATTTTCCATTACTTCTTCTTGTAACGCGATTATGGGACGTTTTGTCAACAACCTTGCTACCGGTTCATGCCGGCAAATACACATGGGAATCCCTGGCGGACAAATACAGTCTGCCGACCATTGTTTAAAAATCTGCTTTACTATACGGTCCTCTAGAGAGTGGTAAGAAATAACACCGAGACGACCCTTATCTCTCAATAACGGGATCACTGAATCTAAAGCTATTTTTAACTTGTCAAGTTCATTGTTAACTGCTATACGAAATGCCTGAAAAACTCGGGCACATGATTTAACTGCCCAACGTCCTCGTACTGCAGAGACAACTGCCTTAGCTAAACCTGAAGTGGTTGTTAATGGTTCTTTTTCTCGGGCATTAATGATTGCATTCGCAACCCTTCGTGCCTGACGTTCCTCACCATAAGCCCGTATAATTTCTTCGATTTCTTCTTTTGAACTCCGATTGACTATATCAGCAGCAGTCAACCGATTATTCTGGTCCATTCGCATATCAAGAGGGCCTTCTGCCATGAAAGAAAACCCACGATCTGGGCGGTCGATTTGATAAGAGGAAACTCCTAGATCTAACAAAACTCCATCCACCTGGGACACCCCTTGTTCTTTCAAGACACTGCCCACATCTGAAAAATCACTGTGTATAACTTTAACTCTACGATCATTCTTAGTTGTCAACCGATTTATCGATACTCTTACTGCGTCTTGATCCTTATCTAATCCTATTACTTGACCTGACCTATCAAGGCGGTCAAGAATAGCGTTCGCATGACCACCTCCCCCTATTGTCCCATCCACATATATGCCTGACTTGTTCCACACTAGCATTTCTGCCACCTTCCCGCAGAGGATCGGAACATGTCTATATTTATTTTTTAAGATCACGAGATTTCTTTCACTAACTTATCACTGCATAAGGTAGATTAGGCTAACAAAGATTCAGCTATTGATTCATAAGTGTGGCCTGATTCCGCCATCACCTTTTCGTATTCTGAAGGACTCCATAGCTCGAAATGATCTAAAGTCCCAACGATCATGACCTCGGTATCAATCCTAGCTAGTTCAATCAGATGTCGAGGCAAGGCAATGCGTCCTTGTTTATCCATAGATGCTGTGATCGCCTGAGAAGATAGCATCCGGATAAAAATCCGTGTATTCTGCCTAGTTACGGGTAGTTCTCTCAATCGAGTATCAATCTGTTCCCATTCATCAATAGGATACACAAAGAGACATCCATCTAAACCTCGGGTTATAATTAACGAATCATCTTCTTCCGTTCGTATATGTTTACGAAACTTTACAGGGACGTTTACCCGACCCTTATGATCCATTGTATAGGTATATGAACCCAGGAAGTTGACCATCCCCAGATCTCCTATAAATATAAAGGAATTAGCTGCTTGACCTTAGGTATTGATTGATAAATACTATACAAGTGTTTGGCATAACAGGACTTTTGACCCCACTTTACCCCACTTCTACCCACTATAGTATATAGTATACCCCCTATTGTCAAAAAAAAAATTAGACTTATAGCATTTTTATTGACCTTTAGATGATGAAAATGGTGTAACATCAAGTCAACTAAGGTTAATATAAAAATTATTACTCAACAAACGTTGACACTATATAATGAACCAATGGGGCATTGGGGTGCCATATAGTACCAAAATGATAAAGAAGGGCCCTCAAAAGGAAATTCTTTACCATTAAGAATTATCTGAATTTCATTTAATTTTCAGATTTTATTTTTTTTACTTAGGATTAACTAAAGGGAAGAGGAGATAACCCAAACAATGCCATTTGACAAAACTTGGCCTATTTACCGTCTCTAAGTTCTCGTGACCTCTCGGTTGCGGTTTCAACTGCACTTATCAACATACTTCGAAGTCCACGAATTTCAAGGTCGTGAACCGCTGCTATTGTGGTCCCTCCAGGAGTTAAAACTTGGTCACGTAAAACAGCCGGATGTTGACCGGTTTCTTGTATTAGCCGAGCAGCACCTAGTACCGTTTGAGCTGCAAGATCCATAGCTACATCTCGTGGCAATCCCATTTTAACACCCCCATCCGAAAGAGCCTCTATTACCATATATATATAGGCTGGGCCACTCCCACTAAGACCAGTTACGGCATCCAGAAGACGTTCTTTTACAAAAACAACACGCCCCACAGCCTCAAAAATTTGGGCAGCAATATTCTTGTGTTCCTCATTTGCGTAACGACCGATCGCAATGGCCGCTGCTCCTTCATCAACCAATGAGGCAATATTAGGCATTACCCGGACCACAGGGTTTTCGTTACTTATCATTTCGGTGATCTGAGCAGTCGTTACTCCGGCTGCTATGGTAATAATTAACTGAGATCTCTTCAAGCTTCCACAAATTTTTTCTACAACCCGTTCAATTGTTTGAGGCTTTAGACAAATCATAATTACATCTGCATTGCTAATCGCCTTCTGGTTATCGATCGTCCAATTCACACCCCATTCATCTGCAATAGAGTTAAGATGGTCTGCCCGCTGACCTGTTATTATAATCTGATTTGGAGGAACTAGGCTTGCCCTGCGGATTCCTCCAAGAAGACAACCGCCCATATTCCCCGTTCCAAGTATTGCTATTTGGCTATTGCTATTTAACATTTTTACCTTCCCATTATTAGAGTAAACTACGCTTAACCAACATAGATCGCAGTTATAAATCGGTCTAACCCATTATAATCTTTTACCGTATTAACACTCTCATATACACCGCTGGCAATCATTAAATGGGTAACAGCACTCGATTGAGTAGCACCAATCTCTAAAACTATCATACCACCAACCTTCAAACATTTGGAAATGTTGTTAATAAGTTGGCTAAAAACCTCTAGGCCATTTTCCCCACCATCAAAAGCTGCTTGAGGCTCATAACTACGTATCTCCTTAGGCAACCTATCTAATTCTTTGGTAGCAATGTAAGGTGGATTAGATACTATTAGATCCAAATCAAATATGCCGTCGTCTATTAAGGGATCTAACAAAAAACCCTGTAAAAAATATAATCGATAATTTTCGACCGACAGAGCTTTAGCATTTTCACGAGCGACTTTTATAGCTGAACCAGAAATATCTGTGGCATAACAACTTACACCGGGGAACTCAAGTGTCAGTGTAACAGAAAGAACTCCTGACCCTGTTCCTATATCAGCAAACTTAACCGGGTAATCATTCAATTTCGTAGAGCATTGGCTTAAACCTTCTTTGTGCCATTCTTTACCCGTTCTCTTCTCCAAAAAGGGCCGGACCAAATCCACAATCATTTCCGTTTCAGGGCGAGGGATCATTACTGCTGGAGTAACACTAAAACTCCGTCCATAGAATTCGGATACTCCAGTAAGATACTGCAGCGGCTCCCCATCTATTCTTCGAGATACAAGATCTGAGAACCTTGAAACTTCCAGTTGATCAAGCTGTCGGTCATGCATAAGATAAAGTTCTATCCGGCTCAACTGGCACACATTACCAAGTATTATCTCTGTTTCTACTCTACTACTGCAAACCTCCCCCTTCGCCATAATCTGATTAGCCCATTCAATTGCCTGTAGAATAGTCGAACCAGTTAATAATTCACAATTATTCATTGACGGTTTCTACTCAATAAGTTATACCAAGTTCAACTGTGCTATTTTTTCAGCCTGTTCTGCCTCAGCTAATGACTGAGTAATCTCTTCTATATCACCTTCCATAATTTGATCAACCTTATACAATGTTAGACCTATACGATGATCCGTAACACGTCCTTGGGGAAAATTATAGGTCCTTATTTTCTCGCTACGATCACCTGACCTCACTTGAGAGCGCCTAGTACTTGCTAATTCAGCGTCCCGTTCTTGTCGAGCTAAATCGAGCAAGCGAGCTCGAAGCACTTTCATAGCTTTAGCCTTATTTTTATGTTGGGATTTTTCATCCTGGCACGATACCACCAAACCACTAGGAATGTGCGTGATGCGGACCGCTGAGTCAGTTGTATTAACACTCTGGCCACCTGGACCAGAGGAACGAAACACTTCGAAAACCAAATCTTTTTTCTCATCGACTTGGACTTCGACATCCCCAGCTTCAGGCAAAATAATAACTGATGCCGCTGATGTATGAACTCGGCCCTGTGTTTCTGTTATTGGGACTCGTTGAACTCGATGCACTCCGCTTTCATTTTTTAGTTTACCATATACACCTTTACCTTCAATCTGAAAAATAACCTCCTTGACTCCACCTTTTTCAGCACCGTTAGAGTTGAGGGTTTCCGTTTTCCAACCTCTACTATCAGCATATCTTTGATACATCCGGTACAATTCTCCAGCAAAAATTGCGGCTTCGTCTCCGCCCGTACCTGCCCGGATTTCACATATAATATTTTTTGCATCATCGAGGTCTTTGGGGATAAGCATCCTTGTTAGCTCATTTTCTACCAAGATTCGTTCTTGATCTAGGCTACTCACTTCCTCCTGAGCAAACTCTGCCATTTCTTGGTCAGATTCAGACTCTTGAAGAAGCCCCTGAGCAGATTCAAGATCTTCCAATATTTTTCGATAAACCCGATATTTTTCTACTACTGGAACCAGTTCGTGGTACTCCCGCCCAAGGTCACGTAGTTTCTGTGGATTTGATATAACAGACGAGTCCGTTAATTGACGGTCAAGAGATTCGAAGCGTTGAACGATTTGTTCAAGTTGTTGCAGTAACATGGGGGTCACTTATACGGTATGGAACAAGGCGGGGACAGCACCACAACTATCGGGCCAGTAGGGCTTCTCTGTTAGGACTTGAAGCTAGATTACCTTAATTGTCCACACCATATTTCTTGTTGAATCGTTCGACACGACCAGCACTGTCTACCATTTTTTGCTTCCCTGTATAGAAAGGATGACAGGCCGAACAAATTTCAACGTGGATAGTATCAATAGTTGAGCGTGTCTGGAAAGTATTTCCACAGGCACAACTTACCGAAATTTCCTTGTATTCAGGATGGATATCACTTTTCATAAAAATCCCCTACTCCTTAAGCACCTTCTGACAACTGTAAATCGAACCTTTACCCATATATAGTTATAATAACCAGGCGCAAAATAGGTCATAATTTGTCACCTGTCAAGAAACTTTTGTTGCATTTAACCATACTATCCTACAAATGGGTTGCCGATCAAAGAATGTTCGGTTATATTTACAAGCCTTTTAAAATTTGGGTTAAAGAGATACATATGTGTATTATAAATTTCATGTAATAAATAACGAACCGACAGGTACCGAAGGAGCTTGAGTAAGATGGCTTTAATGCAAAAATTACGGGAAAGAACCCATATAATAATGATAATCCTGGTGATTGCGTTTGTGGGACTTATTGGCCTGGAGTGGGGTGCTGACATGACAGGGCGGGGGCCCGGTGGTCAAAATATGGTTGGATCTATCAATGGCCAAGCAGTTTCCTATGAAGAAATTCACTTCGAAGTAGAACAATTGAAAGAGTTAGCCCGCCAGCAACAAGGAGGTAGGTTGGATGAATTCAGAATTCGCGAAATTATCAATAATGTCTGGGACCGCCGAGTTGACTTGGTGCTCTTGCAGCAAAATATTAAAAAATATGGGATTATAGTTACGGACGCTGAAATTCTTGAAGCGATCCGGACTAATCCCCCAGAGTTTGTGAAACAACAAGAGGTTTTTTTAACGGACGGAAATTTTGATCAAGCTAAATATCTTCAAGCACTAAACGATCCAGCCGTGGAAGGCTGGGAATATCTTGAAGAACAGTTCCGAATGATGATACCTCGACAGAAACTGATTAACCGAGTGATTTCTGGGGCCCGAATAACCGATGAGGAACTTCGCCAAGCATTTATTAACCAGAATGAGGAATTGGTAGCAAAATATCTTTTTTTAAATCCAGATGACCTGGATATCCAACCCGAATCAATTTCTGAAGATAATATCATTACATATTACAAAAACCACCCTGACGAATTTTGGGTCCAGCCTCAAGTTTCTCTTTCTTATGTTATGATTCCTCTTCAACCAAGTGTGGCAGATTCGCAAAGAGTTGAGCGGCAGATTAACGAGTTATATTCCCAAATTTTGGATGGAGCTGATTTCGAAACTCTAGCAAAAGATTTCTCTGAAGATCCATCTAATGCTTCAAACGGAGGAGATCTAGGGTTCTTTGCTAAGGATACAATGGTCCCAGAATTTGACAAAGTTGCCTTCGAAACCCCACCTGGATCCGTTGCAAAACCAGTAAAAACGCAATATGGATGGCATGTTATTAAGGTAGAAGAAAAACGCTCTCAGGAAGGTCAACAACAGGTTCGCGCTCGACACATCCTGTTAAAAACTATTATAGGCCAGCAAACCCTAACTGAACTCCGAGAGCAGATGAGAAAATTGCGAACGCTAGCTCTCTCTAGTAGCTTGGACGAAGCAACTCAAGAGATAGAGAGTTCTTTAGAAATAGAACAAACCGATTACTTTACTGATCGTCCAGATGGTTTTATTCCTCGAATTGGTTACTTGGTCGGAGCATCATCCTTTGCATTTGATTCACAGCCTGGCGATATTAGTAGCATGCTTGAAAATGAAAAAGGGTTCTTTTTACTTTCTAATTCAGGGAAAAAACCTGAAGGGGTACAGCCCATTAATGACGCAAGATTGCGGATCCGTTCTATCTTAGTTCAAGAACAGAAAATGAAACAAGCATTGGCTCAGGGAACAGAAATTAGAAATGGTTTACAGAACAAAAACCTAGAGGCATTGACTGGGGAATTAGCGAAGAAGGTTATTACCACAGAACCTATCACTAGACAACAAGCATTTATTCCTCGAATCGGCCAAGATATGAATTTTATTCAGGGGGCTTTCAAATTAGTCGAACCTGGAACTCTAAGCGAGCTTATTAAAGGTGACAGAGGTTATTATTTAATTCAGTTAGTAACGAGAAAATCAATAGATGAATCAACATTTGATCTTATGAAAGGAAGGTTAAAACAACAGTTGTTAACGGAAAAACGAAATAAATTATATGAAGAATGGTTATCTGGGCTCCGTGAAAATGCTGATATCGAAAATAATCTAAGATCATTTTTTCCTATATAGACCAAGAAAATGTTTTAAAACTACAAAACTAATCCTCGGATGGCAGAGATTATCCCTAAGGCTTCCTGTCGGGTTTTGTATTTGATTTTATCGAGATTCTCCCGAGACAAATTTTTAGCCTTGAGCTGTATATGAAACCTTAAACACTGGGCTGTCCCTGAAGGACGAACAGTCAAGTAATTAAATCGCTCCTCATCAAAATAGAAACGAATACCTTCATCAGGGAAGCCTGGCCATTGGTGTGCATCTGCATATTTCCCAGCAACAAAGGTCTCCGACGAAACAACTGGAACGCCATTTAACAAAATGGTCTCCCCATTCTCTACTCTATTAGCTAACTCCTGGCAGCGTTTCAGAATATCGATCTTCCGTGTCAGGCCTTCTAAACCTTTAAATTCCCCCCACTTGGGGACAGGATCAACTTCTGTTATAAAACACCCAACATCAGGATCCAAGTATATCTTCTCATTAATTAGGTCATGAATGGTCATATTTTGAGACACAGCATAAGCAGCGACTTCAGCTAAAAGGATCGCAGCTAGAACTCCATCTTTATCACGAACATGCCCATTTTGCCCCAAAGCATTTGATGTGGCAGGTGGTCCCCCCAAAACACTGAAACCATTACTCTGCTCCAGACAAGCAAAATTAAATTTTCGGGATCCATCCTCCATATTAGAGGTCTGATAAATAATATCCTTAAATTTAGGATTTGATAATTTGTCTCCCGACCATACCCTTTCTACTGCATTAGCTATCAATCCAAAACCAACCCATGTCTTTATAACACCCACACCATATTTTTGAGCAAGACGAACAAGAGCATCACTAGTTATGTGAGATAAAACAATAAAAGATTCATTCAATTGTGGTCCACTTTGTTCTCTTACATTGTTTTTAAAGCATCTATTAAGTCGATACCACAGTAACAATGTCCAGGCATCATCTGCCGATAGGAGTATATGAGAGTTATTACTATGATAAGTTCTCTGAGGAGTTGGAATTTTTGAGATAAGACCAGCTCGATCGGCATCTGGATCGGTTCCAATTAAAAGATCAAGATTTTCTAAGGAATCTTCACCAAATTGATTTCTGTATGCATTAATCGCTATTTCAGCAGCTACCGGATCACCCGGGTCAGGCTGCTGTTCAGGATGATCCTGAAAAGCCGGAAAGAGACCATTGAGCTCATTAAGTTCGTTATGGGTAATCGTTTTGACATGACTAAAACTAAAATCTTTTAGCAATCTAGGTACGGCTTTTCGGCCAGCACCGTGGAAAGCACAATATCCGATTTTAACATGAGGGGCCCACTCTTTTACCATCCCACTATCTAAAATAAATTGCCGAACTTGAGCCAAATGAATCCCATGAATATCAATCAAAGGACGCCCATGATAATTGAACCCAGGTATAGGAGTAGAACCACCCAAAAAGACAAGTTTATGATTTTCTGAAAGAGGATCAACAGAACCCTCAGTATCAATATCTGCTTCCTCTAATTCAATAAATTTAATATCGGCAGGGGTGGTGTTACTAATATAGTGGTTATAAATAATTCCTCTGGCTTTAGGCGAAAATTGTGATCCTGTCCCAGCTGAAAGTTTAAAACCGTTATACCTACGATCATTATGACTTGCTGAAATTAATATTCCCATATCCGCATTAAGACTGGGAATTGCAAAAGTCATTTCCGGATAGGGACAAGCTTCGTCAAAAAGATATACCTTGAGCCCAGCGGCTAGAAAAACTTGAGAGATTAATTTGGCAAACGACCAACCTTCAACTCGACTGTCATATCCGATTACGGTAGATTTTAGCCCGTGGTCATTAGCGAAATTTGCTACGCCGGTAGCTGTTAACAAAAGGACGATGTTGTTTAAGGTGTTTGGCCCCTTTAGGATAGGAGCATCAATTCCTTCATTGGATAGGATCTGCAGTTCTTCATCTGTCATCGCAGCTTTGCCACGAATACCAGCTGTACCAAATTTGATATCATCTCCGTAAGCTTCAACAAGTTCTGGCCACCTAGCAGTCTTGATAGCCTTTGCTAGTCCTTCCTTTAATCCTGGGGACAAGCGATTAATATCTGGGTCGGTCAACCATTGACGAATGTTAACGATCACTTGCTGCTGTGCTTGAGCATATAAACCAGGATCTATCTCACCAAGCCTAAACTGTTCGGCAAGATAGGCAGTAATACCAGTTTCAGCCTCACGGATGATAGCATCGACAGCCGCCATTGATCACCCGTTAGCGATATGAACCTGGGTCCGGGTTTTCCCATATCGCCGAAACTGTACAATACCATCTATCAGCGCAAACAGAGTATCATCGTGCCCCCGCCCGACGTTGTCACCAGGTAGAATTCTTGTACCTCTCTGACGAACTAGAATATTGCCAGCCCTAACACGCATTCCATCCCCGGTTTTTACCCCTAAAAACTTGGGATTACTATCTCTTCCATTACGAGAACTTCCCACACCTTTCTTATGTGCCATTTTAGAATTTCCTTTCCATTAATTAGATGTTGTAGGATCGTAGTTAATACCTGTAATCTCTAGGGAAGTATAGGATTGTCTATGCCCCCTTTTACGGCGATAATTTTTACGACGTTTCATTTTAAAGACGATAATTTTGGGATGACGGCCCTGTTCAGTAACTTTAGCGGTAACAGTCGCTCCTGCTACTGTTGGTGTACCAACCAAAGTATCTCCACCACCTAAAAGAAGAACTTGGTCAATTGTTATTTCATCACCTACAGCTGCTGATATTTTTTCTACTTCGATCGTATCACCTTCGTTAACACGAAACTGTCTATCGCCCGACTTTATGACGGCGTACATCAATTTCTCCTTTTCCTATACAACTACTATTTAAATTGGTCTGTAACATCGAGAGATTTTTGCCCAGCAAAAACCCTAAATTCTTCCGCGTGCAAAAATGGATCTTTCTCTATCTCAATTTGAATCTTATACTCGTCCTCCAAGTTGACTAATTTTTCATGGCCATTTTCATTAAGGCTGAGCGCTACTGTAGGATGCACCTTAAGTTTAAGAGCTCGCTCTCTCAATCCAGGTTTTGCTCGTTTTAACCACCGACCTATCTGTGTAATCATAGTGATACGAGACATTATACGGCCGGTCCCATCACAAATAGGGCATGAGTCGCTAAACGTATACAGTAGGCTAGGCCGGATTCTTTGGCGGGTCATTTCGATCAAACCAAACTCACTTATTTCCCGCGATATTCGGGTCCGAGCCCGATCATGAGAAATAGCCTTTTCCATTTCATGATGAACTTGTCGCCGGTTGTTACGATCTTCCATATCAATAAAGTCGATAACTATTATACCACCTATATCCCTGAGTCGAAGCTGCCGTGCAACTTCATTACATGCCTCCAAGTTCGTGCGAAAAACAGTATCTTCATGACCTTTATTGCCAGCATAGCGTCCTGAATTCACATCAATTGTAACTAAAGCTTCTGTAGGTTCGATAAGTATATACCCACCATTCCTCAACCAAACTTTCCTGTGTAATGCTTTACCTATTTCACTCTCTATCCCGTATGCATCAAAGATTGGTGATGTTCCATCATACATGTGCACTCGGGATCGTAACTGGGGAGCGACTCCTTTGAGATATATCAAAATTTCTTTATATACAATCTTTGAATCGATAATTACACTATGAATATCCGGGGTGAACAAATCCCGGATCATCCCCGATGTCATCTCAATATCCTTATGAATCATAGCTGGAGCTGTAGTATTACCTTCCTGTTTCTCTATATTACGCCAAATCCGAGCTAACTGCTTCAAATCATTTTTTAATTCAGAATCAGCTTTCCCTTGCGCAGCCGTTCTGACGATGACTCCAAAATCTTCTGACTTAAGTTTTTTAGCTAAATCCCGTAATCTTCGTTTCTCAGCCCAATCGTCTATACGTCGTGATACTCCCACATAATCCGCGTGAGGGACCAATACCAGAAACCGGCCAGGGAGAGAAATTTGGGAGGTAACACGAGGACCTTTCGTGCCGATAGATTCCTTAGTGATCTGAACTACAATTTCCTGGCCTTCTTTGACCAATTCCTCGATTTTATATTCTCGGTCCTTGGATCGCCCATTAGTTGTCCCTTGATGTTCCTCATCATCGAAATCAATCCCGTCGGCACTCCCGGTGATATCAGATGCCTGCAAAAAAGCAGCCTTATCCATACCAATATCTACGAAAGCCGCTTGAATACTAGGTATTACGGCCGTTACAAGTCCCTTACAAATATTGCCAACAACACGCTCGTGTTCGGGCCTCTCAACTAGAAGCTCAACAAGATGATTATCCTCGAGCATAGCGATCCGAGTTTCGTGCGTGGCTGTTTCAACTATAATATCTTTCTGCAAAAAATAACCTTCTGTTTGATTCAGTAAGTCTTAATTAAATAATCAATATGTACATGTCCGTACAAAATTGAGCTAAAGTAGTTTAATATACGAGCACTCGGGCCTACTGTCAAGTTTTGGATGGTAGGGAAGCATCTATCTTAGCAAGGACATCTTCTGGTTCAAGAGTGGTAAGGCATATATTCCCAATAAGACAATCAGTTCTGTTACAACCCAGACAATCTACCTTATCTTGTTGAACCACTATGTGCTTGTTACCCCACGGCCCCTGACCTTCCGGATCAGTCGGCCCAAAAATTCCAATAGTTGTGACATCCAGCGCCGCAGCTATATGCATTGGGCCACTATCATTGCTGATTAAAAGATGACAACATTGCAGGTAGCCTGCGAGTTCTAATAATGTTGTTTGAGGAAGTACCTGTGGAGAGTGCTTCATCGAATTTACTACCTCTTCTACCAACTGTTCCTCCCCAGGTCCCCATAAAATAAGAATCTCCACATCAAAATGATTGATTAAGAGATCTGCCAGCCGCCCGAACTTATCGGGTGGCCAACGTTTTATATCCCATCCTCCACCCGGATTGAGTCCTATTATTTTGCGGTTAACCATATTTTTATCAGTCAACCATCGAACAGCTCTGATCATTGCCATCTTGGGTACGACAACCAATGGGTTTCGGACTTGCGCTGGGACATCAAGAGCGCTTAAAGAATCAAGATGAAACAAAACTTCATGCCTAATCGATTTATTTCTAGTAGAAATGACTCTATTATAAGCGTAGTGTCGGCCTCTAAAATCGTATCCAATCCGTTCTGATGCCCCTGTTAACCATGTTAGCAATGCACTCCGTGGATTCCCAAATAAATCGATAACGAGGTCAAATCTTTTTCTCCGTAGATTGAGATAGAACTTAATTTGCATGCGCCATGATTTAGTAAATCCTAGTTGTTTCCAACTTTTTAGGGGCAAGACTATTAGTTCATCAAGGAACGGATTCCACCGCACTACTTCGGCAGATGCTTCTTCGGTTAAGAAAGTAAGATGAGCTTCTGGGAAATGTTGTTTCAAGTTCTCGATTACAGGGGTGGCAAGAACTACATCACCAATAGCTCTTAGCTTAATAATTAAAATTCGTTTGGGAACAATAGACATTGATATGATCCTAAATTATAGATAATTAAACTTCCTAAGCAATGCCTCAACTGTTTTAAAAACTACTTGGGGAGAGATCAAGTTAATACACGGTAATGAACGACTACAAAAATCACGTCCGCAGCAGTTTTCTGTTTCATTCCGCAGACCAACACACCCATTTTCTTCTTGATAAGGAAACCAGATATCTGGTGAACTCGGCCCGAAAATTCCTATAGTAGGGGTACCAACTGCTGCCGCGAGATGCATTGGCCCACAATCGTTAGAAATGTACATATTGCAATGACTAATTACCGCTGCAAGACGGGTTAATGAATTAGTTTCTACTATAGGACAGGGTTGATCAAACATGAAATTAAAATTGGCAATTTTTTTCTGCTGCCCAGGGCCAACTACTAGAAGAATTGTAGAATTAAATCTTTTTATTAACTGTCGAGCTAACTCGCTAAATTTGCTCATACTCCACGTCTTCGCAGGCCAGCTAGCTCCAAGATTTAATGCAATCAACGGTCCCGGATTTTGGGGTAGAATGCCTTCAAGAAGTTTCTGAGCCCATTCCATATCTTTACCAGAAAAGTAGACTTTGGTACGTTTATCATCAATCGGGATGCCTAGTGTATGGAGAGCGTCTAGATAAGCATCTAAGGCTCGTGGAGAATCTGATCGTTTGATTTTAATGTTGTAGGCCTTACCTCGAACTCTTAAATCATAACCAATACGATAGGGGGCTCCGGTGGCTAAAGTTAAAAAAGCACTTCGGGGATTACCCAAGAAATCAATGACTAAATCAAATTGTCTTTGTCGCAGATTTTTTAAAAACCGAACATGTTCGCTGAATCGTGTTATAATAGCTTTACTCGGTAATAATTCTTGAGGAAGAACGATAACTTCATCCAAATAGGGATTGTTGGCAAGAACTGACCCAGGTACTTTTTCTGCCAGATAATGTATACTAGCTCTAGGGTAATGCTTCTTTAGCGCCTTTATTACTGGTGTAGTAAGAATAACATCACCAATAAATCTTAGCCTAGAGATCAATATTCGTTGAATTAGCGTTTTATTATTTAACATTAGTTCAAGATTGGCTTTCCGGGTATTCCTTTTCTGCCCAATTGGAAGTTATACCTAAGATTTTCCTATCAGGTACTACTATTTTTGGATCAGTTTGACGTTTCTTTATAACCATTTTCCTTAAAAGAATAGCACCAAAAAGGGCACGTATAAAGTTGGTATTGCCACTAGCAAATGCTCCCAAGGTACGAACTATCATCCAAAAAATATGTTGAGCCCAAAACCTTTTATCTCGGATATTACGCCAAACAAACAATATCCGATTTCTCATACTAATACGATCAACATAGTTTGTATTAAACCCTTTTCCAATCGTGGCCCCATGATCATGAGTAAGCTGACTACTGGGTTCATACTTTACGACCCAACCTTTTTGATAAGCCCGATAAGACAGATCGAGATCTTCGGAGTAAAATGGTGCATACAAGTTATCAAATCCCCCAAGCTCCAAAAATTTGGGCCGGGAAACAGCCATAGCAGCCCCATTCCCATAAAGTGTCAGTGAACTTTCCCCTCGAGCACTTTCATCTTCCGCCCACCTTAGCCTAAGCAAACCGCAGTGCATTTCCCCTCGTACCAGGCCTCCACCCGGCATTTTATTCACTTTTTGATACACTCTAGGATTGACGGCAAAGACTTCGGGGGAATCAAAATGTGCAAGCAAAGGATCCAAAAATGGTTCTGTAACGATAACATCGTTGTTAAGTAAAACCACTAATTTATTTGATGCACTTAAAACACCCGAATTACAGGCGCCTCCAAATCCAAGATTCTTATCATGAGCTACTAACACGACAAATTGAAAACTTTTTCTTATTTTTTCGATTGTATCGTCTGTGCTGCAATCATCAACAACAATAACTTCTACTCTATCTTGATCGATATTATTTTTTATTGAATTTAGACAACGTTCAATCAATAGCCTTGCGTTCCATGTTGGGATGACGATACTACATCGTGGAGGAAGTGACATAAATCACCTATAGAGGCTGTTTATTTCCGATTTCCAGGATAGACTTTGGACAGATGGTAACCTTGCCAGACCTTTACAAGCCGTAGGAATGAATAAATTCCCATACACAAACTGAAAATTAGACCGACAAACCCGTCTTTATACCCTTTTTTAACAACGTAGCATTTCCAAGCCATTCCAAGAGGCGAAAATACAATTCTAAACTTTCCTATACGTTGACCTGCCAAGATCCTCTCCTCAGAATCTACAGAAGTATAGTGATTAATTCTAGAAATGAAGTCAAACAAGGTATTGTGAGAATCATGAAACAGTTCTTCCTCAATTATTCCTAATTCTCCACCATCTTGGAGTTCAATATGAGCATGAGCTCCTCCAGTCCAGTATCCTTTATCCTTGCGAAGTAACCTAGGTTGATAGCTGGGATTAAGTGTCCCATAACGGATAGGAAACCCTAGAAAATGTTCCAATCGATGAATCTTATACCCATTAACATTTTCTTCAGATTGGCTTATATTTCGAATACGTTTTCTCAAGTTAACACTAACATATTCATCAGCATCAAGAAAGAGCACCCAATCTCCGACAGCCTTTTTCATCCCAAAATTTCGTTGATCCGCAAAGCCTGACCACGTCCGCTGGTAAACTTTTTGGGTATAAGTTTTAGCTATTGTTACCGTTTGGTCTGTGCTAAAACTGTCAACAACAATGATTTCATCCGCCCAGGAAACTGGTTCCAAACACTGGGGGAGTTTTTTTTCTTCATTGTAGGTTATTACTACTACAGATAACAATTTCATAATTTCTGGTTGTTATTTAGGGTTTGGAGTCAACCGACTTTCCTGACTCGATATCGGGAGAGCGGCGGAAATACAGATGCCATAGTTTAGAATATTTTGTAAAAACGTAACAGGCAGAAAGACAACATA
>CAZQGS010000036.1:0-17730 GCA_964593235.1 uncultured Gemmatimonadota bacterium | reverse complement strand
TGCACTAATTTCTACATGACCAAATGTATTTCGTAACCATTGAAAAGCCCCACCAGCAAAAAGACTTACCCCCATTAGGTACCACTTGTTAGGAACACTATGACAAAATGTATGTACTCTTAGTTTAGGGTCCACCCGAATATTATTTGTATGGGCAAAAATAACACCTGAGGTACCTATGCTAGACAAAATCCTTCCAGGTCGAATAATCCCTGATCCTATCGCGCCACAAGTATTATCTGCTCCACCTCCTGCTACAGGTATTCCGGGTTTTAGACCCCAATCTTTAGCCACTTTTGAGGTTAGATAACCACATATGTCTACAGACTCAAATGTAGGGGGCATAATTTGATTTGGGAGTTCGATTGCATTAAGGAGAGGATCAGACCATTGACGGTTACGAACATCAAACAATAACGTACCAGACGCATCAGATACATCCATAGCAAATTCATTCGTCATTAGGAAGCGAATATAATCCTTAGGTAATAAAACATGTCGAATTTGCTCGTATACTTGAGGTTCGTTTTCACGTACCCAAATTAATTTTGGTGCAGTGAAACCTTCAAGGGCAGGATTAGATACCCATTCCACTAAGTTTTCTTCACCAACCTTTTTATTGATCCACCGACATTGATCAGTTGTTCGAGCATCACACCACAGTATCGAAGGACGGAGGATTTTATGGTTTTTGTCAAGAAGTACTAGGCTATGCATTTGACCCGACAGACTGATACCAGCAATCGATCCAGCAGAGATTTTTCCAATTTTCATTGCTTGCGCAACAGTCTTTGATACACCTTGCCACCAAGAATGAGGATCTTGTTCTGCCCAATTAGGTTGTGGAGTATTGAATATAAGCCCTTCAGAAGCTTGGCTCACAATATCACCATTCTCATTAATTATGAGAGATTTAACACTTGATGTACCTATATCAATACCAATAAAATGCTGCATGGCCCCCATTCCCAACCTGCCATTTCTCGTCAAGTTTAATATTTTGAGATCGCTTAAGTTAACCTTCACCTAAATTGCTGCCTATAAATGGCGTTCTTCAACCGTATTACCTATATATATATCCATTAAATTAGTCCGGTTTCCCCAAAAAAGGTCCTGTCCCCACGAATTAGTTTCTAGACCTTTAAACCAAGGTTTACGAAGATCCAAAACATGTGTATGATAAATAAATACACCCCCGACATCAGTGACGAGAATTTTTTCTGCCTCACCATAAAATTTCATCCGTTCGGCAGTATCCATAGTAATACCCCCTGCTTTTAACAAACTATCAAAGGATTTGTTTTTCCAGTCCTGACGTCCATAACCTAACGGTTGAGAGTGCCAAACCTGCGTAAGCATATTTTCAGGATCAGGATAATCGTATTGGTATGGAATTAAACCAAAAGGTATTGTGTAGTCGTACATATTTTTCATATACAAACCAATTTCTTGATTTTTTATTTTTACTCTTATCCCTAATTCATCTTTAAATACACTTTGAATCATCTGAGCAATTGCCATTTGTGTCAAATCAGCCTGACGAAGCCATAATTCAATTGTTGGGAAGCCTTTGCCCCTAGGAAAGCCAGCTTCTTTAAGAAGTCCACGTGCTTTATCTAGATCAAAATTTTGGACAGTTTTAAGTTTATCACCCGTATAACCCGGGAAACCAGGTGGGAGCATAGTGTATGCTGGAGTCCCATGGCCTTGAAGTATTACATTACATATAGCCTCTCTATCTATCGCATGACTAATTGCTCTCCTTATTCTCAGATCATTAAAGGGAGGAACTCTCGTCCTAAAGAAAAGATACCAGGTCTGGAAATGAGGATTTGAAGTTAGTTGCCTTTTTAGTTCTGGGGTATCTTCTACTTGCTTCAGATATTGAGCCACAATCTGTTGCCGATCTACTTCATTATTTTCATAAGGGGAAATTCCCGGATGCTGTCCAATACCAATGAACTTCAATTTTATTTTCTCGAGGTAACCAGGGTAAGGTCCATTATAGTAGGGATTTAATTCATATGAGATATATCGGTCAGTGATCCATTCTGATAATTTATAACTATAATTACTCACCATATTCTCTGGCAAAGTCCACCGTTTACCGTATTTCTTTACCTGCCAAGATGGAACCGGAGCAGCTGAGTTATAAGCCATTATAAACGGAAGGTAAGGGCATGGATTTTCTGTGGTAATTTGAAGAATATTTTTGTCTAATGCGTTAATTCCCAACAAGTTAGGATCGTCTATCACCCCATGATTAAACGCTCGCGCATTTTTAATTTGATAAAAAAGAAAGGCAAAGGCATTACCTTCTTTGGGATCAAGAAAACGTTTGAAAGTATATTCAAAATCATTAGCAGTCAATTCTCGACCATCACTCCACCTAGCGTCCTTTCTTAGATAAAAAGTCCAGATTCGGCCGTCTTCGGATGATTCCCAATGACTTGCTACCCCAGAACGGAGTAAATCATCATGATCAAACATCGTCAATCTTTCAAAAAGGAAAAGATCAGATCCTTTGACTCCATAATTATCTATACTTACATCTAGAGTTTGGGGTTCTTCAATAAAATAACTAAGAATTTGTTTGTTTAAGGGGGCTGCATCCGATGGTAATTTTCGGCCAAGACTATTTATAATGGATTCATTCTGGGCATTCTCGATAGAGACATCATCAACAGCACAGCCATAAATGATTGTTATGCTAAGTATTAGTGGTTGGCAAAAACGAAAGTAAGGAAACATAGCCATCAGGGTTCTAAGAAAAATTCAAACTAAAGAATGACAATCATGAAAGAACAAAACATCACTGGTCGTCTGTTTTTTCGATAACTGGTAAGAATTGCATAGTCCTATAAATGGTTTTAATGAATACCAGTTACCGCCCTAAATACCAAATTACAATAAATCTTTTTTTCAACAACTTAAAAGTTTACTTTTTGTTTATCTCTAGGTTGCCTACACCTATAAAACGTCTGAAGTATTGGGTCGCTGAATAATCAATTTATTAAAGTTTTGCTCTTTACGGAAAAGTATTATCTGTGTATATTGGTTCACCTATTTAAATATAGTCCAAGTAATTATTCATAAACTTTTTTTAATGGGAATTATCAAAATCTCATGGCTCATCAACTTGTTGACAGTTTCGGTCGTACTATAAATAATTTGCGGGTATCAGTAACTGATCATTGTAATTTTAGATGTATCTATTGCATGCCAGAAGAAGGAATGATCTTCCAACCCAAAGAAGAAATCCTTACCTTCAGCGAAATTACACGTTTTGTTCGAATAGCTAGTAATTTAGGAATTAACAAGCTACGTCTAACTGGGGGGGAACCTACAGTTAGACAAGATTTTCCGACGTTGGTCCGTATGCTTTCAGATTTGCCAGGCATTGATGATATTGCAATGACGACTAATGGCTTTTTGCTTGATAAAATGTCCCTACCTCTTTCTAAGGCTGGACTTTCCAGAATCAACGTAAGTCTAGACACATTGGATGAAGAAAAATTTAAAAAAATGACACGCCGGAACGTTCTTAAAAAAGTACTAAAGGGACTTGATGAGGCTGTAAAACATTTTCAACTCCCAATAAAAATAAATGTAGTAGCAATAAAAGGTTATACAGACGACGAAATACTTAATTTCGGAGAAATGGCGAGGACTGGCCCATATCAAATTAGATTTATTGAGTTTATGCCTCTCGACGCTGATCGCTCCTGGTCCAGAACCCAGGTTTTGGAAGGCTCCGAAATAATTCGGAAAATAAATCAACAATGGCCCCTTGAGGAAATAAAAAAGCCAAACCAAAGAGAACCCGCCGATTTATTTAGATTTCAGGATGGTACGGGAGAGATTGGTCTAATCAGATCAGTTAGCGAACCATTCTGTGAAAGTTGTAATCGCATCAGATTGACTGCTGACGGTAAACTTCGAACTTGCCTGTTCTCTATAAAAGAAACTGATATTAAAACGTTACTTCGAAATAATTCCTCTGATATAGATATATCAGAAGCAGTAATAACAGCAGTGCAAGAAAAAGAGCCGGGACACCTTATAAACGAACCCGAATTTATCCAACCAATACGCACTATGTCATCAATTGGTGGCTGACATTTCCCAATAAATGACACACTAGGCCTAATAAAACTGTCTTGTTAGTTTTAATATTGGGCAGAGGATATTAATAATGAATGAATCAAAATCTTCTCAAGAACTACTGGCCCAAATTAAAAACGAAGTAACAGAAATCACAATGCTTGGACTTAAGGAAAAGATCGAACGACAGGAGGACTTCATTCTTATTGATGTAAGAGAACAAGATGAAGTAGATCAAGGAATGATTTCTGGGGCTCAGCACATTCCACGAGGGTTTTTAGAACTAAGAATTGAAAATATTGAAGCTGATCGGAACAAAGAAATAGTGCTTTATTGCGCGGGAGGAAATAGGTCAGCCCTAGCAGCCAAATCCCTTGAGACAATGGGGTACAACAACGTTATTTCAATGCGGGAAGGATACACCGGATGGAACAACTCTGGATTTCCGGTAGTCCAAGAAAGATCTTTAAACCCAAGTGAACGTTTGCGTTATTCTAGGCACCTTATAGTGCCAGAAATAGGTGATAAAGGGCAGATCAAAATATTAGAATCCCGAATCCTACTGGTTGGAACCGGAGGGCTAGGATCTCCTTCTGCTTACTATCTAGCTGCGGCAGGAGTTGGGACTATAGGCCTCATTGATTTTGATGTGGTTGATATGACTAACCTTCAACGACAAATCATCCATGGCACTTCAGATATCGGACGCCCCAAAGTTGTATCTGCTCAAGAGACGATCAATGATCTAAATCCAGATTGCAATGTTATTCTTCATGAAACCCGCCTTATGGCTGATAACATAATGGATATTATTGATAATTACGACATTGTAGTAGACGGTTGTGATAATTTCCCGACACGTTATTTAGTTAACGATGCCTGTGTTTTAGCTGGGAAACCTAATATCCATGGAAGTATCTATCAATTTGATGGCTACGCTACAGTGTTTCATCCACAAAAAGGTCCATGTTATCGGTGTCTTTATCCAGAACCTCCGCCACCAGGAGCTGTCCCTAGTTGTGACGAAGCCGGGGTATTGGGGGTCCTCCCGGGAACAATAGGCCTAATACAGGCAACTGAGAGTCTAAAACTGGTACTTGGCAAAGGCGACCCACTAATCGGACGAATTCTAATGTATGATGCCTTAGATATGACATTTCAAACTTTTAACGTCCAAAAAGACCCATCTTGTCCCTTGTGTGGTACTAATCCTACCGTTACAGATTTAATTGACTACGAGGCTTTCTGTGGGATTTAAAATTTTTAATAAAAACCCCACCTTTCTTTAATATTGGACAAATTTTTGTCTAATTGAAATTATCAACTAGATAACTAGGTCTGTTGTTATCTATCAAACTATAAGGAAATATTTTATGGCTGATCGTATTGGTTTTATTGGTTTGGGAATTATGGGTGAGCCCATGTGTAGAAATCTACTTAAATCTGGATATGAATGTACCGTTTATACTCGAACCAAGTCTCGGGCTGACAAGCTGATCTCGGAAAAGGCTGTTTGGGGCAATAGCCCAAAAGAAATAGCACAGAACTCCGATATTATTATTACAATTGTAACTGATACGCCAGATGTCGAAAATGTTATCCTGGGTGACAATGGGGTTGCAGAAGGAATCCAAAAAGGATCTGTCGTAATAGATATGAGCACGATCTCTCCATCAGCAACTCAAAAAATTGCTACTGCTCTACAGGACAAAGGAGCGGAAATGCTAGATGCACCTGTGAGCGGTGGTGATACTGGTGCGATCGCCGGAACACTTTCTATAATGGTTGGAGGAAATCAAAAAGTCTTTGATCGGTGTCTCCCGATATTAGAATCGATGGGTAAAAACATTAATCTGATTGGTGGTCATGGTGCTGGACAGATGACCAAACTATGTAATCAGGTGGCAGTTAGTGTTGCCAATCTTGCGATGGCGGAGGCATTAATCCTCGGAGCTAAAGCTAATCTCAATATGGAAAAAATGTTAGCAGCGATTAGTGGAGGAGCTGCTGGATCATGGCAATTATCAAACCTGGCGCCCCGGATAATTAAAAGAGATTTTGATCCGGGCTTCATGGTAAAATTGCAGCAAAAAGATCTTCGGTTGGTACTCGGTGCTGCCTCAGAACTGGGTTTGGGGTTACCCGGAACAAGTTTAGCACACCAGTTATTTAACACAATTGAAGCTGCAGGAGAAGGAGAAGAAGGAACCCAAGCCCTTGTCAAATCATTAGAACGTATGGCAGGAGTTGAAGTGTCAGAATAGTTGGATTACAAAAGAGGAACCATGCGTTTTTACACGCTTGTAACCCTGTTCGGTATCAGTGTTGCTTTAATCGCAATTGTAGTGGTTGTCAAATATAGCATTTCTCCGATGGGGAATTCTAAAAACAAAGTGGATCAGGGAAGAAAAATATTTAGACTTCAAGGATGTTCATCTTGTCATGCTATAGGGGGCGGGATTTCAAACGCTCCGAATTTAGCCGGATTTATTACTCGGCTTAAAAATAAGATATCAGATCACAATTACCACCAGCATTTAAATGATTTAAAAAAACAGCGCCCCGACCTTTATTTCCATTATGAAAATATTTATCATAATATTTTAAAAACCAATCCTGAAAACCGACTTCGAGTCTGGTTTATTGAACATCTTAAGAATCCCCGTTTCGATAATTTTACGGGATTGATGCCGGCATATAAACATCTTACAGACCAACAATTAGATCAGCTTACAGCTTTTATACTAACACTTAAATAGACAAATTTTTGGAAAAAATTTAACTCTTGCAACAAAAACCAAATAAACTGGAGACCTAAATGGATACTCGAGGCAAAAAATATAGTAGAGCAATAACAGATGGTCCATCACGTGCACCTGCTCGAGCTATGTTAAAAGCTTCAGGCTTTAAGGATTCTGATTTAGCAAAACCAATAATTGGTATTGCCAATACCTGGATAGAAATTGGCCCCTGTACCTATCATTTGCGGGAACTGGCAGAATACGTAAAGGAAGGTGTTAAGGCTGCTGGTGGTACTCCTATGGAATTTAATACTGTATCAATTTCTGATGGAATAACTATGGGTAGCCAAGGGATGAAAGCTTCCTTGGTAAGCCGAGAAGTAATCGCCGATTCTATTGAGTTAGTAGCTATTGGCAATATGTTTGATGGACTTATCGCCCTATCCGGATGTGATAAAACAATACCTGGAACAGTTATGGCTTTGGGACGTGTTAACATACCATCACTTATGCTCTATGGTGGTTCAATCATGCCCGGGAGTTTTCAACAACACGACGTAACAATTCAAGATGTGTTTGAAGCTGTAGGAGCTCATGCATCCGGTAAAATGACGGATGGAGAATTAAAAGAAATTGAAAACCATGCTTGTCCAGGAGCTGGTGCTTGTGGTGGACAGTTTACTGCAAATACCATGGCAATTGCATTTGAAATGCTTGGTATATCTCCTATTGGAAGTGCTAGTGTACCTGCGACTCATCCTAATAAACCCGAAGTTGCAAGACAGTGCGGGATCCAGGTTATGGAATTGGTTAATAATAGTATTTGCCCCCGAGATATTATGACCAGGAAAGCTTTCGAAAATGCTATTACAGCGGTTCTTACAACAGGAGGATCGACAAATAGTGTTTTACATCTTTTGGCGGTCGCAGAAGAAACAGGAGTTGACTTAAACATAGAGGATTTTGATCATATTAGTCAAAAAACACCTCTTCTGGCTGATTTAAAACCTGGGGGAAGGTTTGTGGCAAACGATCTTTTTGCAGCAGGAGGCAATCGGCTTGTCGCAAATCGTTTATACGAGGGGAATATGCTTCATGATGGAGAGTTAACGGTTTCAGGGAAAACTATTGGAGAAGAAGCTTCAACGGCAATCGAAACCCCGGGACAAATAGTAATTCGTAACTTGAATGACCCTGTCAAACCAACGGGAGGCTATGTAATACTTAAAGGAAACTTAGCTCCCGAAGGCTGTGTATTGAAAGTAGCTGGACACGAAAAAACCTATCATAAAGGACCAGCCCGTGTTTTTGATTGTGAAGAAGATGCGATGGCAGAAGTATTAGCTGGAGGTATCAAACCTAATGATGTTATTGTTATTCGATTCGAAGGTCCGAAAGGTGGACCGGGAATGCGGGAGATGCTTGCGGTAACTGGAGCCTTAATCGGTGCAGGCCTTGGTGAATCTGTCGCTCTGATGACAGATGGCCGTTTTTCAGGGGCCACTCATGGTTTCATGGTAGGTCATATAGCTCCTGAAGCAGCGGTCCGTGGTCCGATCGCAGCTTTGAGGGACGGTGATACTATTTCTTTTGACGTAAAATCAAGAAGATTAGATGCCCAATTATCTACTAGAGATTTTGCTGAACGACTTAAAGATTGGGTAGAAAAACCATCCCAATTTGGAAGTGGGGTTATGTCGAAATATGCGAAATTAGTTTCTTCTGCAGCAAAAGGGGCAGTTACTAAAGGATAATAAACCAGATTATTTAAATTGCTCCTTCTTTACTCTTTTAAATTATAATTATTCCGAATATCAACTTCGGGTAGCTAATTCCCCCGGAGGAAAAATTTGGCATCCGGGAATCGTTCGGAGGATAGTTTCCGGCCCGGGAGGTGAATAGATAGCTATAATCCGCAATGGCTCCCACCCGGTGTTTATTGTTTCGTGGTAAACATCCGGAGGGATATGGCATACCATCCCAGCTTTAATTGGGCGGCGTGATTCCTCACCATCTTCTTCGACCATCTGAATGCCTTCACCTGATATATAATAAAGTATTTCTTCGACCCCTGGGTGATTATGTCTTATATGCCCTTTGCCAGGTTCTAAAATTACAATTCCCATAGTAAAACGTTCGGTGGAGGTTACTCTTGGCTCACTTAGCCATTTTATCGTACCCCAATCAAACATCATTGTTTCAACGTCATTCGGTTCAACAAAACGAAGACTATTGTTTTTCATAATAAACCCCAGGTGATATAATTTTGACTCATTCAATCTGGATTTTTCAAACTAAGTTTGTTTCAGGTAAGTATGTTTTTAAAATTTTTAACTTCTTGTGTTAAGGAACGTTCAGTTGGAAGTCGTTCTATACTTGATGCACCGAAAAATCCAACAATTCCTGTCGTCTCTTCAAGTACGTTTGCCGCATCAGTAGGGGAGGCAATAGGCCCCCCATGACAGAGAATTAATATGTCATCCCGGACAGAGGTTGCGGCATCATGGATAGCTTGAACTTGATTGATCGCCTCTTCTAGGTCCATGGAGGTGCGGGCTCCTATTGAACCACTTGTTGTTAGCCCCATGTGAGCTACTAGAATATCTGCTCCAGCGTTTACCATTTTTATAGCTTCGTCTTCTTTAAAAACATAGGGGCAGGTTAAAAGGCCTGCTTGGTGAGCTTCTGCTATCATTTTTACCTCCAAATCATATCCCATATTGGTCTCTTCCAAGTTTTGACGAAATAAACCATCAATTAAACCAACTGTAGGGAAGTTTTGGACCCCCGAAAACCCCTGTTCTTTTATTTGACGAATAAAATTGGGCATATGCCGGAAAGGGTCTGTACCACACACACCTGCCAAAACAGGGGTATCCTTTACGATGGTTAATACTTCCTGCCCCATTTCTACTACTATTTGATTAGCATCCCCGTATGGCATCATACCAGACAGCGAACCACGACCAGCCATTCGGTACCGACCTGAATTATATACTATGATTAAATCAGCTCCACCTTCTTCGGCACATTTAGCAGACAAACCAATTCCAGCACCGGTGCCAATTATAGGCCTACCTTTACTAATTTCCTTTTTTAACTGTTCCATACATTTTTTATAGGGTATGGTCATAGATTATTCTCCAAATTTTTTGAAACGTTACATACATAAACAGAACCCCCCACTACTGTTTGATCAAGTTATCCTTTACCAAAATTTTCTTAACAGTTCTTCAGTTTGATTCTTTCAACTGAACCGATATGAATTTTTATCGACACGTTAGAACAGTAAATATGTGAAAGTTAGTTTAGGAAGCTTTAAAACTTATTTAAGGGTTAATCCAGCAAGGATGTTTTAAAAATTATTCTGCTTTTTTACATCAAGAATTCTTTTAGAAATTACCAGCTATAAATGTCTCAAGCATTTCTATTTCAAAAGGTGGTAAAGCAAAATATCTATTAACCCTGTTTTATTAGACTACAGTGTCGACTCAAAATCAGAAATTTCGTTCTTGCCTTCAAGTACACCAATTTCTAAGTGAAAATCACGGGTCTCATCCGGTTCTATATATTGCATATAACCATTCTTTCTGTTCCATGCTCGTCCCAACATACTAACATTACCTGGCTCGATTCCAGTAACATATGTCCCTCTATGGAAATGCTGCCAATGAGTAACTAATGGCATTTCTTTTTGGGGGAAAGACCAGTACAGTCCCAACTGTAATCGGTCATTAATTAAAGCAATTTTGCATTGGCCGTTAATATCAGATCGAGGATAATGGATGAATACATTATCTTGGGCTTCCTTATTAGGGGCAGGAGTGAAACCATAATCATCGACTGTAACTTCTTGGTCATTTAACCATTCAGTTGTTTTCTCACTATTAATTACCATTCGTGTACCTTCGTCTAAAATTGGAAAACCGGGATTACAGTGATATACAAACATTAGAGGAGACCTGTCTACTGCTAAATTATGTATTTGATCGTGAATACGAATAGATTTTTCTCCTAACACGGTTGATATTTCCCGTGTCATTTCTAAATTGGTTCCAAATACAACAGCTTCTCTTATTTTCCCAATTATCTTAATTACATAGTCATCATCCGACCAAACCCCCTCAGTATGAACCTGCCTCGCTGGAAGAAAAGATAATCTACCGTGAAGACCAAGTTCTTCATTTTCCTCCTCCTGGTCGATTTCAGGGTGCCCAGTAAATGTCAATCCACAACTTAGGACAAGCCCACCAAAAAAGCCCCGCAGCCAACCATTACCCTGGGGCTCGTAAAAAGATGGACCGACATCTCCGGTATTTCCACGAAAACAAAGAGACATTCCTTTATAATGGGCTGAGGCTATATCTAATGCACGACCCGGCAGGACAGAAAAGCAAAGCCCTGAAGCGTTAAAAACTTCAATTAGATCGGCTCCTCGATCACTACCTTCTTTTAATTCCGCATATCTTGCATTAGCAACTTGACTGACATCTCCAATAAGATCCAATAGTTCCCGTCGGTTATAGTTTTTCCCAAAAATATTTGGCATAAAAACCTTTCCAAGTTAGAAGGTTTGTTTTAGGTATTAGATATTACTAAGGATAAAATTACCGGTTTTGGATCTTGGCCCAGCTATCCCGAAGTGAAATGGTCCGATTAAAGACCCTATTCTCCTGGCTATCTTCTCCAGTATCAACACAAAAATACCCCAAACGTTCAAATTGGTAATTAATACCAGGAATTGCATTTTCTAGCTCTGGCTCAACCTGACAATTAGTTAATATTTTTAAAGAATTGGGGTTAATCAAATCTTTCCCGTCTTGGGATTCGACAAGGGCGGGTTCCGCATCTTCAAACAACCTATCATATAATTTTATTGTAACATTTAAAGAATGCCTAATTGACACCCAATGAATCGTACCTCGGACTCGTCTACCATCCGGGGAGGTCCCACCTTTTGATTGGGGATCGTAGGAGCAATGAATTTCAACTATGTTGCCGTTTTCATCCTTTATGACCTCATCACAGGTAATGTAGTACCCATAACGTAACCTCACCTCCCGTCCTGGCGCAAGGCGAAAGAATTTCCTGGGTGGCACCTCCATAAAGTCAGACTTTTCAATATAGATCTCCCGTGAAAAAGGAATCTTCCTGGTGCCCATCTCTTTATCTTCTGGGTTATTTAACGCTTCGACCAGCTCAGTATCTTCCTGAGGATAATTTGTTATTATCACCCTTAAAGGATCTATCACTCCCATTACCCTTCGTGCTGTTTTGTTAAGTTCTTCTCGGATTATAAAGTCAGACAACGCCATATCGATAAGGTTATGATGTTTAGCGACTCCGACACGTTCACACAAAGTACGTATAGATTTGGACGTAACCCCTCGGCGCCGGAGTCCTGATAATGATGGCATGCGAGGGTCATCCCATCCACTGAGGACAGCATCATCAATTAGTTTCCTATAGAATCGTTTGGAAAGAACCGTATAGGCAAGATTTAATGGAGCGAACTCAATCTGTTGGGGATGGTAGACCTCTAGTTTATTCAAAATCCAATTGTATAAAGGTCGATTATTTTCAAATTCTAGAGTACATAGAGAATGGGTTATCCCTTCAATAGAGTCCGAAAGACAATGGGTAAAATCATACATGGGGTAGACTCGCCATTTTTCACCTGTCCTATAATGGTGAGCATACCGTATCCTATAAAGCACAGGGTCACGCATAGTTAAGTTTGGGTGGGCCATATCAATTTTCGCTCGAAGAACATGGGAGCCCTCTGAGAACATTCCTGCTTGCATATTATTAAAAAGGGTTCGATTTTCTTCAATTTCCCGATCTCGATATGGACTATTTCGGCCTGGTAGTAGAGGAGTGCCTCTATAACTCCGCATTTCTTCCCAGTTTAAACTATCTACATAGGCATCGCCTTGATTTATGAGTTGGAGGGCATATGAGTAAAGTTGCTCAAAATAATCTGAGGCGAAGTAAAGTCGTTCCTCCCAATCAAACCCTAACCATTGTATATCATTTTTAATAGATTCGACGTAATCGACGTTTTCTGTCTCTGGATTGGAATCATCAAACCGAAGATTACACAATCCCCCATATTCTTCCGCAACACCAAAATTTAGACAGATTGACTTAGCATGGCCTATATGAAGATACCCATTAGGTTCTGGTGGGAACCGAGTTAAAACTTTACCTCCATATTTACCACTGTCTATATCTGAATTAATTATTTCACGTATAAAATCTCGTTGCGGTTTTGGAGAATTCATAAAAGTTATTTTCCCATTTTACCGTAGATTTCTAACTTCAATAAACATACAAATGATTTGATGGAAATGCCAAACCTACAAATATTTTAAAGTTAATTTGGTATATTTCCTAAAGAAAAAAATGACTATTCATAATAAATCACTCTTTAACTGCGCCTAAAGTTATTCCTTGAACAAATTCTTTCTGCATTGCCATGAAAAGAAGGACGATTGGAACTGTCGATAGAATAATACCGGCCATGAGTATTCCATATTCTTGTTGGTAAACCCCCATTAAGTTCGCAAGTCCCAACGGTAATGTGTACTTTTCCATATCTCGCAAGACTATCATTGGCCAAAGGAATTCATTCCAAGCTCCCAAAAACCCGAAGATACTTAAAGCCCCCATCGCGGGTTTTATTGCTGGTAATATTACCCTCCAATAAATTCCAAATTCTGACGCCCCATCTATTCGAGCAGCATCAATGAGTTCATTTGGAATGCCAAGAATAAATTGCCGCATTAAAAATACACCAAACCCCGTACTAGCTAGATATGGAAGAATAACTCCCTGGTAAGTATCTAACCAGCCGAAACTATGAAGCAAGGAAAATAATGGAACTAATACCAGATGGAAAGGAATCATCATTGAAGCTAAAACGATTCCAAACAAAATTCTTCGTCCTCTAAAGGAATACTTCGCAAATGCGAAACCGCTCATTGTCGAAATTATTAAAAGAAGTATTGTATGGGCTGAGGCAAAAAATGTGCTATTAACTGTATATTTAAGTATCCATTTTGCTTCAAACAACTTTTTGAAATTTTCAAAAGTAGGACTTGGGGGTAAAAATGTAATGGGGTAAGAAAAAATTTGATCTGCTGTTTTGAATGATGAAAAGAATAACCATAGAAGTGGACATAGAAAAACAAAGGCAGCAGTACCAAGTAGAAAATAGGTTGCGACAGTCTTAAATAACTGGTCTTTATAAAATACAACCATACCGTTATTACTCCTTAAACAACCCAAAATATCTTACCTGAAAAATTGATACAAGGCCGATAATCACAGCTAAAACCCAACCAATAGTTGATGCATATCCCAAATTAATAAATTCAAATCCATGCCTGTACAAATACATTACTATCGTAATACTAGCGTTACCAGGCCCTCCTTCTGTCAAGACATATGGTAGATCAAAGAGTTGAAATGAACCTATCACCGATGTTATAACTACAAATGCTAAAACTGGTTTGAGAGCAGGGATGGTAATATATCGAAAAGTTTGCCAGGGGCCCGCTCCATCAATCGCTGCGGCTTCGTAGAGTTCTTTACGAATACTCTGTAATCCGGCAATAAAATAAATCATATTAAAACCAGCCCAACGCCAAACACCCGCTAAAATTATAGCTGGCATGACCAGATCTGGATCTTGAAGCCAGCTAATTTCTCGCCCTAAAAATTCATTCACTAGTCCATATCGCCTGTCGTAGATCACATAAAATAAGATTGCAATAAATACTCCCGAAATTAAAACAGGGAAGAAAAAGATTAACCGAAACCAATTTCTTCCCCTTAAGTTAGATTTACTTAGCAATAATGCCAAAAATAGTGCTATAGGTAATTGTAACAAAAGACTTCCCAAAGCAAAATATACTGTATTCCACAGTGCTATCCAGAACACTGGATCTGCCAATAACCTTTCAAAATTACCGAGACCCACAAAATTTAGATCTTCCATGCCCCGGGCAGCATATGTACTTAGTCTGAGAGAATCTGAAAGCGGATAGGCCATAAAAACACCAAAAATGATGAAGAAAGGAGAAATAAATATGTAGGGGGAATATTTAGTTTTCATGGCTTTTAACAATTAAAACTACTTTAAGTTACTACAAATGACGACAAAACAATAGGTGCAGAGGTGATACGGCAAAGAGTTTTGGTAAGTTCCGTCGCATGTTTTGTTTTAATCATCTTACCGAAGAGTTCTTCTAATGTGGCCTTTATTAACCGGACAGATACCTATTTTAAGGAGTTCTGGTTCTTAGGTTACGGAGGTCTCCAGCCACTTTAGCTAAAGCCTGTTTTGGCGTTTTAATCTTATGAACTGACTCATAGACTGCATGCCTTAACAATTCTGACCCTTCAGCCCAGTAAGGATTTAGGTAAAATGACGGAATCTCAGCACCCAATTTGGTTAAAAGTAACCCCAGTTGTTGACCTCCAAAATATTTATCATTTTTTTGAAAGACAGGATTTCTCCATGTCGATTGAATTGGAGGAATGATATTAGTTTTTATATATCTGTTGGCAAAGGCTTTTTCGTTAGTATAGATATGACGAGCAAACGACCAAGCAATATCAATATGTTTAGATTGTTTTGTTATACCTATCATAGTCCCGCCCCAGGTAGAAGTACGTCTCCCATTTTTATGCCACGCAGGAAGAGGCATAGCTCGCCATTTGCCAGCAAGTTCAGGTACATAACTACGTATTGAACCAATATACCAGTCGGGAGCCAAAAGGCCTAGTACTACGCCATCCTTCATTGCCGCAAAATTCGCTGGCGAATCAATTGGTCCTGCAAATGCCGGAATCGCCAAATCATCATTATGAAATAATTGGCAATAAAACTCTAATGTCGAGACGGCAATACTATTGTCGATAATAATATTGCCCTCTTTATCAAACATTCCACCACCATTCTGCAAAAGCATCAACCAGAAATGCCCTGGGTGATTTGCACTTAACATAAGAGGATATCTTTGGGTGTGTCCTTGACTTTTATCAAATTCAACGAAACGCCTTCCGGTTTTAATAAAATCTTCCCAGGTTTCAATTAAATTAAATTGAATACCAGCTTCTCTATAGACATCCTCACGGTAAAGTAAGACCACAGGATGAACGTCATGGGGAAGACCATATAACCGATTGCGAAATACCCAGGGGGCCACCCTTGCAGGCAAAAAAACATTAGTAAGGTTACTACTTTCTACACGCTCAGTAAGATCAACAAAAGGGATTTCCTTTTTACTATTCTTAAAAAATCGCCCTACCGAAGAGATTTCTACCTCTGCCAGATCTGGAGCCCCTATCCCAGATAAAAAAGCTGCGAGTAACTTGTCATGGATATTAGTAACCTGCCTAAGTTTAACTGTTACCCCAGGATTAGAGGCCTCAAAACTTGGAATACTTGCTTGGTATTCTTCGTAGTGGGTCTGAGCAAAAACCCAAAATTCTAGCGTACTTTTTTTGTCGCTTTCACGAAATATGATTAAGAGAAAACTTAAGCCTAAAAGTATAGCAAAAATAACAGGAGCTTTGCCTAAATGATTCATGGACTAATTACTTTTATTTTGGTGATATTCATTGGAAAAGCCTCTACCTTCCAATTGAAAAAATTATAAAACTACCACTTTTTGAATCTGTTAAACACCTTGGTTCATTCTGCCATCGCCCGTTTGATAGGATCCATTACAGATTTTATAATCTTTTCTGGAGGTGGACTTGTAAAGAAAGATACAAGAATACCAGTAACGCTGGCTGTAAGAAAACTCCAAGCTACTGGAATTAAACCAGGAGAAGAAATCCAGTCATTGAAAAAAACAATTAGAACAATATTTCCTGTGACAATAGATGCTATAGCAGCAGAGGCTGTAAATTTTTTCCAATGCAATCCTAAAATCCAAATTGGTGTTAATGTCACAAATCCCGAAAATGAAAGTTGAGCGATTGCAAAAATAGAGTCTGGTCTCAAAATAACTATGTAATAGGTAATACAACCAAGAATTACAAGGAATAATCGCCCTAATATAACTTGAGAACGTTTTGAGAGGCCATACCAAACATCCCTTGTAAGCATCGAAGATAATGTTAACATTTGAGCATCCAAAGTAGACATGACAGCAGCCAAAATACCGGCTAAAGCTAATCCTTGAACAATTGGTCCAAAATGGCTGCGGATTACCATCGGAAAGACCTTGTCAGATTCTCTTCCTATAAAATCTGGGAATTCTAGACGACCCCAAACTCCAAATAATGTTGCCACAAGCATAAGACCGATCATAATTATTGGATAATATTTAATTGAGTTTTTTAACGATGTTACATCTTTGGCCGCAAATACACGCACCAAAATGTGGGGGAAGCCCAGTACCACTAGTCCCATTGCCATACCCCAAACGAACCATGAACCAGTTGAAAAGAGCCCTGTGTTTTTAGTATTGGTTAACTCAGGAAATTTTTCGGCAACCTCTTGCATCACTCCTGTTAGTCCTCCTAGATTCTGAGCAACACTTATTATCGAAACATATAAAAACAAACCGAAAATTAAACCCTGAAAAACATTGGTCCACATTGTAGCCCGCATCCCACCAATACAAGTATAAATTAAAGTTATCACCAAAATACCAGCAGCGGCAATTTCAAAAGAAATTGCCTGTTGCGTGAAAACATCAACAGCTAGGCCAACTCCTGCAACTCCTGTCGATATATAGGGAAGCATATAGATAAAATAAACAAAAAATAAAAGCCGTCCAAGATTGGGACATGCTAATCTTCGAGCTAATAATTCGGCCGGAGTGAGTGCCTTTAGGGTTTTTGAAGCAATCCAAGCAGGATAACC
>CAZQGS010000035.1:0-1585 GCA_964593235.1 uncultured Gemmatimonadota bacterium | reverse complement strand
GCATTACGATTGCTTGAAGCAATAAGAATTTTAGGGTTAACAAAAAAAACAAAATTTTACCAGGCTTCAACATCAGAAATGTTTGGTAAGGTTAAAGAAACACCTCAAAATGAACATACACCATTTTATCCCCGATCCCCTAATGGTGTCGCTAAACTTTACGCGCATTGGATAACTATTAATTATAGAGAAGCTTATGGAATTTTTGCAGCTAATGGGATTTTATTTAATCATGAGAGCTCAATTAGAGGGGAAACGTTTGTTACTAGAAAAATTAGTCGAGCTGTAGCAGCAATTCATCTTGGAAAAGAAAAGAATCTATACTTGGGTAATTTGGATGCAAAACGTGATTGGGGGCATGCAAGGGATTTTGTTCAAGGAATGTGGCTAATTTTGCAACGGAATACACCTAGTGACTACGTTCTTGCAACAGGCGAAAGTCATTCCGTTCGCGAATTTGTAGAATTAGCATTTAAAGAGATTGGGACATCTATTGAATGGCAAGGTGATGGTCCTACTGAGCAGGGTATCGATACAAAATCTGGCAATGCTATTGTAAAAATCGATCCTAGATATTATCGTCCAACAGAGGTTGATACACTTTTAGGCGATCCATCTAAGGCCAAAAGTGAACTTGGCTGGGAGCATACAGTTTCCTTTGAGGATTTGGTTAGCGAAATGGTTCAAGAAGATTTAAAATTAATACAAACCAGTTCGTGAAAATTGCTTAATTTTTTGTTTTATTTTGTTTGTACAATTTTGTATGCTAGCACGCTTTTATAGGCGCGTAGCTCAGCTGGTTAGAGCACTAGCTCGACATGCTAGGGGTCGTCGGTTCGAGTCCGACCGTGCCTACCAAGTTGCTGGCGTTAGTTAAAATTGCCCATATTTTGATGGTCCTTTAAACACGTGGCCTGTTGTGGGGGTCACCACTGAAAGAAAAGGAGATAATATGCCCACGATTACATTGCCGGATCAGACTCAACGCGAATATAAAGAGCCGTTAACAATCTTGCAGGTTGCACAGGATATTGGTCCAGGTTTGAAAAAGGCAACAATCGCAGGATATATTGATGATGATTTGCATGATGCCTGCGAGGTAATTGATCACGATGTTTGTTTACGCATTATTACCAATAAGGATCCAGAAGGGATAGAAATCATTCGTCACTCCTTTGCTCATTTGATGGGCCATGCTGTTAAACAATTATTCCCAGATGCCAAAATGGCCATTGGACCAGTCATAGAGAATGGTTTTTATTACGATATAGATACTAAAAAGCCCCTTACGCCAGATGATGTTCAGGCAATTGAAATACGAATGAATGAACTCATTAAAAAGGATTACGATGTTATTCGTGAAGTGGTCTCGCATGAGAAAGCGATGCAAACCTTCATTAAAAGAGATGAACCTTATAAGCAAGAACTTGTTAGCGAAATTCCAGATAATGAGATTATCAAACTTTATTATCACGAAGAATATACGGATATGTGTCGTGGACCCCATGTTCCCAATACTCGGCATCTTCGATATTTCAAATTAACAAAATTGGCCGGCGCTTATTGGCGAGGTGACTCAAGCAAC
>CAZQGS010000034.1:0-33080 GCA_964593235.1 uncultured Gemmatimonadota bacterium | reverse complement strand
TAAAATTATGTCCGTCGAAACTTTAGCCCGTGACCAACAGGGAGATAAGCTGGCAACTCCTATGAAAGCCAAAGATTTCAAAGGCAAGGTAGAACCAGATTGGTGCCCAGGATGTGGTGATTTTGGCGTCCTAAGTAGTTTGCAGCGGGCCTGTGTTAATTTAGGACTCAAACCCCACGAGATATTAACAATTAGTGGAATTGGCTGCTCATCAAACTTTCCTGGTTTTTTTAACTCGTATGGAATGCATACTCTTCACGGTCGCGCGCTAGCAGTTGCAACCGGTGCTAAAATGGCTAATCACGAACTAACTGTTTTTGTAACCGGAGGCGATGGTGACGGTTACGGAATTGGCGGAAATCATTTTACGCACACCGCTCGACGTAACGTTGATCTTACTTATATAGTTATGGATAACCAAATCTATGGTTTAACGACCGGACAGGTCTCTCCAACTAGTAGGCTAGATATGCAAACGAAAAGTACACCTTTCGGTAGTATAGAGAGGCCCATAAATCCATTAACAGCAGCTATTATGAACGGAGCAACCTTTGTTGCTCGTGGTTTTAGTGGGGACGCTCGACACTTAACCCAACTGATTGAAAAAGCAGTTCAACACAGAGGCTTCTCGCTAATTGATGTATTTAGTCCATGCGTTACATTCAACAAAGAAAATGATTATCCTTTTTTCAAAAAAAGAGTTAAAAAATTAGAAGAAGATAATCATGATACGACCGACTGGAAAGCGGCCTGCGAAAAAGCGATGCTTTGGGGAGATGAAATTTATACTGGCCTGTTTTTCCAGAAAACCGATACTCCGACGCTAGATGATCAAGAACCCGTTCTGGACGAAGGTGGGGGAATTGCTTGGCGCAAGCTAGGTATCAGCGATGAAAAAGCTGATAAGATCATCAAACGAATGATGTAGCCTACCCTTACCTGAACTTAAGCAAGTTAATTATCTTATGGAAGTGGATTTCCTGACAACCATCGTCCAACTTATGGCAGGTGCTTTTATCGGGGCTTGCATAGGTATGACGGGCATTGGTGGCGGTGTGCTAATCTTACCTGTTCTGACGATTTGGTTCGGTTTACCACCCAGTGTAGCTGTTGGCACTGCCCATTTTTATTCTTTCCTGTGTAAACTTCCAGCCGTTTTTTTCCATTTTAGGCAAGGAACAATTCGATTTCTTATTTCGGCATACTTTCTTATGGGCGCTATCCCAATGAACGTGATAGTCGCTATCTACCTTACTGGATATGCTGAAACTATCAACCCTACTAGCCACGACTGGCTTAAGTTTCAAGAAGCTCTCAGGATATTCATTGCTATTATCGTTATATTATCTGGAGGATTCTTACTTTGGCATGTGATTTTTAAACAAAAAAATAACCCGATTAAAGGAGACAAAGATTCTATTCCTATTACCGGCAATAAAATAACTATTGTTATACTACTCGGTGGTATTATTGGAGGGCTAATAGCGGCTACTTCGGTGGGGAGCGGTATACTAATCGTACCTCTTTTAATTATAATATTAGGGCTAGCTGCAGTTGATACCGTCGGGTCATCAATCTTTATCGCACTCTTACTTACCTCTACAAGTTCTATTATATATGCTGGCAGCAATCAACTAGATCTTACTACAGCAATAACTATGGCAGCTGGTTCATTTTTAGGAGTCCCAATAGGTGTTAGGATGTCTAAGAAAATACCTGAGCATTTTCTTCAAATAACAATCACAACACTGGTATTAGCTGCGGGACTTTTTATGCTCGTTGATGTTTAAATTTGGTCACCCCAATATGTCATTTAATAGACCTCCAAGCCTTATCCCAGCCTGAACCAAACGAACCCTAACCCTATCAAAATTTTTGAAAACATAGTTATAGCTAAAAGATGGTATTTTTGAGGGAGGTTGAGAACGAACATCGTCATAAATAACTACCAACATATCTCGTGATTCTTGAACCCAATCATAAACCGTTGATCGTTGCCACAACTTTATTTCTGAACGTTCATGATGACCATAAAATTGAACAAACTCCGTAAAGCTAAGTCCCTGATGCTCAAGGATATGCCTATCCCAAACAGCGTGCAGATTAGTTGTTTTTCCAAACCACTGAACACTAATATCATTACCGCCACGATCACTGAGATAACCAGTATGGAGTGGCTGGTGAATATCTGCCACAAAGTGTACCAAGAATTTTAATGCATTAACTTTCGTTATTCTATCTTCTCTTGGATCTCTTAGTATTCTCTCAAAACGCTCAATAGCCTCTATCACATCTCCTTTAGGATTTCTAGGTACTGAATTTAGAGTTTGATCAGGCGGCCAATTAATATAATGCCATGGTGATGTATACCGCCAGGAAGGATCAGATCTGATCTCATCAGCCCAAGTACTGATCTGAGCTAATGAGGCCGAACCAATTAGTTTAGTAACTTCGTTGGAGGCTTGTTCAGTAAGGTTGTTTTGAGCAATCTGACCGATAATACGGTGTCCATTGGCGCCCCATGAAAATACAGGTAATGCCCACAAAGATATAAGGCTAAAAAAGATAATTTTGCTAGTATACATAATTAATTCTCCATATTATTATCAATACTACTATAGGCAAGATTAAACACTAATAAAAAGAATGGATCTTTATAATCAATATGAATTGACCTGACGTTAGTTATATCTTTGTGAACTACTCCATATAACAAGCCATACACAAATTTTAAAGAAATATATGCCTCTCTCAAAACCCCCTATGGATGATAATATATTATACCCTGACCTCAAAAACTACTTTGAAAGGTCAACCGAAGAGGTTGATTCAATATCAAAAGAACGCCAACATATTTTAGAAAAAATATCAAGTTATCTTTATGAAAAAATGACAAAGATTGAACCTACTAAATTAATATTTATTTGTACTCATAATTCTTGCCGAAGCCAAATAGCCCAATTATGGGTACAAATAGCTACTCACTACTATGGGATAACCGATTTACAAGCTTTTTCAGGAGGGACCGAAGTTTCAGCCTTTAACCCAAAAGCAATCAACACTTTAGCCCGAGCGGGTCTTAAGATAAAATCTTGTTCTACCGGTACCAACCCTATCTACCATGTTACCTATGGTTTTCGGATATCCCCGATTGAGATGTTCTCCAAAACCTATCAAGACCCTTCAAACCCACAAAATAATTTCTGCACTATACTAACTTGTGAAAGCGCAGACCGAAATTGTCCTATTATAACTAATTCCGACGATCGTTTCGTACTTTATTATAAAGATCCTAAGGAGTTTGATAATACCCCCAGAGAAAAATTAATTTATGATACGACATGCCGACAGATTAGCAGAGAGATATGTTATATTTTTTCTAACCTTGTTTCTAAATTTACTCCCAAAGGAGATAATGGATGCAATTAACCACCAAACAACTTTCTGGGCGAGATCGTTACCTAACCTTTTGGATCTTTCTTGCTATGTTGGTTGGGATATTATTTAGCATCTATATCCCTAATATCGCAACTCTAATACAACTGGGCCAAGTAGGTACTACAAATCTACCCATTGCCTTTGGACTCATTCTGATGATGTACCCACCACTAGCAAAGGTAAAATATGAAGAACTTGGCGATGTATTCCGAAATTTCCGCCTACTAAGCGCATCCCTTGTCTTAAATTGGTTTCTCGGACCAATTTTAATGTTTATTCTAGCCATAGTATTCCTTTCGGGATACCCGGAATATATGACTGGCCTCATCCTTATAGGATTAGCTCGTTGTATTGCAATGGTTATTGTATGGAATTCTCTTGCTAATGGAAATACTGAGTATGCTGCTGGTCTAGTAGCGTTCAATAGCATATTTCAGGTTTTTTGCTATAGTTTTTATGCCTATTTTTTCATTACTGTGCTTCCACCTATTTTTGGGATCCAAGGTAGTATCGTTCAGATATCCATAACCGAAATAGCGGAGACTGTACTAATTTATCTCGGTCTTCCTTTTATTGGCGGGCTGACAACCCGGCTAATATTTTTTAGCATTAAAGGAAGGGAATGGTATGAAGAAAAATTTATACCAACAATAAGTCCTATAACTTTTATCGCTTTAATTTTCACGATAGTTATTATGTTTAGTCTTAAAGGAGAAACAATTCTTGCTATTCCTTTGGACGCCATTAGGATCGCTATCCCTCTTTTTATTTATTTTGTATTTATGTTTTTAATCACCTTTTGGGCAAGCAAGAAATTTGGTGCCGATTATACAAAAACTGTAACACTTTCTTTTACAGCTGCAAGTAACAACTTTGAGTTAGCGATTGCCGTGGCAATCTCTGTATTTGGCATTGAATCTGGAGTAGCCTTTGCTGCCGTCATTGGGCCACTTGTTGAAGTCCCCGTTATGGTTGGGTTAGTTAGCTTGTCTCTATTTTTTCAAAGAAATTATACTAAACTTTCGGGTTGAACTGGTCAATACAGGAAGCTCCGAATGGCTTTCCAATTTTGGCCCGGCATTCTAGTAAATAATTAAGTTTGGTGAAAAGAAAATGAATGATAATCAACCGTTGGCAACTAAAACTATTCTTCTTGTCTTACTGCTATGTGTACTGTGGGGTGGTCTAACCGTTTCAGTAAAAATAGGCCTGGAAGGTGTTCCTCCCATATTACTTGCTGCATTACGTTTTGCAACTGCCTTAGTTTGTATTTTCACATGGGCAAAATTGACTAATATTTCTCTACACCTAGAGACGAGAGATCGCCGAATCATAATAGTTCCATCAGCTATATTGGCGGCACAAATCATTTTCTTGAATCTGGGTACCGATTATACTTCTGCAAGCCACGGGGCTCTTTTCATGCAGAGCTACCCATTTTTTGTTGCAACTATTGCTCATTATGCCATTCCGACCGACCGATTGACTATAAAAAAGATCTTGGGCCTGTTACTAGCTGGGGGAGGAATGGTCCTAACTATTTATGACGACACAACAAGAAATTCCTCCCCATTCGGGGACATATTAGTTTTGTGTAGTGCAATATTCCTCGCCATCCAAATTGTGATCAATAAGGTTTTGGTTAGACGAATCCTTCCTGTTTCATTAATATTTTGGCAACAGGTGGTGGTCTTGCCAATTTTTATCCTTCTCTGGATATGGACTGAATGGCAACTCCCAATTAAGATCAACTTTAATATCTTAACAGCTATTATCTACCAGGGACCAATTGTCGCCGGGTTTTGTTTTCTGGTATTTGTACGTTTACTCCAGAAACATAGTGCTACCCGGATTAGTGCTTTTTTCTTTACAACCCCACTTTTTGGAGTCCTAATGAGTTGGCTTATTCTTGGAGACCAAATTACAAGTTATCTTTCTGGTGGTCTTTTATTATTAGGCGCTGGCCTCTGGGTGGTTAATCAGCGTTAACATAGAATATTTTAGTAATCTCTCTAGGAGACTATGCTATGATTATTGATTGTCATTCACACGCTTGGAATTATTGGCCTTATCTACCAGAACCACCGGATGCTAAAAGTCGGGGTGGTGTCGAAATGTTGCTACATGAAATGGATACGGTAGGTGTTGACAAAGCCATATTAGTCTGCGCTCGGATAGATCATAATAGTGATAACAACGAATATGTTGCTGAGTGTGTTCAGCGTTACCCAAGCCGGTTTATTCAATTTGCTGATGTCGACTGCTCCTGGACTGATACCTACCACATCCCTGGGGGTGCCAAAAGACTGGCCGAGACCGTAGAAAAATATAGAACCAAAGGCTTTACTCACTATCTGAAAAATGATATAAACTGGTTAGAATCTAAGGAAGGGTTAAAATTTTTTGATAAGGCAGCAGAGCTTAATCAGATCGCTTCGTTAGCACTTAATCCCAGCTGGATGCCTTCACTGAGGAAACTTGCACTCCAGTTTCCAACTATTCCATTTATGTGCCATCATATGGCGGGGCTTACTGCTGATGAACCATTACCAAAACCTATGCTAAATGAGGTAATTAAATCATCAGAAATAACTAACATCTACATAAAGCTATCAGGTTTTCAATATGTATCAAATAATTATTGGGAATATCCTTATACTGATTGTAATTCTGTTGTCCATCAACTCTTTAAAAATTTTGGTCCTAGACGTCTATGTTGGGCTTCCAATTACCCACCAGTTTCTCTTGCAACCACTTACCGGCAATCCTTAGAGGCTGTCCGAAAACATTGTGCCTCCTTTATCGGAGAAAACATGGATCTTATACTTGGTGGGAATATGGAACGACTTCTTCAGAATGCTGGCTGAAATTAAAACCAGACGAACTAAAACTATATTTAGAGAATACCTTTTAGCGTATCAATGGCATCCACAAGTTTTTGGACTCTTGGGCTCGAACTCCTGCGAAAGGATTGATTAACATCAAATAAATTGGGAGCCCCATCCAAAAGTGTAGAAAAATGTTCTTCCTTTTCAGGGTGTGGACCAAATTTTAGGACTATTACTCGACGTTTGCCAAGCTTATCAAAAGCTCCGTGATAAAGCCACTGATTGAAAATAACAACGTCTCCTGGTTCAGTTTCAATCGGTTTACCTGGTATCAGACGTCCAGTAACTCCAAAACAATTAGATTCTTCTTTCAGATGAGCCTCCTGGAGAGGCATTAAGGCTTCATGGAAAGGATCTCTGTGTGAGCCCGGAATAACTCTCAGAGCACCTGTGCTCTTTTGCTGAGGGTCTAGGTATAACATCACTTTTGTTCGCAGATAATCAAGGCTCTGGGACCCTTTATGACCGTCAAAATGCCAGCTGTGATTTACTAGGTTATGATCTATGCCCCACATACCTTCTGAGCCGCGCCAGATAAAATTGTGCCCAAGAAGATCTTTCATAACTAGATAGATTCTATCATCTTCTACTAACTTTATAAACCCCGGATTATCTTCGATAAAATCTCCGACCCAAAAGGAATCTTTGTCCTGTGGGGGTTGTTTTTTCAAAAAGGCATCGTCAACCTGTTTGATAAGTTCATTAACTTCGTTCTTTTCAAAAGCTTGACGTATGACCAGAAACCCAAAAGTGTGAAAATAAGTAATTTGTTTTTCAGTTAACATTTTGCCCTCGTTTCTCTTATTATATGTTAACAATACTAATCAAATTATGTGTAAAGTTTCTCCACCTTCTGTATCCCACTCAGTCAGTAGTTCGATTGGTATAGTTCTCAGTCCAACCTGACCATTCCCTGTATAAAATATATATCCAGTTTCGTCTTTGACTACCATTCTAGGCCACCCTGTCCAAGTATTATCAAATTGATTTGAATCGATCCCCAGGGCTGGGAGGGCTGGGTTACGAGGATAATAGGTCCAATTCCTGAGGTCCTTTGATCTGGCAAGCCCCACCGAATCGCACCACTTCCTTTCTTGAGGAATTCCTGGGGGAGTCCATTCATTGCATCCCTCATACCAAAGATACCAGGTATCGTCGATTCGGTTCAAAGACCTTGGTCGGATATGGATCGCATCCCAGTTATCATTAGTTTCAGGCCTAAAAACTGGATTTCCTTCGGCTTCATCCCAAGTCAGAAGATCATTACTATAAAGCAGATACCCTCGATCACCCCCATCCCATTGACCATTAATTTCTGGGGTATATCCAGCATAAAACATAATATAACTGTAATCTGGATGGTCAATCTCTTGTAAATCAAATTCATGGGCAGCATTATTAAAATGTCTGTAAACTGGATTTTGCCTTATCGGCTTAAATGGGCCAAAAGGATTATCTGCCTTTGCTATCATGAAACCTTTCCAATCTGGATACTGCTGTAAAGAATACATAATGATACTATGACCATCTTGAGTAACAACAGCACCATTTACATAGATATTGTCTCCTGGAACATCCCTCCATGATAAAACAGGTTTTGGGTGTACGTCCCAAGATAAAAGGTCATCACTGACAGCAACAGCCACAGACCTTCTAGATGCTCCTTCCTGGTCACCCTCCCTACCTGCCATACAATACATATAAAAACGGTTCCCCGTCTCGATAATTGCACCTGGGATGATCTGTTTCTCATAATGGCTTCCCCTGGGCCCTAGGCCAATTACTGGATCAGATATTTGACTCAACCAGGGTAATTTAGAGATCTGGAGAGAAGTAATAATAACACGGGAGGATGGATCAAATGTTAGTAGACCCTCCATGGGTTCGTATATCCCTTCCCACTCGCCAGATGGCCCCCGAATCCAACCAACATAACTATTTACTTGAAATCGGAAGAAATTACCTTTCTTTAAAATCCATACTGTCCATGGTGCTGGGTTTACTCTCTGATAATCCTTTAAAAGGGTACTTTCCCTCCCCTTCTGCCTAACAACCCGAAAACCCTGAATGTCAATATCTAAAAATACTCCTATATTATTAGGAGTTCCTGTGATTCTTATTCTGACTTTGGGTTCTGATTCCTGACTCACCAACCTAGCGGTTAGTTCGTAGTTACCCTTTATTTTTTGAGAGATCATAAGCTATTATCGATAAAAAAATGACTATTTTATTCTTTTGGTTGAGGAACATATGGCCTTATTTTATTACTACATTTATTACTACAAATGTATTGAAAGGTGTATGTTTAATAAAAGGAATATATTAGTTTTAATAAATCAATAGATATAAATCTCTTTAGAATTTGTCAACTGACCAAACAACATCTCCCTAACTGTATTATCTAAATTATTAAACCCAACCAACTGCTTAAAACTAAAATAATAATGATTTCTTATTTACCACTCGATATAGTCCTATATATATTGTCAAAAATATTAAAATAGGAAAATTAATCTGCTTGAGTCAGCTTTTTGAGGGACAGGAAAGGTTAAGGTGATTATATGGGATGGCAAGTAACCGATTATTTTACTATCTATCGTGAAGAAGGTTGGTATGGAGCCCATCCCAACATAGTTCGCACTCCCAGTGGTGATTTGCTTACGTTGTTTCACCGATCGCCAGAAACTGGATTTAGTCATCATAGTCATCCGTTGTTTGATATACGAGCCTGTCGATCAAAAGATCACGGGACGTCTTGGGGGCCACCAGAATTGGTTACCAACTACCCCTACGGTGGCGTACTAGATTTTGGTACTCATACCCTATCTAACGGCTTAATCTTTCTCCACGGTAGTACTGTAGACTTAATACCCAGTAACCAGTCCGAAACCTCTAAACACTCTTGGATCTCACAACCTGGGTTAGGATTTCATATAGGTTCAATAGACGGTGGAATTACCTGGTCAAATCCAGAAAATTTTCCGCTACTCCCTGATGCGATAAATGGTTATCCCGCTTCCCACACTGGAATCTGTAGAAGTGGCCTCCTGGAATCCACCCCAGGTGGCCATCTGTTCCTTCCAGGAAAAGCAACAGAAAATATTGATGGGCGAGAACCTTTTTTTGGGATGATGCTATCATCCTGTGACTATGGGAATAATTGGAAATATAGCGGACGGATTGCACAGGATGACATCGCTCATTTTAGTGAACCTGCAATCTATATGACACCCAAAGGACGTATTATTGTATTATTCCGATGCCACCCCCATCAGCCAGGAAAAGATAATCATTTGGTACAAGTATATTCAGACGATGGAGGTAAAACTTGGTCAAATTGGGAATCAACTACAATGAGGGGATCCCCTGGACATCTGTTACGTCTTAGTGATAATCGCATCCTTGCCACTGTAGGCACCAGATGGGAAGGGAAAATGGGATGTATGGCAAGGGTTTTAGATCCCGAGGCAGAAAACCTAAATTTGGCTAAGGACATAGTGGTACGTGCTGATTCTTCCGGACCAGACTGTGGATATCCTTGGGCCGTTGAATTAAAAAATGGAATGGTATTAATAGTATATTACTATACCTATGAGGATGGCACTAGGGGCATTGAAGGATCGTTGCTTGAGGAAAGGTAATTTTTTTAGCATAATCTTTTGAAAAAATACGATTCATTTATTCCTCGCCTGAAGATTTGTTAAGGAATCCTTAAAATCCTTTTATAAAAGAATTAGGAGGGCCTAAATTGTTTTGCCTCACACCCCACCAGATAGATTTCATGGAGACGTTTGGTTATCTTAAATTCACAGGATTACTCAAAGACAAATTAAGTGCAATAGAACATGCTTTCCAATCCTTGATGGAAAAAAATGGAGGAGATAAACACGGGGGATTAAAGCGGTTTGATGTGTCACCTTTTATCAATCATGACTTCTATTTATGCACGTTATTAGATGACTCCCGCATTCAGGGGATTGCCTCAGGCCTCCTAGGCGAAAATTATCAGTATTGGAATAGTGATGGGAACTACTATGTCGGAGACACATACTGGCATTCGGATACCGACTGGCCTGAACCTATCCGGTTTTATAAAATGGCAATTTACCTTGATAAAATGACACAAGATACCGGGGCTCTTCGTATAATCCCAGGCAGCCATAGATTCGGGGAAGGGTTTTCAGAAACAGTTCATAAACATTTGACAAGTGAAAACTCCATGTGGGGGAATCTTAAAGGTCAAGAAGTCCCAGCTGTGGCAGTTGAAACTGAACCTGGTGACCTAGTTGTATTTAATCATTCAGCCAAACATAGTGCTTGGGGTGGAGGAAGAAAGCGACGGATGTTCACAATTGTGTTCACGGGTTATCACGAGAAAGGACCATCTCGTGATGCTTTTAGAGAAATTATTAAACAACACGGATACACTACTCATGAAGTTTTTGGAGATGAGGACCAGCCCCTTCTTTCAGCTGAAAAAAACGAACGATTAAGACACTTAAAAAATCTTTTAGAAAATATCCCAAAAACAACCTAATACTCCCCCAAAATAAGATCGGAAAATTATGCCACTCTCCCAAAACCAATTAATTCATTTTCAACATGAAGGATATGTTATCATTGAAAACGCCTTAACGAGTAATGACCTAGATCCTGCCATAGAGGGTATTAATAGATTTATTGATGAAAAAGCTCGTGCTCTCTACCAAGAAAATCTGATCTCGGACCTTTATAAAAATGAACCATTTGACCATCGACTTGCCTTAATAACTGGAGAAAATACCTCTATCTATGACCAGATAGATATTATGCATATGCGTTCCGAAGCCCTGTTTCATTTCCTGGGTAATACACGGCTTCTAGACCTAGTTGAAACTATAGTAGGACCAGAAATCACCTGTAATCCTATCCAACATCTACGAGCTAAGTTACCCGATCATACTTCTGATGGCAGCAAGAATTCAACCCCCTCCTTAACTACTCGTATTAAAGAGAACGTCGCACCTTGGCACCAGGATGCTCAGGTACATTTGGAAGATGCAGATCCTGTATCTATTCTTACAGTCTGGTTACCTCTAGTTGATACCGATGAAGCGAACGGATGTTTACAGGTAATGCCACAAGTCCATCATGAAAACATAGTCTATTGGAGTGAAGAATTTGGTATTGATGATAACCATCTACCGAAGCGAGAAGTTCTATCATTACCAATGAAAAAAAATGATGTACTTCTCATGCACAAACTTTTGCCACACCGATCCCTCCCTAATCGATCTCAAGCAATACGATGGAGCCTAGATTTACGATATCAACAAACTGGCCTACCAACGGGCCGCTCATACTACCCTAATTTTATTACCCGGAGCCAACGGCATCCGGAGTTTGTACTAACGGATTACCAAACCTGGGCTCGGGGATGGGTACAAGCTTTAAATATCACAACTCAGCGCCCAGCTCGCAAAAACCGTCCTACTAAACCAACACCTATTACTCTATTTTAAAGGAGAACTTTGATAGGTAGCTTTATCTGGTTGTATTTCGATATATCCGCCAGTAACCAATTAGGTTGCTAATCAAGAAAGTAACTTCCATAAATACTGCAATGGGACTTCCGATTATAACATTATGAACTATCCAGGTGATAGCACACCCCAGGTAGTAGATTCGTATTTTCTTTTCATTTTTCTGAAAATTTCCGAAAGTAGCTAGCATAGCACCGAAGAGTGCTAAAATATCAATTGGATCCTGGTAGGTTAGTAAGTTAGCTACTATAATAATTCCCATAAAAAGAAACATTAATCGCTGATTGGTGCTAAATGCTGCAGTAAAAACACGAAATCCATTTATAAAAAATAGTGTGCCGGCTCCGGTTCGGCCGAGGAGAAAGAAATGGAAGGAATTTAGCAGTGCCGAGCAAGATAACCAAAGCAGAATATTACGTCGTTTTTTGTATTGGAATGAAATAATTCCACATGCAAAAGCGAGTGTGGCAACAACCTGTGATATAAAAAAAATACTCATAGATAATTTAACTCGGCTGATTGGTGATGACGTAAAATAAGACTCGTAAGGACAAGGTGAAACCTATTATTTCCGTCAGCAAAAATTTTATTGGGACTAAGCTCCTAATAATTTTAATAAAATATAAAAGGTGAAAAATCCTATAATGTTTGATAAATATGATGTTATAAAAACAGAATTAGGGTGGATCTATTTGGGGATTACAAAATTAGGAATTTCGTCTATAAGACTTTATATCAAAAAAAATAGTAAAAATTTTGAAAAATATTATATGAAAAGACTCAAGCGCAAAGTAGAACGAGGGCTTGTGAGTGGAAACTATAAAAAAATTCTTAAATCAACCCTTCAAGGAAGTCAAATTACTTCGCCCCCAATTGATCTTGAAGGTTTAACCCAATTTGAGCAAACAGTTTTAGTTCACTTACTGCAAATCCCCAGGGGGGAGGTAAGGCCCTATTCCTGGCTCGCTCGAGAGATAGGTAAGCCTAGAGCAATCCGAGCAGTAGGCAATGTCATGGCTCAGAACCCCATCCCTTTTTTACTACCTTGTCATCGAATTGTTCCTTCAAATGGGGGTATCGGAAAATATTATTATGGCTCTAAAATGAAGGAACTACTGTTAGAAAAAGAAGGATTAGACATTGAAAAACTAACTAGCTGGAAACAACGTGGTGTTTATTTCATCGGAAATCCAAATACTGGCTATTACTGTTATCCAACCTGCCAGCAGGTTTTCGATAACTATAACAATCATTATTGGGAATATAGAACCGGGGAAGAGGCTATTTCTGATGGGCTTCAGGCGTGTCAGGATTGCAGACCATTTTGATCTTTTCCCTTTATTGACTATTAAACGAAAGAACTTTTATTTTCTTGGAGGTATTATATTTCCGACGGGTCGAGGTAACTGCCTCCAGTACCCGGATTTATCCTCACCCCGGCAGATAAGAGCTCGATGATACTCCGGATAGCGGCTACGAACATCCGGTGGTAAATATCTTATGGTTAACCCACACCGACGGCGATGAGATTGATTGGGTTCAGAACCGTGTAGCAAAAGATCTGTATGCATAGAAATCTGACCAGCCTTTAGAACAAAAGGTACGGGATGGCCACCCCATTTCTCAGCTTGGAGTACTGTCTGTCCTAAAACGTTTCGTTCCTTTTCAGTACTATTTTCAAAGGGGATCTGGCCATGTTTGTGGGACCCAGGAATAACCGTCATAGGCCCATTTTCTTCATCGACGTCGTCGATTGCAAGCCAAATAGTAACTACTTTACTAGGAGTGAGGGGCCAATAAGAAGCATCTTGATGCCAACTAACACGTTGATAATCGCCAGGCATCTTACAAAAAAAGTGGGTCATTTCGCAGATTAGAGTCTCCCCGATTATGTCTTCAGCGTAATCAAGGATCTTAGGATTCATGGCTAGATCATAGATACCCTCGCAGTAACGTTGCCAACCGTTTATTGAGTAACTATTATAACCCTCTTCCCTGGCCCGTTCCATTAACTCTTCAAAAAATAAGCGGTTTGCGTCAGCCTCTTGGGGAGAAAATATATCAAGAGGGCATAAATAACCATTCTTGTTAAAAAATTTAATTTGGTCAGGGGACAAAATTTTGGGATTGTTGTTCTTTACCGGAAAAAATTGTAAGTCCCGTTTCATTTCTGGTAATGCATCGGTAATGGGCATCAATAACCCTCCAGTAGTGGAATCGTGATTTTATTATACAGTTTAACAGTGATCTCTTAAAAACTACTTGAGACAACATGTTGATTCATTTAAATAAACCATATATAGACTCAAAATTGAAAAACATTTTTCGAGACTCTATCTTAATCCATATGCCTCCTTTGAGAAAATAAAACAAGTATATAAATAATTAGTGCTAAGATGACATCCGGATAAAGAAGCTTATAATGCTGAAGCCATAACCCCAAAATATTTTATCTATTATCTATGAGACATAGTAATACTTGGAACAACACTTCGCAGATTGCTCCTAAGGCGAAATCGTTGTTGAGAGATATCCACGGCACATCGGAAAATCCTGTCCTCCGTAGAATACTTTTGGCTACACATGGCACATGGACGGACGAAGATTCTGGTCTTTATATCTTCCCGGATATCGATGCTGATAAAGCTGCTAATTTTGTGACTTCGCTGCAAGGAGAACCTTTTTTTGAAGAAACCGCTTCACTGGTCAAGGACTTACTATTCTTTTATGACATTGATGGTACTGGTAGGGAAGGCATAGCTATTACACGTTCGGCAAAACTAGTTAATAATAATATCATTAAAATGTTTGACCTTTGTGATATTATAGAAATATCTTTGAAAGATAGTTTTCTTTTCTGGAGCGAAATTAGCTTGAAGGTACAAGGAGATAAACAGTTTCAACAACTTGGATATCTCGAGAAACATCCAGGTAGAATACTAACCCAAATCCTTAATAAATTTATCTGCAAAAACTTTCCATTTTAACACTGGGTTTGCTAAGAAAATTATACTGGCCATATTTCCTTACGGTAACCCATATCCCAAAACATCCATTCATATCGACTAGTTACAACGTAGTGATTTAACATTTCTTGTTGAGTATGCGATGGCAAATCTAACGCTATTTGATTAGTTAAGTCTATAATAGCAAGAACGCATTCTGCGAAAGAATCCCCAGCGTAGGTATCTATCCATTGCTGGTACATGGGATCGGACGAACCTTTTGAAGCAAGAGCCTTACCCACCTCCCAATATATCCAGTAACATGGAAGAACAGCTGCCAAAATTTCGTGAAAAGGGCGGCTATAGGCTACTGATAAAAGATAGCTTGTATATGCTTGGCACACTGGTGCTTTGGGTGTCTTCCATATTTCCTGAGAAGAAAGCCCAAAAACATCAAAAAAATTTTCCTGCATAGCCCTCTCTTCTATAAGACAACCTTTAGAGTGTTCATTAAAAAGTATTATATGTTCCTCTGCTTCAGATTTAGCTGCAGCTAAGCTCAAAGCCCGAGCATAGTCCTTCAAGTATAGTGCATCTTGGATCGTATAAAACTCAAAAGATGAACGATCAAGTTCTCCGGATGTAAGTCCCTTGATAAAAGGATGTAATAGAATCGCTTCATATATGGCCTCGGTATTGGTCCACATAACATCAGTAATACGATAAGTTTTTGATTTTGGGATCATTTTTCTTTACTTAACCTATAGTCAAATTATTGGTTAGCAGTTCTATAAATTTCTTAACCAATTCTGTGAATCAACTCCAAAAGTTCGACACGAAATTACTAGTCTTGCTTTTCGGGGTATGAACATTAAGAAAATTCTCTTGCCGGTGTTCAGTGTCCCGATTTTAGCTCAAATCAAGTTTTAGGTTCTTCGTAGAACATTAAGATGTTCTTGCAATGTTTCAACACCGTAGCTGAGTGGACTTCCTACATTAATGTAACGGTAACCCCAATCTATCTTTTCCTGAATATCGTGAACATCGTTTAGGGTTGTTCCTGCCATAATTCCGGTCCCTTCTAAACGTTTGGGGACATCACGCATGATTGATTGAACCTCAGGAGAGCCTGTTTCAGTAATTACACCCAGTGTTGCTGAAAGATCAGTAGGGCCAACAAAAAGGACATCTATTCCCTTAACCTGGGCGATAGCATCTAGGTTGTCATAGGCTTCCTTACTTTCTATTTGAACCACAAGAACTGTTTCACTGTTAGCCGACTTTACAACTTCATTAAAATCTAAACCTGCATTTGCAGCCCAATAAGGGGATATACCACGCTGACCTTCCGGAGCATATCGAGCGTATTGCACGGCTCTTTCCGCCTCTTCTACCGTATTCACCTGAGGGACCATAACAGCAACTGCCCCTATGTCGTAAGCTTTTTTAATTAGTCCAGGATCATTCCATGCAACTCTAATCATTGGTGCAACACCCCGTTGCCGAGCTATTATTGGTATCATGTCCAAATCTTCTATAGAAAAAGCAAAGTGTTCGGTATCGATCCACATGAAATCAATATTGGCCTTACATGTTGTCGAAGCTACAAGAGAAGTTGGGGCATGTAGCACTGATCCCAATAGTAGTTTTTCATTACTAATTTGTTTCTTAAGTGAATTTGGATATTCCATCGTTTCATAACCCTTTCCATATATTTTTAGAGTGCATTTCTCTGTTGTTTAAAAGCAGAAATGAACGCCTCATTCTCCCGAGGCAGGCCAACGGAAATACGCATAAAGCCTTCCATGTCAAAGGCTTTCCGGACTCTAACTTTCATTTCTGCAAGACGATCGATCAGTATTTCTGCGTTGGGACCAACCTCTACCGTAACAAATATAGTCTGGGTTTTTAGGGGAGCGTAACCCATCCGTTCAAGTTCGTGATAAAGATATGTCTTACCCTCTCGAGTATTTTCGACGGATCGATGGACGTGCTCCTGGTCCTTCAACGCAGCTATTGCAGCAACGGTTGAAAGTGTATTTTTATTTAGTATTCCAATACTAAACTTTTTCATACGTTCTAATAATGATGGATGAGCTATTCCATAGCCTACTCGCATTCCCCCTAGACCGTATGCTTTTGAGAACGTTCGGGATACAAGGAGATTTTCTAGTTCTCTAGTTAAAGGGACCATAGAGGGATATTTAGGGTCATCTACAAACTCAATATAAGCTTCATCCATACAGATAATAACATCCTTAGGGATTGCCCTTATCATTCGCTCTAGTTGAATCGGATCCAAAATTTGTCCTGTTGGATTATTAGGGTTACAAATACTAACAATTCGTGTCTCGTCGTCAACTGCAGCAGCCATAGCCTGCAAATCGATCTCCCAATTCCCAATTAATGGGATCTCCTTGACTAAAAACCCTAAATCCCGTGTTACTCTCGGAATTGATCGATAGGAAGGGAAAGCAGTAACTGTATTTCCTGCCTTCTGACTCCAATAAGCCGCAAGTGAAGCTGTCATCAGAATTTCGGACGATCCTACTCCCACAAAAACATTTTCTACATTAACATTATGATATTTAGCAAGGGCTTGCTCAAGTTTATCATCCATCGTATACCGATTCATGCTGAACATATGTTGAGCAACAGCCTCAATAGCTCTATTAGATGGGCCGAGTGGATTTTCATTAATGTGTAATTGTACCAGGTTGGGATCATCTAGACCCACCCCGTTAATGGGATAACCTGGAGTACCGTTAATGATCTGACTTGCCGCTTCCCACCTGGCAGTACCTAACAAGGCTAAACCTGCAGTTCCAGCAACCGATTTCCTTAAAAACCTACGTCGATCTATTTGGTATGAATTAACCATTAGCTTCTCCTTTAACAACGATAATTTTACCAAATTTCTTACTTGTTGGCAATAAACGGTTGGACTGTATCGAAGTCAAACCCTCTTTTAACTTGATAAAGTGGTGGTCTACTGATAACATATTTACTCTTAAGTTAAAACCAGCCTTCTCATTATTATGAATAGCTAATCAGTTCGGTTTTGTAATTTATCTTAAGGAGAAAAGATGTTTAAGTATGATTATCAAGAATTTGACCAGGATATATGGGAGTCCGAATTAAGTAATTTTGTCCCCGATATAATTTATGACATGCATGTTCATATGTGGTCAGAGGCCCATCGAGGAAACCTAACAACTCCACCTGAATCTACTGGCTTAAGACTAGAAATTGATTATCAGGATCATCAGAAATGGGCACAGAATTTATTTCCGGGCCGTGAAATGCACTACCTAGTGCTTGGAACTCCTATCGTTGGGATCGATATCGAAGGTCATAATAATTGGATGGCAAGAGAAATGAAACAGGATCCTGAATCTGCTATCAACATGCTGGTGACACCTGACATGACCCCCGAATATGTGGCTTCACAAGTAAAACAAAACGGGTTCTTCGGCCTCAAACCCTATCGCATTTTTGCCCAAGATCCAACACACTGTCAGATTTCAGAATTTCTTCCAGAATCATTAATTGAGGTGGCAGATGACCTTGGGCTAGCCATCACCATGCATTTGTCAAAACCTGACGGCCCGGCAGATGATTGTAATCAAAAAGATCTGGCCTACTATACAAAACGATACCCAAGAGCACAGTGGATCCTAGCTCACTGTGCTCGCTCCTTTAATTCCTTTATGATGGAGCGAGCTATCCAATTCCTGACAGACCTACCTAATATTTGGTATGACACCTCAGCCGTTAATGACCTATACTCACATTACCTGCTTATGAAACATGAGAACCGCTCTAGAATAATGTTTGGGTCAGATAACATCGTTGCCGGATGTGCTAGAGGGAAGTACGTCACGTACGGCCGGGCCTGGACTTATTATGAAGGCACTACTGTAACAACCCCACATTGTGACCCCCGGGCCACACTTGTTATCTACGAGCAATTACGTCAAGAGAAACAGGTAGCGGAAATGTTAGGCCTTACAGGACAAGAGATCCAGGATCACTTTTCTGGAAATGCCAAAAATTTTCTAGCTAACGTTCGTCAGCGTCAACAAGACAAATAGTAGTTTGCCTTGTTTTGTTTGTTTTTAAAAAAACCAGGTCCAGATAGTGATCCGGGAATTAGTGGATTGACTAGAAATCGACTCTACGAAAGCACTGTTATACTTATCCCCTAGATGGTTCGGCCATATTTTCTTTAGCCTTTCGGACTTCCTCCTGGAGATGAGACTGGTGTGCAAGGGGTTGTTCCAAATGAATCATTCGCTTGGGGCCTGCTGTTTTCAGCATAGCTTCGCCGTAAACATTATCTAGCCAAAAACGAGCTCCAGCGGCTATTTCATTCTTTAAGATATGAATGTCAGCCTCTGCAAAACGAGCAGTACAATTAATCGTGAACATTCGACGTCGTTCACTTCCACCCCACGCGCTATGTTTTGTATTTTGATTAAATACAACAATATCACCTGGTTCAGTTTCAAGTGCTATACTAGGCACTTCTGAACCTTTAAGCCCCCAATTTTCGGGTGATTTTCTTATAGCTGATTCTACCGACTCGGCAAACACATCACCATAACAATGGCTGCCAGGTATAACACGCAGAGCTCCCGTATTTCTAGTAAGGGGGTCAAGATAGAATGCCATTTTGTAATAAATACGGGGTGGTTTGCCTCGCATTTTCCCAGACCAATCAGTGTCTGAATGCCAGTTTGTGTCAGAGACATAGAAATTTCCATCACTCCCCAAATAAACAAAATCTTCTCCTAAAAGACTACTAAAGATGCCATTTATTCTATTATCATCCAATAAACCAGAAAGAAATGTGCTTTGATCAATAAATGGCACAATGCAAGATCGAGCTGTTCCATCATGAACTGTTCCATTGTGCCCACCACCCTGTTCATTCCAAATACTTTCAAAAGATTCGATTATACTATCTATCTTATCTTTCATTAACCCTGGGAATGCGAGAAACCCAAATGTTTCCATATGACTAAGTTGTTGTTCAGTTAACTTCATTCGAAAATCTCCCATTAAAACCCCCCTTTGCGCGTATAACAAGCTACTTTTATGTAGCCGACAGAAACAACCCAAAAGAAAATTACCCTAAGAACCTATTTATATTACTGAAGGGGTGAAAAAGGAACCGGGGCAAGAATTCGGTTTGAGACATCTGCTACCAATGGCCCATCTTTTTCACTTTCAGATTTAGCTTTTATCCAAGCTGGATCACTCATGAAATTTGACCAGGCACGATCCCGATGGTTACTATCCTGAAAAGCTAAAATATAAGTAAGTTCATGATTACTTGGGCCTACAACAGTCGACCAAAAGCCTACAAGTTGCATATCATGTTTTTTAAAAAGTTTTACTGCATGGTGAGAAAAACGTTTCATAATATCTGGCACACGTCCAGGCATGATTTTATATATACGCTCTTCATAAATCATAAAATAAATTTTCTCCTAAGGGTCAGTTAAAAGCAAAAGTTTGAACTATTCTAATCCAGCTAGACACGCACCTCTCTTGATAGAATGTCCTTGCTGGCGTAAGTATTGTTCAAGCCCGACCAAAAAGGGTATAACCGCTTCAAGAGCAGCATTAGTTCCCATATGGCCTATTCGTATTGATTGATTAACATAATCTCCTAATCCAAGTCCTATATGCATACCATATTCAGCTTTCATAAACTCCGAAACAGCAACTGGATTAAACCAATCTTCTGCAAGAATAACTGTTAGATTTGCACATGCTGCTTTTTCATTAGCCATAACCTTAAGACCCATTGACCGGATCCCATCGCGAACAACACGGGCAATCTGAGTATGTCGACTCCACGTAGTTGGGAGCCCTTCTTCAAGAATCAAAGAAGTACTTTTCTCCAACGCAACAAAATTATTGACAGGCATCGTTCCCGGATGAGGATGAACATCAGCCTGTGTTGTAGCATATTCTCGCAAATTCTGTAAGTTATTCATGAATCCGAGTGGTTCTTTACGCGTTTTCATCGTATCCCATGCTCGATCACTGACTGCCACCAAAGCAAGTCCTGGAGGCGCTCCTAGAGCTTTTTGGGAAGCACACACTGTGATATCAATATCCCATTTATCCATAAGATATTTTTCTCCCCCAAGAGATGCTATTGTATCCACTAACACTAGCATTCCATGTTCTTTTGCAGCACTCGCTAGTTCCTCCACCGGGTTTGCAACTCCCGTTGAAGTTTCACCGTGCACCATATAAATAGCTTTTAATCCCGGGTGACTAGCAGCAGCAGTGTGGATATCGGATGATTCAAATGGCATTCCCCAAGGTTTCTTACAAACTACCGAGTTGATTCCATAAGCCTTTGCCAAAATATCTAACCGTTCACCAAACCAGCCATTATCTAGTGTTAATATCTGATCTCCTGGATTGAACAAACTGTTCATAACCAAGTCGTTTGCTGTGTGCCCTGATCCCACGATTACTAAGACTTCTGCTTTAGTTCCTATTACTCTTTGGAGATTGGACACTGTTTTCCGCCAAATACCTACCCAAATATCCCCATAATGTGCTGTTAAGGGATCACTCATCTTGGCTAGTACTTCGGGGTTTATTTCGATGGGGCCAGGGATCATCAATCGGTAGTTTTTACGCATGAAAGGTACCTATAAGTGTTTCTGTGGGCTAATTAACAACATATTTTATTGATCGACATAAGCACAGCGTAATATAGAAAAACCAGAGATTGGAATCAACCTAAAACCCGAATAAACTGGAGTAGATATGGGAGTACGCAGTTATAATATCAAAGTCTAATAGCCCTTGACTTAACGCTAAACCATATCTTTATTGAATAATAGTATATTTCTGGTGCACACGGCACGAATACTTAACTGGATGCTAAATAATGAATAAATTAAGACTTGTTACAATTGTTTGTATTTTAACTTTGCTTTCTATACCGATTCATAATGTGACTGCAGCATCTGGCAAACCCGTAATTGGTAAAAAAGGGATGGCTGTAGCCGTAGAACCTCTAGCTACAAAAATAGCAGCGGACATCCTTAAAAAAGGTGGAAATGCTATTGACGCTGCAGTAGGATTAGGCTTGGCACTGGCTGTTACCCATCCGTCTGCCGGAAATATTGGTGGAGGTGGTTTTATGGTCATTCGTTTGGCTGATGGTACTGCCGTAGCAGTAGATTACCGTGAAAAAGCTCCAGGGAAAGCACATGAGAGAATGTTCCTAGATGAGAAAGGCAGCCGTGCGGTAAATAAGAACATTATTCTCTCACGTACGGATGGATCAGCCTACCATCCTTATACAAATAGAATTCATCATTTAGCTATAGGTGTGCCTGGTACTGTAGCTGGTTTCTCACTAGCGCTAGATAAATATGGGACGATGAGTATGGCAGAAGTCATTCAACCAGCTATTGTTCTAGCAGAAAAAGGGTTTATTCTGAGTGATAGACTTGCCAGGAGTCTTAACAGCCAAAACACTATTTTCTCTCAAATACCAGCCAGTAAGAAAGCCCTGATGCGCAAAGATCAGAAAGCCTGGAAAGAAGGACATAGATGGGTTCAGAAGGACTTGGCTGCAACGTTTAGACGTATTGCTCGCGACGGCCACGATGGATTTTACAAGGGTACAACAGCTGAATTAATTGAGAAAGATATGAAAAATGGTGGTGGTATGATAGACCGTACCGACCTAGCGAACTATAGAGCTGTAGTACGCGAACCGATCCGTAATAAGTATAGGGAGAATTACGAAATTATTTCTATGCCACCACCTAGTTCAGGTGGTATTACTATGTCTATGATGCTCAATATACTTGAGGGTTATGATCTCACTCGGATGGGGCATAATTCGTCTAATACCATTCATCTAATGGCAGAAGTAATGCGCCTAGCATATGCTGACCGTGCATCTTTCCTTGGTGATTCTGATTTCGAAGAAATTCCAAAACATCTGACTAAGAAAGACTACGGGTTCATTCAGCGATCGAAAGTAAATCATTTCTTCGCCACGCCAAGCGAAGAAGTAGGACCGGAACTTAAGCTGGCTACGGAACCTGATGAAACAACACATTACTCCGTGGTTGATCAGTGGGGTAATGCCGTATCCAATACTTACACGTTGGAAGGCGGATATGGTTCCCACATTGTTATTGCAGGGACCGGTATGTTAACAAATAACGAAATGGGAGATTTCAACCCTGATCCAGGCATTACGAAATCTAATGGTCAAATTGGAACAAAACCCAATCTTATTGAACCTAATAAACGAATGCTAAGTTCTATGTCCCCAACCATCGTCACACGGAATGGCGAACTGTATCTGGTGGTGGGCAGCCCGGGGGGACGAACGATAATCAATACTACGATGCAGTTAATCCTTAATGTCATCGACCATGGCATGAATATGCAAGAAGCGGTAGATGCTCCACGGATCCATCACCAGTGGTTTCCTGACCGTCTTAGACTTGAAAGTGGAATAGCTAACGACGTGATTAATACACTAAAAGTGATGGGGCATGATATTAGCGCAGGACGATCCCAAGGGGATGGTCATAGTATCATGATTGATCCTGATACTAACTATCGCCAGGGAGCACCGGACCCCCGCATAGAGGGTGCTGCATTTGGTCATTAGGCGAACGTGCTAACACTTTCCAGAATGATTTATGAGAGAAGGTACGGTCCGTCGCCTGGTTGGAGTAAGAAAATTGAAGTTGTACGACCGTGACGCCGCAAACGAATTGCGTCACCTTTTGAGCAGGTTCACACTTGCACCGGTGGCTCACCTTCCTACTCCGTTACAGGATTGTCCTCGCCTTTGGGATACCCTTGGGGGTCCTAGAATACTCATTAAGCGTGATGACATGACTGGTTTGGCTATGGGTGGAAACAAAGCTCGCCAATTTACCTATTCCCTAGGTCCTGCTCTAGATAATAAATGCGATTACTTAGTTCATGGCTCAGATTCTCAATCGAACCAATCTGCACAAACTGCTGCTGCTGCTGCCCGGTTGGGAATGAAATCCTTAGTAATTATTCCTCGAGATCATAGATCCTATCCTGTCTCTGGCAACCTAATACTCAATCACCTTATTGCCGATCAAATTAAGTATGTCTTTCCCATGACTGTAAAGGCAGAGTTAGCCAAACAAATCGATATTCTTAGAGCAAAAGGGTTGAATCCCTATGATACCAGCCAGGACGGGGCTATTCTGCGAGCTGTAGCATACGTAGATGCAGCCTTAGAGCTATGTCAACAATTAGAAGAAATGGATATTAAACCTAAGGCTATTTATACCAGTTCGATGACTTATACAATTGTCGGCCTTGTGGTGGGACTACGGGCGATTTCTGCTGACATAACCGCTGTTGGCCTGAATTATTGGGTGGGGGATGATAAAGAAATGCAAGAACGGCTGGCACCTATAGCTAATGAATGTGCCTCGATTATTGGGATAAAACAGAATTTTACACCTGATGACTTCAATGTTACATGCGAATTTGCTAAACCAGATTTTGGCGAACCGTCAAAAACCAGCCTTGAAACCATGCGGATTGTAGCACACTCGGAGGGTATTATTCTAGATCCGGTTTATACTGCTAAGGCGATGGACGGCCTGGTAAAACATATTCGGAACGGACGATTCCAACGGGATGAAGTCGTTATCTTCTTACACACTGGAGGAACCCCAGCTATATTCGCCTATGGGGATGAACTATTCGGCTGAATAAGCTAGGGGACGAATTCTCAAAATTTTTAAAGAAAGGTACCACAGATTTTGTTACGAAGATCATACAAAAAAACAAATATTGGCCCATCAAGACGATTATCTAAAGAACACATCCATAAGAGTTTTAGCCCAGAACTGTCTCCTGCAATATCGATCAGTCGGGGTGAAACAATAATAGTCGAAACTCAGGACTGCTATGGGGGGCTTCTGACCGAAGACCCAACAACATATCATAATACAGACCAATCTAATGGAATACCTTTAACAGGACCAATTTATGTCGAAGAAGCTCATATTGGAGATGTCCTATCTATTCAAGTTAAAGATATAAAAATGGCTTCTTCTGGTATTTTTGCTATCCAACCAGAGGGTGGTATTTCAGGACAAGATATCCAGGGGAAAAAGATAAGGGTTCTCGAAGTAGACGAAAAAACTGTTAAAATTGATGATGGACTAACATTACCAGTAAATCCAGTGATAGGTAACCTTGGAGTAGCTGCCAAGCACGGAGAGATGGATACCACATACCCCGGGCGACACGGTGGGAATCTGGATACTATGGAAATTACAACTGGATCCCGGATCTACCTACCAGTTCAAGTGAATGGTGCTCTATTATCATTGGGTGATGTGAAAGCTTGTTTGGGTGATGGTCAAATCGCGGGTTGCGGTGTCGAAATTGAAGCGGAGATTACACTACGAGTAGATACACTCCCTGGAGGACGTTTTTCATGGCCAAGAGTTGAATTAAAAGGGGAGTGGATAACCATTACTTCTGCATCTACGGCAGACCAAGCTGCCCGCCTGGCAATTACAGAAATGGTTAAATGGATTTCACAAGAAAAAGGCCTTGATTATGATACAGCATATACACTGGTAAGCCTTGGAGGAGCACTACGTTTTAGCCAGTGGAACAATCCGCTAATTTCGGCTCGGATGATTTTTCCCAAACGACTAATTACCAAACTTAAATCTGTTTCCACAGCCTCTGGTCAAATTTACTATCGACCACTACCACCTTTAGAAGAAAATCAGGCTATTGATGGAAAATTAAAAACTGATTCAGATCAAGTTGAATCTGTTTCAAACCCAAAATCAGATTTGGGTCGTCCACCTCATACATCTAGTCGGGGGCGACAATCTGGAAACCAAAGAAGATCCCGAAATAAAGCAAGAAAAGTGGGGCACGCTAAATCTGCCGTAAATCAACCTAAAGAAGCGCCAAAAAATAAACCACCGGAAAAGGAATCTATCACTAGATTAGATGAAAACCATGATAAACCGGTTATTCAACACACTGAGTTAACAGAATCAGCAGATCCTCCAGCAAAATATCCTAATTTAGAACAAAATGAAACGACGGATATACACGATACATTAGATAAAAATGTGGATATAGAGAATAATAAACAAATTGGTCCGACTAAACTACAAACTAAGACCTCAGAGAGTACAGCCTCAAATGTCAGTGGGCACAGCCCAGGAAACAATTCAGCTACCACTTCAGAAGAGAAGTCTGAATTTGAAAGGAAAGTTCCTGCTAGCTTCGGAAGGAAACAACGTACAATCCGTAAACGAAACTAAGAGCGCAAAGAAAGATAGCCTCTATCCAAGTGAGCTTAAACCTTTAAGTCAGTTTCGAGATCGATCTCGAATTCAGTTTCAAAAACAGCCTTGAAATCGTAAACCTCGTCAAAGTCCTCAATCGCATCATCTGGTGTCTTCCGTAATAATCCGTTGTTTACAAGATTAAATACTATCTCACCAAAATCACGAGTTCTTTTGATATTCCACTCTTCAAAAACTAAGCTTACTGATATACCAAACCGTTCAATAGCAAAGTCTTTTATACTTATGGTAAGTTCTCTACCAGTAATATGTCTTCGGATTGGTAGTTTTTCCATCGTGTATGACACTGCTTCCATAACGAAAAGGTATGCTCTCCTGGGAAAACGATCATCAATCTCGATAATTTTATCCAATATTTCTTGGGGATTTAGCTCTTTCGACATATATTTCTCCCATCATTTCTGTAAAATTAATATCCCCCCAATAAGGTCTGCTACCACGTCTGTATAGGATGGCCTGCCTGCGGGAACCATATCCAGTCTGATAAGTAAGACAAGAACACACCCAAAACAAAAGCAATAATCATCCCGATGACAGCAGGTATACCTCTCTGGTATAGGCTGGAACCTCCCATTTTAAGTAAAAGAGCCTTAACAAACCAGACAACAAAAATAGAAAAAATTGAACTCACCATTCCTGGCGTCATAGCTACAGCAAAACCAATGGGATGAAGTGGCCACCATGTAAATCTGTAGTGCGCTTGTATCAACAGGGCTGTCGCTAACCCACCAATAGCCATAAACCAAAACTCAGTTCCAGTAATAGCCTCTTCATTGTTAATCCAGCGAGCAAGATTATCATACGGTAGTTTGCTTCCGGTTTTAAAAGCAGGTTCAAGGAAATTTGAGGCTCCACTTTGGGTATAGCCTAAGTAGACAGTATAAACTACAGCCACAATAATACTTAATGCAAGAACAGTAGTTATCATACTAAATGATCCCTTGCCAGTACCTCCCATTTCATCATCAACCTTGGCAATATGCCCCATTGAACACATTCCAAGTGTTCGCCAATTTCGAGCATAAGCATTTCCGATAGCAAGGTTTGTTAGATCCTGAGCACCGATGTTACCTGAACCAACTACTGCTACAGTAAAATCGTGCGTTTCGAAAGGTAGATCAAGGAACATGATCCCGGTCTCCGCCACGATACGAGTCACCCCCACAAACATAAGTAATAGCGAACCTATCAGAAAGGCAATAATCCCGAGAGACATACCGGAAGCATATAACCAACAAACGATGTAAATAATACCCCCCATGCTTCCTAAAACAGCCATTCGGTAAGAAAAGAATTCTTTAGAATCATCTACATGAGGTGCTTTCCCAATGGCTTTCATGAATACATTTCTGAGATGCCTTCGAGCTGCCCAAAGCGCAAATAGAGAAAAGACTAGAAATCCCCCAGAGTGCTGAGATTTAACAACCGCAAAAGATTTAGGCAATCCCAAGCGGGTCATGATCCCCTGTTGAACAACCATTATGAGGAAAAAAACCCATATACTAAATAGGACATTAAGATTGGTAAAGTATCCCACTCCTGCGACTAAAAAATTAAATTTGATAGGTATCGCTGGAAATGACCGAGCTAGTACTAGAGGAAAAGTATGCATGGGACCGATAGGAATTGCACTCACCCAGTTAAAAAAACCTACGATGTTCCAAATCAGGATAAACAAGGTTAGTCCAAAACCATACCAGAAAAGTTTAGAATATACTACTGCAGGGAAGATACTTCCCGTTTTGCCTTCCTCAACTAAGATCAGTGGGATTTGGGCAAGTGGAAAAGGTAATCTTTCATGTTCAACCCACTGTTTCCGTAACATCACCATAGCTGAAGCACCAACCACAAACATTGAAAGAAAAAAAGTAATCCACCAAAAAAGAGGGATCATCCAAGTATTTCGGACCAGTTCTAATAATGATAGATTACGTTCTGGTACTCCCTCAAAAAACCAGGTTATAGCCTGTTGGTCATCAGAAATAATAAGCCATGATGGTAAATAACTAAAAAATAGTTCAGCCCACTGATTCTCTGTTGTTGCGTAATAATAAGGAGCTGTAATAGCCGAAATCCAGTATGAAGTAAATGGCCATGCAGGTATTGTCGAAGCTGTAAAAACCAAAAAAAAGATAATTATAAGCTCGTGCCTATTCAAAACTTTGGATGGCCACAATACTTTCATTACCGGATTTAAAACAAGTAAAACGAACAAGAAGGGAAACAGCGCTGCGATTGGTAAGTGAGTCAAACTAATATAGGAGGAACCTGTGACATAAGCGGCATGAATTGTCCATAAATTAAGGAGAACTGACATAACCACACCGATAACCAATGCTTTTTTTGTCATTCCTGACCTTATTGTAGCTTTTGATTCTTTGTCTATGTTAGTCCTTAATATATTGTCATGAGAAAGAGCCATAGAAGGCTTATTCTCCTATAAAAGTCCCCAACAAATCCACATTTCTGGCCACCCAAAATATTCTTATTTATTCCCAGGTGTTCAGGCCTTCACAGTCAAATGCGGGAAGGAGTACAAAATGATCTTCGGTTTCTATCATTCTGTTTCGTAATAGGTTGTGGTGACGGATAATTTCGTCGCGATATGTCAGATGATCCAAAAGATTATTCTGTTCCCACGGATCGTTCAATAAGTCGAAAAACTCCCAAGGTAAACCACCATGATTATCCCCACGAATAGTATATTTATAGCGGGCAGAACGGAACCCCCGCCAGACACTATCGTAAAAGGGCATGCCTTTCCGTAGTTCTGCCACAAACTCAAGCATGACTCCTTCTCTTTCTAAATTGGTGATTGTACCATTTATTATAGATGTTAGATCCATACCAGGAAGATCAGGATCAGGATTCAAGCCACCTAAGCCCGTTATTGTTGGAAAGAAATCTTCTGTTGAAACAGGATCTACTATCACTGCCCCCCCTTGATTTCGGCAACGAGGATCTGCAACAATAAAAGGAATCCCTATAGATTCTTCATAAGGCCACTGTTTTCCCTTAAGCCCTTGAGCACCACCCATTTCTCCGTGGTCTGAAATAAATATAACCACCGTTTCTTCTTGCAACCCAGAACGCCGAAGGAATGCAGCCAAGCGCCCCATATTCCAGTCGAGATTTTCTACCATTGCATAATATTTTTTCCGGGTTCGAATCACCTCTTCTAATTGTTGAGGAGTGGATGCTTTGATATTTGGAGGCAACTTAATATCCATCGCCTCCCAGGCCAACTCGAAAGATTCCGGTGCCTCAAAAGGATCATGTGGTGGTTCAACAGAAAGTATCATGCAAAAGGGTTGGGTAGGGTCTCTATGTTCAAGATAGTTCATTCCAAGGCCAAAAAGTCCATCAGTTTGGTATTCTTCAATAGGAATGGGGATAGGGTTATCGTCCTCAAAATAAAAAGTATCAAATGGCCCATTCCTGAGCTCAAAACCGAACCATTTTTGCCAACGTCCCCTGTAGCGCTTTTTTATCTGTGTTCGACCAACTTGACGGGCAGATCCCATTCTACCATGCCCACCATCAAGATGCCACTTTCCAACATAGATTGTCTCATAACCAGCTTCATTAAAATCATCTGCTAGTGTTCTTTCTTGGGGAGACATTCTATATTCGATTCCAGGAACCTTCCGGTCATGGGCAAATAAACCAGTCATCAATGTAAAACGAAAAGGGACACAGATGGGACAGGTTGAACATGCATTCTCAAATCGAACACCTCGATCTGCTAATGCATCTAAATGGGGTGTTAAGATATTAGGATCGCCATATGAAGATAGGGCATGTCTTCGAAGTTGATCACTCAAAACGATCAGAATGTTGGGCCGTGAAGAAGCCTTCACTAGGGTCACCTCAAACTTTAAATAAACTTGATCGATCTAAGAATTTGATTTCTGCCTAGAATAAATCAAATTAAGTTGTTTACCAATAGTAATATGCATTTATTATGATTAAGAGAGTAATCATTTGAAGAGGACAAATCAACAGGATTTCTTACTTTAATTAATACCATTATGGTGAAACCCACAGACCTAGAAATATATCTTTTTGACCTACAAGGATTCGTTCACCTTAAGCAAGCTCTTTCAAAACCGGAGATATCCGGCTTAAATACCTGCTTAGATAAAATTCCACCTATGAACCCAGGAGAATGGCATGGCTATGTACATGCTCATACCTATGGTACCGTAGACGGCTTAAATCTTCAACAGATATACGAAGCTGGACCTCCGTTTGAAAACCTAATTGACCATCCATCTTGGATCGAGAAAGTCAAATATTTTGTTGGTGGAGAAGGTACATTTGATTATCATCATGGGCCCTTATTTATTGACGAGAATTTTGTCAATTTTAGGACTCAAGGGGAAGCAATCGGATTACATTCTGGAGGATTCCCCCCCATAACTCGAAATAGCTTCCGGTACCACGGTGGTAGATTTATGTGCGGACAGATAAACATATTGATTGCGCTCTCTAACATTGGTCCTGGAGACGGCGCGACGATGTTGATCCCTGGCAGTCACAAAGCTAATTTCGAACACCCTGATTTTTCCCTCCACGCAATGAAGCCCAAAGGTGCTTCGGTGGAAGGGACAATGGGGGCGATTGAATTGTTTATGGAAGAGGGCGATGCTTTACTTTTTGTCGATGGTATTTCACATGGTTCATCTACTCGAAAAAATCCTGGAACGAGACGTATCGCCGTATACCGTTACGGTCCATCTTGGGGTAATTTTCGGCACGGATATCAACCCTCACCCAAGCTACTAAATCGTTTGACACCTGAACGCCGAAGTATTGTATCCCCGCAAAAACAGCCACCTTCTGGTGCCCCTTATTTCCTCTCGGACATAGGCTCTTAAAGGAGTAGGTCACTTCAGGTCTAGTTATCTTCTTTCCCTGAAAATTCTTCCTATTCTGATATTAATTCAGAAAAGATTCAAATTGGTGCGGAGAAACTGGAAACCATAGGCTATCCACTAAGTATGATAAAGTCATTCCTAAGACATAACCTACCAGAATACCCAAAAATAGAGGTTGTGCTCGCCGGTAAAGGCTACCTCCACCTAAACGTAAAAGTATAACTTGTATAAACCATGCCATAAAGAAAGGTAAAAACATAAAACGGACCGTATCTGCCGCCACTGCAACCAGACCTATAGGATGGAGTGGCCACCAGAGGAATAGGTAACGTCCCAAAATCATGAGCATGTACGCAACTATCCCATTACTAAAAAATATTAGTTCTAGACCTGAGACACTACTTCTGCTACTGTTCCACTGCATTATAGTATTGTAGAAAAAGGGAACGAGACCACCAGGTCTGGAGAGAAGATTCTCAGCGCCTACTGCATAACCAGCCGAAATATAGTAGTATAGTGAGACTATAACGCTTACGATAAATGCAATACACATCCAGAAAAATAGGTACCGGGAGGTCGGATATATCCATTTTTGTAAAAAAGCTGCATGTGATAATCCAACCATCGTAAAGGTACGCCAGTTTCTAGCAAAAGCATTTGTCATTCCCAAAGCAGTGATTGTCGAGGAATTAAGGTTATCTGCTCCGATGATCCCTCCTGTGAACACATTCGGATTAACAGGCAAATCTAACGCAACAAGCCCTGCCTCTGCAACTATTCTAGCCATCCCTAGATAAACGATAAAAAGAATAGCCAGAAATGCGATACTAACTGAAAACGACATACCTATACTATATAGCCATGCCAGTAGATAGCATATACCTGCTATTAATCCATAAACAGCTACTCGATAAGAAAAAAATTCTTCTCGGTCATCAACTGATGTATCATTCCGGAATGCTTTCCTTCCCACAGCAGCTAAATGATGCCGTGCCATCCAAAGCCCCCATAAAACCATGGCTATAAGAGCTCCTATCGACTGCGTACCTACAAGCCCGGTTGGAGACATTGTAGTGGCGGCTGTTATCCCAAGTTCATTCATTAACCCTCGTTGTAAAAGAGTACACAACAAAAAGAAACAGAGGCTAAACAAGATTTCTGCATTTATAAAGAAAGCAAAACAAAGTACAAATACGTTCAGCCTTATAGGCAAATCGGGAATTGAGGGATGAATTTTTACATTTATAAGATCGGTTCCCATTATTGGTATTGGGGAGACTACTCCCCAGTAGGAGATGATATTCCAAGTGACAACCACTAGCGATATAATAATTCCAGCCCGAAATGCTCTAGTCTGAACCATAGGAATTTCGTTGGTAGTTTTTTTTACCCCAAGGAGATTAAGAGATACTTGTCCGAGAGGAAAGGAAAGGCGTTCATGATCTACCCACTGCTTACGCAGAATAACTACGACACAAGCACCACTCCACATTAAAGCTGCGAAGCAAGACATCCACCAGAGTAACGGCGAAATCCATGCCATCCATGGGATAATATATCCCGGAGGACTTCCTTCATAAAATATCCGTACTGCATCTGTTTTTTCGCTAATTACAAGCCACGATGGCAATGTTTGAAAAAACGTTTCAGCCCAACGATTTTCAGGACTTGCATAATAGAAGGGGCCAGTAATAATTGAAATGAGATACTTAGTCATCCCCCAATCCGGGACCATCGAACTAATTAAGCCCATTACAAAAATTACAATTAGCTCTGAAGTAGTCAGGGCTTGACTAGGGGCTAAATATTTTACTAGTAAGTGAGGACCATAAACAAGAAAGAAAAAGGGGATTAGAAGTGCTGCAGGAAGATGGGCATAGGTGACGTAGTTGTATCCCACGTGATCTGCAGCAAACTGCCCCCAGATAGCTATTATGATTGAAAGTACAAGACCAATAATTCCAGCTCGTAGAGTTACTGCCTTGTTCTCAATGGAGGGAGCAGATAC
>CAZQGS010000033.1:0-173143 GCA_964593235.1 uncultured Gemmatimonadota bacterium | reverse complement strand
AACACAGCCCCCTTTAGTCCTCGATATGGGTACTGTTTTTATGAATTATGAGGATAGCCTGTTTCAAAAATATTATGGACTATTCGCTAAAAGTCTTGGGCTTGGCGTCGCAATACAGGCAATTGCTGGCATACTGGCAGGCATTTGGAAGCCCGAACTACAGTCACACTCTAAATGGATAGCTAACCAAGGAACTTTTCTTTTAGCTTTCAAAATTGATAATTTTATGCCCTTGGATGAATTTCAGCATACATTAGATTTTTTTATAGCTCAGGCTAGAAGAATGAGACCATTTCCAGGAATGCCCCACGCAGAATTACCTGGAGGGATGGAGTGGCGCTGGGAAAAGGAAAATTTATTAAAAGGAGTTCCTTTAGATGATGATCTCTGCCTAAAATTAAATACCGTTGCAGAGTCGTTGAATATAGAAACACCTTTCAAAAGGTACGAATCTACCCGCTTTTAACCTACTAATTATTAGGCTCTTCAAAGAAGGTTTCATGTACCCGAAGCCACTCCAGGCTATTAGGCATTTCCTTATTATGCCGAAAAATAACAGTACTATACCTGGATGTTATCAAATTTTCTTCCTCCTGCCATTCTTCGTATTCTACCACAACAAGTTCACGATCTTGAACAATTAGCTTAACATTTCTAATCCATATCCTGATTCCTCGCCTTCCCCCATGTGCCGTAAATAAGCCCTGCAATAGGGGATTTAGTTCCATTTTTCTCCCATCTGGCATTAGGATTACAAAGTTTTCACTTAGTACTGATCTTATACGGTCGAACCCTTCTTGAGTTTTCAAAGCTCGACCGTTAAACCAATCATCAAAACACTTATGTAAAACTTCGATTTCTTCTACACATTTTTGTTCTAGATTCATATGAGTACCCATCAAGTTATATAAAATGTCTGTTTATTTGAAATTGTCAGGTTAGGAAATATATAGAATCTGATTTTATCTTTTTATCAGATTTTAAAGGCCAAACTTAAAACCGACTAAACCATAGATAGCCGGCATACTATAACCTTTCTCTAACCTAGTATACCTTGCCTCAACACCTATAATCGCTATCCCCAATGGCATACCAACTACAACCCCAGGTTGTATGTAATGAGTATTAAGTTTTCGTGTTGTTTTGGTCATCGTATCATTCTCCGAAACCATAAATTCCTCGAAATGTTGTGCCCGACCTAAGCCCATAACAGCACGAATCATTAATGGAGACGACAAAACCGTAATTCCACCCTCGACTCCATATAAAAACAAAGAGTTTTCACCATCAACTGTAACCATGCTACCGTCAATGTTTATCTCACTCATTGATAGGTTGCGAGAAGGGAGATGATAGGTTATCCGAGCACCAGCGTGAATAGTTTTAATTCCTGTAGGTAAATTAATTGTTACGCTGCCCCCAATACCATTTGCGTGGATCCTTGAAGCCTTACCTCCATGAAAAGAAAACTCAACCCCCTGCGGATAGATTTTTTCTGTCACTAAAAACATAACCATAATAAATATGATTGAGGTTATACACCTAAGATTTCTCATTTTTGCTTTATCCCTAAAATGTTGAAACCAGTATCAGCATAGAAGTTCGTCTTGGTTCAGACTGAAACTACACAAAACGTATCAATCAAAATTCATAATAAATATATTATTTAATAATAGGTTGTCCACTGGGATGTAACAGTTAGCAGTCAAAATTTTAACGAAATCCTAATAATCAGAACACATAAGCCTCGTTTAAAGAACTCCCTTTCTCAATATCTCTTCGCGTTTGATTTTCTTTGTTTCTAAGTTCTTCGATTACACTAACTATATCAGGGAGGGCTACCCTAGGAAAAGTCATGATTCCATTCACATCCGCGGCTACTATGCCACCTGGGATGATTTTTAAACCTCCACAAACTACGGGAACGTTGGCGCCCACTGGACGAATAACAGACCCTGGACCATACAAACAAGTACCAGCAGCATAGACTGGCAGTCCGATTTGTTCTATCCCTTCGATATCCCGACAACCTCCATCTGTCACCAAACCAGACAACCCCTTTTTATGACAAGCTAGAACTATAACATCCCCAAACATGCTGAGGATTTGGGTCGTTCCACAAGCATTAACCCATATTGAGCCTGGCGCTGCTTCATCTACCGGATTGAATACATAATCTCTGATATCTTGAGCTCTTGTAGGTTGGTCGCTTATCTCGTATTTTGTTGTCACGGCAGGGCCAATAATAGTACCCTTAGATCGAATCATTGGTCTGATATTGCCAGACATTGCAAGGCTTGTTCGATCGGCGCCCAGTCTAGCCATTGCATCCATAATTAAGGGAGTAGGTATTTCTTGTAGTCTTTTAAACAAACTTTTTTCATTTTCAAAATCTGGTATCTCTTTATACATATCGGGTTGAGTGAACATGGGGAAACTACTTGCAGCAGCAACTGAAGCCCCTGCTCTAAAAAATTCTCTTCGGTTTAAGTTTTTATATGATGAGGTCATAATCACTCCTGAGAATATCGTTTAAAATGAATAACTAGAAAATATAAAAGAATCTTTCTATAAATTTATCATTAAACTGTTGATACCCTGTACTTCCAGGGATATTATTAAATAAGATTAACCTAGTATATACCAATATTGTATTGGTTTTGAATTGAAATTTTACCATGTAACTTCTCGTAATGTGAGGTGGGCTATGAAATATCTTACCTATTCTGGTAATAATATCATTAATGCTGAGCTACCGGAAACCGCTTCCGTTTTTTTTCCAAGGCCTCCCCTTGCAGGTATCCCCAATAAAGATATACCGCAGAAAGTAAAAGACGCATTCGAATCACCTCTAGATATGCCCCCGCTCGAAGAACTGGTGCAGCCAAGCAGTAAGATTCTGATAGCATTTGACGATAACTGTCAACCATTTCCAGCAACTAAGCCTCCAGATATTCGTCAGTTAGCAATTGAAACCTTACTAGAAATGTTATACAGTTATGGTGTCAAACAACATAATATTGATCTGATTTGTGCTGTCGCCTTACATCGCAAAATGAAAACCTATGAATTAGCTGCAATGCTCGGCAAACAAATCATGCAAGCGTTTCATCCTCACCAATTATTTAATTTCGATGCTGAAGATCCTGAAGATATTATCGATTTGGGAACCACCGATCAAGGTGAACCAGTGGAGACAAGTCGGAGAGTCATAGATTGCGACCTTGTAATTTATGTAGATTCCATTCAGATTCCACTAAACGGCGGGCACAAATCTGTTGCAGTAGGATTAGGCACCTATAATAGTATCGCACCCCACCATGCACCTCAAATGACTGCTGAGACACCACATGTCATGCAACCTTCAGGTTCCAAGATGCACAGCCTAATTGAGCGGATTAGTCGGGTGATCTCAAAACATGCCCGTATTATGGTTCTGGAAGCTGCTATGAATAATGCCTCTTATCCTCCTCTTATGAACTATCTTAGCAAATCAAGAGAACAATGTAACCTGTTGGAAAAATTACTTAAGACCACAACACCTTTGTCTATGAAGATGATACCAGAAAAAATACGTTTCAAAATCTTTCAGGGGATCCGAAGTAGTTATCTTCCAATCGAAATCAATGCTGGTTCGATTGATGCTGTTCACCAACCAACTCTTCAAACCCTGAAAGAACAATTAATGGTAACAACAGACCACCAACATGACACACTTGTTTTTGGGCTGCCGGATCTCAGCCCGTACTCTGTTGGAACACGAATTAATCCAGTCTTAGTTTTGAGTGACGTATTAGGGTATGTATTTAATTGGTTTTACAACAAACCCTTTGTTAAACCAGGAGGAGTAGTCATTATCCTAAATCCGGTTTTTGAGTTTTTTCACCCTGAATACCATGTAGCCTACGAAAAGTTTTGGAACGAAGTCCTCCCAGAAACTCAAGATCCATTTGAGATGCAGTCAGTTTTCCAGGAACAGTTTGCACACGATTCCAAACTTATAGATTGTTATCGAAATAACTTCGCCCATCACGGTTTTCATCCGTTCACTGTCTGGTATTGGGCAACCTATCCCCTGAAATATCTTTCTAGAGTTATTCTAGCTGGACCAAAAACTGACTTTGCTGCCAAGCGACTTGGTATTTCCTGGGCACCCACTCTAGAAAATGCTTTGGGACAAGCTCGTGAGGTTACTGGAGGAGACGATGTTGTTGCGTTGACAATTCCACCGTTCATGTATATGCAGGTAAAGGATTGATATCATAGAATTAGCATAGCATAGCACGCAGGCATCCAAGCAGATCGGGGGAAGGGACAAAAGGAAGATCTATAACTTTGTGTTCTACTGCGCTCTGGTAGAACCCCAACAAGATACTAAAATCAGTTATAGCCAAATCAATATTAAGTGGATGACTCAAGCTATCACCGATTATCCAATCTATCATCGCTTCTGTCATCGCAGCCTGTCCTAAGATATCTTCCTCAGCATAGATATGAGTTCCACTTTGATAATTGTTTCCTACTCTTGACTCCCAACCATGCATTGTCCATTGAATAAAACCTTTATCACCATAAACCGTTATTCTTTTATGGTGGTTTGCTGGTCCATCAATAACACGAGGAGCATGGCTCCCACAACGTAGCAAAGCACTCAAACCATTGTTGTAATTAATAATACCCGTACATTGATCAGGAGCATAGTGGTGTTTAACATTTTCTAGCAATCCTTGAGAACCGCAGACCTTCCCCGAAACATCAACGGCAATTGCACCCTGGCTGAAGGCCCTAATTGCCTCTAGAACATGAGTTCCTTGGTAAGCCATATTCATACCAGCACTGCCTTCTATAAACCGTAACTCTCCAATTTCTCCATTATTAACTCGCTCTTGAAGAATTTTTCGACGAGGATGAAAGTGAAGTTGGTGGTTAACTGCTATTTTCATTCTTGTAGCTTGACAAAAAGTTTGAATAGCACGAAAATCTTCCCCTTGTATAGCTAGAGGTTTTTCAACGAGGATCCCTGATACTCCAGCGGAATGGGCAGCTTTAAAAATGTTGAGCCGAACTGAGGGAGGGGTATTAATATGAATCAAATCTGGTTTTTCTTGTTGGAGCATATCTTGATAATCTGTATACGTCGCAGAAATGTTAAATGTTGCCCCAAAGACTTCAAGCTGTTCTTTTTGACGACTGGAAACGGCGACAAGCTGACTACCATTTATGTATCGATATGCTTCAGCTAATCCCCGTGCTCTTGGCCCGCTGACTCCAATTATGGCACTCTTTATCATAAATAATGGTTATTTTCCCTTTTGGTTAACTAAACCCCAAAACATTGGTTCTTTATAGATCAATTCCACGGCTCTATAAGAACTTTACCACACTCTCCGGATACTTGTGTTTCCCACGCATGCTGTATTTCATCGATTGGAAACTTGTGTGTTATTAATTGGTTAATTTTAAGTCTGTTATCAGAAATAATCCTCATAATATCGTAAACCCCTTTCATGTTGTAATGCCAGGAGCCCTTCAACTCTAGACCCTTTCGGATCATATCCCTACTTATACTCAGAGCAGTCTCCCCACTTGACTCCCCAACAAAAGCTAAATGCCCCTTTCTACGTAATGCGTCTATGCAAAATCTGTGGGCGGTGGGTGACCCAGAACAATCAATAGCTCTATCTACTCCATTCCCCTGTGTTAAATCTAAAATATGTTCCATCGCATTATCATCTCTGAGATTAATTACATTCTTTACTCCGAGTTCTTCCGCCTTAGATATCCGATAGGGATTACTTTCTAAGGCTATAATTTCGGCCCCCATATGCTGGGCACATATAATTCCACCAAGACCAACTGGTCCTAATCCAGTGATCAACAGGCGATCTCCACCGCGAACCTGTAGACGCTCTAAGGCACCATAGGTAGGGCCTAAACCACAACAGGCCATAGCTCCATGTTCAAAAGACATATCATCAGGGATCGGAACTAAAAGCCAATCTGGTTTAAGCATATACTGAGCCAAAGTGGCCATTCCTTCGTTGGAACCAGTAAAAGCTACAAAATCAGCAGGGGTTTTGCAATGTATGTAGTCGCCCGACCGACACAGATCACATACACCGCACGAAAACCCTGGCATAACAGCTACTCGATCTCCTACTTGTACTCTTCCAGGCTGGGCAATTTCTACCACTTCACCAGACGCCTCATGTCCAAGGTAATCAGCTTTGTGGCCCGCTAAAAACCCTTTATATTCGGTGCATAGCGGTGCTACTTGAATCTTTACTAGTACCCAATTTTCCAATGGCTCAGGAGTTACGGTGTGCACCACACCACCCCGACTTTCCCCTGTTATAACGGCCCTTTTCATAAATTTTATCTACTCCAATAAAGCTCTAATTTTTATTATTTATTTGCCACCATAGTAAAACTGTTAGCCTTTCATTGGAATATAACCTTTATCTAATCTTGACGCAACGCGATCAAAACTTTTACTTCTAACTATGAGCAAATTATTTCATAATGAAAATGGTCGGGTAATACCCCTCCTTTGTGAGGAGTTGACAAGATTTCGCCGAGCAAAGATATTACTTGATCTACCACCTACTGAATTTGACGCTTCCCTTTTTATTTTGGCCCAGCCACATCAATTTAATAAAAACCCCTTATGTCTATCTATAAATGGTATTCTTCAGGAGGTCATCCAACCCGTCAGGGAACGAAATTATCTCTGGTACGAACACCATCTCAAGGCGGATAATCTCATCGTAGGGCCTAATGTAGTAGAATTGTGGACCGAAAAAAATACCATGACGGGATGGTCACTAGCCATGGAATTGGATGGAGTAATTTCAAATAGTTTTTTAACTGATGATGGGGGAGTAAATTGGCGCTCGGAACGGATGAGCTACCTTAATACCAGCCGAGGGAATTACTGTGTTCGGATTAGACTCCAAGAGGGCTTTGACCCTCTCCCCCCCAAAATGATTTGGGAGCTTCCTAATCATCCACGAATACAATCACTCCGGGAGTCTATACCGAGTGCTGTTCACAAATGCTCGGATCGCTTGGCTCAGGTTCGAAGCCTGGCTTCATGGTTGTCTTCTAGTTGGCAACATTCAGGTTCAAACCAACCCTCGGTCTATACTCCATGGGATGCAGAAACCATACTTGAATGGGGTCGCACACAAAAAGGGCATAACAACGAGACCCCTGTAGCAATGTGTGTCCACTTTGCTGTAGCTTTAGTGACTTTTTGCCAGTCACTTAGGATACCAGCCCGATGCGCAGCACTGATTGGAACGCCCAATAGTTATGATGGCCATTTTGTAACAGAGATATGGATTGATACTTTGAGGAAATGGGTAATGATGGACCCCAATTGTGATGCTATATTTGTTTATAATGGAGAACCTCTTTCTATCCAAGAAATTCGTAACCTAAATGGAAATTTAACCCAATATGTTCAATGGGGCAGTGGCACTCGTTACCAGCAGACTTTCCCTCATATGCAAACTTTCATAATGGAAAATCTGTTGAAAGGAGTGTGCTTTAAGCATTTTAGTATATGGCCACGGACTGATTTCCTATCACACCCGGAATATTCACCACCTGGTCATGGAACAATATCTTACTGCGAAACCGATTTAGTATGGTGCGATAACGACTATGACGCTGGTTTTGGAATGTTTAAATATTTTGCCCCAGAAACTTATTTTACAGCTCCACCTGATTATGTTGCCTATGTCTAATCTTATTACAAACGAAAATGAGCTATTTGAGCAGATGACTTTTCCATCAGATGATGTTATCCAAGCTGTATCAAAGCTTGATGGGAACATATTGATTCTTGGGGTTGGTGGAAAAATGGGGCCAACTTTGGCTGAGCTTCTTGTGAGGGCAGGAGCTCGAAATGTGATTGGTGTCTCTCGATTCGGAAACCCAAACATAAAAAATTACCTAAGTAAAAAAGGTATTAAGGTTATCCAAGCAGATTTATTAAATGAAACAGAACTTACTAACTTGCCGGATGCAACCAACATATTCTTCCTTGCTGGATTCAAATTTGGAATGTCAGAAAACCTACCGATGACCTGGGCTATGAATTCGTGGTTGCCGGGCCGTATTATGCAGCGCTTCCCTGAATCTCAAATTATTTATTTAAGTTCAGGAAACGTATATGGCTATACATCAGTAGCCTCTAGTGGCGCTAATGAAACATCAGTAATTAACCCGATAGGTGAATATGCTCAGTCACGCCTTGCTGGAGAACGAATAGCCGAACATTTTAGCTTAAAATACGGAACAAGATTATTAATTGTGAGACTTTTCTACGCTACAGAGCTGCGTTACGGTATCATTCATGACTTAGCAAGAAAGGTTTTTGAGGGGATTCCTATTGATCTCAATATGGGGCATATTAATCAAATATGGCAGGGAGATGCTACCAGGTATCTGGCACGTCTTTTTCCAAAATGCACGAGCCCGGGAACAATCCTAAATATGGCAGGTCCAGAGGTCCTGTCTGTGCGGACTCTAGCTAATTTGATTAGTAATAGACTAGAAACAGAGCCTATTTTTGAAGGGAATGAAAAGAAAACAGCATTACTTGGTGATGCCCAAAGTTTGTTTAATCAATTTGGCTTCCCTAATATTTCGACAACTCAAATTATTGAATGGGTTGCTCACTGGATTCGGAATAGAGGTGCTAGTCTAGGAAAACCAACTGGTTACGAATCAAGAACTGGCCAATTCTAACGTGGTAACAGAACCATGCTTTTTGCCGTATAATAAAATTTAATTTTTAACATTTTGAGAATATTAAAACCGGAGCTAAAAATGAAAATAGAGCGTGTTAAGGCAACTCCTGTTAAAGTACCATTAAAACAGGGCATGACTACCAAGACAGCCCACGGTGAACATATTGTATCCCCTTATGTAATTATTCAGATCTATACTGACGATGGCCATGTTGGCCTCGGCGAGGCGACAGTTGCTCCACGTTGGAGTGGAGAAACATCAACCTCTTGTCGGGCCGTCATCAAGGAACTAGTAGAGCCTGAATTAGTCGGAGAAAATCCCGCTGATATAAATAAACTGTGTAATATCCTAGATCAAGTAATCAAATTAAATCCCTTTACTAAATCAGGTGTTGAAATGGCACTGTGGGATCTCGCCGGGAAAAGCGCTGGCAAACCACTCTATGAACTGCTGGGCGGGAAAGTTCGGGATGAAATCCCCATGAAAATGGTTATAGGTGCTTTCGATGTGGAAACTTCTGTATCACTTGCTGAAAGATTTCTTCAATGGGGAGTCGATTGTCTTAAAGTGAAAGTAGGTTTAGACCCAGATGAAGATCTCGCACGGATACAGGCCGTACGAGCATTGGCAGGTCCAGACATTAAAATCTGTCTTGATGCCAATTGCGGTTGGCCTCCAGCTGTTGCCCGGCGGATGCTTCGCATGTTGGAACCGCTAGATATACTATTCGCTGAGCAACCATCGGCCCCTCATTTTGATCATGAAATGGCTCTAATTCGAACGGGTACAACAATACCCATTATGGCAGATGAAAGTGTTTTTACTTTGCATGATGCCATGGAAACAGCAATTAACCGATCGGCAGATATTATTAGTGTTTATCCAGGGAAAAATGGTGGCATAAGTCAAACACTCGGGATAAGTTATTTAGCCAAAGGGGCTGGCTTACGGTGCCATATGGGAAGTAATCTTGAACTGGGGATTGCTACAGCTGCAATGCTTCATTTAGCAACTAGTGTATCAATTATCGATAGTGAAACATACCCTGGTGACCTTTTAGGGCCTCTTTACCATGAAGGAGACCTTATCGACACAGCATTAGAGTTGGGACCTAAAATAGCTAAAGTTCCAGAAGGCCCTGGTCTTGGCGTAACACTAGATAATGATCAGATTGAACGATGGAAAGAAGTATAGTAACTCCCTTGAATAATTGGATTCTTTTAATTTCATGTCTGACCAGACACTGAAAGGATTATCATGGCTAAGAACAAAGAATATAAAGTTTGTGTAATCGGCTTAACCGGTATAGGGGCGGGGAACCCTCTGAAAAATGGCAACAATGGGCTTGGACACAAAATGCCTAGTAGTCATATGCAGGCATATGACTACGCACCTGCAACTACGGTAATAGGAGTTTGTGATCTTCAAGAAAAACTTGTTCAAGATACTGTCTCAGATTGGTCAGGACGCTTTCCTGGACTTAAGGGTTTTACAGACTATAAAGAAATGTTAGCAGTATGCAAACCAGATATATTAAGTGTTGTAACATCCGACAACCGACATGCTAATATCGTAATAGATGGTGTCAAAGCAGGCGTCCGTGGGATATTCTGTGAAAAACCTATCGCAACGACATTATCCGATGCGGATCGAATGATTGAGGCTGTTGAAAATAATAATGTAACTATGACAATAAACCATACCCGTCGATGGTTACCTACTTACCGTGAGGTAAAAAAACTCCTTGAAAATGGTATAATAGGTCAGCTAAAACGTATAACCCTTAACTTTGGAGGCCCAAGAGCTATCCTTTTTCGTAATGGAACTCACATGATCGATATGGTGTGTTTTCTATCAGGTTCCCAACCTGCATGGGTATTTGCTGAGCTAGATGAGGGTTACGAGAACTATTGGCCATATCAAGGTGATGGTGGTAAAAATGCTGATCTAGAACCAGGATGTTCTGGATTCATTCATTTTAAAAATGGTGTACGAGCTTTCTATAATGGAACAAAAGGTATGGAATGCCGAGGAGGATTTCAATTAGACGGTACAGATGGATGGATTTTTATTAATGAAGATTATTATGAATTAAATACGGGGGATGGCATCCAAACAATTGTACCCCCAGGCCAAACATATTTTAATGCAGCCGCTACGGTGAGAGATCTTATCAAAGTCATGGAAAATGGTGGAGAGACTATCTCCTCACCACGTGAAGCACGAAATACCCTTGAAATAATGTTGGGTTTCCTTGCTTCACAGAAAAATGGGAATGTACGTATAGATTTTCCATTAGATGAAAATTCTATCTAGCGATTTAGAATTTTTCTATGTTCCGCCTCGAATATTTTGTTAGTAATTAAAGAGGCGGAAATCATTAGATAAGTCGGGGTGTAACTTTATCAGAGAAGATCATATATAACACTTTTCTAGATAAGTCGAATACCACAATCTATATTGACATTCATTAAAATACTTAGTAGTATCAGGTTATTTCTTTGGCCTCATATACATTTGACCATCCCATTAAACTTATCTCCATTGACTCTCCCAATTATAACTTTAACTGATGTTTCCTTTACCTACCGCGAGGGTACTACAGCGGCTCTCAAAGAGATTAGCTACAGCCATCATCGTGGCGATTTCACCGTAATAATAGGTGAAACTGGAGCAGGGAAATCTACTTTTTGTCGCTGTCTTAATGGGCTCATACCTTCCTTTATCAAGGGTACAATTCAAGGTGAGTACAAGGTTTCAGGGATCGAGAAAGCCAATACCCTACAGGTTCATGAACTTGCTCGCATTGTAGGGCTAGTTTTTCAGGATTTTGAGGCCCAGTTATTTTCGACCAATGTTGAGCTTGAAACAGCTTTTTCCCTCGAAAACTTTTCAGAACCACCAGAAAATATGCCCAATGAGGTTGCCAGGGCTCTGAACCAAGTCGGCCTAGTTGGTTTTGAACATCGTGATCCTTCTAGTTTGTCTGGTGGAGAAAAACAACGATTGGCAATAGCCTCAGTACTAGCTGGGAAGCCAAAATTAGTGGTAATGGATGAACCTACTACTGACCTCGATCCTATTGGCAAAAGAGAGATTTTTGAACTTTCTCAAAACCTAAGAAAAAATATTGGAGGAATTATTCTAGTTGAGCATGAGACTGAACACATCCTTACGGCAGATCGTGTCTTATTGATGCACGAAGGTCAAATCACCCGGGAAGGAAGACCAACCGAAATCCTGTCCGATCCTAAATATCTTGAGCAATGTGGAGTTCGGCCACTACAAAGAACTATTCTCCTTTCTAGACTAGGATTAGGCATAGAAATCTTTACTATACCAGAAACAGTAAAAAAAGTTCTTTCTGCTGGATGGAAAGTTAAGAAAAATGCAAACAAAATTTTACAAAGTAATCAAAAACAAAAATCTGATGTTTGTGTCGCTCAAGTTAAAAATTTGACTTTTAAATATGATAAAACAATAGCAATCGATAATGTTTCACTTGATATAATGGCTGGAGAGTTTGTTGCTCTAGTTGGACAAAATGGATGTGGCAAGACCACGCTTGCAAAGCACTTAAATGGATTACATAAGCCGCAAAAAGGAGAAGTTCATATACTGGGGAAATCGATAATGGAATGGACTCTCCCAGAATTAGGGCGTCGAGTGGGATATGTATTCCAGAATCCGGATCATCAAATATTTGCCAATACCATTTTGGATGAGGTTGCATTCGGGCCCCGAAATTTCGGGTTGACAGAAAAAAATGTCAAAGAAAAAGTATTTGCAGCTCTAGCAGCGACAGGGCTAGAAAATCGTGAAATGGATGATCCTTTTAGTTTAACCCGAGGAGAGCGACAACAGCTAGCTGTTGCTTCAGTTTTAGCGACAGATCCTGATATTCTTGTTTTGGATGAACCAACGACTGGCCTGGACTACCATGGACAACTTGCCATCCTAGGTCTCATTCAAAGACTTAATAATACTGGTATGACTGTTATCATTATTACCCACTCTATGTGGGTTGTCTCAGAATATGCAGACCGTTGTATTATAATGTCTCGAGGTCGATTAGTTCAAGACGCAGAAGTCAGGCTATGTTTCCAAAATCCGGAGGCACTTGAATCCCTTTATCTGGAAGCCCCAGAAGCTGTAAGACTTGGTTATGAATTTGGACTGGTTGTCCGATCCATAGAGGAATTAGTAGATTGTCTTGAAATTTAAGAAACTAATTGCGGTAGTATATTTTAAAAACTGGTTAAGAAAAGTTATTTAATGATCCTTTATATCACCAAAAATAGCTGGCTTCATCAACTCCATCCCTCAACTAAAATTGTAGGACTTGCGATGTTGTTGATTCTGACTGTTGCTTTCCAATCTCCGTTATATCAATTGATAATACTAGCTGGAATACTTTCATTGACTCGCTCCACGGGGGCTTCCATTAACATTCGACGGATCTTGCCACTGATGATTACTATTCTTGTTTTCAGTATTGTCTCGTGGTCATTATTTAAGCGGATAGGTGATCCATTCTGGTCCTTTGGCCTCTTAACATTATCAACAGAATCCATAAAATTTGGATTGGCTATGGGCTTCCGCCTCGAAGCTATGCTTGTTTCTGGAATGATCTTCGTCTCGTGCACAAAAGTTGAAGAATTTGCTTTTGGACTCAGGGCTATCGGACTGCCATACCCTGTAAGTTTTGCACTCTCCCTAGCTTTTCGTCTTGTTCCCTTGTTTTTTAGTCGTATAAACACAGTTGTACAAGCACAACAAGCTCGAGGACTTGACTTAAAAAATGGTAATGTTTGGCAACGAATGCGAAAATATGTACCTTTACTTGTACCGATATTTGTTTATGCGATAAGAGATACAGATCTCCTTTCGATGGCGTTAGAATCTAAAGGATTCGGAATGAAAGGGTCACGAACAGAATTCCTTTCTTTTCCATTTATTTGGCGTGATTATGTTATATTAGGCACCCTTCTAACTTTTAATTTAGCTGGCTGGTTGATACCTACGTTATAAGAAATGTTAATAATATAGGGAGAAGTTTTAATGAGTAGACGCTATCGTGCTGGAATAATCGGGCGTACTGGTAAAGGAAACTATGGGCATGGCCTTGACACGGTTTATCTTAAAATGGAGGATGTGGATATCATTGCTGTTGCTGATGACGATACAGCAGGTTTACAGAAAGCTGGAAAACGGCTAGGGGTAACAAATTTATATACTGATTATAGAGAAATGCTAAGGAATGAGTGGTTCGATATAGTCAGTATCTGTCCACGATGGCTAGACCAGCATGCAGCTATGACCTTAGCTGTTGCTGACTCGGGTGCCTCAATATTTTTGGAAAAACCAATTGCCCGGTCTCTTGCTGAAGCTGATACTATGATTGAAGCGTGTGAAAAAGCAGGAGTTATGATGGGTATAGCCCATCAAGGTCGCATGCATTTTGCTGGATCGCTTGCACGTAGGTTGCTTGCTGAAGGTGTTATAGGTGATATTCTTAACATACGAATGAGGGGTAAGGAAGATCACCGTGGTGGTGGAGAAGATCTGATGGTCTTGGGAACCCACCTTTTTGATATGTTGAGGTTTCTGATAGGAAGAAATCCTATCTGGGTTCAAGCAACTGTATCGAAGACCGGTGGTCAACCAATTAACTTAGATGATGTGGAAAAAGGTCCGGAAGAGCTGGGATTGATTGCAGGAGATGCTATACTTGCGGTCTATGGTTTTGGGCATGGTGTGACTGCAACCTTTGAAACAAGGCGGAACCAAAAACAGGATTCCAACCGATATGGAATGTGGATATATGGATCAGAAGGGATAATGACAGTCCACGAGTCATCCCAACAGATCCGAATTTACGAATCCCCCATCTGGCATCCTGATTGCAACAAGCCCGTTCGCGACGTAACAAAGGAGGCTCTCCAACTTTCGCCATCTGAGCAACCTTCCCAAAGTTTCCTACAAGATACTGCGAATGTTGCTATTGTTCGAGATATTTTCGAAGCAAGGCGAGATGGCCGAAGGCCTATCAACAGTGGCTATGATGGTCGATGGGCATTAGAAATGATACACGGGATTTATGCTTCCCATTTATCTGAAACTCGTACCGCCCTTCCGCTTGAAAATCGAGATCATCCATTATTACCTAATCTTATTTAAGGGAACTCTGAAACGGCTATATAAAAATATAAAAATATGAAAACTATTTAACTTCAAAGTATCCTGATTCAGAAAACCAAGTTTGACTGCCAAACCCAAACTACTTAATTAATCACTATGAGTAACAACCTAAATAAAATTGATTTTCAAGAAAAAAAATATCCCAGTCGTTTAGCCAGGGACAACTGGGGCCTTATTGGCCTACCTGCCCCAATATCTACCTTATCATCTCAAAAATGGGATGCTATAATTGTTGGAGCGGGTCATAATGGGTTAACCTGTGCCGCCTACCTAGCTCGTGCAGGCAAGAAGGTTTTAGTTCTAGAGGCCAAAGAACGGGTTGGGGGTGCCTGTACACTTGAACAAACTTGGCCTGGTTATACCCTTTCCCCATGTGCTTATCTCGCGGGTTTACTCCATCCACTGGTTATAAAAGAGCTTGGTTTTGGTGAATATGGCTATCAATGGATGCCTGCGAAATCAGGGATGTTCGTTCCATTTGAAGATGGATCAAGTATACAATTGTGGGAAGATGAAAACCTATGCCGAGAAGAAATATCTAAATTTTCACCCAACGATGTAATTGGTATAGAAGCTATGTACAGGCCCTTAAAGCGGATCCGTGAAGCCCTACGCTCTTCCGGTAACTCAGATGTTTGGATTGGAAGACCGCCGACACGCGAACAGATCGAAGACCGACTTAACGGTGACAAGGAAGCAATAGAGTTACTTTTCGAATGGTCAATGATAGAATATCTGGAAAGATACCTTGAAGACGATCGATTACGTACGGCGCTCATGGGGCAAGGAGTTATCGGAACAAATGCTAGTCCTTATGAACCAGGGACAGCATCAATTCATGTTTTCCATTCAATGGGGAACATGGATGGCATGCCTGGTATGTGGGGATATGTTCAAGGTGGAATGGGTATGATATCATTTATCCTCTGCGATATAGCTCGAGATTTGGGAGCTACCGTCGCTGCTGGCGTACCGGTCTCTAGGATAACACCTGAAGAGGGAGTAGAACTCGCAGGAGGTGATATAATTAAGGCACCAGTTATCATCTCAAATGCAGATCCCCGGGTTACTGTTCAACTTCTTGGTGAACACTGTGATTTAATATGGAAGAATCGGGTTGAATCCATACCTCAAGTCGGAGCAACAGTCAAAATAAACGTTGCTCTCAGCCAATTACCTAACTTTACTAGTCGGCCTGGAACTAATGAAAACCACCATAAAGGTCAAATCAACATTCCAATTTCAGCTGAAGAATGGCGTAATTACCACCTAATGGCTAAGTCAGGAATTTTACCACCACGTTTATGGGAAGAATTATATTTTCACACAGCCCACGATCCTAGTGTAGCACCACCGGGGAAGCACACCATGAGTATATTTGCACAATTTGTACCTTACTCCTTTGCAAAAGGAAACTGGGACTCTCATCGAGATGAAGTTGGACATGTTGCACTTGAATCGCTAGCCCGGTATTGCAGCAACATCCCAGATGTTGTTTTGGATATGGATGTTATGGGCCCCCCAGATATCGAGGCAAAAGTTGGGCTAACTGGAGGTCATATTTTTCAAGGGGAAATACTACCATCTTATATGTGGGATCGGCGATTGGAATCAAAAACACCAATGTCGGGAGTGTACCTTTGTGGGGCCTGTACTCATCCTGGTGGGAGTGTAATTGCTATTAATGGACGCAACGCAGCGATGGAAGTTCTAGGATTGACCGAAAATTAATTTTTACTTTTTCAAAATCCGGAAAAGAGCTAGTCTCTTGCAAGAAGCAGGCTAATATGCTTGAGCAAAAACAACTTGTTTTTTTGAATCGCGACCACAATACACGCAGGAACCATTGTCAACATCCCAGTCCATGGGGATACATCTAATTGTATTCTTTGTTTCTTCCTTGATTAATGTTTCACAGGCAGGATCACCACACCAAAAAGAGTGTATAAAACCTCCCTTATTACGTGTATTTTCTACAAAAGAATCTCGATCTTTAATTTCTAGGGAATGATCTTTCCGGTATAATTTTGCCCGCGTAAACATATCTTTCTGAATATTGTTTAGCAACTCCTTGATATAATTACTAAGAGATGAAAGGGGAACAGAATTTTTTTCACCAGTATCTCTACGAACGACTACAGCCTGCTTTGAAGATAGATCACGAGGACCGAGTTCTACGCGTACAGGAACTCCTTTGGTTTCCCACTCTGTAAACTTCCAACCCAAGCCAAACTGATCTCGGTCATCAATTTTAACCCGTATATTATCGAGGGATCTCGTAAGTTCATCAAGTACGCTACTAACTGCCGTTTTTTCGGCATCTGTTTTTGCTATCGGTATGACAACCACTTGATGAGGAGCTAATTGAGGAGGAAGCACCAACCCTTTGTCATCGCCATGAGCCATAATAATAGCTCCTACCGTACGAGTACTCATACCCCAACTAGTTTGATATACGTAATCTCTAGAACCATTCTGATTTTGAAAATCTATGTTAAATGCCCGCGAAAAATTTTGGCCGAGGTTGTGTGAGGTCCCCATTTGAAGTGCTTTTCCGTCCTTCATCATTCCTTCAATAGTATATGTTTGAAGTGCACCAGGAAATTTTTCGGCCTCCGTTTTAGGTCCATATAAAACAGGAATTGCCATAAATTCTTCGGCAAATTTTCTATAGATATCTAGAATACGAAGTGTTTCCTCCTGTGCTTCGTCTTCGGTTGCGTGAGCAGTATGTCCCTCCTGCCAAAGGAATTCCGTAGTACGGAGAAAAGCTCGGGGTCGTAATTCCCATCGGAAAACGTTCGCCCATTGGTTAATAAGTAGGGGAAGGTCTCTGTATGATTGTATCCACTTAGCATACATATCTGCAATAATGGTTTCAGATGTGGGTCGAACCAAAAGATTTTCTTCCAATTTTTTTCCACCACCATGTGTTACCACAGCACATTCTGGGGAAAACCCCTCAACATGTTCTGCTTCTTTTTGAAAAAAACTTTCTGGAATAAGTAAAGGGAAATACGCGTTAACATGTCCGGTTGCCTTAAACATTTTGTCTAGTTCAGCTACCATATTCTCCCATAACGTATAACCATAAGGCCGTATAACCATTGAACCTCGAGTTGGCGCATTATCAGCCAGTTCAGCTTTTGCAATTACCTCATTATACCACCCAGAAAAATCATCTGTTTGAGAGGTCAACATTTTTGCCATTTCACCACTCCATTCATTTTATCTTTCTCATCTATTTCTATCAGCACCTACGGTTAAACTAACTCGCGTTAATTCCCTCTGATGTCATAGCTAAATAAAATCGACCTACTTCTACTTTGAACAGGTCCCCATTTTTATCCTTCATTTCATATTCCCCTTCCATAGTTCCCCATTCGGTATCAAGAGGACAAAGACTTTGGTATTCATGCGAATCCCCAGGTTCAAGCTCTGGCTGTAAACCCACAACACCAGGTCCCCTTACCTCACTTCGCTTTCCATCAGCATTAATAATGATCCAATGCCTGTTAATGAGTTTCACCCAATTGTCACTTTCGTTGGTGATTACTATCCTATATCCAAAAATAAATTGTTTCTGATCTGGATCAGAGTGTTCAGGCAGGTAACTAGGCGATACCCTTACTCTTATTCCATTTGTAATCTTATTAGAATTAAGTGTTAACGACATAGGTATGCTCCAAAGATTTAGCTCAAAATTGAGGTTTCTAAAATAAATACAAAGTGTAAAAATTACAAACAAAAAGCTAATAAAACATAATTATATAAAACTACTTAAAGCATTGAGCCGAACTTGACAATTAAGCCTCATCTATGTATCTACTTTGAGTAATTTACTCCAATCTAGACTAAACATATCGGGAGACGGAACATTTGGTTCTAGTTATAAGATCTCTTTTTTTCTTAATCATTTTGGGCTGTTATGGACAATCAGTTCATAGTCAAGTTAATCTATCATTAAATGGCGAATATGTCTTTCCTAATGGTAACTTTTTCAATCTGGATGATACAGATCATGGGTATGGGGTTTCTCTAGCTCTGACATATTGGTTAAATTATGACTACCAATTAATTGCTTCCGCAGGCTTTATCCGGTTTGATAGTCCTACTGAAGAACCAAACAACCAGTTCAATATAAAGGATAATATAGGAGGCGCTATTTACAGGGCAGGTCTTCGATATTTCCCAACTAAAATATTTTTTGTTCAAGGCACAGCAGGAGTGTTTAAAAATGGGCTCAAAGAAAAGAAGTTTTTATTTTCAGGGCCTAATAAGTTTGAAGTTTCACCCGGAATCGGGCTGTTAATTGGTCGATTTAACGTACTAGGACGGGTTAGTTTATCATCCAAAAATTGGAATTGGATTGGTGTTGGAGCGTCAGTGATTTTTGGTAACTCGTAGTGCCTTATTACTTCTAATAAATATCATGAGGAGAGGTTTCTGTGAATCGTTTTAGTGATGCTAGAGATCGAGGTGGTGCTTTCCTCCTTAGGCAAATTCGGAATGATGGTCGTTTTGGAGACCCCACACTTGGCATCACTGAATACTATAAGGTTCCATCTGCACTTTTAGTTTGTGGATTCTCTGCAGCAGCAAATAAACTCCTCGACTGGATAAGGCGGAATGAGTTCTTACCGAATGGAGATTTTGGACCTCGTCCAGAAACAGATTTAAATAGTTACTACTACACTTACTACAATACTTGGGTAATCAAAGGAGCCTGTCGTAACGGTGCCTTTGATATCGCTAATCGGGGAATGGATTTTCTTCTTACCTACCAGGATAGTTCTAGTGGGGGATTCTATTCTCATTTAACTAAGAACCTTACTAGCAATGAACAAGACCTTAGGGTCGTGAGTGGAAATGGATGGGCCTCGATTTAAACAGGACGATTTGATATTGCCTAGGGGAACGGTAATTGGCTACAGGAAATCATGATAAGCCAGCCTAATTATCCTTCGGAGTTATGGACGGTTTTTGACGCCAAAATTGGTCTAATAACTGAGGTCAAAAATGGAGATGATTTTAGATATGTGCTGACCCGAGATGAATCACGAGATCAATCTTTCTATCATCCTGGTATCGCGGCTGGATTCCTCTGCCAGCTTTACATGGCAACAGAGGAATCCAAATGGTTGGATCTAGCCCAAGAGTACATGCTTTTCTGCGAATATGTGGGGGATTATCATTTTAAACTCCTGCGAGCAGGAAAAGTTGGCTGGGCTGCAGGACTGCTATATACGCTTACAAAACAAAACAAATACCTAGACATGGCTATAAAGGTTGGTGATAATCTTATAGACAAGCAATTAGATAGTGGAGCCTGGCCCTGGCTGATGTCAGGTCAAATTGTCCCTCATAATGATATAACAGCTGAAATGACGGTCTGGTTGGACGAAATTTACCAGGCAACAACAGATTACTAAACTGCTTTACCCAAATTTTCACGTAAGACAACAGCCCGAAAATTAGGATCTGTCGTGGATATTTTACGATTGACCCCGGAGCGGATTAGTGCGATATCCCCTGGGTCAAGAAAAAAAGCCCGGCCATTAAGAATCAAAGATAAGGTCCCTTCCAAAACCATCCAATGTTCATGCTGTTTTAGATCTGAAACTTCCAAGTTATTGACCTCTTCATTCTTCTGAAGTCGCCATTCAACAATAGGGCTCCGATTACTATGACTGGGGATCGGCCCAGTGTTAGAGTCCCCGGGAATCACAAAACCTGGAACAGTAGGTTCGGGTTGTCCGTTGGCTCTGATTGTAAGGTGCCCCTTTCTTTGTTTTCTTTCCAATCCTGTCACTAGAGCATTATTTTCATAGTCGGAGAACATCTGAAATTGGTGTACGCAACCCATGGGCGTGTACACCAAGGTATTAGGCGTAATATCAAACTTGATCCCATCTAAATATACTTCACCCCAGCCCGCTGTAAATAACCAGATCTCATCATTATCATGATAATGAGGCTCCACTCCAGTCCCAATCTCTCCGTCGGGGTAGTGCCGGTAACAATTTAATTTTGTCCATTCAGGGAATATGCCCTGTTCCCAATAATGATTATTTGAATTTAAGGACCTGCACATAAAATTTAGTTCTTCAATAACCACGTTACCTCCTATCCAATATAAATTAGCTAAAGTTATTCCAGAAGATACAGCCATAAAACTTATTTGACAAATTGAGTAGAGATTAACTTATTGTCGACTACTACTTAACTCTTAGCATATTTTATTGAAAAAATTTGTCCAAGGAAACCAAACCATGTCTATATTAGAAACCTTTAAATTGGATGGCAAGGTTGCACTTGTTACCGGTTGTCGGAGGGGCATTGGTAAAGCTTTAGCTGAGGGACTTGCAGAGGCAGGAGCTGATATTATAGGGGTGAGTTCATCTCTTGAGGAATCTGGTAGTGATATCGAACGATCGATCAGGTCAATTGGGCAAGAATTCAGTGGTTTTAATGCAGACCTAAATAATAGAGAAGATCTTTACAAATTTATTAATAAAGTAAAGACCAATTTTCCTATAATTGATATTCTTGTTAATAATGCAGGACTTACTCTTCGGGCTCCGGCAGCTGAACATCCAGATGATTACTGGGATACAGTAATTAACGTCAACTTAAATGCACCGTTTGTCTTAAGTAGAGAAATTGGTAGGGACATGATAGCACGAGGTAAAGGGAAAATTTTGTTTACCGCTTCTGTATTGAGTTTCCAAGGGGGAATAACAGTTCCTAGTTATTCTGCCTCTAAGGGAGCCATAGCACAACTTACCAGCGCTCTTGCTAATGAATGGGCTTCGCAGGGTGTTAACGTTAATGCTATTGCTCCTGGATATATTATGACGGACCTTACTTCAGCTCTTCAAACTGATCCAGTTAGATCTCAGGCTATCTCTGATAGGATCCCAGCGGAGCGCTGGGGAATTCCGGAGGACCTCAAAGGAGCGGCAGTTTACCTCTGCTCGGATGCATCCAATTATGTCAACGGGTCTATAATAACTGTTGACGGTGGTTGGATGGGTAGGTAATAAGTAGAGTTTAATGTAAATTCTGTTTTCCACTGGTGATGGACTAAGCTGTTAAGGAAATCCATTTCGATTTCTGATAGTAAACGAGACACAATATAAAATCGAGGCACTTATATCCACTTTTAAACAGTATACCAAGTTGTAGAGGACTAAATGCCATCCGACTATACTCATTTATTGACCGATAACGAAAAATGGCTTTTCGACCTACAGGGATTCCTCCATTTACGAGGTGTGATCCAACCAGATCATTTGCTGCCTATTTTGGACGTCATTAATAGCTGGTTGAGTGTTGATGAAACTGAAATTCCGGCACCTGTATCTAGACATAGACAGGAGCCCTACAAAACTCATCTAGATCATATCCAATATGGGCACCAGCTTTTTCAGGAGTTGAACGTAAACCCCGACATTATTCGGATTATTGCTGGACTAACAATGGGCCTTCCTCGTTTATTTCACTGTAATTTCACAAAAATGGAAAAGAGTAATCCTAATAGTGAAAATCATCAAACTTATCATCGGGATGATAGCGGTATAAAGTTTCCTCTCGGATTTCGAAACCCTCATAATGATTACCAAACTGCGGGTGGGGAAATCTACTGTAGCCACATAGCAACTTGGATAGCATTAGTACCAATCCCTCCTGGAACAGGTTTCAGTCTTGTACCTGGCAGCCATAAATCAGCCTTCCAAACCCCTGATAAACTTAGAGTTGGCAACTACCCACCTGTGTCAATTACTATACCGATGGATGCGGGTGATGTTATTATTTTTTCAACTAACTTACTACATGATGCAGCTGAATGGACACAGGATTATCCCCGAATGAATATTTTTCAACGGTTCCAACTCAGCAGCTATTTTAATGAAACAGGCAAGGAAGGTCTTCCCTTTGAAGAATACAAAAAACAGATTACAGACGAAGAGTATGAACTAGAGTCATTAAGTAAAGAGGAAAAATTAGCTGTAACCCGAATGCGCAAACACTTCGATTTATAGCCAAAATCAGAGGAGATAGAAATGGCCTGGATACGCACAGTTGATGAAAAAGAAGCAAAAGGTCCATTGAACAAAATTTATCAGAATTCGATGCGTTCTTGGGGAGGAGTTGATAACATAATCAAAGCCCATAGTTTGAACGTATCTGCACTTCGGGCCCTTAATAGTTTTTATAAGGGAGTAATGCACGGAGACTGCGATATCTCCCTAGGTCAAAAGGAAATGATAGCAGTAACTGTCTCTGCTCTCAATGAGTGTGAATACTGAATACGTCATCATGGGGAGGGGCTCCTCAGAGAAATTGGCGATAAAGAACTAGTAAATCAGATTAAAATGGATTACCGCAAAGCAAAATTAGACGTACCTAACCGAAGTATGTTAGATTATGTAAGAAAACTTACAATAGCACCAGCCTCGATTACCCAAGCTGATATTGACCAGCTTAGGGACAGTGGATTTGAAGATAAAGCTATTTTAGAGATTAACCAGATCACTGGGTTTTTTGCCTGGTGTAATCGAACCGTAGATGGCCTCGGTGTAGAATTAGAAAAATTTTGGGAAGATCCCGAGGCATCAAATATCTAAAGCTTCAAATTGGTAGTTGCCGGATCCTTCACAATAAATTCTACCTGATGACACCTCAGCATCATGGTCCCATATGATAATCCAAGCCTCATCTGAAGCCTGTTTAAGTAATCGGAGCTTAGCCATCATCGTATCATATGGGAACAGATCGTATGCCATGTTGTAGGGAGCACGCACATGGGGTGTCATGGGTAGGATATCACCGGCGTAAACTACTTGACTGGTGCCTGTTTCAATTTTAACTAGTTGGTGATGGCGAGTATGACCACCCGTAACTTCCACCTGGATCCCGGGTTCTATTTCTGTATCGCCATGTAATAAAGTTAATAAACCCCTATCCATAAGTGGCAAATAATTTTCAGAACGATAGGTATTTTTCATTGTGCCATATTCATTCAATGCGTCCTCCCATTCGCCTTTCTGAACGACATAATGGGCATTGGGAAAAGTAGGAACTAATCGCCCTTCCTCATCAAGCTGGGTAGCCCCCCCGGCATGATCAAAATGAAGGTGAGTTAGGATGACAAGATCAATTTCTGAGGCTCCTATTCCAACTGCCGCGAGAGATTTTAGGATAGTGGGACCAGATATTCCATAGATATCTTGATCTCGTGGGTTTAATTTATCTCCATATCCCGTGTCAACTAATATCAATCGGGAATCTTTACGAATTAGGAGACAGTTTGTATCATTATTAATTCGATTGCGGTCATCGGGAAGACAGATCTTTTCCCAAAGTGGTTTTGGGACAATCCCAAACATACTTCCCCCATCAAGTTTGAACATGCCTCCACTGACAACTTGTATTTCCATTTTTGACCCCTTATTAAGTGAATATTTTGTCGAAATATTATAGCCTGTACTAAAACTAATGTCATGTTATTATTTTAAAGGTGGTTAATTTAAATTGATCATTTTTATTATATGAAGGTTAATAGATTACTTAGGATATGTGGATTTCTCTTATGTCACTATTTAAATATATCTCTGCCGTACCTAAAGCAGAATTACACGTTCATTTGGAAGGCTCTATAAAACCATCCACTCTGTTAAGGCTAGCTAAACAGAATGATGTTGATCTACCAGTGGAAACCGAAAGAGGCCTATTAAATTGGTATTCCTTTACTACATTTGATCACTTTATAGAAGTATATATCACCATTACTAGGTGCCTCCAAACGGTTGAAGATTTTGAGTTGATTGTTTATGAATTTGGTGCTGAAATGGCGCGGCAGAATATACTTTATGCTGAAGTTACGTTCTCCCCAAGTACACACTTTATCACGAATGGGATTGGCCAAGATGTTTGGTTTGCTGGGCTTACAACTGGAAGGCAAAAGGCACGGAAGGATTTTGGAGTTGAGATTAATTGGATCTTTGATATTGTCCGTAATGACACCTCTTCTGAGGGTAGGTTCGACTATACAACATCGGTTGCTATTGAGGGGAAGAATGATGGTGTAGTTGCACTTGGACTCGGAGGATTCGAAAAAGGGTACCCTCCTGATCCGTTCGCACCGTGGTTTGAGCGAGCTAGATCTGCTGGACTTCACAGCGTACCCCACGCTGGTGAAATGGAGGGGCCAGAAAGTATTTGGTCCGCTATTTTAGAATTGGGAGCAGAACGTATCGGCCATGGAGTTCGATCTATCGAGGATATGAACCTTGTATCACACTTGAGAAAATACCAGATCCCTCTTGAAATAAGTCCAACAAGCAATATTTGTTTAGGTATTTATCCTGACATGTCAGCTCATCCGATAGAACAGCTTCATGAGGCTGGAATCCCTATTATTATCAATTCTGATGACCCTTGCTTGTTTAATACTACACTTACTGACGAATTACAATTACTTATAAACCCATACCGATTTTCTCTAGAATCTATCGACAAAATCATACTAAATGGAATTCATTTTAGCTTTCTTCCCAAAAAAACAAAAACTACTATGGAGTCTATTTTCCGAAAAGAAATGCTTGAAATTCGTAATAGATCCGAACTGAACTTCCTAATTTAAACTAAGTGACAAGCAGTAAGATGACTATTTCCTTTGTCCTCCAACCTAGGCGTCTCTACTTTGCAACGGTTTTCAGCTATTGGACACCTTGGATGAAAAGGACAACCTGGTGGTATGTCCACAGGATTAGGTACATCCCCCTTGAGGATAGTACGGCTCCGTTCGAGGTCTGGATTCGGCAACGGAACAGCTGACAACAAAGCCTTTGTATAGGGATGCAATGGTTTTGAGTAAAGTTGATCACGAGATGCAGTTTCAACAATCTTACCGAGATACATTACGGCAACCCGGTCACTTATATGGCGAATAACACGAAGGTCGTGGGAAATGAATAGGTAGCTAAGCTGAAACTTTTTTTGTAAAACCTTTAAGAGGTTTATAATCTGTGCCTGGATAGACACATCTAGAGCGGAAACTGGTTCATCTGCGATGATCAGCTCAGGCTGAACAGCTAGAGCTCTCGCTATCCCAATACGCTGACGCTGACCTCCACTGAATTCATGTGGATACCTTCGAGCGTGAGCCGGATTTAATCCCACTGTATCTAATAATTCAGCCACACGGTTGGAAGTTTCATGACCATCACTTAAACTATGAACAATAAGAGGCTCCTGTAGTAGTGCACCAATAGTCATCCGTGGATTTAGAGACCCATAGGGATCTTGAAAAACAATTTGCATTTTCCGACGAAGACGCCTGAGTTCAGCTTTGTTCATAGCAAAAATGGGATGGGGCTTCCTTAATTTTTCCGCCCCTAACGCTGTATAAAATTCAGCACTTCCATCTGTTGGCTCAATAAGTCTTAGTATTGTTCGCCCTACAGTGGTTTTTCCGCATCCACTTTCACCAACAAGGCCAAGTGTTTCTCCTCGCCTTAGAAAGAGATCAACACCATCTACTGCTTTTATTGTCTTCCGAGAAGATCGAAATAATCCGCTACCTACTGAAAAATATTTTTTCAAACCCTGGACTAACAAAAGTTTCTCATCTGATGGTGCCATATTTCCTCACTCCTCTAACCAACTTTTACACCTTTTACCCTCTGCCATTCACCGCACCGAATTAGGTGTGCACCATCTACCTCGGCCAGGAGCTGTGGTTGCTGACATGATTCTTCACCAAAAGAACATCGAGGTAAGAAACGGCAGCCATTAGGGTAATCTACTGGATCTGGAACCGTACCCTCAATTGTTAATAGTTCATCTATCTGAGAAGACATAGTCGGTACCGAGGCTAGTAGGCCACGGGTGTACGGATGGCAAGGCTCCTGGAATAATTTTCTTACATCAGCTTGTTCTACCACCTGTCCAGCATACATCACTAATACACTGTGAGCCATTTCGGCTATAACACCTAGATCGTGGGTTATTAGTATAAGTCCCATGCCAAGTTCTGCCTGTAAACGGCGTAAGACATCTAGAATTTGTGCTTGTATAGTCACATCGAGAGCTGTAGTAGGTTCATCTGCAATTAAGAGCTTGGGGTCACAAGAAATTGCCATAGCGATCATCGCACGTTGCCGCATTCCCCCACTAAGCTCGTGAGGATAATTTCCAGCTCGTTCTTCTGGAAGTGGTATGTCAACCAGATCTAGCAGTTCAATAGCTCGTCGCCAAGCATTCTTATGATTAAAACCTTTATGTAAACGAATAGCTTCTGCAATTTGTTCACCAATAGTAAACACCGGGTTTAATGAAGTCATAGGTTCCTGAAAAATCATGGCAATTTCGTTCCCTCTAATTCCTCTAAGACTTCGGGGGGAAAGAGTTAATAAATCTACATTCTCAAAAAACACCTGACCTCCCACTATTCGGCCCGGAGGTTGTGGTATCAACCCAAGTATCGAATAGGCAGTCATACTCTTGCCACAACCAGATTCTCCGACAATACCTAATGTCTTTCCTGACTCTACAGAAAAACTTACACCATCCACTGCTCGCACAACACTCCCGTCAACGTCGAAATGGGTCTTTAATTCGTTTACTCGGAGAATAGTTTCCAATTGATACCTCTCATATATTTCCACGCTGCCTTGGGTCAAGAGCATCCCGCAGTCCATCGCCAAGAAGATTGTAAAGCGTTACAGTTATAAATATTGCAAAACCTGGAACAATAACTAACCACCAGGCAGCGATGTTGCTACGTGCCCCTGCCAGTAATGAACCCCAAGTTATGACTTCAGCTGGTACACCGATTCCAAGAAAACTTAACCCCGATTCTGCTAAAATAGCACCCGCAACACCGAAAGCCGCAGGAATAAGTACCGGTGCAATAACATTAGGTAGTATATGAATTACCATAATTCGCATATTGGAACAACCCAAAGCTCTAGCTGCGGAAATGTAATCGAAAGATCTGACCTGTAGGAACTGAGATCTAGTAAGCCGGGCAATCCCTACCCATCCTGTGAAACCAATAATAATCATTATCCAAAATAAACTGGGTGGGAAAAATGCTGCTGCCGTAATAATTAAAAAGAAGGGTGGAATTGCCGCCCAAAGTTCGAATATACGGGACAAAAACAAATCTACCCACCCACCTATATAACCCGCCATTGCTCCTAACCCCAAGCCTATGACCAAAGAAATACCAACTGCGACGAGTCCAATTGTTAGGGAATACCTTGTTCCATGGATCAATCCCGATAAGACATCCCGACCAAGACGGTCCGTACCAAATATATGTTCTGCCCCAGGTCTTCGATATTTCTTAGAAAGGAGAATTTCATCTGGGGCATAGGGGATGATAGGAAAAATTGCGTCAGTGTAAGCATAACGTTTAAAGTTCTTTCGAGTGCGTAATTCCTGTGGCCATTCTAGCAAACCAATATGGACTCCATACTGACGAAATGCTGGGTAATAAGTTTCTCCTTCATATACCATATAGTAAGGTTTGTTTCCCGCTAATAGATCAGCAGATAATGCAATAATCGTCATACCAACTAGGAGATAAAAACTAAATAATGCAGGGCGATTTTTACGGAACTCACGCCGAGTGATTCGCCAAAAACTCTCCCCAATTTCTAACGGAGAAACATCGTCAGCTATTTGCCCTGTTGGCTGTGTTTCACTACCTACAAATCTGTCCACTCCCAAAATTGAACTCCTAAACCTGCAATTGTTCGAAGGTGATTCGTGGATCTACCACTTTTAGTAAGATATCAGAAACTAAGATACCCAGGAGTGATAATAAAGACCCAATGGTAAATATAGCCATTACCATTGGATAGTCCCGATTTAGCACAGATTCGAATCCGAGCATTCCCATTCCTGGAATGGTAAAAATAGTCTCAATGAAGACAGAACCAGCAATCAAGGCAGGTAACATTCCTGCCGAAGTAGTTACTACTGGGATAAGAGAATTTCGGTAAACATGTCGGAGTATAACTACCTTTTCTGGTAATCCTTTTGCTCGTGCCGTTCTCACGTAGTCCTGGCGGAGATTTTCCAGCATACTAGTTCTCATATAACGGGAGATAGTTGCAAAGCTTATATAGGCAGAAGCCAGTATTGGAAGGAACATATGGTAAAAATGATCACCAATTAATCTCCATGACCCCCAATCAGTAGAGGCCCCCAGAGATTGTATGCCAGAGGCTGGAAACCAGTATAAAAATTCCCGATTACACAGAAAAATAATAAGAAGCATACCTACCCAAAAAGAAGGCATTGACCAGAGTACAAAGGTCCCTGTTGTAAGTAGCCTATCCGTGAGGGTATTTTGTTTTACAGCTAACCAGATACCTAAAGGTAGTCCAATGAGATAAGCGATTATTATCGCTATAATATTAATTTCTAATGTAACTGGTAGTCTCCGTATTATTCGACTGATTACCGGTTGATTGTCCTTAAAAGAACGTCCAAAATCAAGAGTTATGAAACGATATCCTGCAAATTTGAAAAGTTCGATCCCGGCACCGCGATAAATATAGTTACCTTTAGCGCTAAATGTTCTGCCCGTCCAGAAAGATGATTTCCTAAGCTTTTCTACCTCCAGCAGTTTTTCTTTTCCTAAAAAAATTAAAAATTTCTCTATTTGTTCTGCTCTATCTAATTGTGCTAATTCTTTTCGTTCTGAATCTCTCATTGTCGAAAGTAATTCATCTGCCCGAATCGCTGCGAGATCAAATTCACTCACAGCTTCGATCTTGAGGAATAAAGCAGTGATCCAATTAACATACTGGATATGTAACGGCTTATCTAGTCCGAGCTGCTTTCTTAACTCTTGACGAGCTTTCTCAATATCCTGTTGCCGATCAGAAGCTAGTCCCTCACCTCCTGCTGCCCCGCCAAGAAATAAATCGACAGGATCACCAGGAGCAAGATGCATAATAAAAAATGATATGATCGTAATCCCTATTAATGTGGGCACCATCAGTAGACTACGGTGAAGTATATAACCAAGCATAATGCAATTGATCCATGACAGGGGATTTAAAGGCGTTTTATTTATATACCCGGTCGGTGGGCTCAACCCACCATTCTTTGGTCACTGCCCCGGCGGGGTACCAATTGACACCTTGATAACGACGGCTATAGGCGAGGGCAGCCCGTGCTTTCCACAGAAAGGTATAAGGCTGTTCCTCGTGAAGAATCTCCTGAAAACGTCGATACATAGTAATCCGTTTCTCCACGTCGAATTCTGATCGATAATCTTCAAGAATTTGGTCACTCTCTTTATTTCTAAAACTGACAAAGTTAGATCCGTTCCCTTCTATCTGTGAGGAATGCCATATCTGATAAGCATCAGGGGGAAACCGAAGCCCTGTTCCACCTGTCCATCCTAGTGTCACTGCCGCAAAATCTTTATTCTTAACTTTTTCTAAAAATATCGACCAGTCTAGCTCTCGTACCCGGCAGTCTATTCCCAAATCCTCAAGTGAACTCTGAAGTGTTAACGCTATATCCTTGCGGAGTTGATTCCCCGAATTGACAAGAAATTCAAATTGAAATGGTATACGCTCCCCATTAATTTCTTTGTCAAGAATTCCATCATTATCTGTATCTTTCCAACCAACTTCTTTCAGAAGTGCCAAGGCTTTATCAGGGTCATAATTATAGGGTTTGAGATCGTGATTATATTCTGGTCGAAACTTATGTATTGGACTCTCCACAGTTTCTGCGAGACCAAAGAGCAGGTTCTTCACCATAGATTCTCTGTCGGTTAGAAACGTCATAGCTCTACGGACCAGTTTGTCCTGGAAAATAGGGTGATTATTATTCCAACCAATATACGTATACCCCCCAGCATATTGGATCCCTTTCATGAATCGTGCTAAAAAATCTCGAGACCAGCTTTTCTCCTTAAACTCTAATGGCTTCAAACTATGGTAATCTAAATTCCCATTAGTTAGCTCAATAAATGCTGCGTCTAAATTGTTAATAATTTTGAAAATGATTTTGTCAAAATTTCCAGTGGCTCCAAATCCATCTATCTTATAACCCCAATAATCTAAATTACGACTCAGTACAACTTTCTGGCCAGTCACAACATCGTTCTGCCAATCTTTAACGGAATAAGGTCCAGAACCAAGCATCTTCCGGTTAAAGTCTTGATTGAAACGCTCTCCAAAAAGTTTTACTCTATCCGCATGTTCACTCTCAGCCCAGCTTCCATCGATCAATGTTGTAATCGGAACGGGGTCAAGTAATCCATCAGGGTCGTAGAAATGTCTAGGAAGAATACTAAATCCACCTATGAACAGATCATTAAGGATATAAGGTTCTTTACAAACGAAACTGACTTTATATTCACTAAGTTTTTGCACATCAAGAATTGAAGAATAATAATTTCTAAGATGTGGTGCCCTGACCGTTGGTGTCTGAATTACCTTCATACTAAATATAACATCATCTACCGTAAGAGAAACTTTGTCAGAGAAATGAACCTCCTCTCGCAGGGTAAAAACATAGGTGAGCTTATCAGCAGAGACTACCGGGTAATCCTCGGCAAGATATCCTCTCTGTGCATAGGGAGGGTCATATCCTGGCTCTAATAACGACTCAAAAACATATCCATGGACCTGAGAGGCTCCTTGATCACTCGATGTGTAGGGATTAAAATTTTCTGGATCGGATAACGCATGACGCACTATCCAATCTCCAAATTTTGGCTCTTCCACACCTAAATATTTGAGGGAGGTTTTTTCTATACCATCCAAAACCACCGTATCTTTTGATTCTTCTAGAATCTTTTGAACCTTATCCCAGGGATCTATCTCAGATTGGCTACCACCACAGGATAGCACAAAGCCAGTTAGAATTGGTACTATCGAGAATCTTACCATATGATTTAATTTTTTCATTCAGTAGGTCTCTCCCAATAACAATAATAATTTCTTAATTATTGTTTTATTCCTTTCTCTTCAAAATCTACAACGATCTTTATACACTCACCCTTACTTCTTGTTGCTAATTCAAAGCCCTCTTGGACCTTGGCAAAAGGTAGTTTGTGTGAGATCATTGGTGCTAAATTTACACGACCTTCCTCGATTAACCGCATAGCGCTTTTAAAATCAATATCTATATCAGGACCAACAGAGGTCGTCAATTGTATGTTTTTGCGGAAAAGCTCCATCATATCAATTGTATACTGTGAAGTTTTTGGAACCCCAAAGTTTATAAATTGTGCTTTATGTCGAGCTAATTGCACACACATATTAAAGGTTTCTGCCACCCCAACAACTTCAATAACTAGGTCAGCCATCCGTCCTTCGGTAATTTCAGCTACCGCCTCGACTGGATCCGTATTTTTGGTATTGACTACATGAGTAGCACCCATTTGTTTAGCCGCATCAAGCCGGTTGTCATACTGGTCAATCCCTATTATTAGAGCTGCTCCTAGATTTCTCATCATTGTAGTAAACATAAGTCCCATAGGGCCTTGGCCAACAATAGCTACTTCCGAATTGAACCAATGTCCTAGTTTACGAAGACAATAAATAACGGTGCCCAGGGGTTGAGCCATCACTAATTGTTCCTGAGGCAACCCCAAAGGTAAAGGTGTTATAGAAGCACCCAGGCCGAGAAAGTACTCCGCCATAGCACTTGATCCCTGTGGGAGAGCTAATACAAGATCTCCTTCTTTACATTCTTGGGTCCATGATCTTTCAACAACCCCAATACTTTCGTGAAGCGATAAACCCGGAGCTACTGGATATGTTCCAGGTCCAGTAAAAAGAGGGTGATCACTACCACATATGGCAGCATTAATAGTCCGGACCAACACTAGGTCTTCTAGAGCCTTCGGATTAGTTTTTTCCAATTGTAGATCAGGGCGCTCTGTTTCTACTATTTCAATTTTTCCAGGGGCAACAATCTGTCCAGCTTTCATTGGAAATTCCTTTCTTATCAACTAATTTTTAGGCTTGGAGTATAGGCTAAATTCTATATTGAAAACCAGGAAATATCATCTAATGGTTTTTAAAGCATACCTTATATCAGACACCCAAAACCCTGCCACACTCTCTTGTCTTTACTTACAATAAATTGCCCGGTTTGAGATTCCAGATTGATAAGATGCCTGTTGTATGCCTCCCACATACTGAGCAGTTCTTCCCGCCGGTGCAGTACCTTCATACCACCCACTAAATTCGGTGTTAAAATCCTTCAACCTATCACGGTTTTCTTGGGAGCTAGGACCAGCAACTACGTAGGCATTATTAAACACTCCATCCTCTTTAAGCCCCTTGCCACCAGCCTCCTTAATTCGAGAATCTAACGTTAATAATTCAACACCAGCATCAATGCCGCCAACCGCACTTGTCATTACTTCGGTTATTCCACCATAAGTTATAGTTGTCCAGGTCGCAAATCCGTTCTCGATTTCGCCAGACCTGTCAATACTAACATCCCCGGCAACAACACGCGGTTGTGGCTCTACAATCCCATCTAAATTAGGTATCCGTGAAACAGGGTATATTAGACCAGAGGGGCGATCATTACCATAGTATTCTTCAAATGCCCGCCGGACAATTTCTATACGTTCCCAAGTTTTTTCCGGATCATCATCAACAGCAACGAGTATTTCCATCCAGACCGTTTGCTTTTTGAAATCAACCCCTGCTTCAGCAAAGGGTTTCTCGTAATGCTCAAACATCACAAAAGCCATTTCCTCTGCTAAATTAGGACCTATTGAGGTAATCGTTTTACCATCTCGTGAGTGCATTACCGAGGCACCACTAGGTTGGTGATCTTGCCAATATCCATAATCAATAACCCCATTATTGACAGAAACATTTTCTCCTCTCACTGCTTTAATTTGAACTTCAAACAATGCGACAGGATCTGGAAATCCCTCCGGATGAGTAAATCTTGCCATTCGGTTTGAATTAATGGAACACCCGGTCATCGAATTTATCATTGGGGCATAAATCGCGTTAAAATCGTCCTTGACTTGATCACAAGTATCTCTTTCAGTAGACGGTGTAGTCCATAACACATCTGTTTTGTAGACATCCGACCATTCTACCCCACAAGTTTTTAGGTTATTGTTCAAATTTTCAATCGTGCCAAACCACTCAGACCCCAAGTCATTAGGATACTGGGTCCCTACATTTCCACTAGGTTCCACTAACCTAAAAACCTGATTTTTGTCGTCTTTGACTATGATTTCGGTGGGATTTGAAAAAATGGCGATCGGATTATGTCTGAGGATGTTGACCTGTGCCATACTACTATTTCCTTTCAATTTAAAAATCAGTCAAGTTCCAGAGCTTATTTTCTCAGAAAACCTGATTAATGATAGAATCAAGATATTGTCATCACTACAAATTGTCCTTAGTGATTTAGGATACATTTAACCCATCAGTTTAGAGACCGTATAAAGTACATTATAAACCAAGTAAATACAAGGATGCAACAGAAATGGAAAATGCTACTCGTGGCAATACTTTGCGAATACTTCTACATGATTGCTGCTAATGTTTGTGTCTTCTGGCAACCCTGTAATATTAAGTCTGCAACGTCCCGGTGTAAAGACTGGATACAGATGAGCGTTATAAATTGCTTCCTGTGCTTCGTTTTCAACTCGAGGGTTTCGAAATAATCCGGCATAATGATCTGTAAAAAGATTGGCTATTGGTTTCCCAGTTGATTTTAGCTTCCATGCTTTCTCTGCTGTACTAAGACGTCGTAAGATATCTGAATGTTCAAGTTCCAAATTATTCAGATCATTTATTAATGCTGATACAAAAGCCCGGGAGATAGGATGTTCAAATGATGACCCTCGAGCACGCGAGACCGTATTCCCGAGTGTTTTCATCTCTGAACTATCCGACTTGTGGGGAGTATATACCAGGAGCATTCCACAAGGTCTAAGAGCAAACGTACCAAAAGATTTTGTTGGACTAATAGCAGCCCAGAAAGGGACCTCATATTCGATGAATGGCCTAAGTTGATCTTCAAAACTCATACGCATAATATGGTCATAACTGCAGTTATCAATAAGCCGTGCATACTCAAATCCTGAATATGCTCTATCCAATAATACAGGCCGTCCCATTGCCGCTTTCGCCCGGTCAAGAATTGTTTCCTGTGATTGAACCCTGCCCGTAGTATTCATTGGACCAGCCTGGTAAATTGGCAATGTCCCTGGAGAATCTATAACGGAACCAATTCTAAATTCTTTGAATGATATCCTACTCATACGAGCTATTGCTTGGTACGCGGGCCACGATAATTCTTCCACTCCTAAAGTGTTTAATTGAGGATATATTTGGAGGGCCATCTCAATTGCGGTTTTGACAGCGCCCGTACCTGCATCAGATGGTATAAGTAGTGTAAATTGATTCCAGTAATCCTCAGGAATCCGTTGCCAACGCAATACTGCTTCCTTCAGTAAACTTGCCATGGAGGCAGTACTCATGTATTCCCCTATCAGACTTTTTCCTATTTCCTCTCGGGAATAGTTCAAAAGTATCTTAGAAGAAGGCCACGCCTTGCTATAACCATCCACTACAATTCCAATACCATAGTTATACCCTTCAGGATCCTGGTCACAAACAAGTTTTGAAATCTGGTTGGCATCCATCCCGCTGGCAATCAGTGCTTCTGCCTTTTTCATTACCGTAGATCCAAATGAGGAATTCATACTTACTCCCAGTTAAATTCAGTCTATATACCTACTGCTCTTAGCTTAAGCGATAAAAGGTTTGAGCATTATCGTGAAATAATTTTTTCCGATCTTCTTCAGTAGCTTTTCTGACCACCTGATTCAGTGCATCAAACCATTCCTTATACGTCCCAGCTAAAGTGCATACAGGCCAGTCACTGCCAAACATAACTCTATCAAACCCGAATATTTCTATTAAGTACTCAATGTAAGGTTTAAGATCACCAGGTGTCCATTCCATATTCGCTCGGGTAACCAGTCCTGATATCTTACAAACAGTATTGGGAAAATCAGCTATTTGCCTCATGTAGGTTGCCCAAGGCTGGAATCCATTAGCTGCAATATCCGGCCCTCCACAGTGATTAATTGCATGAGACACATTGGGAGTGGCTTCCACCAAATAAAGAGCGGCTTCTAGTTGAGTTACATTGGCACAGAGTTCAAAACTGTATCCATATTCTGGGAGAGCCTTAACTCCCTCAATCAAAGCCGGCCATCGATAAAAAGTGGGGTCTTCATGATGCCATGCCATTCTGCGAATCCCAACAACCCTAGGATAATTTTTTTTAAAAGCATCTAAAATCTTGTACTTGCCATCTATTTCTAAAGGAGCAGCAGCAACGATAGCACCAATTGTTCCCTCGAGGGATGATATACGGCTTATCATGTCTACCTCGGCAATTTCCGCTCCTGGGCCAGGATCTGCTTCTACGTGAACCGATTTTATAATATCTATTTCCCCAAAAGCTTTGTGATAATCATTTAATTGATAAGATGCCCTGAAGGTATTAGGCTCTTCTAACCACGGATACTTGAGTTGGGAAGTATCCCAAAGATGTTGATGCGCATCAATAACTTGCAATTATAGCCTCCCTAATATTATAAACATTATCTAGGCCTGTTTATTTAAAAACTTGTTATTAAACTGGGTTTATTTCTCCCCCAATACTCAATTTTACAGTTGTTTTTAGCTTATACGAGAATGAACTCCTTACAGGATCATGTCACGCACATAATACCCAGCCTAATTAGGATTTGTTCTACAGAATGCTTCTGCCGTCTTATAAGTTACAAATATAGCTGCTAACATTAAAGACAGAAATACATACATAAGCCAGTGTGGTGCCAGCCACATTGCCAGACTAAAAAAAAATGTTCCCAAACATATCCCTGGTAACATCATCTTATTATAACTAACCTTAAGTAAAACGAGGACCCACAGACCGAAAAACCCTTTTAAAATAAATCCTACTATAGAGTTGGGTAATACCATAAAAGTACCAATACAGATACAAATCAAAATTTGTAATAGTATTGGTAGCATCTGGTTAATAATAAGCCTCCTTTAAAAATTACTTAATGACTGAGGATATGGGAGTATTGGGTTTTTTACTAAAAATTTCCAGTAGTTTCCACACAAACGACGGGATATTGTATTAGACATGTTAAATTTATGGAATAAATTAATCTTAATACTATAGTAAGTAAACATAACAAATCTTGATAATATTAATTTAAACTCACATAATATCCGTCTGACTAACTATGGGAAATCCAAAATGTCTGCTCTAGATTACCCTACCTACAATACTATAGGTATTCGACCGTTAATTAATTGTAAGGGTACGCTTACAATGTATAGTGGTTCAGTTATGTTACCTGAAGTTAGGGAAGCGATGATTGAAGCATCTCGGTCTTATGTGCATATTGAAGAGTTAATAGAACAAGTTGGCTGCCGGTTAGGTGCAATTATGAAAACAGAATTTGGCCTAGTGACAAATGGATGCGCTGCAGCACTATGTCAGATAACAGCTGCATGTGTAGCCGGTATAAATCTAGATAATATTGCTAAACTACCAGATACAAATGGTATGAAAAATGAAGTTATCACACTTAACACGCATCGGCATGTCTATGACCACGCCATACGTATGGTTGGTATTTCACTAGTTTGCATCAACGATAATCCTGATGCATTACGATCAGCTATTAACGAACGTACTGCCATGATAGCCCTCTTCGGAGATCGCGCTGACACCGGAAATATGACAGTCACAGAAATCGTTAATATTGCCCATGAATTTGATGTACCTGTTTTTGTTGATGCTGCAGCTGAACGCCCCGACATACCCAATCCTTATTTAAGCAAGGGGGTTGATGCAGTAGCTTATAGCGGAGGGAAATGTCTTCGAGGGCCACAAGCCTCGGGAATGCTTCTTGGTCGTCGTGATCTTTTGTGGGCGGCTTTCATGAATGGAGCACCACACCACTCCATCGCCCGACCTATGAAAGCGGGGAAAGAAGAAATTATGGGACTCCTTGCTGCAGTGGAGTGTTGGACTAAAAGAGATCACAAAAAAGAATGGAAAGAATGGGAAGGATATCTAAAAACAATAACAGATGCAATCATAGGTTTCCCTTCGATTAAAACAGTAATCCAACAACCAGGTCGATCGAACGTCGCACCAGTTTTGGACATTAACTGGGATAAACAAAAAATTGATATTGATCCGAGTGAAGTGATCCAGCAACTATCAGAGGGTGAACCGAGAATTGAGATGGGAGGAGAAAAAAACCTTTCAATCATGCCCTATATGATGGAACCTGGAGAAGATGTATTAGTAGGTGCCCGTCTTCGTTATATCTTGGAATCAAAAATTATTTAAAAATGGATAAAAATAATGAAAGTAATTGTTGATTTATGCGTAGTACCTATTGGTGTCGGTGTTTCTGTATCTAAACATGTAACGGCTTGTGAAAAGGTTCTTAAAGAAGCAGGGTTGAAAACTATTATGCACGCTTATGGAACAAATATCGAAGGTGAATGGGATGAGGTTTTTTCTGCGGTTAAGGCCTGCCATGAAATTGTACACAAGATGGGTGCACCACGTATATCGACGACTATTCGGGTTGGCACACGAACTGATCGGAATCAAACTATGGAAGAGAAGATTGCAAGTGTCGAGGAAAAAATGAGAGAGGACAAACCCAAATAAATATTTAAACACACGCAAAGACCAGCAAGTTGCTAGGAAAACTCCTCAATCCTATTTCTAATTTCCAACTGGCTCACTTAAATGTCCGAACATAGTTTTAAGTTGATCAATAAGGTAACTAGGGAGAGGCCCTTTAGCTAGGCTACAGATATTTTCGTTAATCTTGGGCAGGCTGACTGCGCTGCATACAGCTGTAGATACTCCCTCTGTAAAAACGACAAAACGGTAAGCTGCTTCAACTAGGGTCCCAATATCTGGATCTTTAAATAGAAAATTTAACGGAGCATTGGGGTTGATTGAGTCATCTAGGAGGTTACGTTCTTGGAGCAATAGGATAGTTTTAGTTAGTCTTTCCGAATCCTTGAAAATATTACGGACTGAATATATATTCATTACACCGATACCATTTTTAATGCAGTAGGGGAATACACTTAAACGGGCTGATTGATTTAGCATACTATGAGCAATCATAATAACATCCATCATTCCAGTAGTTAAGACTGCTCTAATCCATGAGTGATTACCATCAGTAGCAGCTGTTTCACTAGACCCAAGAAATCTGATCTTCCCTTGGCGACGTAAGCTCTCAAGAATAGGAATCTGTTCGTTTATCATGAAATCAAAATCCGCGGCCTCGGAAGCGGCTATCAAAGCTATATCAATTTCATTTAGCTTCAAGCAATTTAAGCTGTTCTCTATAGAATCGATAATTTCCTTGGGGGTGGAATAATTAATTTTATTTTCGGTATCCAGCTCTGAAAAAACTACTCGGGTGGATACAAAAAATTTGTTTCGTGACATGCTCTTGAATGCTCGTCCAAGTATGGTCTCACTATCCATATACCCTGGGGAACTATCAAAGAGATTGATTCCCAAGTCACTAACAGTGTGGACCAACCGGTGCATTTCTGTTTCACTAAGGGGAGGATTACTAGTCTGCCCGAGCCGGTTATAACCGCCAGAGCCAAAACTTATAGTAGATACATTAATGCCTGTTCGACCTAGGGGACGGTAGGTTAGCAATTACACCTCGAGTAGGGGACTATAACTATTGGAATTTCTAACTATTTTTTGTAAAATAAGTATTTTATTATTCAAAAATAGCCAAACTTAAACGAAAGGAAAAGAAATGTCAACAATTGACGACTATGTAAAACGGATCCAAATAGAGGGTTGGTGTGTCGTCAACAATGTTATACCAGAGCATGAAGTCAAAAAGATAAAAGAAAGTATTATTAATACCGCAACATCTCAACCCGAAGCTCCAATTAACGGACGCCAAGCCGTGCGAGGACTTATCGCATACGACCAATCAATTGCCCCATATCTTTCTGATGATAGAATCATGGCTATTAATGAGGCATTTTTTGGCCATCACGTACGGATTTCTATGACCACCGGTGTTATTCTCGAACCTGGTTATCCAAGAGCTGAAGGTAACGGTGGAGGACTTCATTCTGACTATCCTTTCGGGCAGGGGTACGACTTCCGCGTTCCGGCCCCATATCCTGACGCCCCATTACTTTTGACCAGTCTTTGGATGTTGACACCCTTCACTAAGAAAAATGGTGGGACAGTTCTGGTACCAGGAAGTCATAAAGCGGAGAATAATCCCACCGGAAATTCTAGACTAGTATTAGAATCAACTCACCCTTCAGAGATTCAGGCAGAAGGAGACCCTGGTAGTGTTTTATTGTTTGATAGTCGTATCTGGCATACTAACGGAGCAAACAAGAGCAACACAAACCGAATTGCTGTTATTGCCCGCTATGCCGCATGGTGGTTTAATCTAAATAACCTAATTCCGGGACTTTCGGATTATGAAATAGAAGCAGCTGAAAAAGGAACTCGAGCAGATGATGTCGTTCCAATCACTTCAGAACTTTATGAACAATTGCCGGACAAAACCAAACCACTGTTCCGGCATATCATTATCGGAACAAAAATTCTATCATCATAAAATTGGATCAAAATATAAGACATAACCTGGGAGTAACAAAATGAAACCTGGAAACCAACCCAATATTGTTCTTATATCTACGGATCAACATCGTGGAGACACCCTAGGCATTGCTGGTCACCCTGTGATTCATACACCGGGAATCGATGCACTTGCACAAACCGGACACTACTTTCCCCGGGCTATCTCAGAAGTCCCTTCTTGCGTAGGGGCGCGTCGTACCCTATTTAGTGGACAGTGGCCTGTCACAAATGGAATGGTTGGTTTCGATGATATGGCAACGTGGGATGAACCAAATACTCTGTGCAAGGTCTTTCAACGCAATGGTTACAAAACTTACAGCGTGGGTAAACGCCACGTTTATCCTCAAGATGCAAATTATGGTTTTGACAAAATCATTACACATGAAGAAGGTCGTTTCTTGTCTCCAAACTATCAAGATGACTACATAGAATGGCTGGCAAAACAAGGCTGGAAGAATTTTGGGTTATTTAATGCTGGGGTAACAAATAATGGGTATTCTGCTCGACCCTGTGTATTTCCAGAACAATTTCACGTAACCTCCTGGACAGCGACGGAAGCAATTGGGGTTATGGATGAACATGTTCGAAAATATGGCCATGATACCCCCTTTTTCTTATATGTATCCTTTAGTAAACCCCACCCACCCTGGGATCCACCTTCATTTTTTTATGAACGATATGCTAACGATCCCGATATTCCAGATCCTGTAATTGGAGACCCTGCGCATGCTATGAAAGGACGAAAGCCGTTTGTCAACGCCAATGGTCCCTTTCCAGAAGCAGAATACCTTGCTCTTTCAGCTAAAAACGTTCGACGTGGAAGGGCAGGATACTATGGATGTATTGATCATGTTGATTCCCAAATTACTCGCTTTACTTACCACATGTGGCGGTTACTTAACCTACGTAATCTTGTCTTCGCATTTGTCAGTGATCATGGAGAAATGTTGGGCGATCATAATTATTGGGCTAAATCTTTCGGTTATGAAGGTTCAATACGGGTGCCCTTCGTTCTAAACTTTCCGGCGCAGATGAACCTCCCAATTGGCCAAGAATATCCTGATTCTACTGTTGGGCTAGCAGATTTAATGCCTACCCTTCTAGATGTATGTGGACTTCCTTTGCCGGCTGGAATAGATGGTTGCTCTTTAATGCCCTTAGTCCGAGGGGAACAGAAACATCTGAATAGGGGGCATTTGCACGCAGAGCACCTTGAATATGGCCATTATTTGGTTGATAGTAACGAGAAGTTTATCTGGCATTACCGAACAGAAAACTTCGAGTATTATGATATCAAAGAGGACCCTTACGAATGTAGAAACCTTTATAGCCAAGACAATACCCAAGCCCAAACTCTCCATAAAAAGCTTGAAGATTTAATCGTGACTCAGGGTAGAGAAAAAGATTTTATGGAAAATGGTAAACTAAGTCACCGTGTGGCGCAAAAACATACCCATGAAGTACCAGCCTATGCTATATAGCTAGGAGGATCGCTATGGCTTATTCTAGAAACAATTTGATTCCCCGTTTTCCAGTTTCTGTTGCTCCCCATAAGGCACGAAGCAAATTAATTGAGTTACTTGGATTAAGTGAAATCCCTAACGAGGTAGATTACACCAAATATAATTCAAGACACGAGGAAGGGGTTTGTTTAACAGATCTTTCATTTACAAATTCTCTAGGTGAAAAAGTACCTGCTATTCTTATGGAACCATTAAATGCAGGAGATAATTTACTTCCCGGTGTCGTCTGCATAGATGGAACGGGTGGGACAGCAGAGAGACTCGCTAACAATAAGTATTATATGGAGAACCAAGATCGAGGCCCGTTGTTTGGCTGGGGTCGGGAACTAGCGAAGCGTGGCTTTATTACCCTGGGTATCACACCTAAGGGATGTGAACTAAGGCGCCAAAGTGAAGAAGCCTGGGCAATCGAAAATAAACATCTTGCCCCGTTTGGCATAAGTCAGATGGGGTTACTAGTTGAAGAATCACTTAGAGCAGTCAATATACTGTCCGGGCAAAATAGGGTTATCAGCAACAATGTCGGATTAACCGGAATGTCATTAGGTGGGAATGCAGCGTGGTATGCTATGGCCTGTGCACCATGGCTTAAAACTGCTGTACCTATCTGTGGAGGTGTAGGAAAACTAACCAGTGTAATAAATGAGTGTGACGGGTATCGGCACAGTGCCTACTATTATATTCCTCATATGCTTCGGTTTTTTGACCACCCGCAAATTGTAGCAAATTGTATTGCTCCTCGACCATTCATGTTAGTGGCACCCACTGAAGACGAAGACATGCCGAAGTCAGGAGTCGATGACCTTAAAAAGTTTGTCACTCCTGTTTATAGTCAAGTGGGACAAACAGAAAATTTCCATGTGTACCAACCTAAAGGGACACACTGTTTTAAGATGGAGTACTTCGACTGGATGGTTGACTGGTTTAATCATTTTTTGAATGAGAGTAAAACCAATAGGGCTTAAGGAGCTGCCAACATAGACATCTAAATGTAGCACAATACCCTATCTTAGGGTTTGAAATAAGATTCGTCTTGACTGATTATGTAAACAAAATTTAGATTATATCTATTAATCCGTACTTACTTAAGTCAGGAATTGCTAATGAGTAATGGCCCCATGGATAATAACAAATTGGATGAGTCCTCCTCTGTTGAAGGGCTAAAGGATAAGGATGTTCTAACTGAGGGCCCTCAGTACAGCAATCCCCTACAGAAAAATCGAGTAAAATGGTACAGATGCAAGGTATCAAAAACGCAATTAGCAAAACTTAATAAACGTAGTAATTTTCTGGGATTCTGCCAAACCTTGGGGCATCTTGGTGTACTCGGATTGGGAGCTGGCGGAGCAATTTATTCCTCTCTTTACTGGGCATGGTATATTACTCTTATATTAATATTTATTAATGGTCATTTTTGGCATTTTATCGGTAATGGTTTTCACGAATTGGTTCATTATTCAGTTTTTAAAACCCGGTGGCTTAATCTTTTCTTCCTTAGGATATATGCCTTCCTTGGATGGCAGAACCACCATCACTTTTGGGCAAGTCATACAGAACATCACAAGTACACATTACATTATCCAAATGACCAGGAAGTTGTTCTTCCACAAAAATTTGAGGTAACAGACCTCTGGAAATGGGCAATCTTCAACTATAGATATCCATACGACCTACTAAAAGGTAAAGTTTCAGCTTTCTTAGGAGTAATGCCTAATGATAACTGGTCGAAGGAACTCTTCCCTAAAAGTGACCCCTCACGGCAACGAGCATATTCTAATTGGGAACGTATCACATTAGTGGGACACCTATTGATTATGGGAATTTCTCTAATTTATGGCCTCTGGGTTGTACCCTTGGTAATAACCTTTCCAAAAATGATAGGAGCTTGGCTACAGTTTCTTTGCAATGCCACACAACACGTGGGCCTTCAGGATGACGTGCCCGACTTCCGACTCTGTTGTAGAACATTTTATCTTAATCCATTTCTACAATTTATCTACTGGCATATGAACTACCATACTGAACATCACATGTATGCTGCGGTTCCATGTTACAAGCTTGGAAAATTACACCATATTATTGAGGATGAGATGCCCTACTGCACATCTGGTCTAATTGAAACCTGGAAGCAAATCAGTAAAATCATGGAACGTCAGAAAAAAGAACCTGGATACCAATATGTTCCTCTACTCCCCTCTCCTCAATCAACAAACCACAATAAATTAAATGGTTAGCAGCGAATATTCTTATCAATAACAGTGGAAATTCAAGCTAAAATAGGTAATTCAGGTAATTTTATAACAAATGACTTTTAACAAGAAATAACACCCCTAAAGTGACATCGAAATTTTTAGATTTCCAACACCTACCTAGCAAAAAAGGCTATTCTGATCTACTAAATCCACCTATAATCTGCGGACCATAAAAACCTTTCAGTGGCTGATATAACTCCTGATTTTTAATAGTTAGTCCTTCATCTATTATTCTTAAAAACCAGTTCAGTTTTTCTTTATACCAGGCATCAAACTATACTTTCCTGGGCCGGTAAACCAGAGAGCGATATATATTGCTCCGAGCTCCATTGCGTGAGATGCACCACTTAATCCAGAACCAGGATCACCTGTGGGTAACGATAAATGACGTAAAACTGCAAGTATCATGGTGATGGCTAGAAGTGTCGTTGCAGGTCGAAAGAAAAGTCCAAGAATCAGTAGTATAGAGCAGAAGAATTCTGCAAAACCCGCCATAAAACCCCAAAATCCTGGTAGAAATGTGATCCCTATTAGCTTCATATTACCCCCTATTGCTACCCACTTATCGGGGGCCGTAATTTTTCCCCAACCATGAAAAGCAGCCATACTGAAGCCAACAATGATACGTATAATCAGTAAACCAAAGTTCATTTTACCGGGATGATCCATAATAAAATTTAGAAGGTAATTCATTAGGGTTCTCCTGTTGTTAGATAAGTAACATCCGGTATTTCATCCTAGTTCTGGTTTTTTACTAGTTTATCTTTCCACTCTTTACTTCCAAGAGACCTCCTTAGCTTCCCCCAAAGGACCAGCTTGAAGGATAGTTTCAGCTATAGCAACAGCTTTAATTGCTTCTGTCCCAGGTGAAAGACATGTAACATCGTCCCGAACACAGGAAAGAAAATGCTCAGCTTGATAGGTATACATATCAGGATTAATCGGAGATTTTATTAGCTTCTGGTCACCAAGTTGATTAGTGAAACAACAATACTGGTATAAATCTTTATCTTCTGGTTCCTCGAGATCTCCAAAACCAAACTGGATAAAGCCCTTAGGACCAATAACATCATGGAGACCATTCCCTAGGGCTCCCCAACTCCAAGATACAAGTAATTGGTTTTCATCACTGAATCTGACAATCGCTGTGCATGTATCTATAGCTGATACATTAGGATCCATATTAATTGAGCTGGATAGGACAGTTTGGGGGTCGCCAAAAAGAAAATTAGCGAAGTCATAATTGTGAATTGCACCATCCATTAGTGGGCCACCTCCCATATCATGGTCCATATACCACCGCCCAGGGCCAAAACCTGCCATAGCATTACGCCAAAGAATAGGCCTTCCGAGCTTTCCAGAAGCCACATGGGCTCCCCAAGATTTCCAATATGGGTCAAATCTACGACAGTGAGCAACCATCAATACTGTATTCTTTGTATCAGCTTGCTCTATCAATTTCCGCCCCTCATCTACTGTTCGGGTCATTGGTTTTTCAACCATTACGGGTATACCTGCGCTGAGGACCATCGAAACAGTAGAATAATGTAGGCCTGTCGGAACTGCGACTACGATAGCATCAACGTTGCCTTTATTAATAAGATCCTCAGGACTATCATATAGCTTTGTTTCAGGAAAGTTTTTACTAAATCTTTCCCGCATCTCGGGGGACAAATCAGATCCGGCAACTAATTGGCAGCCCTCTACTTTATCAAAAGTCTTAGCCTGGTGCATACCCATACCACCAAGTCCAATACAGCCTACTCTTATCATGAGGTTTCCCTTTCCTAGAATGGACTTAAATTTTCATCACTTTAATCAAAAATATAGGTCTATATTATATCGTTCCTACTTGATTAAATTACTACGGAGTCCCTTAATAACATACGTTCCGCAGTAGGTAGGTTTTTTAAAAAAATAAAAGAAGATACCTTTGGGAAAAACCATATAGTTAGAGCAGTAGCGAGGTTATTGCCACAAAGGTCCTTCGTCTGTCGAATATGTTTGCAAAAATTCCTCATTGAGTTCGACGCCTAGACCAGGAGCATCTGTTAAAACTACATGGCCATCCTTAATAACTGATGTATTTGTTGCTAGGACATCATCCCAAGTTGGGTCATCAAAACGATGGTATTCTAGTACTAGAAAATTAGGAACGCTGGCACAAACATGCGCATCACCAACCGTACTAAGTGCACTAGAGTTATTGTGTGGAGCAAAGGGCACATAATACAGCTCAGCCATATTGGCAATCTTACGACATTCAGATAAACCACCACACTTTGAGATATCCGGCATAATTATATCAGCTGCCTGTTGTTGTAACAAATCTCGAAAGCCATGACGCAGATAAAGATTTTCACCCACACATATTGGTGTTCCTGTGGCATGCGTAATCTTAGATAATGCATCAATATTTTCTGGCGGAACTGGCTCCTCAAGCCACAAAAGATTTAGGGGTTCCAACTCCTGGGCTAATTTCATACCTGCAGTGGCATCATATCTCCCGTGGAGATCTATAGCGAGATCTAAGGAAGCACCGACTCCCTCCCTAATATTGAAGGCCTGTGTTAGAAGAGAATTTAATTCATCAGGAGTTACCGACCAATTCCATGGATCAATCTTGTGAGGATTTTTAGCATCATCAAGATCGAATTTTATCGCGGTAAAACCTCTTTCCTTTACTTCAGCAGCTCGCTCATCATAAGCTGTATGCGCACTATCCACGTACAACCGGATTCGATCTCTAAATTTCCCACCGAGTAGCCCGTATACCGGGATTTTTTGAGCCTTGCCAGCAAGATCCCAGAGTGCAATTTCAATACCGGTCAACGCAGAAATCGCAGCCCCCCCAGCGCCTCCCATGAAGATGTAGTTTCGACGTATCAGTTCGAAACATGAATCCACATTTCGAGGATCCATACCTATGATCATTTTCGCCATGTGCCGGGTTGATTCTCGCCAACCCCGATCAATATGGCTAGCTTCACCTGTTCCATAAATTCCTTCGTCTGTATAGACCCGAATATATTTGTAATTATAGGTCGTTTCCCCTGATTTGATTGAAACTTCTGCTGTTTTTATTTCTGTAATCTTCATTAAAACTCCCATCATGAAATGGACACAGTATATTTCCCAGTGTTTTAAAAACTACTCTGAACTTTTTGAATTGTCAGATAGAAACTCGAACAGCTTTTAAGCGGTTATTAAAGTGGTCACTTATTAAAAGAATATCATCTCCGTAAAAGCACAAACCATGGGGCTGATTTAAAACGGCCTTACTTGCCGTTACCTGCTTATCATTATCTCCAAAACCTCCATTTCCAACAACCGTTTGGATTTGGGAATCTGGAGTAACACAGCGCACAAGATTATTCCCAGTATCTGAAAAGTACACAGAACCTTTACTATCTAGAGCCAGGCCTCGGGGACAAGAAATCTTAGCATCAGATGCTTTCAAATGGTCTTGGGTAAAACCCTTCTCCCCTGTTCCAACAAGTGTAGATATGATTCCGGTAGTTCCGTCGACGCGCCTAATGACGTGAAAATGATCATCTGCAAAATATAAGTTGCCTGACCTATCAACTCTGATAGCTGTAGGCGATCCAATTCTTGCATGAACTGCTGGACCACCATCTCCTGAATAACCGATTTGGCCAGTACCAACTACAGTAACAATAACACCACTTATTGCGTCTATTTTTCTAATACGACCGCAACCCGCATCCCCAACGTAGATATCGCCTTGAGGACTGTGAGTTACCGAGAGAACGTGCATTAAGCAAGCACTTAGAGCTGGACCACCATCTCCTTTATCCCATTGGAAAGCAGACCCAGCAATATTCCAGATAATACCTTTATCATCCAATCTTCGGACATGCCCATGTCTTGTGTCAGCTATAACGACTCTACCAAATTTGTCTACTGAAATATCATGAGGGTTCCCCAAATGGGCCTCAACACCTGGGCCACCATCACCACCATAAGCACGGGCACCAGAACCGGCAACCGTACTAATGATTTTTGTAACCGGATCGAGCGATCTTATACGTTGATTCCAAACATCTGCAATATAGATTTTCCCATCAGGACCAACCGAAAGTCCACCAGGTCCATTTAGGAAACCAGCTATAGCGGTCTCTCCATCATGAACACTAGTGCCTCCGAGAACTGTAGTTACAATTCCGGTTTTGCCGTCACAACAACGTAACCGCCCCGAGCAATCGCCCCAAAATACTGTCCCGTCAGGATCAGCGTAAATTCCGGCTTCTACGGAGTTACATCGCGTGTTTATTCCTGGCAATCCTTCTTCGCCAAAACCGGGTTCTCCAGTCCCTACTAATGTAGTGACGCGGCCTGTTTTTCGGTCCACTTTTCGAACTCTGAAGCCATATTTTTCCCCAACGTAAAGATTGTCATTTTTATCCAAACAGATTGCATCGGGCATAAGCGTGCTTGCTTCTGAAGCTAATCCCCCATCACCATTAGAAGCTTTCTGGCCATTTCCTAACACTGTATTTATAATTTCAGATTTCATATCGATACGCCGAATACGATCATTAGAATTATCACATACGTATAGATCACCCTGCGAATCAAATGCTAGATGCTCAGGATGAAAGAAACCTGCATCCTGGGCAGGACCACCGTCTCCATGATATCCACCTAAGCTAAGCCCTTTCCCGGCATATGGCCGACTTTGACCTTGTTCAGAAGGATAGTGACGAGCATTATGACCAAAAACTGTTTTCACTAAACCAGTATTTATATCAATCTTCCGAATATTGTTTGTCCATTCACTTGACAAGTATACATTACCTTGTCTGTCTACAGCCACTCCACAAGTACAATCTAATTCTGCTTCAAGAGCCGGACCACCATCTCCACCTCGACCAATCTTTCCATTACCAGCTACACGAGAAATTATACCAGTTTTGTAGTCAATGCGCCGAATCGTATGGTTACCCAGATCTGAAAAATATAGGTTGCCCTGTTGATCCTGGCACATGTCATGAGGATGACATAACCTAGCCTCAGTAGCTAACCCTCCATCTCCTGAATTACCAGCAATTCCATCTCCCGCTAAAGCGCGCAAAATCCCATTTTTATCAATCCGCCATATTCTATGCCATTGATAATCAACAACAACCAACTCACCATCGGGTCGGCGAACAACTCCCATAGGCCAGCCAGCATCTGCTTCCCGAGCTGGAATATCTACCCGCTGGCCAACCCCGGCTAAAACGATCAATTCTCCAGAAGGAAGGTTATCCATTTTTTGAATTATATTCATTTCTTGTTGTCTTTCTATAGAATCTGAACTATGCCCCGAAAGGATAAACAGTTATAGGGATTATAACCGTTTACTTTGCAAAAATCTGATTTAAGACTATTAAAAACGTGTACTTAAGCAGGAATATATCGAATCATGATGTTATAGGTAAAAAGGGGGGTTGGCAACTGTTAATTGTGAATTGACACAGCTTCAGTAAGCAGTTACCATAGACTGCTAGGCATGATTAAATTGTTTAGAATTGATTAGATAACTTATTAAAGCCCTGAGTAAATTGGATTTTTTAATGAATTACGACTTTGACAAACTAATTGATAGAAACGGAACCAACTCTTACAAATGGGATTTTGTCCGTCGAGATGGAAAAATTATCCCCTGGGACGAGACTGATTCTTCGATCCATGATAGACCCGTCCTCCCATTATGGGTTGCTGATATGGATTTTTTATGTGCGCAACCCATCATAGATGCTGTAAATGAAATAGCTAAGACAGGCATCTATGGATATAGTGTCCCGCCCCCGTCATACTATGATGCTGTAGTTGGATGGATGCATCGAAGACACAATTGGATTATTAAGAAAAATACCATCTGTATTGCTCCGGGTGTAGTACCGGCTCTCCATCTTATTGTTTCCGCTTACACCAATCCTGGAGATAGGGTCTTGATACAAACCCCCGTCTACTACCCTTTTTATGACATTGCTGAACAAACAGGTACTCAAGTAACCTTCAACCCACTTTGCTACACAAACAATCAGTACCAGATGAATTTTGATGACCTCTCCCAAAAATGTGCCGATCCATCTGTTAAATTAGCGATTCTTTGCAGTCCTCATAATCCTGTTGGTAGAGTTTGGTCGAGGGAAGAGCTTAAAACCTTTGGTAGAATTTGCATAGATAACAACGTTCTAGTAGTTTCCGATGAGATACATGGTGATCTCATTCTTGGCGAGAATAAATTTGTACCCTATGCTACTTTAGGTCCGGAATACGAAGACCTATCCATAATATGCACGTCACCCAGTAAAACATTTAACCTTGCTGGCCTCCAAGCCTCAAACATCATTATCCACAACAGTAAGTTACGAAAGAAGTTTCAGAGTGCCCTTAGGAGTGTAGGTATATTCACACTAAACTCTTTCGGTATTGCTTCTGTTGAAGCCGCCTGTAATTACGGTGAAGAATGGTTGGACCAACTAGTCAGTTATCTTAATGATAATCTTAGGTTTCTTATTAATTTCTTTCATGAACGTCTACCAGAAGTTTCCGTTACCAAAACCGAAGGTAGTTATCTGGTTTGGGTAGATTTTCGAGGACTGGGGCTGGATAAAGAAGCTCTAGAAAAAATTATCATGGATGATGCGAGAGTTTACCTAAACCAAGGTTACATATTTGGTTCAGAAGGTGAAGGATTTGAGAGAATTAACATTGCGTGCCCGAGATCAATTCTTACTGAAGCATTGGAACGGATAGAAACTTCTGTTAAAGCCTACCTGAAGCAAAATCCAAATACCTGACCAATCCGATCAAAACAACCTTGTTTTTAAATAGTTAGGGTTGTTAGTTTCTGTTAGAAATTTTATTTTCTGAGAACATAGTTACAAAAACTGCAGTAATTATATTTACCGAGAGTCCCAAAACACCTGCATGCCAACCCCATAATTTGCCGAGACCTGCAAGGGTAAGACCCGCAGCCACCAAAGTTCCTAGTGCAAGGCCAGCAGTGGCACCAACAGCGTTATACTTTCTCCACAAAACACCCAGAATAAAAAGAGGGGCTGTTTGAATCAAAATTTCCAGTTTAAGCTCGATTAACCCCCATAATGTGAGGCCGGGGCTCAAAGCTATTAAAACTAAAATTGCCATAATAGTCCAGGAAAGATACTTTCCCCACGAAGTTAATCGAGCTTCAGAAGAGATAGCCAGCCTAGATTGACCTATAACATCTTTTACTAAAAGAGAAGAAAGACTAAGAAGTACAGAATCAGCTGTGGACATAATTGCGGCAACAATGCTGGTAAGAACAAGGATAGTCATGCAATAAAGCCATACTGATTCTGCCGCCCAGATTTTAAGTAAAAGTGGCATGACTTGATCGGTTTCTAGTCCTTTAACCCCTGAAAACTGAGGGATCGCTAGAATCCCAATAAGGACAACCGAGGATATAGTCACCATCGGCATAAAAGCCATAAAAGCGAAAGAACGCTTCAGACTGCGACTGCTACGAGCAGCAAAAATTCTTTGGATCGCTTGAGGATAAACCGCTGCCGCGCAACCTACGAGTACTATAGTACTTACCCAAGTTCGAATATTATTTCCATCTGGAAGACTTGTTTTAAATGGTTGATGAATAATAAGCCAATTAGTGGCTTCACTAAGTCGATCACTACCGGTTAGAATAACCATTAATATTCCAATTAGTCCCATGAAAAGTAATAACCCTTGAATACAGTCCGTCCAAACCACAGCCTGCATTCCTCCTAGTGTTTCGTAGAATAGTATAATAATACCAAGGACCACGACCCCAACCCAGAACGGTATAGAACCACCAGACAACCCTGACACGATATGCCCGACAGCGAGGAGCTGTGCAAGCAAATAGTTAGCGATGGCGACCACAAATAGGAAGCTTGCAAAAACTGTTAGTTTGGTATTCCCAAACCTATGGGTAATCCAGTCACCTGGAGTTACAAACTGCCATCTGCGAGATAAATGATATAGAGTAGGTGCAAAGAGGAGATATACTACGACTATTGCCATCATAAATCCGATACTCATAATCCAACTAAATCCTAATCGATAGGCTTCTCCAGGGTACCCAATTAAGGTATTCCCGCTATACTGGGTTGCATAGAGGGTAAAAAACAACACTATTGCCCCTAAGTTCTTGTCCGCCAGATAGAAAGAGGACATATTGTCAACTTTTCGCCGAGCCCGAGCGGCATATCCCAAAATAATCATCAAGATTAGATATAAAGCTAGAAATGCCAAAGCACCAAATCCATATGGCTGATCTACCATGGTATATTAATCCTCCGCCCAAAACTTATAGATTACGAAGATAGTAAAGCAGGCTATGATTAGAAACATGCCTAGGCAGATAACAACCCAAAAGGGTACTCCTAGCCAAATTGGAAGAGGATTAACTTCGGGGAGATACCAAGGAATAGAAAATGTAAACAGAAACAAATAGACAAACCAAATCCATAGAGGAAATTGGTGATTTGAATTGGTCTTGAACATTATTCCTCCACATTACTAGATTCTGGCAAATTTATGTATGAGATTTTCAACTCCAACTTCACCCACATAGATATTCCCTTCCTTATCTACCCATATCCCATGAGGACCATGGGGGATATTGTCGGGCCCCCCGGTTACAACCCACTGGGTTATAAGGGATCCATTCATATCAAGGATAGATACCCCTCCTCCTTCAGCTAGGTAAACGATATTTTCACTATCAACAAATATACCACACGGCTGTGGCCTACCGTTCCATACCGAAAGGAGCTCCCCTTCTGAATCAAAAACCTGAATTCTATTGTTAGGTTCTCGATCAGCCACAAGAAGTCTACCATCTGATGTAGGGAAAATATTGTGAGGTAATGTAAACATCCCTGGAGAACTACCCCTACCGCCCCAAGATTTAATCAAATTACCGGACTGCGTTATTTGATGAACATAGCACTGTCCATATCCGTCCGAGATATAAAAATCCCCAGAAGGCCCCTTCACTACTCGGGTTGGCTTATTAAATGGTAATCCGAGGTTTCCAACCTGATTTACGGTACCCAATGTTTGAACCAAATCTCCATTTTTCGTAAATATACGAACTGTATTTGTCCCGCAATCAGGTATATACACCTGATCCTCTTTGTCTATCCATATTTCGTGTGGGTAAATTAAGATATCCTGCCCCCACTCATTTAACACCAAACCATTACTATCATAAACTACCACGGCAGGGTTAGGTTCTCTATCGACGACATAAACATAGTTATCAGAATTAACGGCTACGCCCGTCGCTATACCAAGTATTCGTTCCGCCCCCCACCCAACACATTTTTCATACTGATATTTTCCTGCCCCATAAATCATTAGTTAATCCTTTATTTAAGACGAAGAAAAATAAAATCTCTAATAAATAATACAATATGTTGTTCTAACTTTTGTATCTTTATATAATATCTCTGATCTACACAAAATCTGTTACAGAATTATAACTGTTTACATGCCTCTTTACTTTAAAAATTAGCTATTACTTACTTAACGATAGCTAAATCTATCATGGTATTGCAACTGAATTTCCACAGGAGGCTATCCTATGGGTATACTCGACCGCTTTTCGCTAGAAAACCAGATCGCCTTAATTACTGGTGGAGCTGGTCCATTATTTGGCAGTAGTATTTCGGAAGCCCTTGCCGAAGCTGGTGCTACTGTTATTGTTGCCTCTAGAAATATTGAGAATAATAAGCGCTTTGTCACCAAACTTAATAGTTTTGGTTTCAAAGCCCACCCTGAAGAAGTAGATATTATAGAACCTCAATCTGTCAATGCCTTGAAAAAGAGAGTGATTAAACGTTTTGGCCAGATCGATATCTTAGTAAATAGTGCCGTTGTCGGGCGAACTGGCGGATTTGACGAACAAACTCCGGAATCTTGGGCGCATAGTGCCCAGGGGAACATGGTGGGACTTTTTGCTCTTTGTAAAGCTTTTATTCCGGGGATGGTCACCCTTGGAAAAGGTAGTATAATCAATATCTCAAGTATATATGGGGTTGTTGCAAATGATCCTGGACTATATGCAGGAACCGAAATGAAACAACCACCTGACTATACTTTTGTAAAGGGAGGTATGATAAATTTCACTAGATATCTAGCTACATATTATGGCAAGCAAGGAATACGAGCTAACTGTATCTGCCCGGGAGGATATTTTGATGAGCAACCCACCCCTTTCATTGAACGGTATGAAAACCGAGTACCCCTTGGACGCATGTTAGATAACGATGATCTAAAAGGAGCTGTAGTTTTTCTAGCTTCTGAAGCTTCAAAATATATTACAGGGACTACACTAATGGTCGATGGAGGCTGGACAGCTCTCTGAGAACCATTAAAAAATTATACTTCTGGTTCTATGGTGGATCTATCCTGCGGATGATAGCCGATTGCTTTTCGGCCATGATCTAGATCATAAAGATTCCATGTACTATCTGACACACCGAACACTACTTCAAAACGAATTCCTGGTTGAATAACTGCTCTTTCAAAAACTAGTACTGCATCACCATGGCTGAGATGATGGGGATGTCCCGGCAAGTCCCGGTGCTGTACGAAATTTCCTATTCTTACAGCCACGACTTCCATATCGAATCTTGTGGCATACATATAGCCAATATTTTCTCCAAAAACCTTACTAATTGAATAATAACTTTCCGGGCGTGGTATCATATCCACAGTCCGAAAAATATCCTGTGAGTACGGAGCTAGTAGTCCTGCTCGACTTGCAAAAGCAATCCGGCGAACACCATTTCGGTGAGCCGCTTCGAACAATGTATAGGTGCCTATGAAATTAGCGTGGAGAATCTCCTCCCAAGATGCGTCTCCAGAAGGATTTCCAGCTAGGTGAATCACCGCGTCAACACCTTCAGTAGCCTGCAGCAAAGCATCCATGTCAGTTATGTCACCAACTATTTCATCATTTACTCCTGGAGTAGAAACCCTGTCAAAAGCACGTAAAGGGTACCGGTCTTTAAGCCCCTTCACGATAGTAGTTCCAAGAACTCCAGCTGATCCAGTTATCAGTATACGAGGTGTTTTTTTCATATCGACTCCTTATAAATTAATGGTCCTGTTTTTTTAATCCTGCTGTTTGTGATTTGCTAGAGCTTTGGGCAACCCCTCCTGATTCATTCCATCCCTAACCGAAGGGGCAACAGGCCAGTTCTGTCCCCCTCGCTTTTTGTATTGGCTCTCAATTCCACATAACCAGGTAAACATACGAGCTGCAGCTATTGCACCCTGAAACTGCTCAAAAACACCTGCTGGGGGATTGAAGTTGATAGTATTAAAATCTATATCATCATCTTTTAACCAGTCCCGTTGGGGTGGTGAGGTTCGCCAATAGTTATACTTTAGGAGATTTCGATAGAGGCTTTTACCTTGGGGGCCTGATGGGGCTCTAGAACGTCGATGCCAGATCCCATAAACTGTAAGAATAATGGTCCCCGCAGGAGCTGCAGTTGAGACTGTTCCTTTTATTGAACCAAGATGTGCCATCATCGGTGCCTTATTTCGCATGAAATGTGAACCTGGGAGAAGTACTGTAGGCCCCATCTCTTCGGTGCACTCTTCTGGATAGTAAAAAACCTGCAGGTATTCTAATGCTGAGGTATATATTGTGCCTCCATCTCTATGCCAGTCCTGTGGCTTTTCATAAGGGAGAGGACCTCGATGGTTGCTGATAATAAGTGGCAGTGTGAAATTGCGTCCTAAAAGTGATCGAACAGCTCCGGCCGCCTCCTGATTCATTAAGACTTCATCTAAAAAGAACGATTCTCCAACTATAGGAGTAGGTTCGTGACTACTATCTACGTGTTCGAGATACTCAATAACTTGTTTATTAACTACCTCTGGCACAACCCCGGGTAACATAAGATAACCAGTCCGACAAAAATTGATAATCTCAAGATCTGTCATCGTCGGGGCACAGTCCATTCTACTCCCGTACGGTGGTTTTGTCATAATCACCTCCATCTCTCAAGTACGAATTCATATCCGAGTCCGTAATTATCTTGTTCATAAACGGCTAAAGATGTTTCAGGGAATTTGATAATTCTCCAACCATCATCCAATGCATCTTTTATTGAAGAATATCGAAAGGAACCCCTCTCGTCAAGGCCATCGGAGTCAACTCCATCTTCATAAATACTTATACCAACTACCGATGAATATGGATTAGTTGATGTTGCATGAAGGTAGAGAAGACTTTGTCTTACCTCATTTGAGGCATCCTGCGCAATCTGTCTTGCATGTTCAATATCTTCAAAACTTAGAGTACCAGCTACATATTGTTTTTCAATATGTTTTATCTGTTCTACCAGTTTTTTCATAAATACCACCTTTATAAAATTAATACTGGGATTGGCAATCTAGATAGTTTTAACAAAACATAACTAGAAAAGCTAAAAGTTATCTTTTTGAAGGTCTCATTTTTATTATAATAAGTAGAACAAATTCGAAACAGATTAACAAAATTGCCAAAGTCAGATGGAGTACCTGTGCAATCTTGGGAAGATCTCCATAGGCAAGGATAATACCAAGTAAAATCTGGAAAAGTATACAGAAAAAAATATAACGGACGATCAAAACTATTGGTGTATCGGGAGCAAATCTAGCTGCGGCCCAATACATTGCACTTCCAACAAACAAAACAAACCATGAAAAAAATCTATGTAAATGATCAAAGAGCCCTACCTGAGACAACCATTCACCTCGAGGTAACCCTCCATCATCCGCAATAAATGGATCAATCCCCTCCCGAACCTGGCTACCCAAAAGTAATTGGACCATCGTTACTGCCATAAGGACGGTAGCTAATCTTAATAGTGTTTTACTGTTCTTCCTTTTTAATTCAAACTTAAATCGTTCATCCAATGATTTAAAAGCTATATAAAGGAGAGCCCAAAGAAGTATTACGGCTAGCAACATATGGAGAGTAATTATTCCGGGTCGCAAACCTGACTCAACTACTTGACCACCAAGCCAGCCCTGAAAAACAACTAATATAAAAGCTAAACCTGCACCATAAAAGATTTGAGGTGATGTTTTCTTATATCGAAACGCGCGCAAGAAGGTCGCAAATACAAGGATTCCTATTGCTACTCCAACAAGACGATTGGCGTACTCAATCCACATTTTAGTAGAATTAAAAGATGCTGAGTCATAACCATTTTTGCTTAGATAAGTTGGATCCAAATCTTGAACTGTTGTAGGTGGCAGCCAAGTCCCCCAACATTTGGGCCAATCAGGACACCCAAGCCCAGCTCCCGTCGTTCGTACCAGACTACCTAATGAGATAAGTAGAAATGTCGCAATTAAAGTTGCAAAAACTGTTTTTTGAAATGAATTCATGATAGATCATCATAGAGCTTTTATCTATCTTCGGCAAGAAATATTACTCAATATTTTCTGGCATACTTTGCTAGGTTTTGTATTTGCAATTTCACCTTTACTAATGTATCTTGTGGGGAATACTAGTAGTTTCAATTACTATAGGGGTATAGCTCAGCTGGTAGAGCGGCGGTCTCCAAAACCGTAGGTCGCGGGTTCGAATCCTGCTGCCCCTGTTCCCTTTATCAGGAAACAAAAATCACTATTATTAGTTGAAATGGAAAATAATGTCTTTTTTCGAAGTTGAGACTTGGGTTCCCAAGCCTGGCCACAAAGTTGACCACGATCAAATGATAAAAAAATGGTTCTTATTTGTAAAAAATAATAAAGAAGAACTCTTTCCAGAATGGCTTTCAGCCCGATATTATAGGGAAGTAGAACGTGGGAGTGGTGAAGCCACCTGCCGATACGTTATGATGTTTGAATATACTTCTCACAAAGACTTCCTGACTTATAAAAAAAGACGACAAAATTGGGAAGGTCCCTATGCTGAATATAAAAAAGTGGATCCCTACCAATTTTTCGACTTAAACACTGTCACCGAAAACTATTGGGTGCCAGAAGAATCTGATATGTGGCTCGACTTCACACACTAGATTGAGGTCTATGACCAAACTTAGACTAATTAGCTATGCAGCAAATTTGCCCCGATCTTGTGGGTTCGTTAATATAGCTATTTAATCCTAAGATGAAAATAAATTTATACCAGCCCCTAGGCGTCTAGATTTATGCAGTTCACCAATTCCATTTTTAAAAACTTGACCGTCATTGAAACTGCAAATGTCCTAGCTGGCCCTTCGGTAGGAATGTTTTTTGCCGAATTAGGGGCTACGGTTATTAAGGTGGAAAATATCAACACTGGTGGTGACATTACCCGATCCTGGAAACTTCCATCGGAAACCACAGATAGTGATATTTCTGCTTACTTTTCTTCGGTTAACTGGGGGAAAAAATCTATTGGAATTGATTATTCAATTTCTGAAGGATACTCAGTTCTAATAGATCTTCTACGGAATGCAGATATTTTTCTCCAGAGCTTTAAATTAGGAGATGCAAAGAAATTTAACCTTGACTATCCTACCTTACAAAAAGTTAACGACCGACTAATCTACGCTTCTATTACTGCCTTTGGGGAAAAAGATGACCGGCTAGGCTATGATGCAATATTGCAGGCCGAAACTGGATTTATGGGAATGAATGGTACGGGATTTAGTGGTCCGGTAAAAATGCCCGTGGCCTTAATTGATGTACTTCTAGCTCACCAACTTAAAGAAGCTTTGTTAATCGCCCTTATAGAACGCTTACAATCCGGCCATGGCTCTTATAACACAGTCTCTCTGTTCGATTCTGGAATCGCCTCTCTTGTTAACCAGGGTGCAAATTACTTGGTGGGAAAGTCAACCCCAACTCTATTAGGATCTGATCATCCTAATATCGCGCCTTATGGGACTACATATAAGACTTATAATAATGACTTAATTGTCTTAGCTGTAGGGACCAACGGTCAATTTGAAAGCCTCTGCGAGATCCTCGGCATTCCTAACTTATCATCTGATCCGAGGTTTGAGACCAATCAGCAAAGGGTTACTAATCGTAATATACTTAACAAATTTTTGGTAACCCAAATTTGCAAGTGGGAAAGAGAAGCTCTTCTTGAAAAACTACGTCATCAAAAAGTACCAGCTGGAGCAGTAAAAAACTTAGACGAAATCCTAGAGAATGACTCCACTAAACAAATGCGTCTAGATGGTACCCAATCTAATGGATCGACTATAACTGGATTGCGGAGTATTGCCTTTGAAAATAATACCGTTCAAAAAGTTAAAAACCTAAAACCACCTCCAAATTTTAATATAGATAGCTATTTCCTATTGACTGAAATGTTGAATTATTCAGACCAGAAAATAGAAAAATTAAAGGAAAACAGGGCAATCGTATAGTCTTTAATTGTTTTACCTCCAATTGGGTTTTAAATCAATAAATACTTAGGAATAATTATTTGCTTCAAGGTTTGCTAATATTGTATATTATGATATTGTTAAGACATTTAAAAAAATCCGGTAAGTATTATTTCTCGGAAACGTAGAAAGAAGAGATTCGTATGAGCGACTTGATTATTGTAGGAGACCGTGTACTTGTTGAACAACAGGATGGAGAACAACTAACCCATTCTGGTCTTTACCTACCAGCAACAGTAACAGAAAAGGAGAAGGTAGGTACCGGTCGGGTAGTCCGAGTGGGGCCCGGTCACCTGATGCCTAACCCTGACTACACAGAAGGCGACCCAGTAGGGCAGCCTGTGGCATCTGTTCGTTACCTTCCGCTACAAGCAGAGCCAGGAGATTTTGCCTTTTATTTACGTAAAGAATCTATTGAAATTAACTACCAAAATAAAACGTATATTATTGTTCCCCATAATGCACTACTCGCCTTGCTGCGTTCTGATGGTAACGATCTATTAAAAGACCTTGAAGACATTCTGGGAGATGATTAAGCCATCTATCGTTCGATTTCTTGCTCATTAAAGCTAACCAGTAGATAGAAGGAGGCAATCACATGAATAAAACTACTACCCTTTCTGTCCATGGAGAAGTACCGGTTGCAAGTTTGGACATCAGTACCCGAGGAGCATTTATAACTCGTACCTATACCCATCTTTTGGGAGCAATTCTAGCTTTTGCTCTTATTGAGATTTATCTTTTTGAAACTGGAATCGCTGCGACTATTGCAAACGTTCTCCTTGGCGGAAGTTGGTTAATCGTTTTAGGGGGCTTTATGATACTGAGTTGGATAGCAACTCATTTCGCCCACAACTCAAAATCGACAGGAACACAGTATGGAGCATTAGGACTTTTTGTGATAGGGGAAGCAATTATTTTTACGCCCCTGCTTTACCTCGCAGAATCTGTGGCACCGGGTGTAATCGAAAGTGCTGCTACCGTCACCCTTCTGGGCTTTCTGGGTTTGACCATTGTAGCATTCCGAACTCGCAAAGATTTTTCGTTTCTAGGGGGAATACTTCGTTGGGGCTTCATTTGTGCAATCGTATTAATTGTGGCAAGTCTTCTTTTCGGTTTCCAACTCGGGACATTTTTTACAGTTGTTATGATTGCCCTAGCCGGTGGTGCAATCCTTTATGACACTTCGAATATTCTGCATCGTTATCCTGAAGACCGACATGTAGGGGCAGCACTACAACTTTTTGCTTCTGTAGCATTACTTTTCTGGTATATCCTCCAATTCTTTCTGTCTTCAAGAGATTGAGAAGAGCTAGCCAATCATCGCTGATGAAATAAACAGTTTCTACTCAAATATTTTCAGGATTTTATATCCTCATTAAACAAAGGACTACATGCACCCCAAAATTAAAACTATCGGGCGAGAAATTGTTTCTTTTGGTATTATAGCTCTCATTCTATTGGCTGCTCGATCCACACTCGCAGACCATTATACGGTTCCTTCCGGATCTATGGAATATACTTTGATGCCAGGGGATAGAATCTTTGTGGCAAAATACACCTATGGTTTCCGATTTCCATTTACTAACTGGAAACTAACCTCAGGGGACCAAGTTTTGAGGGGGGAAGTTGTCGTATTTGATTCACCCGTTGAAGACATCCGCCTTGTGAAACGAATTGTAGCGGTTGGAGGTGACACCGTTTCAATCCGAAGCGGCCGAGTGTATATTGATGGAATACCAATGGGTTCGGTTACGGATACCCGTGAAGAATTATACGGTGACCGCCGGGTTCGGTTAAATCAAACCTACAGTGGAGGCCAAGATTTTGGGCCTGAAAAAATCCCATCGGGCTTTCTTTTAGCGATAGGAGATGCCCGAGGGAATAGTAAGGACAGTCGTACCTTTGGGCTCATTTCAGAAGAACTGGTATACGGAAAAGCAATATCGGTCTACTATCGGCAATCTGAAGGTCTGTGCTGGAAAAAACTATAACACTACCATGTTCTGGTTTTCTTTTCTGCTCTTAATTGACGCTGCATAGGATTTTCTTGTGACTGCAAACGTCTTTTGAAAAGTTGAAACCGTGTAGGATTCGATTTTGGCGGCCAAAAGTTGTTACTTAGATCTGTATCTGCTGTCTCTAGGTAAGGGTCCAAAGTTATCCGCTTTACTGAGTAATCCAAAATAAAAACCTTAGTTACTCGATCGTCTCTAAGACGCCAAATTTCAGCTGGAATCTTCTGGACTTCTTTAGTTCCATTGGCAAAATCAAACTCCACAATCAAGGGCATAACCATTCCCCCGATATTTTTAAAAGCTATTTCATAAAAATGTTTTCCACTCTCTAGCAAAGCAAGGTCTTTAGCATTAAGATTTGATAAGTATTGGTTATATTCTTCCCTATCTAATATTGAGACTTGAAATGGATCATACTTATTGTAGAAATCTACCAGAGTAGAATCTTGTCTAACCTTTGAGTCTGGGATATCAATTTGATTTCTTGTGTGTCCGATTCCTCTATTTTCTTCTTCCTGTTGTTTCCTATCGATTTTCTTCTGGACGTCAGGATTCTTAGTATTGATCTGAAACCATTTTACTTCATCAAGAGCAATATCGACATGATCAGTACCATAAAACCACCCACGCCAAAACCAATCTAGATCTACCGCTGAGGCATCTTCTAGGCTTCGGAAGAAATCTTCCGGAGATGGATGTTTGAACATCCAACGTTTAGAATAATTGCGAAAAGCATGATCAAAAAGTTCTCGGCCCATAATTGTTTCTCGCAGAATATTCAATCCTGTAGCTGTTTTGGAGTAGGCATTGGGCCCTAGTTGAAATATAGATTCTGAATTAGTCATGATAGGGGAAATCTGATTTTGATTGCCTTTCATATAATTCACAATCTTATGGGCAGGCCCTCGTCGAGATGGGTATTCAGTATCCCATTCCTGTTCAGTCAAATACTGTAAGAATGTGTTTAGACCCTCATCCATCCACGCCCACTGTCGTTCATCAGAATTTACTATCATGGGGAAATAGTTGTGCCCAATTTCATGGATAATGACACTAATCATTCCATATTTAGTCCGTTCACTATATGTACCATCTTTTTCCGGACGACCACCGTTGAAACTGATCATCGGATATTCCATCCCAATACGATCTGTATGTACTGATATCGCGGTCGGATAAGGATAATCAAAAGTATATTTTGAATAAATATTGAGTGTATGAGCTACTACTTTTGTTGAATATCGCTCCCATAGAGGGTTCCCTTCTTTAGGGTAGTACGACATAGCCATCACGTTTTGGGATCCAGATTGGACCCCCATTGCGTCCCATAGAAACTTACGAGAACTAGCAAAGGCAAAATCTCGAACATTTTCCCCATGAAAAACCCAAGTCTTTTGGTTTAAGGCTTTGCCTTTTTCAGCTTTGACTGCTTCTTTTTCCGTCACTATCATAATAGGAGATTCAGAATCTTGTGATCTGATTAGGCGCATTCGTTGTTTGTTTGACAGGACATCTTTAGGATTTTGAAGAGTGCCCGTTGCCGCTACTATATGATCAGCTGGTACGGTTATACTGACCTTGTAGTCTCCAAATGCCAAAGTAAATTCCCCGGTTCCCAAAAATTGCTTGTTTTGCCAACCCTCTACTTCGTTATAGACGGCCATTCTTGGAAAAAACTGTGCGATAGCATAAATATAGTTTTTATCTTCCTTAAAATATTCGTAACCCGAGCGCCCACCGAGCCCTATTCGATCATTAATGTTATACCACCATTTAATTTTAAATGTATAAGACTTTCCTGAACGGAGTGATTCAACTAAATCAATCCTCATCATAGTTTTGTTAATAGTAAACGGCAAAGGGTTATCTCGATTATCCCGAACCCAGTCAATTTTGAAGCCACCATCAAAATCGTTCAATAGTTGACGTAATTGACCAAAACTCATTTGGGTTGAAACCTTGCTCCCAGCAATTTTTTCTGTATCTGAGTCTTTAGCTCGTACATTTTGGTCAAGTTGAACCCACAGATATTCCAATTTATCTGGGGAGTTATTATGATATGTCACAAGCATAGTCCCAAAAATCTGTTGGGTATCATCATTTAAAATAATTTCCATCTCGTAGTCTGCTTCATTCTGCCAGTAAAGATGTCCCGGAGCACCGGATGCTGTTCGATAAACATTCGGCGTCGGGGCCTCTTGCTTAATCTGTCGAAATTTACTTCGATTGATTGACTCATGGCCCTTCTGAGCCATGAGCACACTAGTAAAAAATATATTACTCAGAGTATACAGTGCTAAGAAATACCATTTCATAATCTGCTCTTTTCTTCCTCCCCCAAAATTTAGGGGCATTATCAGTCAGGGAATCAAGTATCTTGTGGATATACACATTTATTTAGAAATTGTAAAGAGTCACATTGGGTGGATATCGATTAGATTGTTTACTTGAAACAGATAAACATACTACAACACCTTTTGAAATATATTTGCAAAGTTATAAATCTTTAGATATGTTCGAATTAGATACAACACCGGTCTTTTTCGTAAAAAAATAGGAATGGTCAATGTGTTCCCCCCGTACAAAACTGATTTATTTTGTTATCTGTCTAGTTGGGATGATAGAAACAATGCTTACTGTAGCATCAGAACATATAGTAAATAGGAACCACCCGTTTTACATCAGTGTCTGTAGCATCAATCACAACATTGATACCAATACTTTGGAAATATCCTTTCAGTTTTTTACTGATGACTTGGAGCAAGCGCTCGAAATAAACGGGACTGGTCAAATTTACCTTGGAGAAAAGCACGAAGCTAAAAAAGCTAATGAATACATTAGTCGCTATATCGCTCTAAATACAAATCTTGAAATTAATGGGACAAGAAGGCATCCAATATTCCTAGGAAAAGAAATAGATACCCAACTTACTTGGTGTTACCTAGAAATATCGAATGTTTCAGTCTTAAATTCAATCATTCTAAAAAACACACTACTCTTCGATATTTCAGAAAACCAAATTAATCTGGTACATATTAAGATTAATAATCAGAAGAAAACTCTGATCTTTAATAAACAACAAATAGAACAGGTAATTAAACTCTAACATCTAATAAATTATTGAGATGCTTTTATGAAACCTAACACAGCCCCTGTTATTCAATTGAAAGAATTTGCTAAAATCAGAAAAAACCTCGGCACTATTGTTGCTACTTCAGGTGGGTACGATCCAGTACATCCAGGACACCTATCTTGCTTACTAGAATCTGCAGTTTATGGAGATACCTTGGTTGTGATTGTCAATGGGGATGATTTCCTTCGTCATAAAAAAGGCCAGGCTTTTATGGACCTAAAAACTAGATGTGAAATCGTTTCCTATATTCGTAACGTTGATTTTGTCATTCCTTTCGAAACACAAAAAGATGATACAGTTCGAGAGGCTTTAAGGATAATTCGTCCCCACATTTTTACAAAAGGTGGTGACCGGAAAGATAAATCTAATATACCCGAATGGGATATTTGTAATGAACTTGGAATCAAAATTTGCTTAAACGTTGGCCATAAAAAAGAATGGAGTAGTACTAATTATTTAGAGGACTGGGGTCGCTTTTGGTCAGACAAAAAAAATGTCTGTAATCCTCATTAGCCAACTAACCAATCTACTTTGCTAATCAATAGCTACATTACTAAAATAGCCTGTAAACTCAACTCCTTAAAGGCTCTATATATTTTTAAACATTAATCAAGTGTCAAAGTTTTTTGTTTCTATTTCTATCATTCCCATTCGATGGCAAATATCACTTTCTTTAAATTGGCTTTAAAGTCCCAAGATTAACCAGCTTCTTGGCTTAACAAATTCAACAAGAGACCTATTTGTTTCTTGTCCAGCGCCATCCCCTATTATATAATCATAATGTAGCTAATAGGAAGATGATTATTTAGTTCAAAACCTTAACTTTTGGGGGAATAATAGAGGCAAATGACTAAATTATACCGAGCTGCAGTTATTGGCCTAGGCCGTATGGGTAGTACGTTTGACGACGAAGTAGAAATGGGTGGCTCCGTTTTTCTACCATACTGCCACGCTCCTTCATATCACGCTGCTCCCAATGTTCATTTAGTTGCTGGTGCCGATACCAATGATGAACAACGTAACTTATTTGGTGATCGATGGGGGATTCAAAAAGGTCACCTTTACGATGACTACCGAGAAATGCTAGAAAAGGAAAAACTTGATCTACTTAGTATATGCACTACTGCGCGGATCAGGGGACAGATTGTTCAGGATGCAGCAAAAACAGGTATTAAAGCAATTTGGGCAGAAAAACCTATCGCCTTATCTCTAGCAGAGGCTGATGCAATGGTAGAAACCTGTTCCAAGCACCAAGTTGTATTAGCTATCAATTGTGCCCGGCGATGGCATCCTTTCTTTTCCAAAGCTAAAACTATGATTGAAGAAAACGAACTTGGCAAAATTGTCCAAGTTACCGGCTACGGTCAATGTGGACTTTCACATAATGGTAGCCATCTGATAGATATAGTCCGTTTTATGGCTGGTGGAAGCGTTGATTGGGTATATGGTGAAATGGAATCTGATCAAGCTGCCCAATCTGAACAGGATCTAATGGGTAATGGCTACTTAGCGTTTGATAATGGTGTACGGGCCTACATCCGTGGTATGAATTGTGGTATGGCAAATTGGGAAATTGATGTTATTGGGACTGAAGGCCGTTTTCGATCATTTGCCAATGGCCAGGACGTAGAATTAACCAAGTTACATCCTGGTGGATTACTTGGCAGGGGACTGCCAGCCCGAATACCATTCCCTTGGCCAGCTCATTATCCGGGGATGGGGCTAACAATACTATCAGATCTCATTTCGTCAATAGAAAATGGACATCCACCTAAATGTTCTGGTATTGATGGTCTGGAAGCACTGGAAGTTGCTGTCGCTCTCCGAGAATCTCACCGAAGGGGTGGTCAAAAAATTCAATTGCCTGTAAAAGATCGTACTCTGAGGATCCTTTCTCACGAAATTCAAAGAGATCATATTCCTGCTCGTATCCGGGCCAATAAAAATTAAGGGAAGGCCAAATGAAACTTGGTTTTGTAACATATCAAATTGGTCAAGATTGGAATCTTCCAACTATCATTGACATGTGTCAGAAAACAGGTTTTACAGGAGTGGAACTCAGAACTAGTCATGCCCATGGTGTTGAAACTGAGTTAGGGAAAAGTGAAAGAAGAAACATAAAAAAATTATTTAAGGAGAGCGGGGTAGATATAGTAGGACTTGGGACAGCTTTTGAGTATCATGCTGTAGACCCTTTTGAGGTTAAAAAGAATATTGAGGGTACCCTGCAATATGCTAATTTAGCTGCTGATTTAGGCTGCAAGGGTATAAAGGTTCGGCCCAACGGCTTACAAATAGCGGAGGGTATCCCTGAAGAAAAAACTCTTGAACAGATAGGAAATTCTATAGGTGTTTGTGCCCAAAAATGTGAAGCAATCGGGGTAGAAATTAGAGTCGAGGTTCACGGTCAAGGAACGCAAGATCCCTCCCGAATGCGAACCATCATGGATCACGCTGACCATTCAAATGCTCGAATATGTTGGAACTCTAATTTTGGTGAAGTAATAGATGGATCGATCGGATATAACTATGAGTTATTAAGACATAAGATTAGCTTAGTTCATATTACGGAGATTTATCAGTCTGAGTATCCTTGGCGTGAACTATTTTGCCTATTAAAAGGTGATAACTATACAGGATATACCCTAGCTGAAATAGGCCAGAGTAAGGAGCCTGAAAGACTGATGGGCTATTACAAAGCTCTCTGGGAAGCCTACCAATTTTGAAAAAGTTACTAAGGGGAATATCCCTATAAGGACTCTAATATATTATGACACCATCCCAGATAGCCTCAATACAAGCCGTATATAAAAGTAGAACCCCCTGCTCCTTCAAAGCATTCCAACTTTCCGGGCAAGTAATGCCGGGCGTTGCTAAAGGTGCTTACTACTATGCTCCATACCCTATTACAATTGAACGAGCAGAAAGCTGTTTTCTCTATGATTTGGATGGAAACCGATATGTGGATTTTGCAAATCACCATACCACTCAGATTTTAGGCCACAATCATCCAGCAGTAATCCGGGCAGTCGAGGATCAATTAAAACAGGGCATTGCTGTAGGTAGCCCAATGGGAAAAGAAACATCATTAGCTAAAGCACTATGCGACCGGGTCAAATCTCTTGATATGGTGCGATTTTGCAATTCAGGAACAGAGGCAACCCTCCATACTATCCGCCTAGCTAGGGAAATTACAGGTCGTCATATAATCGGCAAGTTTGAAGGAGGATATCATGGGAGTCATGATAGTGTTGAAATAAGCGTTGCTCCCGATACCAAATTAGCTGGTTCAGCAACACGCCCCAAACCAGTCCGCGGAGCTGGGGGTATGCCACCCAATACAACTGAAAATGTAATTGTACTTCCTTTAGACAATGAAATAGCGTCAGAAGCAATAATCAAAGAAAACAAAGACAGGCTGGCAGCTGTTATACTTGATCCAAGGACTGGTGTAATACCCCAACGTTTCGATTTTATAAGAGCTATTCGAGATATCACTCGAAAATATGATATTCTCCTTATATTTGATGAAATTGTCGGTTTCCGGTCAGCAATCGGGGGAGTTCAATCTCAATGTGGCATTATTCCAGACCTTACTACCTATGGGAAGATCATTGGTGGTGGGTTTCCAATTGGAGCCTTTGGTGGAAGGAAAGAACTAATGAGTATGCTTGACCCCACTCAAGGGAAACCCCGTCTATCTCAAAGTGGAACTTTTAGTGGACATCCTGTGGCAATGGCAGCAGGGCTAGCTATGTTAAATGAACTAACATCTGAGGTCTACGATAAACTCGATTATTTAACTGACCGATTAGTATCAGGGCTTACAGACGTTTTCAAAAGTACTAAAACTGATGTAACCGTCGTTGCATCTGGATCAACTTTTAGTATCTATTTTACAGCGGGACCAGTTAGAACCTATCGAGATACAACTTCGGCTGACAGACAGACTGGAGCTGGAATATTTCTTGCCTTATTAAATAAAGGGTTTAATCTTTCAAACGGATTAGTTATGAACAGCTTATCTATTTCTATGGATGAAACACATATCGACGGCTTGGTCGGAGCCATGAATGAAGTATTAGAAAATTCTTAACTAATATCAAAGTTTATTAATTTAACAAAAGAAACAGGAAAAAATATGTTACCCAAAGGAAAATTTATCTGGTACTTTGTAACTACTACTCTCGTCATAATACCCATAGTCCTTTTCGCGGAAAATAATAGTTCAAGTAATTCTTCAATCAAAGATTTACCCCCAGATGCAGCCCCCAAAAGCAAGCAAGTTATAAGATTCATGAGTCCGGAACCAAGGACCCTTGACTCTGCCATTAACGACTATGATACGGAAGATACTATCATCCCATTCGAACCACTCCTCCGCAGAGACCCAAGCTGGTATCCCGAACCAGCGGCAGCTGATAGATATGAATCCTCCCCTGATGGTAAAACTTGGACATTTTATTTAAGAAAAGGAGCTCGCTGGAGTGATGGAAGACCGGTTACTGCCCATGACTTCGTTTATTCATTCCGAAGAATGTTAGATCCCACAGAAGCTAATCCATACGGATTTTTTTATTATGATTTCAAAAATGCGCAAGCTATAAACAGAGGTGATATCAAAGATCTAACTCAATTGGGGGTCACGGCTAAAGATGATTACACACTCATAATAGAAACAGAAAAACCTGCCGCATATCTTCCTTATATTGTTTCCTACGGGAATGCCTTGCCAGTCCCCCAGTGGCAAGTGGAGAAACATGGTCGAAAATGGACCCGTTTAGAAAACATAGTTTCTAATTCCGGCTTCAAAGTCTCAGAGTGGTTGACTGGCAGCCATATGACTTTTGTTCCAGACCCAATGTATAACGGTCCCCACATGCCATTTCTGGAAAAGGTCATTCACCCCTTCCGTGACGCTGCTGTTGCTACCATATTACCATACGAAAATAACGAAGTAGATCGGGAACTGGTTGATGTTACCGATATGCCCCGGATTATGGCTGACCCAAACCTTGCACCTGACCTTGTAAAAGTTGCTGCTCGAGGATCTTGGTATCTTTTTTTCCGAACTCGTCAGCCGCCTTTTGATGATGTTAGAGTTCGAGAAGCCTTTACTCGGGCTATCGATCGTAATGTGATCTGTGAAATACTCCTCGGGGGAACCGCGGTACCTGCTTATTCTATGATCCCGCCTGAGTTTGAAGATTTTAATGGGCCTGCATTAAAAAGTCACCAATCTTATAACCCTAGTCGAGCAAAAGAATTAATTAAAGAAGCTGGTTATCCTCGGGGCCGAGGGTTTCCGAGACAAGAACTTTGGCTAAGAGCGCCTACTCCTACTATAAAGCGGGTCAGCGAAGCTATTATGGCTATGCTTAAAGATAATCTTGGCATTGACATCACCATCCGTGCAGCTGATAGAACAATGTATATGAATAACATGTACAACTGGCGAATGAATCTGGGCCTGATTGTTTTTTATGCCGATTATCTTGATCCCCGCAATATGCTTGATATGATTTGGCATTCACAGCCAAGAGGCTTTGGCAGGTCAGACTGGCTGAATACAAAATTTGATAGGCTAGTAGAAAATGCTGCAGCAGAACTTGACGTCGATAAGCGGCGAGCTCTTTATTTTGAAGCTGAGGATGTTATGGTATCAGATTATGCCGGTGGATTTCTATTCCATCCTGTTAACTTAGAACTGAGAAAACGCTGGGTAAAAGGCATTCCGAAAAACCCGGATGGAACAGTTGGAGCTATGGACTATACACGAGCCTATATTGCTAAATGAAATTTTATTAATATCTTGGATATTACTTAATAGCATCTTTCATCTGTTCAACAATTGTTCTTATTGACTTAGCGTTCCTCGCCCTAGGAGCTAATTTTAGATAACTTTCATAGGACTTGATTGCGTTAGTATAATCTTCTCGGGTTTGGTACAAAATTCCCAGATTATAATGCCACATTGCCTTCTTCCCGTTAATTCTAATTGCTGCTCGGTAAGAACGGATAGCGTTATTGTTGCTTTTGATCTTCCCATAAGAACTAGCCAATGCGGCATGGGCATCTGCATAACTAGCGTCAATTTGGGTAGCTTGTTTCAAAGATTTAATGGCATTCGAACTCTGGCCTGTTTTTTGTTGAGATAAACCCATCATATAATATGCTTCTTTATAGTCTCCTCTTAATTCCACAGCTTTTTTTAAAGCTGCGATAGCATCCGAGTACTGCCCATCCTTATAATAAGCAATTCCAAGATTATAATGACGTGGTGGGTCATCTGGCATCTCATCGACTTTGGCCTTTGCATCCGAAATTGACTGTGCATGAGCAATTGGAACTGTTACCAGCATAATTAAAGCTATAAAAAAGGTCAGGTAATTTTTTTTTCTTAAAATCATAATCCTAACTCCTCCGTAATTTAACTTGTAATCTATTGACATGGAGTGTTTATAGAAGTCGGTGGGTTTTAGTTGTATATCATCTATTTTTATTTTTTTGAATGGAAATATAGAGACAAAGTATATTATAATCTCTATTGAAATGCAAGGCTATTTATCATTAAATAATAAAACTAAATTATCAAGAGGCACTTATGATAGAATATACAGTCGACAACCTTTTAAAAGATGTTCATTTAATTTTAGAAAAAAATGAAATCAGAGAAGGACTCGAAGCCATAAGAGAAAAAACCGAGTTATTGCTCAAGCAATCTAATTTATTGGAAAAGTATGTGGATATGGATAGCTATAGAGGCCGTACGATTATAGGACACGACCCCGAGGTTGACACCTACGTTATTATCCATGGAGGTCTGAAAGGTGGAAAATCCTCCCCTCATGACCACGGACCTTGCAGTGTTATCTACGGCAACTACACAGGGCATACCTTGATGAGGCGATGGAACAGAATAGATAATGGAGGTGCTGTAGGGCCCGCTCAACTCAAACTTGTAGAAGAATATATAGTCAATTCTGGGAAGGCTACCGCTTTTGGTCCAGGTGACATTCACTCTATCGACTACCCTGATGGAGCATTCTTCATCCGAGTAACATTAGGGGATGTTGAGAAACAAAAAACTTGTCGTTTTGATTTGGAAAAAGGTATAGTAGAAATTGATAACCGAGCAAACCAAACTAGATAAATATGAATTTTGTCAACCATCTCAAGCCTGAAGAAAATAAATTTAGGGAACCCTTTCTACGAAAGGGTTCTGTTAAAAGAAATCATGAACTCAAAAACTATAAAACTAACCGATATTGTTTCTTCTGAAAAATTGACCGAACTGCTTCAAAGAAAAAATTTGCCGGGTATTTTCTTCCTCATGAGCCATATAATTGCTATGCTCTCTACTGGATATTTAGTATCCGTATCGTTTGGAACATGGTGGTTAGTCCTATCTCTGGTATTACATGGCATTATAATAGTGCACTTTTTCGCGCCTTTTCATGAATGCTCTCATGGCACTGCTTTCAGATCGCTCTGGGCTAATCGAATACTTGGTTGGATTACTGGAACAAGTTTATTTCTGATCCCTGCATATTTCCGATATGAGCACCTAGCCCACCACTCTCATACTCAGATACCAGAAGATGATCCTGAAATGATTCCTATGGCTGAACATCTAAGTGGCTACATTTTTTATTCTACTGGAATACCCTATTTCTATAGTAACCTAACAACCTTGATCCGGATGCTTGGGGGCCGCTTTAATTCGGTCGAGCTTAAATTTCTCCCCAAACGGGAACAAAAAACTGTAATAATAGAAGCTTGGGGGATGTTTCTGCTTTATGCAACCCTAGGAACTGTATCAATTGGATTCGAAACCTCAGCTATTATCCTTTACTGGCTAGTACCTCGATTTTTGGGTGAGCCAGTTATGCGTTTTATAAGGATGTCCGAACATACGGGCTGTTCCCGGGTTCGCCATATATTACTTAATACTCGAACGGTTTTAACTATTCCGTTATTCCGTTGGTTAAACTGGAATAACGCCTATCACGCTGAGCATCATGCTATCCCTACAGTACCTTTTCATGCTCTAAAAGATCTTCATAGTATCATGGGGCCACACTTTGAAGAAGTTCGGAACGGCTATTTAAATACCCAATTACATCTGATAGCTAATGGAAGGGGAAACATGGCCCGGCAAAGAAATTAAAATCACTATTTTGAATTGTCTAAATCTAATTCTTTGGTGGGATAACGCATAGAAAGCCCAGAGGTTCATCACCTAAGCATTCAAATTGATGCTGTTCATTTGGAGCAATATATACAACATCACCTGGACCAACCTCGTGTACCTCCCAACCCACAAGAACTCTTCCCCGACCTTGCAGTACGTAGATTCCGTGATCATGAGAGTGTTTGTCGAACGATGATTGCCCCTTAGGTTTAATCTCAAAATATCTTATCGAAAAGTTGTTAGCACCGTCATCTGGCCCTATGAGAACTCTAACTGAACCCCCAATTGCGCCGCCTTTCTCATAAGAAAGCTCCTCTGCACCTTCCCATTCATTTTTCCCATTGTGTTTTTCGTATTTGCGTAAAACGCCCATTAGATCACTACCTTAACCTGATATAGCCATGATGATAAATTACATAAAATTTCGTACGCCCGTACCATGTAATGCAGATATTCGTTCGGCAGTTTGACGATCAAAACCAATAGATGTAAGCTCTCTGATACGCTTCTGGTGCATTTCCTCATAAAGACCTATAACTAAATCCTGCCCTTTTGCAATTTGCTCTGGATGCGATCCACCACCGGCTAAGACCATCATAGCTCGTAAAACAAAAGGACTAGATCCAGAAGCTTGTTGTAAAAACATCGTCCGTTCTTCAGCGGCCCGTACGAGAGTTTCACGAATAGAAGGATCTTCTTCGATATGGTAAGCAAAATGAGATATTCCATAAGCTACATGTCTGCCTTCATCCTGGCGAGCTAATTTGAATGTCTTAGCAGTTACCGGATCTGGGGCTATGTGTTCCAGAAACATCAACAACTCCATAAAAGTCCCTTCGCCTAGAACATGCATTAAAAAGGAGCCATTCGAATAGTTATCCTGCGCCAAGAGGGAACGAAGAGACCATTCTGTTGCTGCTGATACATATTGTAATCCCCCTCCATTAGCAAGAGCTCGTTTAGTAAAGACTTCGGCATGTCGGGCTTCATCCATGACCTGTGTAGCCAAAAAGAGAACAACTTCTGAAAACTGAGGATCAATTCTATTCATAAATTTGGCAGGTAAATACATTGCTAAATACTCGTTTTGGATCAGAAAGGTCATGATCTGGCAGACAGCCTGTTCCAGATCAGCTGGTAAAACCGGTAATTGATCCCAAGGAATATCTGTTGTCGCATCCCACTGTCCGGCTTTGCTTTGTTCGTAAAGTTCACCGATATTGTCAGCCCAAACAAGTTTCTTTTCACGGATTTCAAACCCAAAATCTGGGGTACCTGGATCAACTATCGAACCTCGTTGTGCCAGTCCATGGCCTTGAAGCGCTATATCTGGTATCAACCCAGCCTTTCCTACTTGGCAATGATTTAAAAGAATGCCACGACCAGATACTGGTTCAACTCTAATACCAGAATCTGGCTCTCCCCAATGTGAAGTGTTAGGGAGAGCAAAGGATTTCTCGTTTTCTCCATTAGTTTTCTTGCTCACTTATACTTAACCTTTCAATTTAGGTAGTAAACCGAGGTAAGACTTTTTGACAAACCTTAATAGCCTGATCTATTTGCTTACTAGAGATATCAAGGTGCGTGACAGCCCGAATAACACCTGGTTTCATAGCTAACATTCTGACCCCTTCTTCGGCAAGCTGTTCTACAACTTGATAGGGGTTAATTCCATCCCGGAGCTTAAAGAATATCATATTACTATGAATCTCATCTAAATCAATTTCAACGGTGTCGATTTCCCCCAGAGCCGGGGCAAGGCGGTATGCATTCGTGTGGTCCTCGTGAAGTCGGCTAATATTATGTTCCATCGCGTATAATCCAGCAGCAGCTAGGACACCAGCCTGTCGCATGCCACCTCCTAACATTTTCCGGAAGTATCTTGCCCTATCAATTGTTGTTTGGTCACCGGCTAGTATACTACCAACCGGAGCCCCCAAACCCTTCGATAGACAGACTGAAACTGTATCAACATCTTGGGTATAGGTACGCGCAGAAACCTGTCTTGCTGCACACGCGTTGAATAATCTAGCACCATCCATGTGTATACGTATATTATGTGACCTTGCAGCCTGAATTACGTCATAAAGAGCTTCCACTGGCCAAGGGTAACCCGCTGATTTATTATGAGTATTCTCAACTGCCACCAATGCGGTTTTACCAGCGTGTACATCATCCCCAGACTGTATTATTTCCTCCATCTGTAACGGGGTGAACACACCTCTTTCTCCGGTCAAGAGACGGACTTGCACACCGGACACAGCTCCTAAAGCTCCTGCTTCTGCGTTGAATATATGGCAGTAGGTTTCAGCTATAATTTCATTCCCATGATGAGTCTGTGCCCTAATCGCTAATTGATTACCCTGAGTTCCACTCGTCACCAAAAGCCCCGCCTCTTTTCCGAGCATAGCTGCCATAGCTTCTTCTAAACGATTAACCGAGGGGTCCTCTCCAAAACAATCATCACCAACCTCAGCTTTAGACATTGCCTGTCGCATCGCAGAGGTCGGTTGTGTCATAGTATCACTTCGAAGTTCAACGTAATTCATTAACTCTCCTTACAAGGCATACTTGATTAGTGTCACATTAGTACCACGATCTGAAATATCGAAGTCTACTTGATCCATAAGAAACCTGATCATTAAAACTCCCCGACCACTCTCTTTAAGCAAATTATCTGGGCTCCGCGGATCCGGTATTGATTCAGGGTCAAATCCACCACCAAAATCACAGATATGAATACAGAATAACTCTGAACTACACTGACAAGTAATAACAACTTCTTTAGATTTGTCGCACTTATTTCCGTGGAGTATCGCATTTTTAACAGCTTCATTTACTGCGACTATAATTTTACCACAAGTTACCTGGTCATATCCTACACGTTGTGTAAGATCCTCTATCTGACGATCTACTTCCCCAATCAATTCCGGGTTGCTGGGAATTTTTAGTTCGAGCTCTTGGATCTTTCCAGCAGAACTGCTCATTTTTGACAACATAAAATACACCCTGTAAAACAACTGCCGGTATGGTAGAATAAGGAAATTACCATTCTCGCTCGTCACAGTTCTATTGCTTCAGAAACTACAGTACCTGATAGCTAATTCAAAGTATTAGATCGGAGATACCGTGTCAAGTACGGGGGGATATTTGGTAGGACAACATAAGAGAACAACTACTTCTTATTAAACCTACGTTCAATTTCTTCAAAAGGAATACGGATAATCACAGGGCGACCACCAGGTGTCACATAAGGCATCTCTGTTGCGAAAAGATCATTGACTAGCATGTTCATCTCTCTTTGAGACAAGGCATCTCCTTTCCTTATTCCTCCATGACTGGAAAAAGTTGCCGCAATTCGTTCTTTCATCTTGGGATTATCGAGTGGAGTCTCCTGTAAATTCTCTATCATATGTTGAAAGAGTGTTTCAAAAACTTGTTTATTAGAAAAAGAGGGAACTGCATCTATAACTATAGTCCTTTCTCCAAAAATTTTTAAACTAAACCCCAAGTTTTCAAATAGATCAAAATATTCCTGGACCAGTGCAAATTGTGACGCCATAAGATCCATTGTTACAGGAAATAAAAGCTGTTGTGAAGAACCCGACTCTTCGTTCAAAGTTTTTAACGCCCGCTCAAATAACACACGTTCATGAGCTCCATGTTGATCAATAAGCACGAATCCATCTTTTATCTGAGCACAGATATAAGTACTATGAAGTTGCCAAAGTGAAATTAGATCAGCATCAGAATCGTAAGTCTGAAGGTCTTTCTGCTCTTTAAATTTTTGATCTTGCCCGGTTTGATTCTGCTTATGAGACCAAGGGGAAGAAAAAGTTGGTTCAGCACTCAAAGGCCTTAAAGAAAAAAGATCTGTCTGTTTTAGGTTCTCATGAGGAATAGTAGAATTAACTGATTGAGATTTATCAACTCCGGCAGCAGGTATCATAGTTGTTATATCTTGAGTATCTGTTTCAAAAATAGGCACTACATCTGAGTTCTGAAGAGCTAGCCGTATAGCTCGTAAAACCCTTTCATAAACCTTAGATTCGTCGGAAAACTTTATCTCACGCTTAGATGGATGGACATTAACATCAACCTCTCCTAGGTCGATAGTTAAAAATATGATCGAAACAGGATATCGTTCCTTCGGAAGAATAGATCCATATCCCTCAAACACAGCGTGATTTAGGGCACGGCTTGACACAGGTCTTGTATTAATAAATAAGTACTGATGTGTTCGTGAAACTCTAGCAGAATCTGGCCGACTAATGAATCCATATATTTTTACCAGTTCATCCTCAAATGTAACCGGTATCATCTGATTCATAACTGTGTTACCCATAACCACCTGAGCACGAGCATAAACATTTGAAACCGATGGAAGAGATAGAGTTTCCCTGCCATCTACTAATAAAGAGAAAGTTATTTCAGGGTACGCCATAGCCATTGTAGAGATAGTGCTGACTATGTGCCTGGTCTCTGTTGCCGTAGTTCGAAGAAATTTTCGCCGAGCAGGCACATTATAAAACAACTGAGATACCAAAATGGTGGTACCATCAGCACGGCCACTGTCTGTTACTCTAAGTGAACCCTCACCATCAATACGAAGCCTAGTGCCTACTTCTTCGGTTGCATTTTTTGTTGTTAGATCAACTTTTGCTACCGAAGCAAGACTCGAGAGAGCTTCCCCTCTAAATCCAAATGTAGCAATTCGAAAAAGATCTTCTTGTACCCCAATCTTGCTGGTTGCGTGTCGTTCAAAAGCTAGAACCGCATTTTGCCGCGTCATACCTCTTCCATTATCTACAACACTGATAAGCTGTTTACCACCTAATTTAACCTCAACAGAGATACGATCACTTCCTGCATCAATAGCATTTTCAACAAGTTCCTTGACGACAGAAGCGGGGCGTTCAATGACTTCCCCGGCAGCTATTTTATTGGATAGTTCTTGAGGTAAAATTTTTATCTTATCAATCATAGCTCACTCATAATATTCAATTTGAGGCCTAAATATTACCAGATAAACTCTATTACTAGAGATATATCGTTAAAAATATTCTGATTTTGAAGAAGGATCTACTTTGTTACTGCTTAAAGATCATTTCTCATAAGTAATCCGGTAAATCATATTTGCAAAATCATCGGAGACAAGGAGAGACCCGTCCGGCATAACCTCCAGATCAACAGGCCGACCATTGACTTGGTCATTTTTCAGCCACCCCTCAGCAAAAGGGACATAGCTAATTGCCTTACCATACCTGTCCAGACGAACCAGGGTAATTCTATAACCAATTTTAGTGTCTCGGTTCCAAGATCCATGTTCTGCGATAAAAATTTGTTGTTGGTACCTAGGAGGAAACATATCCCCAGTATAAAACCTCATACCGATAGCTGCTACGTGCGGGCCTAGTTCTATTTCCGGAGAAGTTGTTGTTCCCTTTGCCCGGATTTTACCGAACTCTGGATCAGGGATATCAGCCCCATGGTGGTAGGGAAAACCAAAATGTTGTCCCATCATTGTTACTTTGTTCAATTCATCTGCGGGCATATTGTTTCCCATTAGATCTCGACCATTGTCCGTAAACCATAAATCTCCATATTGGGGGTGCCAATCAAATCCAACAGTATTCCGTACTCCACTTACAAAGATCTCCAAATTTGAACCATCTTCGTTCATCCGCATTATTGTGGCATAACGTAGGTCATCAGACTCGCACACATTACAGGGAGCGCCTACAGGAACATATAGTTTGTTATCAGGACCAAAGCGAATGAATTTCCAGCCATGACGGCGGTTAGAAGGAAAATCATCGTTTAACACAACCGGCTCTGGAGGATTATCTAATCGGCTCTCAATTGCGTCATATCGGAGAATCCGATTAACTTCTGCAACGTACAGTGCACCATTACGAAACTCAACCCCATTTGGCATAAATAAACCAGAATCTACAGTCAAAACTTGATCTGCTATCAAATCATAATTATTGTCTCGTATTGCGTATACTGCTCCAGCACGTCGAGAACCCACAAAAAGGGTCCCCTTAGAGCCCAATGTCATAGCTCTAGCATTAGGTACACCTTCAGCATATATTTCAATCTTAAAACCTTCAGGTAACTGTATCCCTGCAATTCGAGGATCTGATACTAGGGCTTTGTCAACCTTGTTGAAAGAATGAGGGGCACCCCAGGATGGCCCCCCCAAAAAAATTAGCAAGGTAAAGAATAATAAATAATAGCTAATAATGGCCATGGGGAAACTAGGTCAGCAGTATGAGCGTTTTCGGATTTTTCACATTCACTTTAAGGGCCCTTCCAAACCTGGACCAGTAGCAATAATAGAATTATTATATGGTAAGGGCGTATTGAAAACAAATCAAGAGCAAAGTGAGGCTTGCGTTTCCTGGGTTCGGATGTTAATGTTTAATCAAGCCTTGAAAAAAAATTACAATGGAAGGGGAACAGTCATGTCTCGGGTCGAATACTTATACAGAAATGGCATTGAACTTTACCCCCCACGGGTTAACCGCTCGCATACTGTACTCCAGGCTCAGAACCCTGAGGTTAACCAATACTATTCTACTATAGCTGGTAGATTAATAGGACTAAATCTAGGCACTAAGAAAGGTGAACTAAAAGACTGGTCAGGTACGATAAAATTAGAACTAGGGAAGTCAGAAATTGCTAATGTGGTTCATCTTTTTGTTGAGGGAGATTTAGTAGAATGTAGAGGTATTTGGAAACAGGATATCTATGATATAGTAGCCATAAAACTTCTTGCTCCTAACTTACGAGATGAACCAGAGTCTAATATAATAGGTGCAATTAAATTAAGAGCCCGCCTTCTCAACCAGACTCGGGTATTTTTCGAATCTCATGAATTTATCAGTGTTGATACCCCTACACTTTCGATAGTCCCAGATCTGACACCGGAAATACGTTCCTTTCGGACTGATTTCATTAACAATAACGATGCTAGCAAACCTCTATACCTTCAGACTTCTCCAGAACATTATATGAAACGCCTACTTGCGGCAGGCTGTGAACGGATATATCAAATCTGCCGATTCTACCGTAATAGTGAAAGATTTGCGACCCACCACCCTGAATTTACTGGTCTCGAATGGTACGAAGCATATGCTGATTACGAAGCAGTTATGGCAACAACCGAGGCTTATATTTCTTTTCTGGCAGAGGCTCTTAAACAAGAAAAAAGATTGATCTACCAAGGAACGACGATCGATCTGCAACCTCCCTGGCCACGGTTTCGAGTCAAAGAGCTCTTCCTCAAGTATACTGGCATAGATCTAGATTATTGCCAAACTGATATTAAATTTGCTTCCAAAGCCCGGCAAAAAGGATATGAGTTTCAAGAAGGAGATAGCTGGGGAGATTTATTCCATCGTATCTTCATTACTGCAATAGAACCAAATCTTCCCTCAGAAACTCCAGCTTTTGTTATAGATTATCCAGTCCAACTACCATCCCTCGCTAGGGCAACTCCTGAAGATCCACGATATGTTGAACGATTCGAACTATATATTGGGGGCTTGGAACTTGCTAATGCGTTTACTGAGTTAAATGATCCAGTAGAACAGCGAAAAAGATTTGAGACTGACCTTCTGATCAAAAAGGATACAGAAGGCTACACAGGAGGGGTCGATGAAGCTTTTTTATTAGCACTGGAGAGCGGAATGCCACCGTCGGGAGGCATCGCACTCGGCTTAGATCGCCTAATGATGCTTTTCTCTGATGTGACGACTCTAGATTCGATAATTATGTTTAGAAATCACTAACCCCGAACGTGCTTTTTAAGGAGGAACACATGCAAGCGCTTATGTATCTAGGACCCCGTAAGATTGAGATACAAGATGTAGCTGAGCCTGAGGTAACTGACGGTCAAGTCATAGTAAAAGTTGGGGCAGCAAGTATTTGTGGCTCTGATCTGCACGGTTTTCTAGGAAATAGTGCTAAACGTGTCCCACCAATGATCATGGGGCACGAGTTTACTGGAAATATTATAGAGATAGGTGGGGGAGTAAATCAACTTGGAATCGGTGACCGAGTTACGATAAATCCAATCTTATCATGTAACCGATGTGATCTATGTCTTGCCGGACGCACTAGTATCTGTCCATTTAGAACTGTTATAGGTATTGAACATCCAGGAGCCTTCGCCAACTATGTTTCTGTCCCAGCTGAAGCTTGCTTCAAAATCCCTGATAATCTAGGAAACCTCGAGGGAAGTATGGTGGAATCATTATCAAACGCCCTCCATATTTTTGAAAGAAGCCTTAATGGGTTTATTCAAAGTGTGGCCGTAATAGGTGCTGGCACCCAAGGACTTTTAGCGCTTCAAGTTGCCCGGCACATTGGTGCTTCACGTATAGCTATTACAGATATGGTTCCCTCTCGCCTTACCTTAGCTAATAAACTAGGTGCAACCCACCCCATTAACGTGACTGAGATAAACCCAGTAGATGCTGTACTAGATATGACGGATGGGAAAGGAGTAGATTTAGTTGTAGAAGCAGTAGGTCATGCGGCAACTCAAGAGCAGTCCATAAAGATGCTTCGGTATGGTGGTGAAGCTGTTCTCCTCGGCTTAGGAGCTGAACAACCAATGGCAATAGACGGAGTCGAAGTAGTGAACAAAGAGCTAATGATTCGGGGATCTTATGCTTATACGAGTCTAGATTTTGCCCATTCACTGGATTTAATTTCGACTGAAAAAATTGATGTTTCTTCTATGGTCATTGCTAAGAATCTAGAGGATGGACCTATTATATTTGAGAAATTAGTGGATGACCCAGATGATTTAATTAAAGTGGCTCTCATTCCTAACAACTAAAACAATATGTTGGTCAATCAACGCTTAAGACCATAAAGGGGGATCGATTCTCGAAACCTTTGCTGCGAAACCCATCTGTTGTTAAATGTTTCTCTGTACCTTTGATTATCGGGTGTATTAGGGAAATGAGAGCTCTTATAGTTGGGATATCTTTCCATTCCATGGTAGGGGAGTGGTTCAATAGTAGCAGCGGTAGCTGTGTTTAAATCTCCTTCTTTAAGCCAACCATCTGTATGCAGCACGAAATCTCTAGCCCAGCCCGGTTGTAGTTTGGGCAAAGTAGTCCCATCAAAGGTTACAGCAATCTCTTCCCCCGAACTATATATGACATAATGATTATCAGATGATTGTAGCAACTCCGTAACCTCACCAAACTTGGTCCGATATCCATCAAAAGGAAGCCACTGAGGATCAGTGCTCAATGTTTCATAATCTCTTACAAATGGTCCATATGGAGCTAACTGGTATTCACGAGAATAGCCACGGTAGTTAAGATGAGCATCCATTGGCTGTAAACTATAGATCTTATATTTAGGACTTGGCGGCTCGTCGACGGTAAAGAAAGCCTCACTCCAATATAACTCTAGATTTGTTGTAAGTCTTATTCGGTAGTCGTCTGTAATAAAACGATCTGTAAGATCTATAAAAATCGTTTTGTGTTCGCCTGAGGGAAATCCCGTATAGGGGATTGCTGTCTGCCAATTTCCTGCCTTATCAGGTACTTCTAAAAAAGGAGGAACTATTGAAACGTTTTTGCGCTGAGATAGAGCTAAGTTGGAACTAGGTTCAACAGGCATAATCCATCCACCTAGGTAAAGATGTATGCTTTTTGCAGTTTTGAGGTTGCCTAAATCTAGGGTAATCGAATGTAACTCTGGAACACCTTGGAATTCACCGGGTGTGAAGTTCCCGAAGTATAAACTATCCCGACGGGTAAGTTGTGGAAGAATATCATTACCATAATGATCCCAAGCAGCAATAGGTAAACGTAAATCTGTAACGGTATGTATTTCAAGATCGGGATAGGGAGGAGGAAGATATTTTTCATCTACATATACTTCTGTCGTTATCGGATGATCAATGACTATTAATTCCATTTTATCCATAAACACTGCATCCCATAGTTCTTCCACAACTCGAAGAAAATATTTACCATTCTTTTCACGGAGTTGATCTCCCCTGATCTTTACGAAATCTTTTGCAGCATTTGGGTAAGCGGGGGCCCCTGTCTCCGTCATCGCTCCTATAGCACTTCGTGTCATAAGATGTGTGACAAATTCGTAATTGTTTCCATTCCATGTATACAACGATGGGCATGATCCTTTTAATCTCTGAGCCTCGACTATTACTTCTTGAGGATTTGGATTAATTCGGTTCTGAGGGACCCCGTTGCTCCATAGCACTCTAATTACATCAGCCCTTTCCCGATTTCCAAGCCCAACGTGCGTAATTGAAGAAGTTACTTGTAGAGATTGATAATGGGTTCCAGATAGGATCTCTATTGTAGACCCTATGCCGAAAAAGTTATTCTTACCGCTACCTTCAAGTGCTGCAGCAAGTTTTATACCCAACCACCTATTGTTATTACCACCTTCATTCGTTAGAAAAATAAGACGTCCCTCGGAAAGCATAACTAGGTCAATATCGCCGTCATGATCCAGATCTGCCGTCTCCAAATCTTCTATAATAGTTGGTAATTTAGGGAGCAAAATAGTTTGGTCTTCAAGGCTACCATCACCCAGATTTCGGTATAGTCGAAGTCCAGGTGTATTTTCTATCCCCCTCCCAGCTAGAACAATATCTATAAAACCGTCGTTATCAAAGTCTATTGTCCGGGCTAAACTTGGTTTAAAGCCACTGCAGATGTTTGGTAGTTTATTATTTACCGTATTTCTCTTAAATTGCTGTCCATTATTATTCCAAAAAAGCTGGCAATTATTTTCCCCCATTAAATACACATCTAGCTTCCCATCGTTATTGAAATCTGCAGTGACAAGAGTATTAACATTACCTTTTAGATTTTCTCCAAACCGTTTAGTCCAGTCTATCCATCTTCCCTGCCTCATATTCCTGTAAAACTGAGGGGAACCATTATCGTCTAAGGAGATGATATCAATAGCACCATCCAAATCAAAATCACCCCAAACCAAAGATTGTTCGGGAAAACTATAGGGTTTCTGTTCCGTATCCTGGTTCATATTTGTTTCTCTTCTAGTTTCTCTAAAACCGGAATATTCCGTAGCATCCTCAAAAACCCCGGCCTCTACATTTCTATAAAATTTTAGTTGCCCCTTTTCCGAGGCCATAAGATCAAGATCACCGTCATGATCATAATCAGCATGTGACATAAAAAGTAGTGGACCAAACGAATGTGATAATGTTTGTGATAGGGTATAACCTCCAGATCCTGTATTCATATACAACTGAGATCCTTCGGTTCCTGTTATATGAATATCAAAATATCCATCGTTATCAAAATCAACTGTCGCTATTTTAGAAATAGACCCATTTGGAGTTTCATCAAATGGATTAGCTATTTTATGCCACGTATCCACCCGCTTTTGCACAACCAAAATTCTATTCGAGTCTGCTAAGACTATTTCATTAAAACTATCTCCGTCAACATCTGTCAACGCCACATCCCGCCAGGGACCCTGTTTTAAAAGTGACATATCAAAAAGTTCGTGTGTTACATCAACAAATTTCATTTTAACAGAAGGGATTTTGGCAACATTAGTCAGATTAGACGGCCCTGTTCGAAATTTTGAAAGTGGATAGGATTGTTGAGAAGGATCTCCCAACCTATCTCTGGATTTACGGTAAGCTGGATCTACAATGAGGAGGTTACCTAAAATACTCGCGGTCGATTCTGCTTCAAACAGGTCTCCATTCTTTAATGCCTCCACTGTTTGATTTAACCAAGTTCTTATTTCTTCTTCTACTGGTGCGAGTAGTATTTCCATATGACCATACCCCTCTAGTGCTTCTGGAATCTGGCCTATTCTTATTAATGTTTTATTTAGCTCTACTAGAACAGCCAAATTATCTTTTTCATAATCTAGCATTCTACGCAAATGTTTGCTAATAAACTTGAGTTGAAGTTCTTGCCCTTTAATTCGTTTTATTTCTGTAAGGTACTTGTATCGAAGTACTACATTTGAGGGATTCAAAGCTACTGCCTCAGTAAGAATAGATAGTGCTTCTTCCGATTCTCCCTGAGCTGCAACAACATCCGAATAGATCGAAAGAATTTCTCCATCTCGAGGAGCTAGCTTTAATGCCCTATTTATTGACTCATTTGCTCCATCTAGATCTCTTTGCTTAAGGAATGTTAGAGCTAAATTTGCGTATCCAAGAGGTTCCTGTGGTACTATTTTTGTAACCTCTTCAAAAATATTTGCAGCACTGATAAAATCGTTACGGTATAGGTAGGCTAAGCCGATATTCTTCTTTGACATAGCCGTGCTCCAAAGATTACGATCAGGGTATGAATCAACACATCCAACGAATAGTAGTAATACTCCCATCCATAAAGTTATTTTCCTTTTTAGCAACCTCATGAGACTACTCCTAAATTAGAGAAGATCAATACCTGTTAATTACCATCAAATTACTACTACCAACACAAGTAATATGCTTTAAAGCAATAGAAATCCGATTTTCACTATCAAGAGCATCCCAGTAAGTCTGGAGCACGTCTTCAGGCGTTCCCTCCATTGGCACAATAAGGGGATCACCCATAAAACTGGGTAATGGACTCCCATCCCTCATATAAGTCGTTAAACAAAAACCTAGACCTGGAGATGGGACTGTTGGCCAATAAGTCACCCCATCCGTATGAGCTGAATTGCTTAGATTCACTTTCCGTATGTTAAAGATGATACGTGGTTTTTCTGAAAGTTCTAAAATGCCACTTATACGGGGAGTATAGTTTGGGGCATCAGGCTCTCTTTCTCGAGAGGCAACTGCAGCATCAAAACTTCCACCATTTTTCAGTGTATCTACAATAGTCTGTGTTTGATTACCATTAGAAACAATGTACTTCCCGGGTAGTTCTAGCATTGCTGAATAAATTATCAGCTCTGGATCTGTCACGACAGATAGGTCAACAGGTTCCGTACGCAATATCGGTCCCTCGACTAAAAAACGCCGGTTGCGACTGTGATCACTCCGCCCCATGATCCAATAAAGTATGAACCATGAATCATCCAAAGAAGATTTTCCGATAACGAACCCTCGACCAGGATAGCTATTTAACAAAATATGCTCCCGGAAATTATCTTTGGGTTCCCTGATTTTTTTGATTTTAGATACTATGACACTATCCTTCATTCAAAAAGGTTTAATTGATCTAAGTTTTCCGTGCGAGTTTTGTTTATCATAAGTTGTTCTTCAACTGCATCCCGTTCAAGCGTAAGAAACGCATCCGAAACTTCTGTGACAATAAACGCTTCTGATCCTTCTAAAATGGGTTTCAGCAAAAGCACTTCTTGCCCATTAACATTTGAATCAGCTAAGAGTTCTGGGTTGTGCGTGCTAATAAGTACTTGTCTCCCGGTGTTTTGTTGAACCCTCAAAATAATAGCAGCCAGTTGTTTAACAATTCCAGAATGAAGGTTAAGTTCAGGTTCCTCCAACATCAACAAAGAATCTCCATCCAATAATGACCATAATATTCCAATCAACCGCAATGTGCCATCGGATAATTGATCCTCCTGTTGTATACCAGCCCTGGGACGCCAATGTGGATATAATACCTGAAGATGAGGTTGGCCGGTCACTTGATCTCGGATAAACTCAAGATGCTCAATGCGGGGCACTGCCAACTTCAAAACCTGTTCAATCCTAGAAAGCCGTGCTCGACGGGTTCTTTCGTTTTCACGAGCCATATTTTCCAAAAAATCCTGTCCATAAGGGTCGTCCCCCCCCCGTATCCCTCGAATCATATTTGTATGACGAAATAAAGATGGGACAAAATGGTTATAAGTGATCGTTTGAAAAAATTTAACTATATCCCGAAACTTCTGGTTCACTGCGATTTGTTCCAAGTAAGTCTGCGTTAATCGTATAATATCTTCGTAGTCATCCTGGTTAGGTCTGTTGAGGATAATTTCTGCGTTTCTACTTACTCTTTCGTATGAGACCAATGTATTTTTCCTACCCCGAGCTTGCTGCTTAAGACCGAGTTCATAACGGAAAGTTCCATTTCCCTCAGGCGAATCAGAAAATCGAATTTCGATGCTGATATCCGGATCTCTACGTGCTGCTAAATTTCGGATCTTAGCCATCCCTCCACGATCTGCTACCGCCTTTTGTAACCCTCCACCCTCCGGTTTTGCTATGTCTCGGAGAAACCTGAATATATCCATCAAATTAGACTTACCTGAGGCATTAGGACCAATTATAAATAGCCTTTTCTGAAAATCAACATCAATAATCGGAAAATTACGCCAATTCCTCACTTTTAAATGACTTACAAACATGACCTAGCTCCCTCAAAATTCGTTGGGACTACTAATCAAAAAAATCTTTGTCCTCGGGCTGTAGATACGGTAAGGTTTTCTCGGGAATAAGATCGACACCCAAACCAGGACTATCCCAAACATCAATGAACCCATCTTTTACTATGGGATCCGGTAGACCCTTAATTATGTCATACCACCAAGAAGGGTTTCCAATAGGGTATTCAAAAGCAATAAAATTGGAAGGCATTGTCGCAGAAGCATGAACAAGAGCAGCCAATCCAATTAAGCCATCTAAGACACCGTGGGGAGCCATCAAAATACCATGTAGATCAGCATATTCAGCTATCCATTTAAGCTCTGCTATTCCTCCAACATCTGCTGGATCTGGACCTACGACATCCACTGCTCTTTTCTCGATTAGATTAACAAAATTTTCTCTCAAATAAATCTGTTCACCCGTATGGATAGGCGTAGATGTTTGTGAAGTAACCTCTCTATACAGGTCAGGCATTACGAACGGAGTATAATCACCTGTTATCATATCCTCTAACCATAATATATGTAAATGTTCCACCGCCTTAGCAAGACGTAAGGCATCTGGGACAACCATGCCAGGGCCACAGTCAAGTGCCAATCCAACTTTGTCCCCTAATACATCTTTCATAGCCTCGATACAAGCAACTATATGTTTTAAGCCTTTTTCAGTGAGAAGCCCACGATTAGGATGATTACCTTTATTTTGCTGTTCCCCATAAAAAAAGTTATCAATCTGACCTGGCATTTTACTATGAAAACTAATTCCTTGTTTGATAATGGTAAAACCTTCAGGAGAAGCTTTCATTCGAGCTATATCTTTAGCATAATCTTATACCGACGTTCCCTCCATAGGATATCTAATAGCCCCATTATAAACCCGGACTCGGTCTCTCATCTTTCCACCCAACAACTTGTAAACTGGTAAACCCGCCGCCTTTCCTGCAATATCCCAGAGAGCCATTTCGATAGCACTAACTGCACTTCCCCACGGTTTAAATCCACCCATTCTCCGTATTCTAGACATTACTCGGCTAACGTCTGTTGGATCTTCCCCAATGATCAGTTCTCTGTAAAATAACACATGCGGTTTAAGATAATCCTTAGAATTTTCTACCTCTCCTAATCCATAAATCCCTTGGTCAGTTGTAATTCGTATTATGGGATTACTACCGATAACTGCACATTTCAAATCTGTAATTCTCATTTTTTTTCCTAGTTAGGGTAATCAATTTTTCTATTCCAATTCTAGGTATTGAGTTCTAAAATTAATTGTTCGACTATCTTTTTAGGGCCCTGAAATCCTCCCACCTGTTTCATTTCATAAACACCTCCAGATAGTTGGCTTTTATATTGTTCTTCTGGGCCTGCACCAGGAGTCCAAGATGCATAAGAAGTGCTGTAACGCTGAAACATGGTACGTCTTGGTCGATCGTGATAGGGCCACGGAAGAGCCCCATGACAAAGAGCCTCCGTAAAAACTACTGCGTCTCCTGCTTTTATAGGGACATTAATTACTGTTGAGGAGCTTGTATGTATAGTCACGTCATCGGGCCGCTGAAAGTAGGTTTTGTGGCTTCCTGGTATACACACGAAGCCGCTTCCATCTGGGATATCAACAAGTGAAATAGCAACATTTATAAAAGTTGCAAAAATACCACCTTCAGCAGACTGGTAATCGTTAGCAGGATTTCTCCATGGTCCCGAAACACCATTGTGTAACTCTATCTCCTCAGTATTGGAATGATTTACTGTTAAAGCTGACAATAGATGCTGTGGACGCTCTCGAGTTAAAGCTAATACTACACGCATAATCGACAAATTTAGGATTAATTGATCAAATACTGGATGGCCATACTCGGCATGAAGGATAGCCCGAGCTACATTAGGTTTTTGCTCTGGATCCTCGTAAGAACACATAGGAGGTGGCAATTGATCCTCGGTCATAGCATGCCACTTATCACATTGATTTATCATAGTAGCAAGATCATCCCTCGTTATTACTTGACGAAGGACTAAAAAGCCGTGTAAGTCAAACAACCATTTTTCCTCGTCTGTCAGCATATAATACCCACCCATTTAGGCCATATATCCTTGGGATAATAAATTTAAAATTTTCCTAATTCGCACGGTCAATCAGATTAATTTACATATGCATTATGAAAGTTGATCCATTCAGGCAAAACTTTTTCAATAACATCCCTTGGAGGTAGAAACGCTATTCTTAGGTGATTGGAATCTTTTTTCTGACCAAATCCTTCCCCATTGACTGTCACCAAACCGGTATGTTCTAACAGCCGCATGCAATATTCAAAATCAGTAGTCCCAGCGGGTAATTTATCCATTCTTGGGAACAAATACATTGCCCCGGTACTACCGAAACAAGACATACCATCCATATATTCAAATCCATCCCGAATCATCGATGCTTTTTGGTAGAGTTCTTCTAGAATAAATTTCCTCTCCTCGATGAAACATCGATAAGTTTCTGAGCCTTCAAGGGGAGGCGATACCAATAAATAAACCATAAGCTGACCTACAGTATTTGAACAAATATTAACTGAAGCCTGTTTGAGTACAAGGTCAGAAAATGAAATATTCGTCCCCTTCACATTTGGAGGGTTCCTAATTTCTAAATAGCCACCTCGATGACCACACTCCCCATAGAACCCCTTTGAAGTGCTATGGACACTGAATAGAGGGACCTCGTCCCTTCCGAGAACTCGAGCGAACGAAACAAATTCCGTTTCATAAACATTTTCCTGGTAAACTTCATCAGCTATAATGGCAAGACCGTGGTTCTTAGCAAAAGTAATAACTTCTCTAATCGTTTTTTTATCTAGAACTGCCCCGGTTGGATTTCCTGGATTGATCACTACGATTGCCTTCACATTCACTCCACGACCTTGAGCTTCATTAATAGCAGAATGTAGTTGCTGCACATCAATAGTCCACCCTGCCTCCTCGTCAAGAAAATAGTCTACTTGACTACCTCCAACCCGTTTGATAGCTGCAGAGTATAATGGGTACTGTGGTATAGGTATCATTATCCCATCGTCTACGTCATCAATTAGCAAATCAATAACATACCGTACGGCTTCACTTGCGCCATTAGTAATGAAAATCTGGTCTACTTGAGATCTCTGACCTTCGAGGTCATCTGATCCATCCCGACGGTCGATAAAACTAGCTACTGCCTCCCTGATGAACTTTGCTCCATTACTCTCTGAATAAGCTCCCATTCCGGTTTCCATCTGTAACAGGAATTGCTTACTTACGTCAAGTACGTAATCAGAGTAAAAATTACTAGATTCTAGCTGATTTAACAAACCATCACCATAAAGTGCTTTTAGTTTTCTTTCCCTTTCGATTAGCATAGGATGTTCAACAAGGCTTAAGACTTCTCGGTAAAAGGAGATAGGCGGTTGCCCCAAAGCTTGAGGATTGCCGAGATGACAAGGGATAATCGCCTGACCCATTTCTCTCAACTCAGTAGCTCTACGGGGTATCGGACCTCTAACTGCATATTCCATCTCAAATATCTTGCGATTTACCAAAACTTCCCAGGGAAGACCTGCACTCATACTAATTCACCTCAATTCCTTCAATTTATGCGCTGAGTTAGTAACAAATTATATTTGTTTTTGTAGAATTATAAAATCAACTTAAAGATTTGTCGATGTATAAAAAATGTTCAGCCTCAGCCCTAGAATAATTCCTTGACCTCTAGCTATACCAGAACTAGCTTCCGGTACATGCTTGTTTTTATTCTTCCGAACACAAGTATTCGCTTTAGCCTGCTGTACGTAATTTTAATATTTTCCATCAAATATATTAAGGCACTACTCAAAATAAAGCTTAGAATCAGAATTATTCTAGTATAACCAGTAGAAACCTGCAACACATGATTACAAGAAAACTTAATAAAACCTGGAGAGAATCATGAAAATGTTACAGAGTGGATGTATAAACAGCTGGACTTTAGCAGTATATTTTTTTCTGGTTCTATCGGGATGCACACCCGATTTGACAGATGATGCAAACCATACGGTGTTAACCCCAGCATTTGAGGTAGATCCAATGTGGCCAAAGCCTTTACCCAACCACTGGGTTCTTGGCTCTGCTATAGGAGTAACTGTTGATTCAAAAGACAATATCTGGATAATACATCGCGGAAATGGAAATCCCCGAACAGAACATGGAGCAGCGCAAGATCCTCCCACCGGAGATTGTTGTATCCCAGCTCCTCCAGTACTACAATTCAACCCTGAGGGCGACCTCTTAAATCACTGGGGTGGCCCAGGCAACGGTTATGATTGGCCTGGATCAAGCCACGGCATTACTGCAGATCCCATGGACAATTTGTGGATTGGAGGAAACGGTAGCGACGATGCTCATATTCTAGTATTTGCTCAGAATGGGAAGTTCTTAAAGCAGTTTGGCAAACCAGGAAGCCGGAGAACTGAACCATTTAATAAAACATCTCCAAAGTGGAACGGAAATAGTGCGGATACCAAAAATTTTGGAAGAGTAGCCAAAATCTCATTTGATGTAGCCAACAATGAAGCTTATGTCGCTGACGGGTACCTAAATAAAAGGGTTGTTGTATTAGATATAACAACAGGAGCTTTTAAAAGGTATTGGGGAGCTTATGGTAATGAACCTGATGATACAAACCTTGGCCTCTACGATCCGGAAGCACCACCCGCAAAACAGTTTGGCAATCCGGTTCACGCAGCAGACCCATCCAATGATGGTCTTGTTTACGTCTGTGATCGACCGAATAATCGTATTCAAGTTTTTACGAGAGATGGAAAATTTGTAATGGAAAAAATTATAGCGAAGAATACACTTGGAGATGGATCAACCTGGGATGTTGCTTTTTCTAAAGACTCCCAGCAGAAATACCTTTATGTTGCCGACGGTAAAAATATGAAAGTTCACGTACTACTCCGTGAAACAATGGAAGTTTTAACAACCTTTGGAGATGGCGGTAGACAGCCGGGACAGTTTTTCGGTGTGCATAGCATAGCAACTGATTCAAAAGGTAATATCTATACAACTGAAACCTACGAAGGGAAACGCCTACAAAAATTTGTCTATAAAGGCCAAAAACCGCTGAAAACCAAAGATCAGGGGGTGGTATGGCCCACTGTATCGAGATAAAACTTCAATCAAAAATTTTCTGTCATCAAACTAAATAGGTGACGATGGCTTTTGTTCCTCTTAAACTGGGTTTATCAAAGATTCTTTTGGGTCTTGTAGTTACTATTACGGCAATAAACATTTACAGCCATGAAATCCCAAGAGAAACTAATATCCTTGCATTTATCAAACCAGAAGGTCAACACCTTAGACTTCTAGTACGCGTGCCACTTGAAGCTATGCGTGACGTTAATTTTCCTCTTACCGGACCTGGTTATCTAGATCTTGCTAACGCAGAAGAATCCCTGAAGGAAGCAGCCGATCTTTGGCTTGGGCGAGAAATAATAATCTATGAAAACGGTATTATCCTTGAGTCTCCTCAATTAATAACTGCATCGGTTGCTATTCCAACAGATCTATCCTTCAAGAATTATGATACCGCTTTATCCAACACTTTAGAAAGAAAACTACCATCCAAGACTGAAATTTACTGGCAACAAGCAATGCTGGATGTGTTATACGAATATCAGATAACTTCAGATAGTTCAGACTTTTCAATTAGGCCAGGTGTAGAACAACTTGGGTTACAAGTAACGACAATACTTCGTTTCTTACCCATAAACGGCAAAGAACTTTATTATCAGCATACCGGGAATCCTGGTACAGTGATTCTAGATCCTCATTGGTACCATGCAGTATTACAATTTACCCGACTAGGTTTTACTCATATTTTTGATGGAAAAGATCATATTCTTTTCCTGATATGTCTAATAATCCCATTCCAAAGAGCACGAGCACTTTTCATTCTTATTACAGCATTTACCATCGCTCATTCACTCACTCTAGCTACTACTACATTGGGATTGGCTCCTAATTTTCTCTGGTTTATCCCATTAGTCGAGACAATGATTGCTCTATCGATCCTTTACATGGCTCTTGAGAATATACTCAAACCTGATATCCATCGCCGGTGGCTAACAGTATTTATTTGCGGTCTGATACACGGATTTGGCTTCGCTTACGGTCTCAAGGAACTATTCCCGTTCGGTGGTGAACACGCCTTGCTATCGCTCTTCGCATTTAATATTGGGGTCGAAATAGGACAACTAGTAGTGATAATTCTTTGTTTACCTATATTGCGGATACTATTAAAATACTGTACCGGCGAGCGGGTTGGTACTATCCTATTATCAATTCTGATAGGTCATATAGGTTGGCATTGGATGGTAGATCGAGGAAGTACACTCATAGAATACGAGTTATCCCAGATAATATTCGATGGTTTACTATGGAACCCGTTTATACTGCTTACACTTATGATTTTAATTGGCTTGGGCTGGTTTCTCACGCGCCCTGGCCGTCCACTTGGATGAAAGTCTCGGACAATGCAAAAACACAGGAGCTGCGCTCTCCACCAAGACTAGACTGCCAATTATCAACTGGATATGGTTCTCCTAATATGGAATGTTCATTTAACATTATTTGAGCCGAATCAGCAAAGAAAAGACAGGACTGAACATCCAATTCCTTCTTTAGTCTCGGAGCTGGCGCTTCGAGTAAAATTGGTAATTGTATTTCATCCCACTTAGCGATAATTTGGTCCGTTCCGGTATCAATAATCCATGAGGGTGAATTTCGGATGTCTCCATCTCGAGTGAATGAAGCTGAGTTCACATCAAGGTTCATTTCATAAATACCACCTCGACCATCCATCCATTTTTGAATAAAGGAGGCTAATTCTAGGTTGTCAGTTAAAATTCTATTATAAGATGGTGCAGTGTTTATTACTACATAAGCTACTGTTCCTTCTCCATTTAAGCTATAATCTGTATGCCAAAGGCTGACCATCCCGGTGGCTTCCTGAGCTCCCCTAGGACGAATGAAATTTATCCAGTGCTGTCCTGTCCAAAATAAACGACCATCATTGACTATTGGCCTGGTCATAATAGCTCCTTACTTAATCACTTGATCTTACTTCCAGATATAGAGCATAGGGTAACCTGTACACCAACAAGCAATCCGTCAAGGATGATCTTGATACTTGACGGACCTTTATCCGTACAATTTCACTTGCACCGTTATCATTATTTTTGTACATTTTTAGTTGTAACCGTATTAACAAATTAAGATTCAAAATGTATTAAGGAACCTGGAAATATCATAAGGTTTGATATTAGGAGTTTGAGCCATGATTGGCGATATCGGTATGCAGGAATTAATAGTAATTTTTCTTATTGTTCTTCTCCTCTTCGGAGCAGATCGAATACCAGGTCTGGCAAGAAGCCTCGGCAAGGGGTTACGTGAGTTTAAACGGGTAGTTAACAATGCAAATACTGAAATTCAACGAGCGATAGATATTGATGAAAAGGAACCTCCTCCACAAAAATCGATACCGCCAAAGAAATTGGACCGCTCATAATAGAGGGAGTTGGTTAAGATGTGGAATAGGTGCACTCCCTTGCTCTAAGGACGCCCGTTTTACATGGTTTGACCCCAAAATATCTAGTGAACCCTGATGATATGTCTACAACTGACCTCCGTAAAAACATCCGTAGTATTTATAATGCTGCCCTGCGAGCTGTTGACCCTCAAGTAGCTATTCAAAGGTATGTTCAACGTGACCGGAATCTACTAATAATCGATGGTATTACCTACGATTTAAATCGGTTTAAAAGGTGTTTCGTCGTTGGTGCTGGCAAAGCAAGTGCTATTATGGCTAGCGCGATCGAAGCAATAATAGGTGATCATTTAAAAGGTGGATTAGTCATTGTCAAAGTTGGCCATACCATGCCACTTCAACATTTAGAATTGATCGAAGCACAACATCCAATTCCTGACAACACTGGACTCCAAGGAACAAAAAACATAATTAAAATTCTAAATCATCTTAAAGAAGACGACTTGGTTCTATGTCTTTTTTCGGGGGGCGGGTCAGCCCTTATGCCTTTACCAGTAGATGGTGTAACATTAGCCGAAAAGCAAGTAGTTACAGAGAGATTAATAAGTTGTGGAGCAACAATAAATGAGATTAATACAATACGCAAACATATTTCACTGGTGAAAGGCGGACGTTTAGCACAATTGGCATCACCAGGTCATTTGGTAAGTCTAATTTTATCAGACGTTATTGGGGATCCGCTTGAAGTTATTTCATCGGGACCAACGGTATCTGATGAAACGACGTACTTTGATTGTCGAGCCATTCTAGATAAATACAAATTACACGAAACCTTGCCTGCTTCTGTGATCAATCACTTAGCCAGAGGGTTGAAAGGTTTAGAAGACGAAACACCTACCTCAGAAGACCCAATTTTCAACCGTACGCAGAATGTAATAATAGCTAATAATCGACAGGCTCTGGATGCCGCCAGAGTTGAAGCTATTAAAATGGGTTATCATACACTGGTGCTTTCAAGTTCTATTGATGGTGAAACAAGGGAAGTTGCTCAGGTATATTCCGCAATAGCACGGGAAATAAGGCTTCACGGAGATCCAATTCGGGCGCCGGCCTGCATTATATCAGGAGGGGAAACTACGGTGAAGGTAAAGGGTGAAGGTAAGGGAGGAAGAAATCAAGAATTTGTGCTAGCTACAGTTTCTGGCATAGCAGATCTAGAGGATACCGTGGTTTTTAGTGCTGGTACTGATGGCACCGATGGACCAACCGACGCAGCTGGAGCTATTGCTGATGGTCAAACCAAAGCACGGGCCGCTGATATTGATCTTGACTTTGACACCTTTTTAAACAATAACGATGCGTATAATTTCTTTCAGCCTCTTGGTGATCTAGTTCTAACGGGTCCAACGCATACAAATGTAATGGATTTGCGTTTGTTACTTGTTGGTTAGCTATATTAAACAGGGTTAGGATTTATCATGATGACTACTGAACAAAGATACCTTTTTGACGTTACAGGATACCTCCATCTTAGAAAGGCTATTTCTGAAAAGGATCTTGCTCTAGCTCAACAAGCTGCCAATAATTATATAAATAGTTCCCAAGATGACCTGTCATCAGATTTTGGTAGTACGGACGGGCGACTTTATGAGAATGGGTTTGCCTTCCATAAGTCATTAGAAAAACTTCTCTTTCAACCCAGTTTCTGGCCCATAATTAAGGAATTTACAACAGGAAAGCCCCGGTTGATTAGAGGTTCTATGCTTGTCAATCAACCTGGTGGAATTGTTGAAGGGGGATCCCTGCATTGTGCTCGAGAATCTTATGGCTGGCAGAGCACCCGTTATGAATGCCGTGAGGGACAGATTTACTGTGATGATTTTGTGGTTTTTATATATCTCACTCAGGTAAATCCTGGCGATGGTGGACTAGTTGTGGTTCCTGGTTCACACAAAGCAAATTTCGACCGCCCCAAATCTCTCTTCAATGGAGGAGATTTAAGTGGGGATATTCCTCATGGAGCTATCAATATTACCCCGAATGCCGGGGATGCTATAATCATTTCAGAATTACTTACTCACGGAGCGCTACGTTGGCAGCCCACAAACCGAGACCGTATTATCCTTGTACTACGTTATGCACCTCAATACAAAGGCGGAGATCAGTGGATAACAGATAGCCTTAAAGCTAGACTATCACCAGAGACAAATGAATTGATAGCCTCCGCATCCTATACTGAAATTAAACAAATTACCACCAGAGAAACTGTCTCACTGACGGTATAACTAATAGCCTAATTATTGGTTAAAGACTTTTAAAGATTTTTCAGATTGCTGAAAGGAAATATAAATGATACCCGGGTGGCAGGACCAGATGATAAAAGAGATTGGCTGCGAATTTCGATTCGATGAAACAGCCAAGGTCCTATATAGCACTGACGCTAGTATTTACGAGATCAAACCACTTGGAGTTGCGTACCCTAGAAATGCAACACATGTTTCTAAGCTACTTCAATTTGCATATGAACGAAGCATACCAGTAACATCTCGTGGTGGAGGCACTAGCTTGGGGGGCCAAACTGTGGGGGAAGGTATTCAAATTGACTTTTCCCGCTACATGAACAAAGTAGTTGAGGTTAATACTCAAGAACGTTGGGCTAGAATTCAACCCGGTGTGGTACTTGATGAACTTAATGCCACTTTAAAACCACTAGGGCTCTTTTTTGCCCCGGATGTATCGCCAAGTAACCGAGCCAATATTGGAGGAATGATCGGCAATAATTCCTGTGGATCACATTCAATAATCTATGGCAAAACAATCGATCATATCCTGGATTTAAATGTAGTCCTAAGTGATGGCGCACAAACATGCTTTAGAGCTGTCGAACAGAGAGAATATAAAGAAAAAATTAAGGAAGATAACCTAGAGGGGAATATTTATAAAGAAATCCGTCAAATAGCTCAGAAAAACCAAGGAGAAATTAAAGCTAGATTTCCCTCAATAATGAGACGTGTTGGTGGTTATAATCTTGATGAATTTCTTGAAGAGGATACTTTCGATCTCTGTAAAATGGTAGTTGGTTCAGAAGGGACCTTGGTAGCAGTAACAGAGGCTCGTATAAATTTGGTGCCATTACCAAAACACATTGGACTTAGTATCTGCCATTTTTCGGATCTTATCGAAGCTATGGAAGCCACAGTAGATATCTTGAAAACAGAACCATCTGCGATAGAGCTTACTGATAAAACAATTCTTGATCTTGCTAAAGAATCGCCTGCAGCTGCAGAACAACGAAATTTCATTTCGGGTGATCCGGAAGCTATCCTTATGGTTGAATATTACGGTGAAACTTCGGAAGAAGTATTAGATAAAATTATTAAATTAGAAGCCATGCTGCGAGACAAAAACATGGGATACGCATATGTTCGCGCTATGGATTCCTCAGCACAAGGCAATGCTTGGAGTATCCGGAAAGCAGGCTTAGGATTATTAATGGGAATGAAGGGCGATACAAAACCGGCAACCTTTGTAGAAGATACAGCCGTAGCTCCTGAAAAACTTCCTGAATATATCCGAAAGTTCCGTGAGATAGTTCATAAGCATGGCACAGTAGCTTCGTATTATGCCCATGCTAGTGTAGGAACAATCCATATACGTCCCTTAATTAATCTTAAACAAGCTAGCGAAATTGCACGTATGAGAGCAATTGCTGAAGATATACGGGATTTGGTCCTTGAATTCGGAGGGGCAATCAGTTCTGAACATGGTGATGGACTAGTACGGAGTGAATGGAACGAAAAAATGTTTGGTCCTAAACTCTATCAAGCCTTCAAAGATATAAAATCTGTATTTGATCCCAATGGTATCATGAATCCTGGCAAGATAATTGCCAATCAAAAAATGACGGAAAACCTCCGCTTGGGATCCAATTATCAGACAGAACTAATTAATACATATTTCGATTTCTCATCTGACGGCGGTTTTGCACGTTCAATTGAACTCTGTAATGGCGTTGGGGCCTGTCGGAAGAAATTTATCGGAACCATGTGCCCTTCATATATGGCTACACTCGATGAAGAACATAGTACAAGGGGCCGAGCAAACGTACTTCGGGCTGCATTGTCAGGCAAACTAGACGATGAGGGTTTCACTAGTCAAAAAGTTTACGATGCACTTGATTTGTGCTTAGAGTGTAAGGGTTGTAAGGGGGAATGTCCCTCTAATGTAGATATGGCTAAAATGAAATATGAATTTCTGGGCCACTATTACGACAAAAATGGTCTACCCTTGCGCAATCGGATTTTTGGACATATTGATGTACTGAACAAAATAGGTTCGATGTTTTCCCCACTGAGTAACATAATACTTAATCACCCATGGCATAAATTTTTATTGGAAAAAATGATTGGCATTGACCAACGCAGAACTCTACCTCGTTTTGCTGAGGAAACATTCGAGCAATGGTATTTTTACAACAACTCCTCTAACTCAAGAAAACATGATCAACCAACGGTTGTTTTTTTCCCTGATACTTTTGTTAATTACAGTGAGCCTCACATTGGCATAGCTGCTGTTAAGGTTCTTCAGAGCGCTGGCTATAGGGTTATATTAGCTGAACCCCGTGCATGCTGTGGCAGACCATTAATTTCTAAAGGAATGTTAACCCAAGCTAAAGCAGTAGCCCAATACAACATAGAGCAACTAAAAAAGTATGTAGATTTAGGCTGGCCCGTTGTCGGATGTGAACCAAGTTGTATAATGACCTTTCGGGATGATTACCGTGACCTTGTTGATGACAATCAAATTGATGAAATTGCTGATAATATATTTATGATAGATGAATTTTTAGCGAAGGAACATGCATGCGGACGTCTCCAACTACCAGTAACTCGAATTGAAAGGAAAATCGGACTTCATGGTCACTGTCAGCAGAAAGCTATCGCTGGAACAGGTTCCACAGTGAATGCATTAGAACTAATTCCTGGATACGATGTTACTACTTTAAATACTGGATGTTGTGGAATGGCTGGTAGCTTTGGTTATGAAAAAGAACATTTCGATCTTTCCTTAAAAATCGGGGAAGACCGCCTGTTTCCAGCAATAAGAAACTCTGCTAATGACCAGATTGATTTTACCGCAACAGGAACCTCCTGCCGACACCAAATAGCACACGGAACTAATAAAATTGCTTACCATCCTATTGAACTAATCTGGGCTGGAGTTAATAACTCAAAGGAGCTTCACCCTTGAATTATATATCCCGTTGCTCCACCTTTACTATCATCGCACGGGATCCCGACACTGGAAAATTTGGTATTGCAACTCAATCGGAACACCCAGCTGCCAGCGCTGTAGTTCCTTGGGCCAGATTTAATGCTGGTACGGTGGCGACACAAGCAAATGTCAATCCAGATCATGGGGCAAAAGCCCTTGATCTTCTTGAGCAGGATGCGGGTGCCATAGATGCCCTTGAGCTATTGATAGAATCTGACTCAATGTTTCAGACTCGCCAAATTGCGATAGTAGATCTCGATGGAACAGCAGCAGCATTTACTGGTAAGGAATGTCAGGAATGGGCAGGCCATTTTACAGGTCCAGGATATGTCTGTCTTGGTAACAAGATAGTCGGAGATGAAGTTATAAATGCAATGGTAGATTCTTTCGAAAATCTACTAAACGGAGACTTTGGAGATAGGATGCTACAAGGACTTTCGGCTGGAATAGAAGCCGGAGGAAACCTTCAAGGTATGCAGTCTGCTACTCTCCTAGTTAGTCACCAGGAAGAGCGTTATAGAGGAAATTCTGATTGCTTTCTGGATCTTCGGGTGGATGGTAATGTTAATCCAATAAATGAATTGAAACGACGGTACAGTCTCCAGAAGGAACATTACTAATGAATTCAGGCATCCAACGCTCCAAGCTCATTCTTCTTACGGTCGTTCACTTCCTGACTGATCTTTTTTCTTCCTTATTGATGCCTATCCTTCCTGCACTAGTGAACCGACTTAATCTTTCTCTTACTCAAGCGGGGATTCTTACTGGTCTCCCTGCAATGACCTCCTCCTTGGTGCAACCTATAATGGGAATCCTCGGAGACCGAATGGAAAAACGTTATTTTATTATTATCGGTCCCTTAATCTGTGCAATCTTTATGTCTTCGGTCGGCCTCGCGTCATCCTTCCCATTCCTATTATTGTTGATAATTTTGGGAGGATTTGGATCTGCTAGTTTTCACCCGCAAAGTGTTTCCATGGCAGGAGATATCAGTGGATCACGTAGAGGTTACGGCGTATCTCTTTTTATTGTTGGAGGAACGGCCGGATTAGCAGCAAGTCCTTTTGTTGTGCCCCGATTAGTAGAAAATTTTGGTCTCGAAAGTCTCGTCTGGCTTGCTATACCTGCCATTATTTCTGTAATAGCTATGGCCCGAGTAATTCCTATACAGAATGAACATAAAAACATCACACGTCTGGCTGATGTTGCAGCATCATTCCAACCTAATATATGGCCAATGATTAACCTTACAGTAGTAGGAATTATTAGAACCATATCCGGTGTCGGGTTCGCCACATTTTTTGTATTACTTTTAAAAGATCGGGGATTTTCTCTCCAACAAGGAGGAGATCTTCTTTTTATCTTCCAGGTTGGTGCAGTAATTGGCGGGTTTGTGGGTGGTTGGATATCGGATGTGATAGGAAGAGGTCCAGTAATCTGGATTTCGCTACTATTTTCAACCCCATGCTTACTCACTTCACTCTATGATACTAGTTCACTTCTGCCAATCTGGCTTTTACTTGGTGGGTTTATGAATATGGCTTCTAACTCTGTTTCTGTTGCTATGGCTCAAGAGCTGGTACCCAAAAGTGCTGGGACGGCATCAAGCTTCCCCATGGGATTTTGTTGGGGTGCTGCTGGTGGCGCTCTGATTATATTTGGCAGTATAGCTGATCAAATAGGGGTAATTCCAACACTAGATATACTCAGTCTAATGCCTCTGGCCGGGGTCGTGCTAGCTTTGTTTTTGCCCCGAGGAGGGGAATCTCAGAAAAAATAGTTATAGCCTTGTAACATATCCTAGCCTGACAAAAGGATTTGATGGCCTAAATAATTTAGAAACTTTCCCCACCAAATCCTGTCCCATTTCACATTTTATGAACCTTGGGAGGCCTTTTAGATGTCCCGAAACATTATAAATCTTGCAAATTCTGAAGACTTGGAATCGGTCATATCCAAATCTTCAGAACAGCCAATCTTTATATATAAACATAGTTCGGTTTGTCCCGTAAGTGCTGAAGCAGCTAGCCATTTCTATACGTATTCAGAAATGGAAATGGATACCCAAGCCCCTATTTTTGCTCAAGTTCTAGTTATAGAAAACCGAAACATTTCTAATGAAATTGAGTCTCGTTTTAAAGTAAAACACGAGTCACCACAGATACTCCTTGTAAAAGATGAGAAAGTAGTTTGGCATGCCTCTCATTTTTCGATCAATCAAGAAACCATGCAACTAGCTTTGGAGAATTAACGTATGCCTCACCATACAATTATAGTAGGTGCGGGTGTGACGGGCCTTAGTACTGCTTACCACCTCGCAAAAAAGAATCATGGAAAGATAACGATTATTGAAAAGGGTAATGTGGGAGACGGCTCTAGTAGTAGGGCCGCTGGTATAATTACTGGGTTAATGTGGTCAGAAACTGGAATTAAAGCTAGAAAAATTAGCCTTAAACGTTTCAGAGAATTGTCAGATGAATTAGATAGTTACCACTTTGAGAATGTTGGATGTCTAAATCTTTTTGATGCTGATAGTTGGCCTGAACGAGAAACTCTGCTACCTATCTATGATCGTCTAAATGTCGAATATTCTATCTTAGATTCTGATACAATGCATTCGTCATGGCCGCAGCTGTCAATCCCAGATGGAACTATCGGACTCTTCGACCCTCTTGGGGGGTATAGTGAACCTGACCATTACATCCCCGCACTAGAAGCAGGATGTCGGGCTCTAGGGGTAGAAATTTTAGAAAACTGTATAGTGTCCGATGTTATTGAAGATTCTGGCTGTATCGTCGGGGTAGTTGCTGATAACAAACCTATGAAAGCAACGGCTGTGGTTAGTACTGTTCATGTCTGGACACTTAAGGTATTAGATAAAATCGGTTTACCGATTCCATTAAAATCTTTTATTCATCAACGGTATGTGACTGAAACCCTACCCAGTCCCGTAAATGTACCAGCCGTTAATGCTAATCCTTGGGGTGGTTATTTCCGACCGGCGTACGGCAATCGACTTCTTGTGGGAATTGAGAACCCCTCTGGCTCCGAATATGTTGTACCAAACAAAAATTTCCGAATGTCAACCATTTCACCACCACAAGGTCTGAGCGATACTGCTAAAACCCAATTGCTACCTCTTGTTCCTAATATGATTGACTCTAATTGGGATATTGAAAAAGCAGGACTTTTATCCTTTTCTCTTGATGGGGAACCCATACTGGGACCGGTTGAACAATTTCCAGGATTATACGTGGGCGTTGCCTTTCATTCCGGGGGCTTTGCCTACAATCCAGCAGCTGGCTTTTTGCTAGCTGAATGTATTGCTATAAAAAAACCTTCTATCGATATAAAAGCATTTTCTCCAGATCGGTTCAATGCCGTCGAAACAGAAACATATCTAAAAACACGGATTACTCAGAGTGAAATCTTTACTCCTGGACAATCCCGACGCCATTAAAAGATAATGATATTTCCTTAAAGGGAACTTTTTTATTTAAGTTAGTTTTGAGGTGCCCATGGAAGGTCGTAGAAGAACCTTATTAGATGAGGATCGACAAAACAATTTTCGTGAATCTCTAATAAAATGGTATTATATAAATCAAAGGTATATGCCTTGGCGAAACACAGATGATCCTTATGCTATTTGGATCTCAGAAATTATGCTTCAGCAAACACGTGTCCAACAGGTATACACGTATTACAAAAATTTCATAACTCAATTCCCATCCGTAGAAGCTCTCGGTCGTGCCCCGCTCGAGAAAGTCCTTAAAGCTTGGGAAGGCCTTGGATACTATGCCCGGGCTCGAAATATCCATAAAACAGCTAACCAGATTTTAACAATTTATGATGGGAATTTCCCTGATGACCCTAAACTTATTACTAAGCTTCCTGGCATTGGCGAATATACGACTGCCGCAATAATGAGTATAGCTTTTGGTAAAGATTTTGCTGCCATCGATGGCAACGTAATCCGATTACTCAGTCGTCTGTTTTTAATAAATGAAGATATAGCAAATACCCAGACAAAAAAAACTATAGTAACCCTAGCTAATTTACTTCTTTATAAAGGAAGGGCTGGAGATTTTAACCAAGCTATGATGGAATTAGGTGCTACGGTTTGTACTCCAAGAAAACCTCTTTGTAACACTTGCCCAGTGAAAAAACATTGCCTTGCTCAAGACCTGCTGCAAGATCCATCTATATTACCAATAAAAAAACCAGTTAAACAGAAACCTCACCAGATTATAGTAGTTGGAATCATAAGAAAAAATGACAAAGTATTGATAGTTAGACGACCCACAGATGGACTTCTAGGAGGTCTTTGGGAATTTCCAGGAGGAGTAACGAAAGGAAATATTAAAAAAGAAAATTTTTTACGTAACGAAATAAACCAGACTCTAGAAATTGATATCCGGGTTGATAAATCCTTAGCTACTATTAAGCACGCCTATACACATTTCAAGATTACTCTACAGGGATTCTACAGCACTTATCTTGGAGGTAAAACCCAAAGTTACAAAAATGAATATCGATGGGTTCGATTAGAAGCCCTAAAAGATTATCCTTTCCCTAGAGCACATACCCGCCTTATTGATGCGATTATGAATCAGTCTAAAGAATAGTGACTGTCTCTTTCCCAAAAAGGCCTGATAGATTTAATTATTCTGATCTTTACTATTGCCCTACCGAAGGAACAGTATTTTCTACCGCTCCATTATTGTTTGGCACTGATTCTTGATCAGAAGGCCCAAAAAGTGAACGTACCTGACCCTCAATTTTTTGAGCAAGATCTTTATTTTCCTTCAGCATTTGCCGAACATTTTCACGCCCCTGCCCCAACCTTTCTCCATTGTATGAAAACCACGTTCCACTTTTTTCAATGATACCATTATTAACCCCTAGTTCGATCAAATCACTTTCCTTTGATATCCCTTCTCCATAGATAATATCGAACTGAGCATCTCGGAATGGCGCTGCAAGTTTATTCTTTTTTACAGTACCTCTAACTTGAATTCCCGCTGAAGCATCATCACCTTTAATATTACCAACTCTTCGAACCTCTATCCGTACTGAAGAATAAAATTTAAGGGCCAAGCCCCCCGTTGTTGTTTCTGGGTTTCCATACATGACACCTATTTTCTGGCGAATCTGATTAATAAATATTATGCAGGTTCTAGATCTATTAATTACTGATGTTAGCTTACGAAGTGCTTGTGACATTAGTCGTGCCTGCAAACCAACGTGCGAGTCTCCCATTTCACCTTCAATTTCAGCCCGAGGTACTAATGCCGCGACAGAATCAATAACAATAACATCGACACCCCCGCTGCGGACTAGTATTTCAGCTACATCAAGAGCCTGTTCTCCTGTATCAGGTTGATGAATAAGCAATTTATTCATATCTACTCCGAGTGCTTCAGCATACCTTATATCCATAGCATGTTCTGCATCAATAAATGCTGCCATACCACCCTTCTTTTGTGCTTCAGCGACGATATGTTTTGCTAATGTTGTTTTACCGGAAGATTCGTTACCATAAATTTCAACTACACGTCCACGAGGAACTCCACCAATTCCCAGAGCAAGATCAAGAGTTAGAGAACCAGTGGGTATAGATTCAACGGACAGCTGAGGATTCCCATCAGCCATCCGCATGATGGAACCTTTTCCGAATTGGCGTTCGATCTGGGTTATAGCACCTGTTAGTGCCTTTTCCCTAGCTGTATCATTATCGTTCATGGCTTCGATCTCCTTCTAGTGTATGCAGTGGACATATTTTATCGCCAAATTATAGACAAAATACAAAACATATGTGTAGTGTCAAGTCATTTTTAAGATTGACTAGATTGATATTTTTGAAAGAAGGTAAGAAATCTAGAGAAAATTTATGCCAACGTGAAATTAAAGTAAAGTAATTTTGACCTCAGATTAATTAGGAACACAATCGTCAAATAAAAACGCCGGAAACAAAGCGAAATTTATTATATTATAAGAGCTAGTCTAGTATTTTGATACTATAATTGTTTTTCCTTTGTATTTTTTTAAACCGGAGCTTGTTAGATTTTGATCTTCCCATTAACCAAATTTTACAAATTAGTTATTTTATCTCTCTTATTTGTCACTAACAATTGCTCAAATATCCCTAAAGATATTTTATATGAAACTGATGGAGCACAACTGATCAAAGCCGGAAATAGCCTTATTATAAATGGTAAGTACAAAGAAGCTGCTGAATACTACCAACGTGCCCTTACTATTGATATGACTGATTCCGAAGCATTCGGCAATCTTAGTGTAGCATTTTATTACCTGGGGAAATATGATGATGCTATTAGAGAAGCAATCCAAGCAATTATACTTTCTCCAGAAGAAATAAATTGGAGGCTCAACCTAGGTGCGAGTTATTCTCGAAAAGGAAATTATAAAGGAGCAATAGATGCCTATGAAAATGCAGTAGTTATTGCTCGTAAAATTAGGAATAATAACAAGTATCAACTTCGTAATGCATTGATAGGGTTAGGTCGTTCAAGTGAACTGGCTGAGTTATTTCACAAATCACTTGAAGCCTACCAGGAAGCGTTGAATTTTTCGCCCGAAGACTCTGAACTTCTGACGGGGATGGGGAATATTTATTTTCGCCAAGATCAACTAGATGAAGCAGAAAAGCTATATAAACGAGCTATAGCTAAGGATTCAACTCATGCTGTTGCTAAGTATAATATGGCACTTGTTTTTGCCAAAACAGGTCGACATCAAGAGGCGATTAAACTTTTTGCTAGTAATCCGACAATAAGTGAACGTTTTAGGAACGATCTGAATGAAAGCTCCGTGAATACTGTAAAACGTTCAAAAACCAGTAGTATAAAGGATTTTCGGGCTAATATCGGTAAAATGGGAGGCCCTTCTTCACCCTCCAGAACGGCCAAAAACCAATCTAACTCATATATTTTTATTAAAGGATTATCATACTATCAACAAGGTTCGCACACTGCCGCCTTGGAAGCATTTAGGCAAGCTTTATTGGAAAACCCAGTACTTCCAGAAGCCTATCTGTATATAGGAAATATTTTAGCCCAACAGAATCAATATAAAGCTGCAATTAATGCCTACGAAAATGCGGTAAAACTAGATACTAGTTTCGTAGAAGCCTATAACAACTTAGGCAGTATGTATGCAAATACCAGTAGGGTTAAAGAAGCGATGAATGCCTACCAAAAAGCTATTTCATTAGATAGAAAATTTTATGACGCCCGAACTAATCTTGGGCTACTTTATTCAGAATCAGGGGAATTAGAAAAAGCAGCCGACCAATTTTATCAAGTAATAAGGGCAGAAGTAGAGATACCCGAAGCTCACAATAATCTTGGCATGGTTTACTCAAAACAGGGAATGTATAATGAGGCTCAAAAACAGTTTAGGAAAGCTATTTTACTTCGATCTGATTTCCCAGAAGCTTATAACAACTTGGCCCTTTCATACAGTCGAAATACAGCAATAGATGATTTAATAGAAATGTTAAGAAAATTAGCTGCTAAATGGGCCGGCCACGATCTTACAGAGAAAATGGCTTATGACTGGTTACCACTTCGACGAGTACCTTTACAATCCTCCCAAGTAGGTGGTGCTGCTAGAGAAGCATATCGAATGGGAGTCAATGCTGCATTTACTAACAGTCTTAAAGATGCGTTACAATATTTCAGGGCTGCCCTGGAAAACAGACCTGAATGGGCTGCTGCACGTCTGGCCGAAGGTACGGTTCTTCTAGCTCAGAATAACTGGGATGAATCTATAAGAGTTTTAGAAGGAATCTCCTCTCTATATCTAAAGGATCCTCTCCCTAACACCATTATGACTATCGCTAAGCTTTCGAGTGGTGACTATAATTCGGCACTGGACACTTGGCAAAAAGTGGTTGAATTTTCTATGGCCCCTGAGAAGCGGGAAATAGAAGAGGCTTGGCAAAAGATGCAAATACGATCGGTAGCCGCGGATCAAGCCGTGGAGGCTCTTGAAAAAGCAATAATTTTGGAGCCTAGATTTGCAACTGCCCACTTTAATTTGGGCCTTGTCAATGATCAGTTACACCGGTACGATAAGGCAATCGATTGTTTTGAAAAATTTGTCAAACTAGCTCCTACAAAAGCCATCGGATATTTCCATTTAGGAATTGCCCATTACCGGCTAGGCAGGGATAAGAAAGCACAGACGGCAATAACAGAATATATAAAACTTTCTAAAAAACCTATACTGATACCCCAAGTCGGAACGTTTATAAATAGATCTCGTACGTTGAGATAATTTACTAGAGATCCCGGAAAAGAGCTTAATAAAAATAGTTATCCAGACTATTTAATGAACTATGAACTTGGTTTCTTATCATCTTCCTCATTATCTTGACCATTAACCTCTGATGGTTTATCCTCGTCACCAGGATACTGTGACTCTTCACTGGTTTGAGTTAAATCTTCCTGGTTTTCTGGAGAGGATTCAGAAAAATCAACCTGATTCTTCGGATCTTCAGAATTGTCTACCTTATCTTGGGTATTTTCTTCGCTCGACTTTTCTGAGTCATCCAAAGTATCTACGGGTTCTTCGGAATATCCCATTTCAGTATCATAGTCGTAAATATATTCATCCTCTTCAGGCCAGTATGAACGACTACCGCTCTGATCTCTTTCTTGCGATGAACCACGAGAAAGTGTCGGGGTATCGGGTTCAGCTATATTAATTCCTGGTTTCTCAGAGTTTTCCCCATCATCTCCGTTCTCTTTATCACTTTCCTCTGTGGCTTCCCGACTTCTACTTCTCCCAATTAGCATGGCAATTCCCATACTAATAAAGTAGAGAATCATAAGGGGAATTGCTACAAGAGTCTGAGTGTAGGGGTCTCCAGTGGGTGTTATAATAGCTGCTGCAATAAATATTACCACAAGTGCTACACGCCAAACTCGCTTGAGCACATCACCAGATAAAATCCTTAACCACGTTAAGAATGCTACTACCATAGGCATTTGGAAAACAATACCCATTATTAGGACCATCTTGTTAACTAGAGACACCCAAAACCCAATATCCCATTGAGCTTTGATACCGGGAACATAAAGCTGAATAAAAAATTGGACCATAACCGGGATAAGAACGTAGAAGGCAAATGCTGCACCAACAAGAAATAGAACACATGAAAAGAAAATGACAATTGGAACGTACTTTTTTTCTTTTTCAAGCAATCCTGGAGATACAAAAGACCACAATTGATAAAGAACAAAGGGCAGGGCCAGTGCAAATCCACACATTAATGAAATGTTAACGTAGGTTGTGAACATCCCTGCAGGTCGAATTGCCTGCATTTCAATTTCAATCTTTAGTTCTTCTTGCAACGTTGGAGAAATAAGAAAATTGATTATTTGGTCAGCAAAAGTAAAGCAAATGACCATGCCTACTAAAATAGCAAGAACGCATTTTAATATCGCCCATCGAAGTTCTTCAAGATGCTCCAGGAAGGACATCTCTTCGCCGTGTCGTTTCTTGAGAAACATAAAAGGATTCCCTTGCAAGTTTATGCACAAATCATCCGCCGAAATTAACCGCTAAGAGTAGTTACTGTCAAGCAAAACCCCCGATGATGAAAGTCTCAATAGGCTTGACGAGATTATTTAGTGGACTTAGTTTATTAAAATAAATTTAGGATTTAATACAGTTTTAGAATATTCCTTACCCCTTAAGTTTTCTTTAATTGCTGTCAGCGGAACCACAAAATTATGAATACTGCTCAGCCACTTAAAGGGGTTATCTTAAACCAAAATCCCGCTACAACCAAACCCAAGTGCTGGTATCGGGAAGAAGATATGCTCATCCCCATCGCTAACGTACCACTGATAGAATGGATTCTTGAAGGTTACAAGCAAGTTGGCATTAGAGAAACATTAATCTCAATCGGTCCAGATTCACATCAAATTTCCACGTTCTGTGGTGATGGAAGCCGATGGAATATGACTCTGACATATAACGATGAGAATACAACAAATTTTACTAATATTTTAGAAAGTCAGATTAGTACTTTTACCGAAAAAGCATCACTATTAGTTACACTTGGGCCAATTCTTCTCGGTGAAGAAGTTTATCGAAAAGCAGTTTGTCAACTTATAGATAACCCATCGAAGTGTATATGTTTATGGCAAAACTATATAGAGGATACAAGCCCTCAAACAGTTTCTTTAGGGGTTTATTTATTATCGTCTAATATGTACCAACAACTTTGTAAAATATCTCAATTAAAAACATGGAGATCTGGTTTTGATCAGATTCCGTACCTATCCTTTTGTGATAATAGCGATATTCTAAAATTAGCGGTTTCTCAGCAACCCTACTCTGCTCAATCACCAGAAATTTATTTAGATTCTAATAAAAGAATGATCAAATGTGGCAACCAGAAAAATTTTATACCCAAGATCATCGCAGATAATTTTTCTTCACCTAACCTTGTACTACGTCCACCTGTACTGGTAGCTCCGAAAGCCGAACTTGAACGATGTCAGATTGGCCCGGGGGTTTGTCTAGGTCACGGAGTTTATGTAGGGCATGGTACCATAATTGAAAATAGTGTTGTCATGCCTGGTGCAGATATTGGTGATGGGGCTTCTATATCACATGCTATCATAGGAAGGAATGAGACTGTAGAAAATCGATCAGTAATTCACGGTAATAGCGACCAAGTAATTACTGTTCCTTCCTAAATAAAAAATTAGCATGATTAAATCCATCGCAAAGATGAAGTATTTAGCCAACTAGAATAGATTCCTATGTCTTATTTTACTATCGGAACAGCAGGACACGTCGACCACGGCAAAAGCACTCTTGTTGAGGCTCTAACAGGTGTGCATCCTGACCGTTTAAAAGAAGAGCGAGATCGTGGCATGACAATTGACCTGGGCTTTGCTTTCATGCCATTAAAAGGCCCCGGTGATGTACCTATCATAGATGTGCCTGGGCACGAAAAGTTTCTTAAAACTATGGTTGCTGGTGTTAGCGGAATTAATCTTGTTCTTTTTGTTGTCGCGGCGGATGAAGGAGTAATGCCCCAAACGGTAGAACACCTAAGTACTTTGAAATATATTGGAGTTACTGAAGGGATTATTGTCCTGACGAAATGTGATCTTGTTGATGAAGAATGGCTAATGCTTGTAGAAGAAGATGTAAAATTACTGGTCAAAGATTCATTTCTTGCAGGATCGCCGGTCATACAGGTTTCCTCGGAAACAAAATTGGGAATTAATGTTTTAGCTACAAAAATAGAAGAAACAATAAGGAAACTTCCATCAAAAATGGGGGAAAAAGGTTACTTTCGAATGCCCATTGATAGAGTGTTTACTATGAAAGGATTTGGAACCATTATAGCAGGGACTGTCCATTCAGGAACCCTTTCAATAAATGAAGAAATTGAACTTCTTCCTACCCAACAAAGGTTACGAATCCGTGGGATTCGAAGTAATAATGAACCTATTGGCCATGCCACTAAAGGACAAAGAATTGCGCTTAACGTCCCTAATATTAAAGCAATTGATATTCAACGAGGTTATGAGATCGGGAAACCAGGTTATCTCCATCCAACAATGATGATCGATGCCAAACTTAATTGCCTGGAATCAGTTGAACCAGGCATACAGAATCGTGAACGGATACGCTTGCATAAAGGCACCAGTGAAACTATTGCCCGAGTCGTTCTTCTCAGCCATAGCAAGTTAGATCCAGGGGATACAGCATACGTACAATTCCGCCTTGAAAAACCCATAGTTGCTGAACGAACTGAATCCTTTATAATCCGGGGATTTTCTAATATGCGCTTACTTGGCGGGGGAAAAATTATAGAAGTTTATCCAAGGAAAAGCCGTAGATTTCGTAAACCAATTATTGATTACCTAAGAGCTATAGATGGAGCAGCTCCAGAAATATTAATTGAAAAAGTTATGTTACAAGCCTATGGATCGCAACGTCTAAAAAACTATGATGATTTAATTTCCTGCACAAACCTTCTTGAGGATGACCTGCACTCAATGGTAGATCTATTAAAAAAGAAAGGGTGTCTAGTCGAGTCTATAGATCATCGTCTTATGCACATAAAATGGTATTCTGACCTAAAGGACGAAATTGTAAGCATACTAAAGAAAATGCATCGACTAAACCGGCTTAAAGAAATGGTACCTAAGGATGCTCCAAGGTCTCATCTTTCATGGCAAGTCCCGGATTTAATTTATGGGATGCTGCTAAGTGACCTAGAAAAAGAGAGAAAGATAATCTTAGCTCAGGGATTAATTCGACTTTTTTCCCACTCAGTTTCTCTAACTAAGCAAGAGCAGCAAGTATTAACAATATTTGACCAAATGAGCGAGACTGATCCGCCAATAATATTCTCTATTAACGAAATTACTCTTGTTATGGCTGCCGCAGTGAAACAAATTGGTGATTTATCGTTTAATATGAAGACGGATGGAGATATGATAAAGGAAATGAGCACCTACGCTATTGAACAAGGGACTTTTGTTGAATTTGCAGATCGGCAATTAATTCACCAAAAGAAACTAGAAAAAATCAAAGAAAATTTAGTATTATATTTAAAAAATAATACTACTATTCTTTCATCTGATTTTCTAACTCATATTCAAATTTCTAGATCACATGCAACAGGATTATTAGATTACTTTTGTGACGTTGGAGTTACCAAGAGAGAATCTGGAACTCATACACTACGGGATTGTTAATAAAAGGTTTTGATCTGATACCACTTAAACCTAAGAACTTAATAATAGAAATTTTCAATTTTTAAGGGAGTGTATAGGTAGCTGGTGCGCCTCACGGACTTCAAATCCGATGGCGGGCCCTAAACAGGTCCGTAGTGGGTTCGATTCCCACACGCTCCCCCCAGAAAGGATTTATATGTGACTGATAAGTCGAGTGACCGTTTCGATCAAAAACCAGTTTTAGAGCAACCAAAGGGCATGTCAACAGAAGTTTTAGGAATGTTCATTTTTATCATAAGTGAAGCTATTCTTTTTGTTACCCTTTTGGTAATACTTTTTTGGGTCCGAGGGGGACAGTTTACAGAATGGCCACCACCAGGACAACCACGACTACCTATTGCAATAACAGGCTTAAATACTCTTTTCCTTCTCTTCAGTGGATTTACGATGTATCGAGCTTATCACAGCATAAAGAAAAATGAAACGATGCTTTTAACAAGGTGGCTAATGATAACCTGCATATTAGGGGTAGTTTTTCTTACCGTACAGGGCTTCGAATGGATTCGGCTTATGGATTTTGGATTAAGTATGACCACCAGTCTATATGGGGCGATGTTTTATTCGATCATCGGGCTCCATGCTATTCATGTGCTTATAACGATCCTTATACTTCTTTACCTCTGGGTTAGAAGTACTTCCAAAGTCTATACTGCTAAACAACACACTGGTATCACACTGGGCTACATGTTTTGGTCATTCGTCGTACTCATCTGGCCCATCCTGTATATCACAGTTTACCTCGTTTAACAAATGTTTCCTAATATCCCTCTAACTCGTCTAGGGAAACCGTAGAAATTTTTTTATTTAAATTCAAACAAACTCAGCAATGGAAGTCAAATATTGATAGCTTTGTTGAGCGGCTTCTTCTGGCTCCATTATTTCCGCAAATGCCTGGTGGACAGTGACATAACCATCATATCCTATTTCTTTTAAGGTGTCCATAATTATCGGAAAATTAATTCCACCTTCAGCCTGCAACGGGAGAGGATCGTGAGGGGCAGGCCCTCTTACCCACGTTTCTAATGTCATTGAACCTTCCGGATTGAGACGGTGGTTCTGTACATAGACATTAAATAACCAGGGAGAGAATCGTCGAATAGTTTCTGACCCATAATCTTGACCACACAGGTCAAGATTGGCAGGTTCGTAAATTATACCAAAATTGGGACGATTAACTTTTTCTAGAACAGCGACTGATTGTTCTACGGTTTCAAATAGACTCCGGGTATGAGATTGATGAGCCAAGCGAATACTTCGCTCAGCAGCCTCATCTGAGGCTCTCTGGGCCCAAATAATATCCTCTTCCTTTTTCATAGCTATACGAATTAGAGTCGAGCCAAGTAATTGGGTAAGATCAAGATAGGGGGTAATATCACGTAATGCATCAGGTGCTTTTTGGTTGTTAGCTGGAATAGGAATATCGCCCGTTACCATAGAAACCGGAAGTTCTCTTTCAGCAAGTATTTTCTTTACCTTGGTAATTTGTTCTAATGGAGACTGAACTCCAGCCTGGGAAGCACGCATACAGATCCCAGAATACCCAAACTTAATAGCTAGGTCTGCCAGATCATTGATAGACCGATTGGCTATCTGTTTATTAAGAACAGATTCTGCAACACGGACAGATAATGATAATTTCATAAATATTTACCTTTATTTTAGCAGTGCTAATTAAATTGTTAGTATTATCCCACTTTACCACCTGGAAGATGAAGACCAATACTAGCTAGAACCTGAGAGGTAAAACGGTAGGTCAATCCCCATAATACTGGCCCATTAGAACCTAATAGGTTTACACCAAAAACCTCTCTCAAATTTCCATTACTTGAAACAATGGTCTTTATATACCTATTCTCATCCATAAGTTTAGAAAGTGGGACCCAAAATCCTGCACTGATTTCACTGTTCAGTTGAAATCTTACTTTGGGTGAGACAAGGAAGACGAAAGCAGCAACATGGAGGCTATTAATAGATGTCGTTTCATCATCGAGACGACAGATCAAATTAGCATTTTTCAGATCAATAGCTGTTTCTTCCTGAGTCTCCCGGATAACAGCATCTAAAGGACTCTCATCAGATATATTAATCTTTCCGCCTGGAAAACCAATCTGGCCAGACCATGGATCTTCAGCGCATTGAGCCCGAACGAGATAAAGCATTGCTACGCCTTCATTCGATTGAATCAATACAATAGCTACCGAGGCTGTGACTGCACTACCTAAATTAGGATCTATTAATTTAGCTCGCCGAGCTCGCAGCCTTTCAATTAGATATTTTTCTTGTATCACTTATATCATACTTCCCTAACAAGTTAATTTTATTGTTTCCAAGTTTTTGTGTAAATTCATTTTTAACTATTGGCAAATACAATTTGGTTTCGTGGATGGTCTGCTAACTGTCCAGGGCACCTGCCACCAAGATTATCATCAATCACTGGCTTTTCTATATCATCACAGGCTGTATCATCGACCCTGAGTCCATCTTCATAAAACGTAATTCCGATAGCCTCACGAACTTGTTTTGATCGGTTGGCTCCGGCGCTGTGAACAACCCAATGATTATGGGCAGTCACATCTCCAATAGAAATTTCATTATTAACTACTGGAATCCCATTTTTTTGGATATAATTTTCATAAAAGGATTCTGTTTTGTCGGCTATCCCTCTGGGGCCGAACTGTTTATCCTTGTGGGTCCCACTTGCAAAACGGGGCGCCCCCATGTCTAAAGTAACATTGACTAGGGGAATCCATATTGTAAGAACATTGTCGGAGTACAGTGGCCAATGAGGGGCGTCTTGATGCCACGGGGTAATTCTACTCCCTGGTTCTTTGAATAGTACCTTATCATAGTAAATACGAACTGCCTTAACTCCCAAAAGGTCGGCTGCAATTTTTCCAAACCGATGGGATCTGATGAGGCGTGCTATAGAATTGTCTGCCTCTCTTATATTGAACGTCTGCATAAAAACACGGGAGAAATCATCCATAGGCCGATCATTTATTGGCTTTATCCCTTTAAACCGTTTTTCGGTGACCTTGTTAAGGATCTTTCGGTACTTAATAATCTCTCCCGGAGGACAGACTCCTACAAGGTGAATATGACCGTTATCCCTAAATCCCCTTACTTGGTCATCGGTTAGGCAATAATCTGACGAAAGATTGAGGGCAGAATCTGATTTAACAGTCGGCATAAAACTCCTTAATAATAATATACAGAATTCCAATGCTGAATTATCTCATCGGCCAACTAACATTAATCTAATTTATGATGTCAAGTAAATTACTACTAGCATTTTAACTCCAAGAAAATACCAATATTTAAAATCCCACCTCTATCTAAAATAAACCTCTGGCCTGTGCCACTCTTGACATAAAGTCATTGTTAGTCTTTATTTGAGGGTACCATACGGCTGAAATAAATTAATGATCACACCGTAGGCGGTAGGCGCTTTTTTATTTTGGAGAATTTGATGAACGATAGCAGCCATATCCTTGAATTTGAAAAACCGTTGTACGAACTCGAAAATCGCATAGATGAGATGAAGAATTTCGCTGTGACAGAAAACTTGGAAGCCCTTAACCAAGAAATTCAGCGTCTGGAAAAAGAATTATCTCTAGAGAGGCAGAAAGTTTATTCTGATTTGACTCGATGGCAACGCGTTCTAATAGCACGACACCCAAACAGGCCCCACGCTCTTGATTATATTAATGGTATGATGGATGATTTTGTTGAACTTCACGGTGACCGAGCTTTTGGGGATGATCCGGCTATGATAACCGGCCTTGCAAGACTAGGCGATAGCCCCCTAGCTATCGTAGGTCACCAAAAAGGTAAAAATACAAAGGAAAATGTAGAGCGTAATTTTGGCATGGCTGGCCCGGAAGGTTACCGTAAAGCCCTTCGCATTATGAAACTAGCAGAAAAATTTGATATGCCAGTTTTATCACTTATAGATACTCCGGGGGCTTATCCTGGTGCTGGGGCTGAAGAAAGAGGTCAAGCAGAAGCTATTGCCCGAAATATTTATGAGATGGGATGCTTACGAGTACCAATAATTGTGATAGTAATTGGTGAAGGTGCTAGTGGAGGTGCTCTTGGGATAGGGGTTGGAGACCGAATCATCATGATGGAAAACGCCTGGTATTCAGTCATTAGTCCGGAACCATGTTCTACCATACTATGGAAAGATCAAAAAAAGGCAGCCTCTCGTAAAGCTGATTGTGCTGAAGCTCTTAGGCTTTCTGCAACAGACCTCTTGGAATTTGGAGTAATAGACGAAATTATAACTGAACCCGTTGGTGGTGCCCACCGAGATCATCTGACAACGATAGCAAGTGCCAAAACCTCTATACTTAAGACTTTATCTGAGATTAAACAACAATCGGTTAATGAACTTCTGGAATTGCGATTAGAAAAATACAGTGATATTGGCGTTTTTGATGAAATTACCGGCGAAAATGACAGAGAATAAAAACCTATGAGGAAGGAGATCTGTGTTGAAAGCTATTAAAGCTGGCATGATTATTGATGGGAAGGGAGGTGAACCGATCCCGAAAGGAATTATTCTGTTGGATGGTCCAAAAATCCAATCGGTTGGTTCTTGTGATAGTCTTAATATACCACCCAAAACAGAAATTATTGATCTGGGCACAGCTACTCTTCTTCCAGGCCTAATTGATACTCACGTACACCTCGTAATGAATACTAATGAAGATTGTGTGTCATCATTGGCTCATAAAAGTGCTGTAGAATCTGTTATCGAGGCAGCCCAAAATGCCCGCCGAGCTCTACAGGGTGGAGTAACGACTGTCCGGGACTGCGCTGATGTTTTTGGTGTAACCCTTACTTTAAAAAATGCTATTGATGAAGGACACCTTGAAGGACCTCGCATACAAGCCTGTGGAATGCCTATTACTACTACAGCCGGCCATCTTAATTTGATGGGAATCAAAGCTGATAGTAATGAGGAGGTCATAAAGGCGGTACGTACTCTTGTTACTATGGGAGTAGACTGGGTAAAAGTCATGGCCACAGGAGGTGGCCTGACGCCGGATAGCAATGTACGGAGAGCTCAATATTCAGCGCAAACACTAACATCTCTTGTTCAAGATGCTCATCGCCTGGGCCGAAAGGTAGCTGCCCATGCTCATGGAACTGAAGGGATAATGAACTGCGCAATTGCAGGAACTGACAGCATAGAACACTGTTCATGGATGGCAGAAGAAGAAGGATCTCGTTATGACGAAGATGCCATTAAATTGATCCTTGCGAAGGGGCTTTATGTAAGCCACACAATAGCGGGACCCCGAACAGGCTCTGACGAAGAGATTGAAGAAATTTTAAATAGTGAGTTAGGTGAACGATTTGGCTATCTACAACAGACCTTGGAGGCAGGGGTTCGAATGGTTATATCTAGTGATGCTGGAATACCTGGATGCCGTTTTGAGGATTTTCCAGGAAGCCTTGTCATAGCTGTCAAGTGCTGCGGTTTCTCTCCTATGGGAGCAATTCTAGCGGCTACGAATCTAGCTGCTGAAATGCTTGGCATGGAAGACCAAATTGGGACATTAGAGCCCGGAAAATATGCTGATATTATAGCAGTTGATGGCAACCCATTACAAGATATCAATTCTATTCGCCGAATAATCAGTGTATTTAAAGATGGCCATCAGTTTGTTTAAAAATTGTAGTTAAGCAATAGTTCTGGCTTTCAAATTTTCTTTGTCATCGAACCTTTTTAAGGCGAATAAGGTTGTGTCCAATTCTAAATGTTTCTTTAGTAACATCCCTACCAGGATTTTCCCCAATACCGGTCCAAATTTGAATCCGTGCCCTGAAAAACCAGCTGCTAATACAACGTTTTCGTAATCGGGTAACAAATCTATAATAAAGTGATAATCAACTGAGTTAGTATATAGACAGTGGTCCACCGAAACTGGATTTCGGGACAAGTGAACACACCTTTTACTAATGAAATTCTGAACCGCTACTAAATGTTCGCGACTAATTAACTCCGGATCATCAGGTCTGATAATCTGTCCGGTTCTATGGCAACCAGCTTTAACGCCGTTGAAACCGACATTGGGTACACAATAAAATGGGTCGGGGGTATGGTAATCAATACAATTCGGCATAGAACCTACTTCATGCCGAACGGAACTCATTGGGGCAAAATATGCCACAAGCTCTCGGGTTACTTTTAACGGGATATCCAGTCCGAATTGTTCTAGCCAATCGCTGGTCCAAGCCCCAGCAGCTAATATAAGATGTCCTCCTGACCAATACCTCCCATCGGTTGCTCCCACTTCCACATTTCTGCTCCCTAATTCGATCGAGGTAACCTTTGTTTTTAACTCTACATCAACACCATCTTCTTTAATACATTTACAAAGACTGAGAATTGCTTCGTCTGCGAATAGAACTGCACTATCCGGCTGATAAATTGCTTCGCTCGTTTGAGGTAGAGTATATTGGGGAAACCGTTGATTGAAACTTTGGGAAGTTAGTTGTTCAAACGGGAGTTCGTAATCACTTAATCGATCTCTAATAGTAGTTAATATATCTGAATTTCTCGGCGCCAGATTACAAATACCGGTTTCTTTGAAAACGGGCCTACCAATGCGCTTCCCGAGATCATGCCATGCCTTAAATGCAAGGGCAGCCATTTCAACATAGAGAGGCTCTTCGTAGTCAAATCGAATCATCCGACTATCACCATGAGAACTGCCCCTTTTATGCCCAGGAGTCGAGCTCTCAAGTAAGAGAACTTTCATACCCTGACCAATCAACGCGTAAGCTGATGACAACCCTATGATTCCCCCACCAACTATAATGACATCATAGTTCCCAGAAAAATGTCTCACTAAATACCTCTTGTCGCTCGGAGCAAGGTCTCCTGCACTATTAGTTCGTGAGATAAAGGTCTATCTGGAGGCTGTTTACCTGCGATTGTCCTAATTAGGGCATTCAATTCACAATCATAAAGAGTCTGCCTACTTTTGCTCTCTAGAGACACAAATGACTCTCCAGATGGGAACCCCTCTCTAGATTGGGACAAGACTAATCGAATGTCTTTGCCTGGTTCGAAAGGGTCTAAAAGAATAGCACTACCCTCTGTGCCATACACCTCATAACGCCGGGCAGTAGGATTTGTTTCCATAGCCGCTATATCCACAAAAGCCATAGCATTTTTGAACTCAAAAACTCCTAATCCATTATCGATAAACTCTGGACTTTCACCTGTATCATTACGAAGGAAAGCCGTCACTTTTTCCGGCCGACCTAGTATCCATACAATTTGATCAAGCATATGTCCTCCCAAATCGTAGAATATTCCCCCCTTGTGAACACTTATTATTTCACGAGAAGAACTAGGTATATTGGTCGACATATGAGCTCGTATTGAAAAAATATCTCCTAACATTCCAGATCGTGCCCAGTCTGCTATTTTCTGAAAACCATCATGGTATCGAAACATATAACCCATTTGCATTTGAAGATTTTTCTTTTCAACCTCTTTGATAACTCCCTGCCAACTTGGCCAATCATCCCCAGCTGGTTTATCATACCAAACATGTTTACCCGAACGAACTAATTCCTCTGTTTGAGCTAAGCTCTCATCGTTTCGCCCTTCAGATGCTACAGCAATTATATCACGATTATCAAGTATATCCTCTATTTGATCAAACCATCGGACTTCCTGATATGGACTACCTGTTGAAGATTCGAGGGTCTCACGACGTATTCGATCTGGCTCGTAAACCCCAACACAATGGACATCTGGATTGTTCAACATGGCTTGGAGTTTTCCACCTGCATGGCCATGACCAGTACCATACTGGGCCATTAGAAATGTCATTTTCGTCTCCTAATTTTTTGGGGTTTCAATTGGTATAAAGATATTCGGGTAATAATCATTGAAAGTGTAATCGTCAAGAGTTTTCGGATTTACTTGATGCTTGACAAACATAACCGTTTTAGCTAGTTTCGATCCATTATTCCCATAAACATTATTTTATTGCGAGAAATAACCGGAGCTTTAATATGGCCCTGACACAGACCCAGATCACTGAATTTAAAGAAAAAGGATTCCTTAATGTGGGTCCCATATATGATGAAGATGAAAGTGATTTACTGCTAGAACGACTGATGAAGGTGATAGCTGGCACTTCTCAAGGAAAAGCGGAAGCCGTCCGGAATATCAGAGGTGACGAAATAGAAGCGGAAAAAGATGTTGTGATTCAAGTTGTTAATACATGGCAAGCAGATGAAAAATTCCGGGCTCATCTATACCACCCTACAATATGTAGCATGGCCTGCGAACTAATCGGAACTCAAACTCTTCGGGTGTGGCAGGACCAAATCCAATATAAACCACCTAAACGTGGTGGTGCAACGGATTGGCATCAGGATCACCCCTACTGGCCAATTATTCAACCAGCAGACTTAGTAAGCGCCTGGGTAGCCTTGGAAGATGCTACGGTTGAGAATGGGTGCATGCAAATGGTACCTAGAAGTCACCTGTGGGGACCACACAAAGATGGAACAATTGGTACAAAAGATGATAATTTTACCCCAGAACCTGATTTGTCTATTATCCCAGAGAAAGAAAATATTGAAATCGTTCCTTGTGAAGTTAAGAAAGGGGAATGTATGTTCCACCACTGCCTTACCTGGCACGGAAGCCCGCCAAACCCTTCTGTTAAAGGTCGACCGGCGATTGCTGTCCACTACATGCCAGGATGGACACGTTATGAACCAACTAGATCTCATATAATGGAACGCCGTGTCGATGTTGAACCAGGTGAGGTTTTAACTGGCAAGTATTTTCCCACTGTTTGGAACCATGGGCCAATTAGTCCTCCTACAGATTAGCTGGTAGATAATCAATAATTGTTAGAACTACGGAAACTATAACCATCAATGCGAGTTGGTCTATACTATTTGAGCGATTGAAACTGTTGTAGATCCGTAACCCAAAGGAGTTGGTAGATTCGATGACAGATAATAAGCTAACAAACAGAGTAAAAACCGCTTCCCTACCCAGTGAACTTCGGATCACAGATCTGCGCACGGTCACAATTGGTCCTTCTACAATAATAAAAATAAATACTAATCAAGATATCTACGGCCTCGGAGAAATTCGAGATGGTGCTAGTAAAACTTATGCCTTAACTCTAAAATCCCGAATTCTGAATGAAAATCCCTGTAATATCGATAAAATATTTCGAAAAATACGTCAGTTTGGACATCATGCCAGGCAGGCTGGAGGAGTTTGTGCAATAGAGATGGCTTTGATTGATCTTGCTGGAAAAGCATACGGTGTTCCTGCATATCAACTAGCTGGTGGGAAATTTAGGGATAATATCCGTATTTACTGCGATACTACCACTAGTCCCAATGCTGAAGAGATGGGGCAACGCCTTAAAGAACGTGTAGATATGGGTTTCACATTTCTAAAGATGGATGTAGGAATTGGACTACTTAACGATATCCCTGGCACCTTAGCAGCGCCTACTGGAAGATTGAGTACAACGTCCATTATGCATCCTTTCACAGGGATTCGGTTGACTGATAAAGGGATCGGAATATTGTCAGATTACGTTGCTGGTGTACGTGATGTTATTGGGTATGATATTCCTTTGGCTGCAGACCATTTTGGACATATCGGCGTTGAAGACTGTATCCGACTTGGCAAAGCTCTGGATTGTTATAACCTAGCCTGGTACGAAGATATGGTGCCTTGGCAATTTACAGATCAATATCGACGTTTGGTAGATTCTTGTGACACTCCAATTTGCACGGGCGAAGATATATACCTTCGGGAGGGTTTTATGGATCTCTTCGAAAAAAGGGCTATATCCATATGCCATCCTGATTTAGCATCATCAGGTGGTATTTTGGAGACCAAAAAAATTGGAGACACTGCCCAGGAATATGGTATATCAATGGCCCTCCACATGTCAGCCTTACCAGTAGCCCAGCTTGCTAGTGTTCATTGCGCAGCGGCCACTGAAAATTTTATCGCCCTGGAACATCACCATGTTGATGTCCCCTGGTGGGAAACTTTGGTAACTGGGTTACCAACACCTTTAATTCAGGACGGATACATTACAGTTCCAAATTCACCAGGCTTAGGTATCGAATTGAATGAAGAAGCTATCAAAGAACATATTAATAAGAAAGACCCTGGCTTTTTCGAGCCCACAGACGAATGGGATCAAATTCATTCTCACGATCGTCTATGGAGTTGAATACTTTAAGGAACCAGAACATGGCCATAGCAATCACTGAAAACCAACAAAATCAATTTGATGAAGATGGTTTCATACTAATTGAAGATGCCTTATCTCCAGACCATGTCAGCTGCCTACTTCAGGTTATTGACACCGTCTATGAAAGGTGCAGGAACAAACACGGTACTTCTCCGTCAGCTGCCTATCAGATTCGTAATGCTATTACTCATCATACCGAATTACTAGCTCTGATTGATTACCCCGAAATACTTCCACTTATTGTAGATGTCCTAGGTGTAAACCTACAGATACGGACATCACATATAGATGTACGGCCACCTATGAAAGATACCATAGATTATAAGCTTGGTTCATCTAGCAGCTTTTTCCCATGGCATGCAGATGAACCTGATTACGGATATCCGATTACCAATGGGATTATACCTTTTTGCGAAGTAAAAGTTGGTTACTACTTAACAGATCTTACCCAGCACAATAGCGGAGCAATATGTGTAGTCCGTGGAAGTCATCGCTGTTCACCCCGATTAATTAATGATCCAGATTATGCCATAGACCCAAAAGATATTGTTGAAGTCAATGTCCAACCTGGCACTGCTATGCTTTGGAGAACCGCGCTATGGCACTGCTTAACACCTAACCTTTCGACACAAACACGCAAATGTCTTTATTACGGATATAGTCATCGCTGGCTTAGACCTGGTGATTATGATAGACAAGACTCCGAACTTTTAGCTCATTGTACACCCGTTCAGCGTCAATTATTAGGTTCAAATGCCACCGAGGATAGTATTACCTACGAAAATGGTGATCTGGCTCATCCAGCCTCCCGATTTTGGCGCCCTCAATCAGGAGATGTACCACTTGAATTATGGGCTAAGGAGCAAATAAATCAAAAACAGTGACTATTTCAATTCACAATATTTTAACCAGAGCACCTATTGGAAAATAAGCAACTTTTTAATAAATAGTTGGAATAGGTCAGTTGATTTGTCCAATCAGAGAAATTTTTATCTTGATTTTTCCTATAAATAAGAACTGTGAGGATTAAGATGACTAAATCAGAAATCTACGAATTTGATCTTAATGGATACATTATTTATCGGGACATACTAACCCGTTGTCAAGTTAACTCTATGAACCAGATACTAGATTCCCATCTTCCAGAAGATACGCATGATGGGTTCTCTTTTCTTGATCTTGATCCAATTTTTTTGGAAGTAATGGCTAATAAACAAACACTGAATATTATTAGGACAATGATAGGAGACTGGCTCCATCTAGACCACGCCTATGGATTACAGATGGATAAACGTACCGTTGAGCTTGGACATATGACCCCCAACCTGCATGGTGGCCCACGAAAGGATAATGGTGAACATCATTATCAATGGGTTAATGGACAGATGTACAATGGCTTAATCGTCGTGATGTACGCCCTTGAAGATATCCATCCGGGAGATGGTGGATTTATCTGTGTCCCTGGAAGCCATAAGGGCAATATGGACTTCAAACCTCAAGTAAATTCTCATCTGGTTGTAAATCCATCTTTTATGGCAGGAGACATGCTTATTTTTACCGAGGCTCTTATCCACGGAACTACAACTTGGACTTCCTCAAAAAAGAGACGGGCACTCTTATACAAATATTCACCAGGACACTCAACTTGGTCAAAAATGGAAGACATGGTACAAATTCGTGAACTGGCTACTAACAAACTCCAACAGGACCTCCTTCGTCTTCCTAGTGTAGAAGGCCGAACTCCTCTTGATTTCGCAGATTTTTAACAAGGACATACCTCTATGAATGTTCAGGCAGAATACCGATATAACCGGTTAACTTGGGAACAAATGAATGAAGCTATTACAATGGGAAAAGTCGTGGTACTCCCGACAGGTTCTACCGAACAACACGGCAAACATCTACCATTAGATACTGATGATTTTCTTGTAGAATCAGTTTGTCATGAACTAGGCAAACGAGCTTCTAATAAAATTCTAGTACTGCCTACTATCTCCTATGGTCTTAATTTGCACCATATAGATTTTCCTGGAACAATACATATTGAGCCAGAAATTTTCATTGCGTTCTGCCTAAATATCACTAAGAGTCTTGCATACCACGGGTTTCAAAAAATATTAATCGTTAACGGACATGGTTCAAATTCTCCGCTTGTTGATTTGGTCGCGAGAAAAACAATACTAGCGACTAAATCGCTTTGTTTCGCTGCCAATTACTTCACTTTTGCCACTAAAGAATTTAATAAAATAAAGACCTCTAAAGTGATTGCTCATGCAGATGAATTTGAAACTTCCCTTTATCTACATCTTGCTGAAGACCGAGTTCAAATGAACAAAGCTTTACCAGATAATGACCGCTCAGGAAAGTACTGTTCATCCGACAGTACTGGTCCGGTACGCTTTAACGATTTTTGGGGAAGATGGACAAGTTTAGGCGTCCATGGTGATCCACGTTCTGCAACAGCCGAAAAGGGCAAAATAATTTTTGAGGCTGCAGTCAATGGTCTACTAGAACTAGTAGATGATATCCAGGGTTGGCCAATAGAGGAACGGAATGACCAACATACCGGGCCTACTCAACAAGAAATTCAATGGTAAACTAGGCGATTTTTAACATGTTACAAAATTATAATCATCTTGGACCAAAGATTAGAAATACTGAAATTAGATGATTAGTTTGAACCTATTGAATCTAACTAATAACTCAGAAAACCACCATCTACGATCCATGTAGCTCCGGTAACAAAACTAGCTGCTTCACTAGCTAAGAAGACAACGACTTTTCCTATTTCTTCAGGTTCGCCACGGCGGTCGAGTGGGGTATGTCGAAAATAATTACCTGAAGCACCCCATAAGTTAGCTTCTTGACGTACTTCTGCACTCTGAGGAGTGAGAATATCTCCCGGAGCAATAGCATTGACTCGAATGCCATACGGAGCCAATTCAATAGCTGCTGTCTTAGTCAGCCCATCTAAACCAGCTTTACTAGAACAGTAGGGAGCTGCCCCCTCCTGGGCGGCGAACTGGGCGACTGATGAAATATTTACTATAGATCCTTTGACCCCATATTTTATCATCCTACGCGCTGCTTCCTGGGTTCCAATAAAAGAACCCGTAAGGTTGACATCCAGTACATTGCACCAATGTTCATCTGTCTCTTCCAAAAACGGTCTAGCCATCAATGAATTACCAGTTAAAGCAGCGTTGTTAATCATTACTTCCACCGGTCCTAATTCTGCCTCTGTTTTCTCAAAAATATTTATTACATCGCCTCGATTGCTTACATCACAATAGGTTGCTATAACTGTATGGCCCTCCGCCCGCAATTTGGCTGCTTGATCTTCGGCTATTTTTGTTCTTCTTTGGCCAATCATAACAGCTGCACCTGCTTCCAGGCAACAACTGAGAATACCTAGACCTATACCAGTCGCACCACCAGTTATCACTACTACCTGATTTTTAAGCTCAATTTTCATATCATCCTCATTAAAGGGAGCTATTTTAAAAAACTAAATATCAGCGATTTAATTGATTGCTAAAAAGTTATCCTTTTCTTCTGCGCTACCCTTTTCGTCTATCCACTTAACAATACTATCTACGGCGCGTTCTATAGCGGGGAAATCACATTCATCAAGTGTTCGGAGATCTAGCATGAAACAATCTCCAGAAAGTCTCCCAAAAATAGGTGGATCATTAACTCGAAATCTTTTTGCAAGATCTCTATTAGTTTTGGTACAAGAAGAAAGTGATATTGAGTAAGAGGGTAGCTTCTGCCCAGGTAAGGCCCCGCCGCCAATTTCAGCGTAGGATTTAGCCACACTAACTTTTACTCTTTCTGAAAACCGCTGCCTAAGTTGTTCTGACAAGAATTCTGCCCTAGACTTCAGTTCCTCAGAAGTAACTGCTATTTTACCCATAAGAGTGTGTTTAAGATATAGTTCTTCGGGATGTCGAAACATCTCCATAGTAGCTCTTAGCGCTGCATATACCATTTTATCAGCCCGAAATGCCCGCATCATCGGGTTTGTTTGCATAATATCAAGAAGTTCCCGTTGTCCTACAATCAGCCCAGCTTGGGGACCACCTAACAACTTGTCTCCACTGAAACAAACGACATCAACTCCACAACTTAACGACTCTTGAATTGTATTACCGCATTCAAGCCCGTAATTAGTTAAATCGACTAAAACACCAGAACCTTGATCATAAATGACGGGTACGTTTTTTTCCTTACCTAAGGAAACAAGAGAATCAAGAGGAACAGACTTGTTATACCCTCCTATCTTAAAATTACTTTGGTGGACCGACATTAAAAGCCCCGTGTTTTTATTAACTGCAGCCCTGTAATCAGCTAGTTCTATATGATTTGTTGAACCAACACCTACAAGTTTGACTCCTCCGGCTTTCATAACATCCGGTACTCGGAAGGCTCCTCCTATTTCGACCAATTCACTTCGCGATATTATTACCTCACGATCGAATGCCAGGGAATTTAGAATTAACATTAAAGCAGCCGCATTGTTGTTTACTACTATTGCTGATTCTGCCCCTGTTAACTCACATAATAGATCAGAAACCAAATCGTGCCGTGAACCTCTTTCCCCTGAGCTAGTATTAATTTCGAGGGTACAATAACCCTGACTTACTTCAATAACAGCTCTGGATGCCACATCAGATAATGGTGACCTCCCTAGACCAGTATGAAGAATTACACCTGTTCCATTGATAGCTGCTTTCAATCCACTAGGTATCATGGAAGAATAATCCGGTTTCGAAAATATAACTTAACTAGTCAAAAAAAATGTGGGGCTAACTGTTTACCAACCTTAATTAATAATAGTAGCTATCTTGTTTTTGAATTCATGCCACGGGAAAGCCGGCCCAGGATCAATCTTTCTGGTTGGTGCTATGTCACTATGTCGGACGATATTTTCCAGTGGAATTTGGTACCGTTTAACAAGTTTACTGGATAGCTTAATTACTTGGTGCAACTGATTATGAGGATAAGGAGCCCACCAATCTCCTTCTAAATAGATGGGTGTTAAACCAGCATAAGGGGTTGTATATTCTTTCGGCCACCGATAAAACTTATTCTGCCGTTTTTCTAACCTTCCACAATTTACTATTTCAATACCGATAGACCACGAGTTGCATCCATCCCTATCCCCCCAATTACTAACCCCACAGTGCCATGCGCAATCCTCGTCCCTTACCATTTGTCTGACCATACCATCTATTCCTACAATATAATGACAACTAACGCGCTTTTTAGGATCACTAAATATGGACACACATTCTTCCAAAGAAGGGCCATCTGTATAATGCAGAACCAGCATATCGATTTGCGCTAACCCTCGACTCGAATGGTAGATGGCGGGAGTAAAAGGGATATGTTTGAGAGAATCTGACATTTATGTGAATATCCTTAATTTTGTGACAATTTTGGTATAAAATATACTACTAGCCAATCCAAAGCAATGGATAACAGAAGCTCTAATTCATAAATGATTACTAAGGCACGGGGTTGACAGAGAAAAGATAGCTAGGTATACTAAAAGCCATGAAAAAATAATCTACAGCTACCTCATTATTCAAGCTAATCTAGTACGTGTAATATTGGTGAGAGTATTTGCCATGCAAGAGTTGTCCTTACAGGATCGGTACCGCCTGACTACAGGGACGGTTTTCCTCACTGGAATCCATGCCATTGTACGGTTTCTTTTAGAAAAACAGTGGCGAGATGCCCAAGCAAAAAATATCATTCGGCAAACGTTTATTGCTGGCTATGAAGGTTCTCCACTTGGAGGACTTGATCTGGAAATTAGTCTTAATTTAGATCTAATGAATGAAATATCTCCTTTTGTTCATCAACCTTCGGTAAACGAGAAAACTGCTGCCGCTGCAATTCATGGAAGTCAATATAGTGGCAATGTCGACGGTTTCTGGTACGGAAAAGCTCATGGGGTAAAATGGGCATTGGATGAGTTTAGTCTAGCTAATATCGCCGGAACAGGAAAGAATAGCGGAGTCGTACTATTTGCTGGAGATGACCACATGGCTAAAAGCTCAGGTTATCCTGCTAGTAGCGAAAACTCACTGCGCGATGCCCGCATTCCTATATTCTATCCAGCCACCGTAGCCGAGGTAATACAATACGGGCATTATGCTCTTGCATTAAGTAGGTATGCTGGAATCATCTGTGCATTAAAACTGGTAACTCCCATCTGTGATGGAGCTGAAACTGTTGATCTAAGACCTCATGAGCCGGCAATTAAACTACCACCCTTTACGGTAGCAGGGAACCCCTATAGAAAGAACTTTCACCCTGTTGTAATTTCTACTGCATCAATACCTTATGAGGAAGAACTAGTTACAGTCAAACTGGATATTGCCGAAAAATACGCACTAACAAATAGAATCGATATAGTAAAAAACCCTCATTCAAAAAGTTCCCTTGGAATTATAACAATGGGGAAAAACTACGCAGATGTTATCCAAGCTCTCCGTTTTATGAGATTGGAAGAAGCCATTCCCGTATTAAAAATCGGGATGATCTATCCCGCTAATCGGGAAGCTATAAGAAATTTTTCTAGAACCCGTCAGGTAATTATAGTAATTGAAGAAAAAGGACCTTTTATAGAAGATACTGTCGCTCGAGCTCTAGTTGGACAAAGCGGATGCAAAGTTTATGGTAAAAGAGGCCCCGATGATCAAAGTCTGATTCCTGCTCATGGAGAACTCAACCCAGATATTCTGACTTTACGCATAGGACCGTTGATCACTACCCTAGGTTATAAGGGATCTGTCGCCTCACGTATCCAGACATTAAAAGATGTTCAGATATCTCCTCGGATCTTTAATCAACGTTCTGCGCACTATTGTCCAGGTTGTCCCCATAGTATATCAGCGGGAGCTCCTTCAAAAGAAATCTCGGGTGGAGAAATTGGTTGCTCTTCATTAGATGCTTATATTGATGCTGAGGGAAGGGGAGTAAAATGGATACCTACTATGGGATTAGGGGGCGCCATTAACAATGGGATATTCCCCTTTAATGGTAACCAACATTTATTTCAGAACATTGGTGATGGCACTATATTGCACAGTGGTTTGATTACACTATTTAGTTCTATCTCACATGGCGCTAATATAACTTACAAAATTTTGTGGAATCATGTAGTAGCAATGACTGGTGGTCAAGATATAACCGGCCAACCTAGTCTCGATGATTTTTGTTTAATCCTTCTAGGGATGGGCGTCCACAATATTGTAGTAGTAAGTAAATATCCTAAACACATTAAACTTAAAAGATCTCTTTCAACATTAAAATCAAATCAAAGTCTAGTAATTGAGCCACGGCATCGACTTAATGCTGTTCAGAAAATTCTCGCTCAAAAATCTGGAGTTAAAGTATTAATTTATGATCAAGAATGCGCTACCGAAAAACGCCGTCGTAACAAAAAAGCTGGGGTGATACCCAATCAATATGTATTTATCCACGATAGAGTTTGTGAAAACTGCGGGGATTGCGGCCGAAAATCAATGTGCCTTGCACTTGGACCACTAGAAACGAAATTTGATACTAAGACTGAAATAATACAGTCAACCTGTACTCAGGACCTTTCTTGTATCAAAGGGGACTGTCCATCTTTTGTCTCAGTAACCACGAAAGGTGAATCTAAAGTCCGAAGTCCCGATATCAACGTTCTAAAACTGAGCGATCTAGATGAACCGGCGGATAAAGTTATAATCGAGGAAGAGTATGCCATTTATTTGGTTGGCATAGGAGGAACTGGTATTGTTACATTAGCTCATATATTGGGCTATGCAGCCTTATTTGAGGGAAAAAAAATTAGTGAAATGAATCGAACTGGGCTAGCACAGAAGGGTGGTCCCGTTGAATCTCCGATTATTCTGAGTGAAAAACATGTTCCCTCCTCAAGCTTCATTTCTGCTGGCAAATGCGATCTATACCTAGCTGCCGATATACTGGGTGCCGTTAAACCTGACAATTTACGGGTTACATCTAGAGATAGGACTGTTGCAATAGTAAATACTTCTTTAACATACACCGCTAAGATGGTATACGACCCACAGAATCATAATCCCAATATTGACGAAATGATAGAACTAATCAACCAATGTACTCAACCAAATACAAATATTTATATTGATATACAAAAGATGGTCACCAAGCTTTTTGATAACCATCTTTTTGCAAATATTTTTCAGCTGGGTCTTGCATACCAAACTGGAAGGATCCCACTCAGATCCCAAAATATCGAAAAAGCTATCAGATTAAATGGTCAGGCTATTGATTCGAATATTCAAGCTTTCCGCTGGGGACGTTTAGCAGCAAGTAACCCATCTCGCTTAAAAGATGCTGTATCAATAAGTGATCCAAAACCTGAAGAGATAATTCAACAGTACGTTAAAAAATTGGGGAATAAATATTCAAAAGCCTACGAACGGTTAATAAAAAGGGTATCAGTAACAGAGGAACTATACAGGAAAACTTGGGTACGTAATGTGGGTGAACTTATCCTTTTCCAAGGTGTAGAATATGCGGAACGTTATGTTGAGAAAATTATCCAGGTAGTAGAGGCCGATACTAGATATGGAGGAGAGCAATATAATTATCTTCTTTCCGGTCAGGTTGCTTTCATACTTCACAAATTGATGGCATACAAGGATGAATATGAGGTAGCTCGGTTATTAACTGATCCGGACGAAACTACAATAGAAACAAAATTTGATGGTCAGATAAAGGTGTCATATCATTTACACCCTCCGTTTTTGCGGGCATTGGGCCTTCAGCGTAAGCTTCGTTTGGGCCCTTGGTTTAGACCAATCCTCCGGATGGTGGCTAGATGTAAAGGCCTACGTGGAACAATCTTTGACCCCTTCGGACATACTAGCAACCGAAGGGAAGAACGTGAGCTTATAACCTGGTATGAAAATATTATAGACCAAACTATTTCTTTATTAACAACTCAAAATTACAGTACAATAGCGCAGTTATTAAGTGAACCTAGGGAAATTCGTGGTTATGAACAAATTAAACATCTCTCGGTAGTTCAGGTTAAGAAGAAGGTTGTTAAAATGCTCGAAACCCTAAGAGCACAGAGTTAGCAAGTTAGAATTTTCCTATAAAAAAGTTTAACTAAGATCAACTGCTAGTTAAAACCTTTTTCAAGGCAGCAATAAACGCTTCATTTTCTTCCTGCAGACCTGAGGTAATACGTAACCATGTTTTCATTCGCCACCGACGTTTTCCGTTACCGACAAGTACATTATATTCCTCGAAAAGCTTTCGGGTGACCTCATCTGCATCTTTACGGACGTTAACTAGCATAAAACTGGACTGACTTGGGACGTGCTCGAGCCCCATCTCATTAAACTGACTGATCAGATAATTATGGCCAGCCCAAGTAACCTCCCGTGCTCGATTCTGGTAATCAATATCATCTATGGCGGCTTCCGCACCAACTACCGACAACGCACTTATTCGGCCACCTTTGTTATCATTTAATTTCTCAATAACCTGGGGTTGAGCAAGCCCATAACCGATCCTTAACCCTGCCATTCCCATTATCTTGGAAAAAGTACGAGTTACTATAACATTTTTATGGTCTAGAATCAATGGTGCCGCTCCAACGCGATCGGCTGGATTCCTGGCGAATTCAATATATGCTTCATCAACAAAAATAATAACTTCTGGTGGAACCTGTTCAACGAACCTCTTCAAATCATCAAAAGGTGTTATGAGACCCGTGGGATTACCTGGGGATGTGATAACAACAACTCTTGTGTCCTCATTGATTGCTTTCTTCATTGCATCAAGGTCGTGATGAAAATCGCTAGTTACCCTGACTAATCGAGTCTTAGCTCCGTATCTTCTCGCTGTACGAATTACTCCAGCATAACCTGGTGTTGCTTCAATAATCTGACCACCTTCTCTTAGATAGGCTGATGCTATAGCAAAGAGAATCTCAGATGACCCACAACCCAACGTAACCCAGGATTTAGATGGGGCACTAGAGTTATTTGAAGGAATAATAATAGGAAGTCCATGCCTCTCTGCAATTTTCCCATAAAGACTCTGATCTCGATAATAACGGTTGAACCCATACGCCTGCTTCATAATAGCTTCAACTGCTCTTGGAGAAGGTCCGATTGGCATCTCGTTACTACTCAACCGAACAGAACCTGGAGGGACTCCCCAACCCCGCACACTACTGACTCGAGGTCCAGCAACCAACTGAGCAACTGACTCATAACTATTCAAGGACACAGCCCCTGCTCCAACAGCTAATCCTTTCAGGAAATTCCTTCTTGAAAAGCCTGAAGCTGCTAGGTTCATTGCCTTAATCATTTTTGACATTTGCTTAACTCCTTTTTTAGCTACTTACCAGTACTTTTTTTAGAGCATTAATAAAAACTTCATTTTCCTCTTGCAAGCCTGAAGTCACCCTCAACCAGGTATTCATTTCCCAACGTCGCTTCCCATTTCCAACTAATACGTTATATTCGTCCTTCAATTTCCGGACAACTTCATCTGCATCTTTTCTGACATTAATCAACATAAAACTAGATTGGCTAGGAACATAATCAAGTCCCATTGCATCAAAATTCTTAGTAAAATAGTCCTGCCCGTCCCAGGTTACCTGCCTTGCTCGATTTTGATAATCGTGGTCATCGATCCCTGCGACTGCTGCTTTTGTCGAAAGCATACTGGGACGCCCACCTTTATTCGCGTTTAGCTTATCGATCACTTCTGGCCTCGCCAAACCATAACCGACTCCTAAACCTGCCATTCCCATAATCTTGGAGAAAGTTCTAGCAACAACTACGTTTGCATGATCAAGAATTAATGGCGCTGCGCCTACACGATCGCTAGGCTTCTTGGCAAATTCTATATACGCTTCATCGACAAAAACAATAATTTCGGGAGGTACCTCTTCAATAAATTTCTTTAACTCATCTGAAGAAACTAACACCCCGGTTGGGTTACCTGGATTTGTTACAACGATTACTCTTGTTTTTTCGTTAATTGCTGCTTTCATTTTGCCAAAATCCTGCTGAAAATCTTGATTTAATGGTATCCACCGTATTTTAGCTCCATACGCACTAGCTGTGCGGTATACACCACCATAACCTGGCGAAGCCTCGATCATCTCTGCTCCATCTCGAAGGTAAGCCGATGCTAATGCAAAAAGTACTTCGGAAGATCCACATCCCAAAGTCACCCAAGCGCCTGGAGGGAAAAAGGTATTGGGGACTGGCTCAGCAACCGGAAGGCCGTGTCGTTCAGCAATCTTTGTATAAATGTCCATATGTCGGTTGTACCGATTGAATGAATATAAGTTTTCCAAAATTGCTTCGACGGCTCTTGGGGAAGGGCCAATGGGCATTTCATTACCGCTAAGTCGAACTAAACCAGGAGGAACCCCCCACCCCCTAACTGGACGAGCGTTCGGTCCCGATATCATCTGGGCTACTGCATCGTAACTTCCTATTGAAATAGCCCCAGCTATCATACCTTTCAGAAAACCTCGCCTAGAAGAATTATTAGACGTATCTGTGGACGCTGTATTTTTCAAATCTACCATAAATAATTTCCTTAATAGTATGTCATGTAGGTTGTAAAAGGATAAGTTTCAAAAAATCAGGGAGCTTTTCTTATTAACTTCCATGATTTTTCTTATTAACTTCCATGATAAAGAGGTTGGAAAAGTATTTAACGGATACACCCAAATCTAATATGACACTTCAGAAATTACAATTATTTTTAATTCAAAAGATTTAGGCTGCGCAAAGGTAATCCCGGACCTCTTTCAAACAAAGCTCTTGGAGGGATTTTCGAATAAGTCCACGAGCACCCCGAGAGGATACGGCAATAATTAACAACGGATTGCTAAACTGTGACCTTGCAGATGCGATATCTTGAGGGCTGACAACAGGCCTCCCTCGCATCTTACCACCAATCTTTTTGGGGGACACATCGACAAAAAAATTGATTTGCTGACCTAGCCGTTCGATTTGTTTTGACAACCTACGACCTGTCTGTCCAGCACCCCACATAATTAAACCATCCCGACCAACCAAAGGTCCATTAACTAGAAAATGAGCTTTAACACGAAAGAAGTTTTCAACTGAGTAGCGGGGATGGGTTCTGGTTAATCTTGCGGCATGTTCTCGCCAATATAGAAGAACTTCTGGTATTTTGGCAAATCGCCTACCTGCGGAGTAGTATCTAAGCCAGAGGTCATAGTCCTCAGGCCAGCCAAAATCTCGATATCCACCAAGATCTATTAATTCATCACGTCGAACCATAGCTGTGGGGTGAGGTATCGGGCTTTCAATAAATATTTCCCTACTAATACTTTCATGACTCACGAGACTATTTAGCCATAATTCATAAATCTTCATACCCTCCCCAATTGGGTCATCCGAAAAAAACTTTACGAGCGAACTAACTACACTTACATCTGGATTAGCTTGGAGCAGGCACATTTGGCTATCCAAACGTTTCGGATGCATCCAATCATCAGCATCCATTCGCGCTAAATAGCGACCACTGGATAAAGACAGCCCAAGATTCAGAGCGGGCACAAGTCCAATGCGGCCTGGACTAACAAGTTTAATTCGATGATCTGCTTGACTCCAGGCCTTCAAGATCTCTTGACCGCCGTCTTGAGATCCATCATCAATAGCAATCACCTCAAAGTCAGTCTGACTCTGAGCAGTAATGCTCCGTAGGGTGGTAGGAAGGGTCCCTGCAGAATTGTAAAACGGCATTAGGACTGATATGGATGGTACCGTCATAGATAGAATTACATTTAAGGCTAAAAATAATTTTTCTTCAAAGGAAATATATCGGTAACAAATTCGTTACTAAACCTATCCTTTGGTCACGATATTTAACAATTTGTCAGGAACAAAAATTTTCCGAATAAGTTCTTTACCATCAGTCCACTGCTGGATCCTATTGCTATCCATAGAAGCTTTTTCAATTTCCTCCTGAGTTCTACCTGGAGCCATTAAGATCCTATCACGAACCCGACCATTAACCTGAATAACATACTCTACTGTTGACGCCACAATAAGCGATTCATCGAATGATGGCCATGGTGCATCACATATCATGCCGGTAAAACCAAGGCGCTCCCAGAGTTCCTGAGTAATAAAAGGGGCGAATGGTGCTACTAGTTGAAGTAGGCGAGCAACTGCTTCCAGATGGTGCTGAGAAGCTCCCTGTAAACCAGTAAGTAATTCCATCAGTCGTGCTATTGCCGTATTATATTGAAACTTTCCCATGTCTTCCGTAACATCCTTAGTCTTTGCATTTAGAAGAGTTAATAATTCTGAGTCTTCAACGGGAGAATTATCAAAATCTGTCCTTGTTGCGTAACGCCAAATCCTATCATAAAATCTTCGGACTCCGTTGATGCCAGCATCTTGAAAATCACCACCCTCCTGAAAGGGACCTAGGAACATAAGATACGTTCTGAACGTATCTGCCCCAAACTGGTTCAGGTAGTCATCAGGATTAATAACATTCCCCTTGGACTTACTCATTTTGGCACCGTTTCTAATAATTGTTCCATGAGCTCTGAATTTCTTAAATGGTTCGGGGAATGAGATTAAACCAATGTCGTGCAAGGCCATTGTGATAAACCGGGTATACATGAGATGCAGAACTGCATGTTCATTACCGCCAATATACATATCTACCGGCAACCAGCGTTCTGTAATGTTCGAGTCAAACAATACATTGCTGCACTGTGTACTAGGGTATCTGAAAAAATACCAGGCTGAATCGAGAAAGTTATCGTTAACATCCGTTTCTCTCGAAGCAGGTTCACCACATTGTGGACAAGGAGTATCCATAAAAGATTGATTGCGCGCCAACGGGCTCCTACCTGTTCCATCCGGCATGAAATCATCCATCTGGGGTAGGGTTACTGGTAACTGGTCCTCCGGCACAGGCACCACCCCACAAGCTTGGCAATGGATCATTGGGATAGGTGGCCCCCAGTACCGTTGACGACTAATGCACCAATCACGTAATCTGAAATTGACTCGAGGCCTGCCAAAACCAGATTCTTCTAACCATTTGGTTACCTCGCCTATACCTACTGTACTATGGATTCCATCAAAAGGCCCACTATTCTGCATATATCCACTGCCAGTATACGCAGCCTCAAGTGCAGTTGTACCATCACTACTTACTGTTTCTTTTGTAAGCCCAATAACCTGCTTAATGGGAAGATTGAATGTTTTTGCAAAACTAAAATCTCGATCATCATGAGCTGGAACAGCCATTATAGCCCCCGTTCCATAGCTCATTAGAACATAATCCGAAATCCAAATAGGTATATGGTTTTTGTTAACTGGATTAACTGCATATCCCCCTGTGAAAACCCCTGTTTTATCACGAGTTTTATCCTCTCTTTCAATTGCTGTTTTTCGTCCACTCTCCTCTACATATTTTTTCACGGCAACTTTTTGTTCTTGGGTTGTAAGGAGATTAACCAGTGGATGTTCTGGAGCTACAACCATATAAGTTGCCCCCCAAAGAGTATCAGGTCGTGTAGTAAATACACGCAAGGTTTCGTCGATACCTACTAACCTAAAGTCAACTTCAGCTCCTTCACTTCGTCCAATCCATCTGCGCTGAGCAGTCTTTGTTATCTCAGACCAATCAATCCACTCTAAGTTTTCAAGAAGTTTTTCAGCATAAGCTGTGATCCGAAAAAACCACTGTCGCATATTCCTTTGCTCAACAAGCGATCCACAACGCTCACATTCTCCTCCTTCGGCTTGTTCAGCAGCAAGAACTGTATTACAAGATGGGCACCATGTAACGGGCGCCTCTTTCTGATAAGCTAAACCGGCTTTGAACAGTTGGATAAATAGCCACTGTGTCCACCGATAGTAATCTGGATCTGTAGTCTGTAGCTCATGATTCCAATCAAACATTGCCCCAAGTCGTCTAAACTGTTGTGTGAAATTTTTGATGTTATCAGGAATAAGACGGCCTGGATGAGAACCAATTTTAATAGCAAAATTTTCGGAGTGAATACCAAAAGCATCAAAACCAATTGGTTCAAAAACGTTAAATCCTTTGGCCCGCATAAATCGTCCATGAATATCTGCCCCAGTGTAAGCGAACACGTTACCCACATGCATCCCTTCAGCAGACGGATATGGAAACATCATCAGATTGTAATAGGTGTTATCTGTTGCCCGTAAGTCTGTCTTGTAGGTTCCCGCCAACTCCCATAGTTGGTTCCACCTAGACTCGACTAGGTTATGATCATATTTTTCGCGGTTCATGAATTCCCCGTATTCACTTCAACAAGCAATTGCTCTAGAATGTTCTGGTACTGAATAATTTTTTCCTCTAGATTCTCACAATTTACCGATCAACATTGAAGAAATCAAGTCACTACTTTATATTAATTATCTAATTTAGTTTCATCTATAGACTCTGGATTATCTTTTTAAAAAAAGAATATCTCCAGTCAGAAATATTTTCCATTGGAATATAGGTGACCGCAGGTCCCCCAAAAACCATATATGTATTGCGACGATATAAAATGCCTTTACTACAAACATTAACTAAAAACGGAGCCGTTTTTTATGATCATCAAAAATGAACAACTACTTTTGGATAAAGATATCCATCAATTTATACTAGATGGGTATGTCCAGATAAACTCCGAGCTCCCAAAAGAGTTTCACAAAAATATCTACCAAAAACTTGAATCTGTGCTGAATGATGAAGGTAATCCCGGTAACAATATCCTTCCTAGAATACCCGAAATCCAACAGGTTTTCAACCAACCCTCTGTACGAGGTGCCTTAACCAGCTTACTTGGACCAGGTTATCTGATGCATCCCCATCGATACTGTCATCTGAACCAACCCGGAAGTTCTGGGCAAACTTGGCATAAAGATGATTATATCTTTGATCACAACGTCAGACATGCACGTTGTCGTTGGGTTATGGCTTTTTACTATCCCCAAGATGTTAGCTCTGACATGGGACCAACAGGAATATTACCCGGGATGCAGTATTTCAATAAAATCTCAGACAATGATGCTTCTAAGTCTATCGAAAAACCCTTAAGTCTTTGTGGCCCAGCAGGAACAGTATCACTTGTAAATTTTGACTCGTGGCACCGAGCTACAGAAAACTTGAGTACGAAAAATAGGTATATGCTCAAATTTCAGTTTACACGCTCACATGATCCTATCAGTCCTTCCTGGCAGAATCATGATCCGAATTGGCCCTCCAAGACAGGAGAAATACTGCCTGCAACATCAGAAGTAGTTTGGAGTTGGATGAGAGGAACTCAGAATAAGCTAAATGAAAATAATATCCGATCTATCGAGCATAGCTTAACCGATCTAGATAATAAGAATGAAAGGGTCCGCATTCAAGCAGCATATTCTTTCGGAGGGAAAGATCAAACAGCTGTGAAACCGCTAATAGAAAGACTCCGAGAGACCCAAGAAGGAAAAGTGTTAAACAATATCCCTAAAACTTCCGCTAATCCAGTCGGGGGGAATCCATCTGAACTTCCTGTGGCCTATGCCCTATCTGCTTTAGGCCCCCCCTCTGTTAGTTCTTTGAAGGAATTACTTAAAAAAGATGATCCTTGGTGGGTCAGGGCTACTGCAGCTAATATTCTAGGTGACATTGGACTTCCCTCGCAAAACGCAATGCCAGAGCTTTTGCATTCCCTGGCGGACGATGAGCCTTGGGTTCGGCGTAATACTTCCGAAGCCATTAGTGTTATCGGGGGATTCAGACCCGACCACAGCCCCATTTTACAAAAAGCGCTTTTAGATGAAGATGAAAGGGTACGCCGCAACATTGCTTTTGCTATTGTTAGGCATCCGTTTCAGGACCAGAGTTTGATTGACACCTTACTAGAGCTTTCTACAGTTGACCCTGGACGGTACGTCCGCTACTACGCTCAAGCCGCAATAGCTAGGATAACAGCGAGAAACCAGAATGTTCATTTCTGGGAGGCGATACTAACTAATAGATGGTGCCCACTCACTACACCAAAAAGTAGTTTCTAAAATATATCTAATCTATCACTTCCTCAATTTCTTCGAGCTGGCATAGAATTAAGCCAACGGAATAATAGATACAACGGGTAGCTAAGAATAAGTACGGATAGGGCGGTTAAACTTACGTCAGTACCTCCGACGATATTTCCGAACAAAAAAGCTACAGAGACGATAAGTGTAGCAGCTGTCGTCCAAGGATATCCCCAAGCGCGATAGGGTCGTGGGAGATTAGGTTCTTTTTTTCTTAAGATAAAAACAGACAGGAAGAGGATGACATAATTAACAACAGTAAAAAAAGCTAAGGCCTCCACAAGCTGCGCGAAACTACTACTGAAGAGCAAAAACAGAATCGTAACTATCAGACTAGCAGTAAGGGCGACAGTGGGTGTCCCTCCCTGGTTTACATGTTGGCATTGTTTTAAGAAAAGGCCATCACTGCTCATTGCGTAAATAATCCGGGATGCAAACATATAACCTAAATTGATCCCCAAGATCATAAAACCTGTCAATACAGCGGTAATAAAAGTCTCAGCAGACGAGCCAAACATCATCTCTACTACCTTGCTAACAGCAAGTTTTTCGCCTACCAACTCCGACATGGGTAACATCCGAACAAGAGCAATATTAACTATAAGATATACCACTATGACCACCCCTACCCCTATAAACATCGACCGAGGGATTGTGGTTCCTGGATTTTCTATTTCCTCTGAAAAATAAGCAGTAAACACCCAACCATCGTATGCATATAAGACTCCCCTTAGGGCGATGATAAATGCCATAATCAAGGCCCATCCACTTGACAAAAACTGTGGAGGGGAAACTACATCGGCCTCTATAGAATCCTTATTGACCAACACAAAGCAACCTATTATGAGTACAGCAAAAATAACTGCTTTTATCATACTTGCTGCGTTGTGAAGACCTGTTCCCCATTTTACTCCACGCCACTGGATTAGTGCAAAAATAACCGCTATTGTTATAACTAACGATAAATCAAACCTTGGAATATTAGGAATAAGAAGATGAAGGTATTCATTTATCACTATAATGCTCATAGCGGTTGCCCCACACCAGTTTAACCAGTCAGTCCAACCGCTAACAAATCCTACAAAAGGCCCTAGCGTACGACGAGCGTAGACGTAATAGGCTCCAGCTCGAGGTAAGGTAGTTGCCATTTCGGCTGCAGATGCTGTACTCAGCAATACAAATAACCCAGCTACCACCCAGGGAGCCATATACCACCAAGGGTCAGGTAATTGTGCAGCGACCTCTCCTGGCACTCTGAGAATTCCTAAACTGACTATCCCACCAAAAGTGATAGCCAACCCAGTAATTAACCCAAGCACACGAATTAATCCCCTTCTTGGCTCTGGCGAAGGCATGGCATCTACCTCTTTGATTGAGTATAAAGATATCGGGCAAAATTACTTATGCTTTAATATGTTTAAACTCAACTTCCGATTCAAGAAAATATCAAAATTGCACTCTATCGCTACCTCAAGTTAATTTACAATTTTTGGTCAAGATTGATTCGGCTAATGAAATAATTACTGTCATTTTACTGCGAACAATAATTGCTAGTATTCAAAGCACAAGTTATATTGTTATTTAGATAACTTTTTGTAATAATAGATATATTTTTATTGGGATCTCATCTTTTTTAACTTAACACCAACGGAATTCGGCCAATGGATTTAATACTGAAATACGGTCTCAATCCTCATCAGTATCCAGCCCAATTAACGATTACAGACTCTGCCCCTCTGAGGGTGAAGAATGGAACACCTGGATATGTCAACATTATTGATGCAATAGGTGCCTGGCAATTAGTCCAAGAATTAAAAAAAACTACAGGCTCGCCAAGTGCGGCATCATTCAAACATGCTAGTCCAGCTGGTGCAGCTATTGCCGGAAATCTTAGTGAAACATACTTAGCTTCTCAATTCCTACCGAGAGAGGAACTATCACCTTTGGCTACTGCTTATGTGCGAGCACGTGGTGGTGATCGTATGTGTTCCTTCGGGGACTGTGTAGCTGTAAGTGATGTGGTAGATCACACCTTGGCAAGTGTACTGAAAAGGGAAGTATCAGACGCTATTATAGCGCCGGGGTACGATTCAGATGCTTTAGATTTACTAAGAAAGAAAAAAGGAGGTGCGTATCTCGTATTAGAAATTGATCCCGACTACACACCCTCTCCAACCGAAAAGCGAATGCTATTTGGTTTTCAACTAGAACAACCCCGAAATGATCTTGCTATAACCAGAAATACCTTTTCTAACATAGTAACAACCAAGGCGACCATTCCGAGTTCAGTGCTGGATACACTTATCGTAGCTACAATAGCTCTAAAGTATACCCAATCTAATTCAATGTGTGTAGCCTTCCAAGGTCAGGTTATTGGTATGGGAGCTGGTCAACAATCTCGAATACACTGCACAAGGTTAGCGTGTGACAAAGCTGATAAATGGTTTCTCCAACAACATCCGAAAACGTTAGATCTTAATTTTCGTCAAGGGACAAAACGAACAGATAAAACAAACATAGTTGATCAATACCTCATCTGGGACCAATTATCAGATTCTGAAAAAAAACAAATGTTGAGCGACCTTAAAAATCAACCTATCTTAATCTCCCCCGAGGAACGTCTATCATATCTCTCCAGTTTTGATGGAATTTGTTTATCTTCAGATGCTCTTATCCCATTCCGAGATAATATTGACCGAGCGAGTCGAAGTAATATTCAGTATATTGCTCAGGCAGGGGGGTCAACTCGAGACAAAAGCATCACAAAAGCAGCTGACGAATATAAGATGATTATGGCTCACACCGGGATGAGATTATTTCTTCACTAGTAAATATTGGGTAAAAGCTCCAGAGATTTAAACGGAGAACCAGGGGACTATGGACCTATTTTCGAACAAGACAATATATACTTTTTGATTAGGTTGGATTGTAATCCCAATTAGGCAATAAACTAACAACTTACGGCTTTCCCAGTTCAAGAATGGTGGAAAATTGTTTTATCGAAGCTTCCAGACCATCGATTAATCCCTCATCAAAAGAAGTTAGCACAGCATCTGTTGAACGGCAATAAGTGGTAATCGGTAAACCTATCCGTTGTAAATACCTCTTACAGGTCAGAAGGTACTTATTACTCACTATTGGAGCTAACGATGTCATCATTCTTTGAACTTCTTCAGCCTGCTCAGATTGATTTTGGAATTCCGAACATAACCAGGAAAACAACTCAGGGAAAATGTTTGCAGCTACAGGTGAAATACCAGCAGCTCCCGCTCGGAGACCTTCTAGGGTAGTTTCAAAATGGGCATTATACACCCCCAAATTTGTATCGCGGACGGAATTGATTTTCAGACGAAGGAGATCAATATCACAAACGGTATCCTTATGATATAGAAATCTCCCTGTATTTCCTAGATACCCAAACAACTCGGGAGAAAGTATACGATGATAAGGTGTAGGACATTCGTAAATCCCTAGTGGTATGGGATCAGTCAATTCTAGCAACTGATCCATAGTTTTTTTTAGGGTTTCTTCTTCTTCATTTTTTCTGGCCATGAGTGAAACGATAATAACTACCGCTTGTACTCCTGTATCAGCCATTCGCCTGACAAAACTAGCCTGATCATCTATGGAACCACCAAATGTACCTGTCGATACTACAGGCACTCTACCATCAGCTTGATTCACAACGCATCGAGTAAGATCTAATCGCTCACTATCTGTCAGTTTAAACATTTCACTTGAGCCACAACAAGCGAATAGGCCGGTTGAACCTCTCGAAATATACCACTCTGTTAGAGCCTCAACTCCTGACCAGGAGATGGACCCATTTTTATTAAAAGCAGTAAGCATCACTGGCCAAAGGCCTTTAGGCAATGGTTGTATAGACATAATATTTTCCTATAATTCTAACTGGTTTTAACACTAACAAAAATTATACTAGTTTAGCCAATCGTACCGGAATAAATACACAGTTGTCAAGAACAAAACTAAAAAATAACAGCACTTAGTAATTTTTGAAACCCAGAACTCAACTCTACATTTTGTTCTCCTTTACACAAAGCATCTACGATAATATATTTTATCTTGATATATTTAGATATCAGCAATACTTATAGCCAGTGTAATATAAATTAAAACAACAACCCCCAAAAAAATATGTCTGTTCTCGGCCTCTCTTGCATCCAATGTGGCGTAGAATACCCACTAGAACCTCTTTTTTACGGCTGTACCAGCTGTGATTCGGCTAATCAGGCTGCATTAACGGTCACCTACGATTACAAAGCAATAGCATCTAAACTTAATATTGACCAATGGGCTAAATCTAATCGTGGTATTTGGCGCTTTGATGCCTTACTTCCACTGCAAAATCCAAAGGTACAAATTTCACTAGGTGAAGGGAATACCGCCCTTTGCCAACCCCAAGCCCTGTATGAAGCAACCGGCCTTAAAAATCTATACATAAAAAATGAAACAACTAATCCAACAATGGCTTTTAAAGACCGTTTTCATGCGTCCTCTATTTCTATGGCTAAGTTTTTCGATTACAGCCGAATAACTGCCAGTACAACAGGTAATCATGGAGCTTCTGCGGCAGCCTATTCTGCTGCCGCCAATATTGATTCTTGTATTGTACTCTGCCACCCCGAATCATCCCAGCTTCAGCGAGATATGATTGGCCTGTACGGTGGCCAGGCTTTGATCTTAGAAGATCGGTTCCAACATCTTGACCTATTGGTACGAGAATACGAATATTACCCCTCCACTACTATGACACCAATGCCAATTGGTACACCTTTTGGTATTGAAGGATATAAAACCATAGCATTTGAGATCTACCTACAACTTAACTGTAGTATTCCTAATCGAATGTTTTGCCCTATTGCAGCTGGAGATGCTCTCTACGGACCATGGAAAGGATTTAATGAAATTTACAAACTGGGCCTAGTTGATCGAACTCCGATTATGCACGGAATCCAACCTGCTGACTGTAATCCATATGTTCAGTCGTTTCAACAGGGGCGTGATGATGTTGTAATTCATCCGGACCCTAAATCTATAGCTTTATCCATCCGAGATGAAACCGGCGGGAATGCCGCCCTTAGAGCTATATACGATTCAGGTGGTGATGCTACTGATGTAACTGATGCAGAAATAATTGAAGCGTTCCACCTTCTCGCACATAGTGGATATCTTGTTGAACCTTCTTCTGCAGCATCTGTTGCTGGGGTTATTAAAGCTGCTCGGGCTGGTGCCCTAAATTCTGATGAAATTATAGTATGTTTAGTCACCGGTGCTGGGGCAAAATGGCCAGAAACAATGTCAAAACTTGTGAAAAACAAACCACTTATCGAGCCTTCCTGGGAAGAAATTCTGGCTCGGACTAATCTTGACAAATATAGTGAAAAAGGGAATGTCAAACTTCAGCCTGCAAGTGAAAACCAGCGACCACTGATTGGCATCACAATAGGTGATCCGAACGGAATAGGTCCAGAAATTATTACCAAGATCCTTTCACAAAGGTGGGTCTACGAGATATGTCGTCCGGTGGTGATTGGCAGTGATATGTTAATTAAACAGGTACTGAATGAGCAGGTAGAAGAAAATAAAAATTTTATCCCTCTAAATCTTGATGTTCATAGCATAGATAGACCCGAGTTAGGCCATTATGCTTTCGGTACTATTGACGTCTTGAACGTTATGGATATCAAAATTGACAAACTATTACCTGGTCAAGTTCAAGCTGAAGCTGGACATTTAGCCGTAGAATCAGTAAGATCAGCTGCACATCTGGCTCTAACTGGAGATATAAGTGCTGTAGTTACAGCCCCCATTAACAAGCAAGCCATAAGAAAAGCTGGTTATTTGTTTGCTGGGCATACAGAGTTACTTGCCCATACCACCGGCGCTAAAGATTATCGTCTTTCACTGGCATACAATGGGATTTTGGTCTCTCATGTTACAACACATGTCTCACTTAAAAATGCCATCAGACTCCTTACCGAAAAAGAGATCTTGATCACCGTAGAGTTGGTCGGCCACGCCCTGATCAACATGGGGATAAAAAAGCCACGAATTGCTGTCTGTGGATTAAATCCGCATGCCGGAGAGGGTGGGATTTTTGGAGATGAGGAAATCCGTATCATTACTCCAGCACTTAATAAAGCTCGTTCTGCTGGATGGGAAGTCATAGGGCCCCTTCCACCAGATACAGTCTTTATGCGAGCTCAGAGAGGAAATTTTGAGGGGATTGTCGGTATGTATCATGACCAAGGCCATATTCCAGTGAAGTCTATTGCATTTGATCATGCCGTTAATGTTACTCTTGGTCTTCCAATAATTCGTACTTCTGTCGATCATGGCACCGCTTTCGATATAGCCGGCAAGGGCATCGCTAATCCCAAAAATCTTGGAGAAGCATTAAAAATGGCAGTTAATATAGTGAACAAACGGTGGTCTTTGGGACTTTCTACATCAGACGATACTTTGTTAAATAACAAAAAAAATCTGGAGAACTGAGAAATACATGGTAAAATTAAGGGACAACAAACAATTCTTATCAAGCTATTTTAGCTTAATTAGATGGCTCCTGCCATTTACTGTTGTTCTAGGAATTTTTGTCTTCCTTAAATTAGGTTTCGTCTTTTCCCAACACAACCTTCCAATAGTAAATACGATAGGAAAGGTACTACCTGTTGACGCCGCTCCTCTCAAATATCAGACATATCGTTTTATGCGGGACGAACCAACAAGCCTTGATGTAAGTGCCAATCTTTATGTGGGTGAGTGGAACGAATTTCTTTTTGAAACACTCGTAGTGAAAGATGAAAATGGTGATTTAATACCTGCAGCTGCGGAGAGTTGGGAAGTTTCATCCGACGGAACTTCCTGGACTTTTCATTTGCGAAAAACAGGGCGATGGAGTGATGGAAGACCAGTCACAGCTCATGACTTTGTATATACCTACCGTAGAGCCTTGTCTTACGAGACGGCAAATCCTTATGCTGCGTTTTACTACGATATAGCTGGTGCCAAAAAATATAATCAGACGGCTAATGCTGATCCAGAGCTGTTAGGAATTCGAGCCAGCGATGACCATACACTAACTATTAAAACATCTCATCCAGCACCCTACTTAGGATTAATTCTGTCTTCACCAACATCTATGCCTGTACCCAGTTGGCAGGTAGAGAAGTATGGTCCCAAATGGACCGAAGAAGGAAACTGTGTAACAAACTCAAGTTATCAATTAAAAGAGTGGAAACATGGTAGCCATATGGATTGCACACTCAATCCATACTACGACGGGCCTATCAAGGGCTACGTAGAATCGATACATCGTATATTTCGGCATCCATCTACAGCAAACCTCCTACCTTATGAAAATAATGAAGTTGGCTTTTCAGCAGTCCAGGCGAACGAATTAATTCGCGTACGGAATGACCCAATTCTTAGTTCAGAATTAATCTCTAACCCAACCGATGGTACGTGGTACATCTTCTTTAACACCCGCCAAGCCCCATTTAACGACGACAGGGTTCGACGAGCTATCGCTCACTCTATAAATAGAGATGCCATATGTCGCCTTGTTCTCCACGGATCGGCTGTCCCTGCATATTCTATGTTGCCAATAACATTTGATGCGCATACTAACTATCAAGAACTCCAGAAATTTGATCCAGAGAGAGCAAAAATACTGATAGAAGAAGCTGGTTACCCTGGAGGGCGAGGATTTCCAACTATAGAAATGTGGCTTAGACAGCCAAGGCCTGATATACGAATGGTTGGTGAAGTAATACAAGCGATGCTTCATGAGAATTTAGGTATAAACATAACTTTTCGCAGTGCGGACTATCCGGTTTTTACAAGCTATATGTTTAACTGGGATATCAATCTCGGGTTAGTTCCATTCTTCGCGGATTATCGGGATCCAAAGAACATGCTGGATATGATCTGGAGACCTGGATCTAGAGGACGGAGTCGTCACGATTTCGAAAACTCCAGGTTTCTATCTCTATTAGAAGTCGCAGACCAAGAAATAGACGAAGGGAAACGAACGGAAATATTTCGCCAAGCAGAGAGCATTCTTGTTGGAGATGCTGGAGCTGTTTTTATTTATCACCCCATTGCTAACTCTTTATTTAAACCTTGGCTAAAAGGGCTTAAAACCAACCGTTTCGGGGGTAAGACCGTAACCTTCACAGACCTTTATATTGGAAAATCTTATCTAAATACGAGATAACTGACCTAGGGTAGGATATCGGGATCGCTACAACTGACCCCGACCATCCTACTCTCTATTTCTTTTTATGTCTATCAGCTCTCAAACGCTTCTTACGTTTATGAGTTGCGATCTTGGAACGTTTCCGCTTTTTACCACTAGGCACTTTTTATCTCCCTCTACCTTACACTTAAGATGATTGATCTTGCTGAACACGGTCTTTCAAGTGGTCAGACGGTTTAAAAACTGGTACAACACACGGTGGGATATCAATACTTGTTCCGGTTTTGGGGTTACGAGCAACTCTTGCCTTTCTCTGTTTGACTTTGAAAATACCAAAACCTCGAAGTTCTATTTTTTCACCTCGCCCTAAAGCCGATGAAATGGAATCTAACAGTTCATTAAGCACCTCAGCAGTATCAACCTTGGTCATCCCAGTAGATTCTGAAATGCTTGTAACAATATCAGCTTTTGTCATACTCTTCTCCTTGATTGTAGATATTTCCTCTCAACGGTACCGGTATTCTACAATACCAGGTGAATACGAACGAGTTATTGTATCTAAGTTACTCGTTAGTATTTCAAAAATTGTTTTTGGACGCTGTTCGATTACACTAGGTTTTTCAGATAGACCCGCCATTTTTCCAGCTAGTGCTATTGCATCTTGATGCGTTCCTAAATAGTCTACTAAACCCAAGCTTAATGCCTGTTTGCCAGTGTAAATTCGCCCATCTGCTAATTGACTTACCTCTTGGCCCGACAATGGGCGAAAAAGGGTAACGGCCTCAACAAACTGTTCATATACATCGTCTACGACTGACTGCAAAAGCTTAATTTCATTAGTGGTCATTTTTCGACTAAACGATCCTATATCCTTATGTGGACCACTTTTTATGACCTGCCAATCAACACCAACCTTTTCCATTAGCTCTTTAACCTGGGGCACATCCATAATCACACCGATGCTACCTGTTATAGTTCCTGGATTTGCTACAATCGAATCTGCAGAGCAGGCAATATAGTAGCCTCCGGAAGCAGCGACACTCCCTAAGGAAGCAACGATAACCTTCCCTGCTTCACGAGTTTTTCGTAATTCATTAAATATTTCCTGTGTTGGTGCAACAGCTCCCCCTGGGCTCTCAATTCGAAGGACTATTCCCCGTACAGAAGGGTTTTCTCGGTATTTGATTATTTGTTTTACCGTTTCCTGAGAACGGTTGATAACTCCCCGAATTTCCATGAGTCCTATCCGACCAGAACTATCGGAGGAGAAATTATTTCTTACTAATACCGGCCCGGCAATTAACAATAGTATAGCAATCCCTATAACCAAAACACCACTACCAAGAAGTCCACCAATTATCCAGTCAGATTTCTTTGACATGAAGTTTTCCGCTGTTGATGTTGGATAATTTGAAAAGCTACCAAGCGAGTCCCAAATGAAGTATAAAAAACGTAGCTATAATATGACGTTAGTATAAGTATGTCAATGACTTTTTGGAATTATAGCTCTCTTAAAATTTGTTCATTAATTGTGTTGTATACTCACAAAAAGAACCATAAAATTAAGCACTAATCAAACACATTAAGAAAGAGTTTACTGAGAAGAATTGCTCCCAACCATAAGACGATCCCCGGGATGGATCGCACTTCGTCTTCCTAGACCATTAGATTTCCGGAGGGCACTCACCGTTACTTTGTAAGCCCGAGCGATATCCCAGAGAGTATCTCCAGGTTTAACTGTATAGATAATGACGCTGGTTTCCTGAGTGCCAATCCTACTCCGAATCTTTTTCTTAATATCTTTAGATTCTTGTTTTGAAATCGCCTCCGCCCTTGGCAGATAGATTATAAGGCTTCGGCCAGCAATAATATCGCCCGGATTACGTAACTTGTTCCAGTCTTGTAGATTTGCCATCGATACTTTAAATCGGCGACTGAGGGTCGCGAGATTATCCCCTTTTTTTATCTGGTATTTAATAGTTCGATGAGTAGATGGATTCGGGATTGATATATTCCTGGGCTTCCTCTGGTAAATAGAAGGACTTCCTGGACGAATAGATGAACCATATAAAGGTATCGTAAGTACTTCTCCTATCCTAAGCCGATTGGGTCTTCGTATATTGTTCTCTGCAACTATATCTCCTGTCCGCACCCCATAACGACGTGCGATTCGAGCAAGGGTGTCCCCTCGCCGAACCTTATAGAAAACCATTTCAGAAAAGTCGGATCCCGAAGGTTTAATACCAGCCCATTTATTGTAGGATCTCTTAGTCCCCAGAGGTACTTTTAGATTGTACCCTGGAGACGCCCTCCAGCGTCTTAATTCGGGGTTAAGTAATTGCAGCTGGTTGATAGAGACCTTCAAAGCTTTAGCAACCTCTGCGAGAGTAAGGGGTTTTTTAACCGATACAGATTCGTGAATTAATGGCGGTCCTCCTAATCTTTTGAATCCGTAATCTCCAGGGGACTTAGTAATAATTGCTGATGCCATAACAAAAGAAACAAATAGATCTGTCTGCCTAGGTAAAACCATACTCCATAAGTTAAGATTATCTGCTTCTATTACCGGGGTCACACCAGCATGGTGGGCAGCCAGAACATACTCCCAACTACCCAATTTTAGATATAATTCTCTGAACCTAGAAGCTGCTGCTTGTGTTGACTTCTCTGGATCATAGCGCTCATCAACTTCATCATTCCGTTCTAACCCTAACTGTTTTGCTTCCTCTTGAGAAAACTGCCAGAGGCCAGCGCGCCCATCGGAGGATCGTGCCCTTGGGTTGAAGCCACTTTCAATCAATGCTATATAGACCAAATCTCCTGGTATTCCTGCTCTAGAAAAAATTGATTCGATCATTCCCCGATATCGGACCATCCGTGATAACCACTCAGAGAAAATGTATGAAGCATCTGTTTGTAGAATATGCAGAGCTTGTGTAACTTTTTCATTGTAACTAATCGGGATATCAAATTGGCCGAAATTAGGCCATGGTTGTTCTACTAAGTTAGAACTATTTACCTCAGAGGAAAATGGCACAAGGAGCGGAAAACCAGAATTCACATTTTGTTCTTCTGAATAATAATGGCTTGCTAGGTCCGACTTTAAAGAAATTTCTGGAGGGGAATGAAGACTTGGTGTATTGCTAGATCTAAAGCTTTGTTCAGAATTGGGCGTCTTAATTGAGATGGGAGTTGCAGAAATAAGAAGAGGAGAACAAATTGTTAAAGTCAGAATTATCAAAAAAAAATTCATAAAAAGGAGACAGTATCTAAGTGTTTCATATCTAACGCCACATTGGGGGACTAGGTACACAGATCCCTGCATCCTGTTTATCGACTGACCTTGAAGACCTATTGTGATTTTTTGATAAACGGGCATACCCTACTTGATCTACTTAAGGACCATTAATATCTGAGCATTGGTTAGTGGAGCTGAGCGGGATCGAACCGCTGACCTCATGAATGCCATTCATGCGCTCTCCCAACTGAGCTACAGCCCCTAGCGTTGGTCAAGATATGGAATAACCTGATTAACTGTCAAGAAAAAACATACCCAGAACTGGCCAACTAAAGTCAGAATTAAACCGGTTTATAATATTGTCATATATATCTTGAAGTTCGGAGCAAAATTTTTAGTTTTCTGGCAGATGGGGAATAATATCTTTTAAAACTACATGGTGTTATGTTTTTTCAAATAATGCTTGTAACGGAAGACAGACAATATTATAGTCCTGAATCTCCATAGTCTTATAAACTATTTTTTGAGGTAGGCCTGTTCATGCCAGAATCTTTAGCGATTGAGGGTGGTGTTCCAGTTCGTTCAAAAAAATGGCCGTTAATGATACCTGGTGGTTTGAGGTATGGGCCTGAAGAAAAGCAGGCTGCTCTTGAGGTTATTGACGCCCAATCACCGTTTCGATACTATGGCATTAATCCACTACGCAAAGTAGACCAGTTTGAAAAGGCATACGCTGCTTATGTTGGTACCCGGTTTTGCCTTGCAACTCACAGTGGCAGCACTGCTCTTTCTGTAGCGCTAGCCGCTCTTGATGTTGGTCCTGGTACAGAAGTAATCATGCCTGCTTTCATGTGGATTGCTGATGTAAATGCAGTAGTTAATCTTCGAGCAGTTCCCGTCCTTGCTGATATCGATGAAACTCTCAATCTCGATCCTTGTACTCTGGAAAAACATATTACCCCCCGGACCCGAGCGATTATAGCTGTTCATATGGCAGGCACTGTTGCGGACATCCTTGCAATAAAAAAAATAGCTGACAAATATAACATAGCAGTTCTAGAGGATTGCTCACAAGCCGCTGGAGCTCGTATAGCTGGAAGAGCCGTAGGCTCTATGGGGACAATAGCTGCGGTTAGCCTTCAATATAACAAGAATTTTACTACCGGGGAAGGTGGAATGATAACAACCGATGATGAATCACTATATAATCGGGCATTATGCTTTCACGATACCGGATTTGCTAGAGATCTTGATGGCGTTTCAACCGGCCATGGTGCTATTTTTGAGACCTTCGGAATGGGGGTTCGCATGGACGAACTCCGAGGAGCACTAGGTTTAGTTCAACTAGGAAAATTAGAGAGCATAGTGAAAGGAATGAGACGTCACCAAATTAGGCTGCGGGAAGCACTAAATAAAACAGTCGGAATCCAACTTCGGCGAATTATAGATCCAGAGGGCGACAGTGGGAGCTATTTCTCATGGTTTCATGAGACTTCAGAAATTGCTGAACGATTTACTACAGCCATCCGTGCCGAAGGTATACCCGTCGGAGAACCTCATGGAGGAATACACCAATACAGATACATGTCTAATCTACTAAACAAGGTACCAATTACAACATCTGGTTGCCCATGGACCTGTCCTTTCAATGCTGAAAGTCCTATGGAATACAGAGCTGGGCTATTGCCACGTAGCGACGACTTGCTCGACAGAGCACGATTACTACCACTACCAGCTTCTTTATCTGACGATGATATTGACGACGTTATCCGAGCCTTCCGTAAAGTTGCACGGTTGGTTCTATAAATAGATATAGTCTCTATTTAAGTTGTTAATGGACTACTTTATTACGGGAAGAAAGTCTGCCACTAAACCCAAATTATGTTCTATTAATAGATTTAAATTCTACCTGAAACCCATTACTCTAATTCTTAGAAAGATACATCAGGAGACCCTATGACAACGAACTTAAATACTCCCCACCATGATCAAATCCCTGCTCCCAATCAAGCTTTTTGGGATGGGATTCGGCGTGATCAGTTTTATCTAGATTCAAATACTGCCTTCCTTCAGGGGGGGTCGGTTGGTCCATCTCCAAAGCCAGTAGTAGATTGTATTACTGACGCTATTCGAAAATTTGATAGTGATCCGTTAAAGCATCAGCAGCTTTATGGTCCGAGAGTTGAAGAATCACGAAAAAAATTAGCTGATTTTGTGGGGACACGCCCCGAAAGGCTAGCGCTAGTGCAAAATACAACTATGGCCCTTAGCGTTTTTGCTCAAGGGGTTGAGTGGAAACCTGGCGGTGAAATTTTGATGACAGATCAAGAATACGGTGCTGTTAATGCCTGTTTTGACTACATAGCTCGTAGACATAAAATGACCGTACGGAGAGTGCATCTGCCGATGGAAATAAGTAATGCGCAACAAATCATTGATGTTCTAAAAGCTGGGATAAACCAAAAAACCTCCGCGATGATTTTTGGGCATGTCTACTGGTCTACTGGTCTCGTTACACCAGTTAAGGAACTTACTAAAATAGCCCGTGATGAAGGAATTTGGTGTGTCGTAGATGGCGCCCATGCTGTTAGTATGGTACCACTAAAATTAGACGAATGGAATCCCCATTTCTACGCTTCTAGTCTTCACAAATGGACGCTCTCTCCTAAAGGAACAGGCATGCTCTTTGTCTCGGATGATGCACACGACCGAGTAGAACCTCTGATTTTAGGTTCTAGCACACATCCAAATCCCAACGCTAGCCGATTTGACATGATGGGAACTCGTGACCAAACGCCTTTCATTGGCCTAGGCACAGCCCTTGATTTTCAAAACAACATTGGTTGGGATCATATTCGGAACTATAGTTGCGGACTAGCTAGCTATATGCGGGAAAGACTGGGCCGTATTAGGGGAGTTCGCTTTTTAACACCCCGTGACCCAGAACTATCCGGGTTTATTACTACCTTTACTATCGAAGGAGCTGATATTCAGAAGATCCGCCAACAACTATGGGATGACGATAATATTGAAACGACGGCGTTTCATATCAATGATGTTCCAGTATTTCGGATTTCTACCCATTTTTATAATAACCGGGAGGAAATAGACCGACTGGTACGGTGTATCGAACGCCGACTTTAGGTAATTATAATTTCGAACTCAATCTGATATAATTATTAACACTTATTTAAGATCATCTAATTTGGCTACCTAAATAGCCTGATATAGATTGAGAGAGCAATTCACAGGAGTTGTTGTATGTCAAGAAAACGTGTTTTTATTGGCGATCTAACTCGCAAGAATTTTCGTGAACGAATCAAAGACAATACCATTCGAGCTAGTATTGTACCAATAGCAGCAACAGAACAACATCTTGAACATCTTGAAATGATACATGACACAGCTAGTGTAACATACATAGCAGAACAAGCTGCCCTAGCTCTTTATCCCAACATTGTGGTGGCACCGCCCATATCTATTGGAGTATCGGAGCATTGGATGGAGCACCGAGGAACACTCACCGTACGAGCAGAGATTTTTACCGAATATGTTTATGAGGTGTGCGAAAGCTTAAAAAGAGGTGGACTGACCAATATACTGATCTTAAATGGACACGGTGGCAATGTTATCCCTATAGCAAACCAAATTAAATCATTTCAACAACGGCTCAAAATTAATGTCCGATTTAATTCCTACTGGGATACATACCCAACAGAAACTATCTATAAATATATGACCCAGGGAGCTTTGCCTGGCCATGCAGATGAGTACGAGACTTCCATGGCAATGGCCCTATTTCCAGATCGAGTCCATATCGAAGATATGGAAATGGAAAGTTCGGCCAAACACGGAAGTAAGGAAAAAGGTGAAGCGCTAGCACCCATTGCTGTTAATGGAGTAGTTGAACTACTGAAAAAGATGATGGCAAATGAGAGTATTGATTTGGAACCTAGAACATTTCGGCCAGATGGCGCTCAATCAATGATTCGAAATCACCTTCTTGAGGCCCGAAGGGACATGAACGAATAACCAGAAATGTTACCTATGGGGAGAACTATGACTGAAGAACAAAAATTTTTCTTCGACCTTAAGGGATGGATCTTGATTCCATCTGTACTTTCGAAGCAGGAAACAACAACGATGCAAGATGAGGTAAAAGCAGGGGCGGAGCAAGGATTTCAGGGTAAATTGCAGGAACTTCTTGATCACCCAATTATTGTACCTATCCTAAATGAAATTTTGACTGAGCCACCATTTGGGGGGAAGGAACACTACGGATTTCGTTGCGAAAATTCATTTATAACCTACCGATCTCCTGGGTGGAAGCCACCAGAAAAAGGAACCGGCGTACCTCACGTCGTGCGCCCTCCCCAACAAGCAAACGCCATGCGTTACCAGGTAGAGGGTGGCAAAATATTCTCAGGACTTACTCGTGTGGTCTGGGAATTAGAGGAGGTTCAAGCAGGAACCGGAGGAACCTCGTTTCTCAGTGGTTCCCACAAGGCTCATTTTAACTATGGCGGGCCTGACCGATATCGGCCTAATATTAGTGGATCACCCTGGGAAAAAAGTCTATACCGAGCTATGGAAGATTATAGCTGTCCGGCAGGGTCAGTAGTGATTTTTACCGAAAGTCTGATCCACGCTGCAAATAATTGGACAAACCCTGAAAATTCACGCTACTCCGTATTCAACTGCTATAACTCGATTTGGGCTCAGTGGCATCGATTGAATCTAGCTCACCAGGTTATAAAATCGATGCCCAAAAAACGCCAATCCCTCTTTCGTGGAACCTGGCAACTCGGTGCTGACGGCAACCATACATATACTAAAGATAACCGGTCACTATAAGTCAATAGAGGGGGAATAATCCAACATCGAACTAACGTTCCCAAGTCCGTTTCTTTTCATCAGCGCAGGATATAGTCAATGCTGGGCCTAACTTGTCGATACTCAAACGTAGATTATCACCATCCTGAACTGGACTAAGTGCATAGTGGTGAGTCCCAGTCGAGACAACATCACCAGGTTCAAGTGTGACAACGGCTGTTACTTCTGCAAGTAACTCAGGTATTTGCCGAGCCATCTCTCCGGTTGAAAAATCATGTTTGAGAACATCGTTAATCCACATTTTGGCAGGAAGTTTATTAGCGTCTCCGACTTCATCCGCTGTAACTAATGCTGGCCCCATAGGACCGAAAGTATGCCAACTCTTACCAAGAAAAAAACCACCCGGTAAACCCCGAGCTGAAACATCTATTAAATGGGTATATCCAAAAATATATTCTAATGCATCGTTAGAATGGATTTTACTGGCTCTTTTACCGATCACTATAGCTAATTCAGGTTCAAAATGAAAAACTGTCGCCGCAGTATCCGGTAATTCGACTACAGAATCTTGCCCCATAACCGATGTGTTAGATTTTAAAAAGGCGTTAAAAGTTTCCTTAGATGGATGGTCTGGTTCTATATAATTACCTGCCAGGCAAAGTAGTTGGCCCGGACGAGGCACTGGCTGTTGAAGTTTTACTGACGCAAGAGCCACACCACTATTACTCTGGGATGCATCAGCTATGCGGTCTCCATAAATTTCCCACCCAGTAATTATTGCTTCTAATTTCCCCTGGGGGCTCGAGGAGACCAAATCAGAAATAGCAGGTGAAACGTCAACTATAAAATCATCACGAATAACACCCAAATTAAAATCATCGTAGAAAGCAAGTTTCATGAAAGCCTCCAAAATACTGACGTTTATATATTGAAAGGGACGAGATAATATATCAGAAACATTAGTTGAGTCAACTAATAATCATATAAATATGTCGCATTGTAAAACAGAGATTTCATTTCCTAAACAATAGGCCGTAGACTATTTTACTATAAAGTGTGTTATCCGTTTGATTTCTGTAACATTATAGTAACCTGAAAATCTAGTTATTGAGAAGTAAAAATATTTAGCTTTAATAATTGAATTATTATTAAAAGGAGATTGTAATGGCATTAATGTATATTGAACCTGGAATAAAAATTGCTGGACAAATGTCCCCCGAACCAACACAGGATGATTTAGATTTTGCCCGGCAGCTTGGAATTGAGTATGTCTGTCTTTGGACTCATGGTGCCAACGCCAACTACGACTATTTTATGAGTAGACGAGAAATTTATGAGCAAGCCGGAATTAAAATATATGGTTTTGGGAATAGTGATGTTCACAACCAGGATGCAATTGTTCTTAACCTCCCGAACCGTGACGAGAAAGTAGCCCAATATAAAAAGTATATTCGTGATCTTGGAAAAGCCGGCATCCCCTACACAACATACGCTCATATGGGAAATGGGATCTGGAGCACTGAAAGAGAGACCACCCGGGGAGGGGCTCCCGCACGTGGTTTTAATTTGGAAACGGCAAAGGAAGGGCATTGGGGGGAACGGATTTTTAAAATGCCACTAACCCATGAACGAGAATATAGTGAACAAGAAATATGGGATAACTTCCATTCTTTTATCTCAGAAGTTGCCCCAGTAGCAGAAGAAGCCGGTGTAAGAATTGGAATTCACCCGGATGACCCTCCTCAGCCGGAACTGGGTGGTATTCCTCGTTGTGTTTTTAGTAGTTTTGATGGCTACTATAAAGCTATGGAAATTGCTGACAGTCCTAACATAGGCCTCTGCTTTTGTATAGGTTGCTGGCTCGAGGGTGGGGAGTTAATGGGAAAAGGTGTGGTTGAATCTCTACGTCATTTTGGTGAACAAGGAAAGGTTTTCAAAGTCCATTACCGGAATGTTAACCAGCCTCTACCCCACTTTGTTGAAACATTTATCGACAATGGATATTTTGACATGTACCAAGCGACTCGGATCCTAGCAGAAAAAGAATTTTATGGGGTAATGATCCCAGACCATATCCCCGAAATGGCTGGAGATGGTCGTATTAGCTATGCATATTCTATAGCTTATATGAAAGCCCACGTCGAGCGTGCACAGGCAGAAGTATTTACTACATAACTGTAGGGAAAAATTGAGAAACCCTATGAATCAACTCAAAGATTTTTTAACACACTTACTCATAGAAAGAGGCCTGTCATCAAATAGCTATGATGCTTACCGGCGTGATCTAACATCGTATCAAGGGCACTTAAGTAATCGAGGAATCTCTTCTTTTTCAAGTGCGACCAGGCATGACATTCATGAATTTATTGCTTCGCTCCGGAACCGCGGGTTGGCTCCTTCAAGTATTGCACGCCACTTGTCAGCTATCCGCATATTTCACCGTTTTCTTATTGGTGAAGGATTAGCCACTGTCGATCCAACTGAACATATTAGGACTCCCAAACAACCCCGCCGCCTTCCTGTTGTTTTAAATCGACAGGAAGTTGATTTACTTTTAGAACAACCTGACTATACAACCTCCTTAGGTCTTCGTGATCGAGCCATTCTAGAATTTATGTATGCGACAGGACTTCGTGCATCTGAACTATTGAATTTCCGGCGACCAGACTTACTTTTTGACGCGGGGTTGTCACGGATTTTTGGGAAAGGGGAAAAAGAACGGCTCGTTCCGGTAGGGCGTCAAGCAATAGAATTGATACGAAACTATTTGCATAAGGTACGGCCCAAACTGTCATCTGCAACTAGTGGAGATATTCTTTTTTTAAATGCAAGAGGCACCAAACTATCCCGAATGGGTTTATGGAAAATCTTAGATACTTATGTTAAGTTATCTGGCTTAACAAAAAAAGTTAGTCCTCATACGATGCGACATTCCTTCGCTACCCATTTACTAGAGGGGGGCGCTGATCTTCGAGCAGTTCAGGAAATGCTCGGGCATGTTGATATTGCCACTACCCAAATTTATACCCATGTAAACCGCAAGTACCTAAAGGAAATGTACACTCGCTACCACCCACGAGGATGAAACGAAGTTACCCCCCTCAGAAACTGGTGTTTCTACTTCCCGTTAGTGCCGCCGCTGCAATGCAAACAATACAACACAATACAGCAAAAATATCACCGTAGCGGGTATAAAATGTCATCTTGCCAACCCTTGGCTGTACTTTTTCAGTAGTAGTTGTAGCAACCATCAGAGGAGTTGTGCCATAAACAGCACCTGTTGCCGCTATAAATCCAGATATTCCCGTATTGGCAGCTCTAATAACCGGTGTTCCATTTTCTACAGCCCGCAGCACCGCCATAGAGAAATGGTGATTCGGTGCCGACGATGTACCAAACCAAGCATCGTTAGTCATTACTACTAGAACATTAGCTCCGTTCAGTGGAAATCTCCGGACCAAATCAGGAAATATAGACTCGTAACAAATTACCGTTCCAAGCCCTATATCATATTGATTAAGTTCCATAACTGATAATTTTGCCCCTGGAGTGAGTGAACCTATAGCTCCTGTTAGGCCACCAAGAAAGCCAAAAACCTGGGGCAATGGTAAATATTCTCCAAATGGTACCAAGTGCATCTTACTATAGGAATCTACTATACCAAGGCCCGGTAAAAACAAGAAAGCACTATTGTATACCCCCTTCCCCTGAGCACCACTACCTAGGGCTCCCGTTAGCAAAGGGACTCCTGCTTCATCAGTCAATTCATGTATCTGCTCATTTAATTCTCTATAGGCTGGACTTTCCAGATAAAAAGTCATTGCGGTCTCTGGAAAGACAATTAGATCGGGGTTTTGAGGCAACGCCTTACGCGTCAAATTTTTGTAGATATTAACCGTTTTTTGAAGAACCCCTTCTGACCACTTTATCCCCTGTTCCATACTACCCTGAATTACAGATACAGTTACTGGGGAAACTCCTGAATTTACTTCTTGTTTTGGGGATAGCGACCACCAACCATACCCAAGCACACTAATTAAAGAAAAACAACTTAGGGATATAGCAAATACTGGAGATCGCCACTTAAATTGGTCCCTTAAGGCAACAAATATCATTGCTAGGGTCGCGTTCATAAGCATAACCAAAAAACTTACTCCATAGACTCCTGTGAACCTAGCTATTTGTATAACCGGCAAAACCTGGTATTGGGAGTAACCTAATAGTTCCCATGGGAATCCAGTAAATAAGTATGTTTGAACATATTCAAGAGCAGTCCAAATAGAAGCTGAAAATACTGGGAAAAAGGGAGATCTCCAATCTGTTCTCGCCACAAAGATACCGAAAATGAAAGTATATGACGCTACCAAAAGGGCTACTCCAATCATACTAACTAGCCCTAAAATTACGTCTAACCCACCGTAATTCATTACTGTATCCATGATCCAGTAAACTTTACTAACACCCGAAAAAAAACCAAAGACAAGGGCGACCAGGCAGATTCGAGCTATTTTATTTGAATGTCCAGCGCTTTTAAGAGCTATTAAAATAGGAACGAAGGCTATCCAAGCTACCAGCCACCATTCAACTTTAGGAATGCTAAGGTAAATTAAGAAAGAAGATAAAACGGCAAGCCCAATTTCTGTTACAAAAGGGAAACATTTAGACTGTCGAAATAATACCATTATAAGTTACTTTCCAGATTATTTTGTCGACATCGCTGCTTAAATATAATACTCAAAATAACAACCTTTCAATTTCAGCAACACCCAATTTGATATCACTACCTTTTTCAAAGGTGTTGACCATCATAGGTACAGGTATCTAAATTACAATTATTGGATGTAAGAAACAGAGATCTACAAAATAAGCAATACGATAGTAAGATTTTCAGGATCTGACCGAATTTGGGGGCGAGGAGTAACTAAATTGGAACAAGTTCGAATTGCTGTCGTCGGAGTTGGATCTCTTGGCGAATCTCATGTTAGGGTCATAAAAGAACTCTCTAGTGTGTACTTGTCCGGAATTTATGATATCTCACAGCGAAGAGCTGATGAGATAGCCCAAAAATATGACACAAAAACATATGCTAATCTTACCGAAATAGTTGAAGATGCAACCGCAGTCACAGTAGTAGTCCCCACCACTGCTCATTATGCAGTTGCTTCTTATATGCTATCTAATAATCTCCATACGTTCGTAGAGAAACCAATTACACAAACGGTTGAAGAGGCAGAACACCTTATCCAACTTTCTGAATCAAGAAACCGTGTACTCCAAGTTGGTCATATAGAGAGGTTTAACAATGCTTTCACAGCAATTGAGGGAATATCGGTTTCGCCCGGATTTATCGAATCTCACCGACTAGCATCCTTTGACCCAAGAGGCACAGACGTTTCCGTTATCCATGATCTTATGATCCATGATATAGACCTAATTCGGTGTTTAGTTCAAGCTGATCTCGAAAAAATTGATGCGACAGGTGTCGCTGTAATTTCAGATCAGGTGGATATTGCCAACGCTAGGTTATTATTCGTTAACGGATGTGTCGCTAATATAACTGCTAGCAGGATATCTCTCAAAAAGATGCGAAAAATGAGGATTTTCCAGAAAGACCATTATATATCCATGAACTTCCTAACTGGGGAAAGCGAGATATACCAATTGATTACTGAACCTAATTCAGCTATAAATAAAAGATCCGGCATACCAATAAAAACTGTAAGTGGGCCAAATAAACAAATAGTGATACAAAAGAACACTAACAAGTCAATTGAACCGTTGAAATTGGAACTCGATAGCTTTGCAAGAGCTGTTCGAGGCGAGGCGGATCCGCCGATAAATGGGTATGATGGTCGCGAAGCTCTCCGGATCTCGTTGCAAATTATTGATCAGATCAACAGTCGTCATCCATAGCACCTAAAGTATTGGTTCTAAAATAATTACAAGTGGATTATTATCATGGATATACGCCCACATATCTTTGCTGTTCGGAGTTATACTCCTATCCCCCTTATAATTGCGGTTCTTATTCTAGCAGAACCCAACCTCTATACCGTGGTTAGTGGTGGAGTGATTACTTGTCTTGGAGAGCTGCTCCGATTATGGGCTGTCGGATATGCCGGTTCTGCTACACGGACCCGGCAAGTTGGAGCTCCAGCACTAGTTACTAGTGGCCCTTTTGGGTTAGTACGAAACCCTATATATCTAGGTAATTTGATTCTAAGCCTTGGCTTATGTGTCATGGCCTGGCCTTGGATGCCGTATATGTTGGGTGTTTTTCTGGCACTTTTTGGAATACAGTATAGCCTTATAGTTTCGCTCGAGGAGCAACAACTTAAAAAAATATTCAAAAGAGAATATGATGATTACTGTCAGGTAGTACCCCGCTTCCTCCCCCGATTAAAACCGTACAAATTTCGAAACAAAACACACTGTAATCTTCAATCCGCCTTACGTAGCGAACGAAGAACTTTCCAATCGACTATCATCGTAATGATTGCCATAATCCTGCGGTGGCAGCTTTTTTGAACTAAAATAGTTGCAGGTATTTATTTACGATCAAGACAGCAGATAATTATGGTTGCCAATAACCATACTTTAAGAACTTGACAAATATATATAATCTAACTAACCTGGAATTATTCAAATTTTCCTGAAAACCACTTGTATAACAACCATTTATCAAATATTTAAATGAGGCTCCCGTGGGACGCTCCGCTGTAATAACCCGTCAAACTCTAGAAACTAAGATTACACTTAAACTCAATCTTGACGGTCAAGGTGTATTTTCTGGAGCAACTGGTATTGGTTTCTTTGATCACATGTTAGCTAGTTTGATCAAACACTCGGGATTTGATCTTGACTTGTCCTGCAGAGGAGATCTCCACATCGATGAGCACCACACTGTGGAAGACGTGGGGATTTGTATTGGGCAGGCCTTTAACCAAACTATTGGCGATGGGGAAGGAATTAACCGATTCGGCTACGCTTACGTTCCTATGGATGAATCCCTCGCCCGAGCAGTTTTTGACATCTGCGGGCGACCTCACTTAACATTCGACGCTGTTTTTTCAAGATCTATGATTGGTAATTTTAGTACCGAAATGGTGCGTGAATTTTTTAGTGCTTTTGTTCATCATGGGCGTGTCACTTTACACCTTAACCTTCTCGCGGGTATAAACGCTCATCACCAAATTGAAGCTATCTTCAAATCAGTTGCCAGAGCGTTAAGACAAGCAGTCGCTCGAGACTTAAATATATCTGGTATACCATCAACCAAAGGAAGCCTGTAGATACAGGTTATCCTTTTCGAAATTAAGTGACTCATGGAAATTGGAGAACTAGATACTCCGGCCTATTTAGTAGATCTAGACGTAATGGATCGTAATATTGAATCGATGGCGGTTCGCTGCAAAAGCCTTGATATATCCCTTCGTTGCCATACAAAAAGTCATAAGATCCCCGAAATTGCTCATAGACAAATTGAGGCAGGAGCAGTTGGGATAGCCTGCCAGAAACTTGGTGAAGCAGAAGTTATGGTTGGAGCTGGGATCGAAAATATATTAATCCCCTACAATATCGTAGGTCGAAATAAATTGGAACGCCTGACCCGTATCGCCAAGCGAGCCAACATTATTGTAGCAGTTGACCATGAAATTACTGCTCATGGATTATCAGAACAGGCGATCCGTGACAAGTGCGATATCAACGTAATTATTGAGTTGGACACAGGAACTCAACGTTGTGGGGTCCAAACACCTGAAGCTGCTGCCACTTTGGCCGAAAGCATTATGAATTTTAGAGGTTTGGTATTCAAAGGGATAATGTTTTTCCCCAGTAATCCAGAAGCTAGTGTTTTTGTGAACGAAACTATCGATCGAATTTCCCAAAAAAGTATACCACTTGAAATTGTTAGCGGTGGCGGAACTGGAGCCGAGGAAAATTCCAAGAAACTCGGATGCACCGAAACCAGAAGTGGGTCATATCTATGGGAAGGTTTGAACCGGATAGAAAATTCAGGAATGTTAACGCCAGAACGGTGTCCGTGCCGTATGCTTGTCACGGTAGTAAGTACACCTACCCCTGGTCGAATAATTATTGACGGTGGGATGAAAACATTCACAAGCTATCCGCCCACACCATATGGCTATATTATTGAACATCCTGAAGCAGAAATTTATGGTATGAGTGTAGAGCATGGGCATATTGATGTGTCAAAATGTGGTCATAGATTCAAGGTTGGAGATCGTCTATCAGTAATCCCTCTACACCAGGAAATGACTTTGAACCTGCATGATGAAATTAATGGCATCAGAGGTGAGCACATAGAAGTGATATGGCCAGTTTCTGGGCGAGGCAAGGTAAAATAACAAGTTAGGAAAGGAGATTAATATCTCTGAAAACCACGGAAGAGAGATTTGGGCGAGCCGACTAGGGCTTATCATGGCCATGGCTGGCAACGCAATTGGATTAGGAAACTTCCTTCGTATACCTGTTCAGGCCGACAGCAATGGTGGTGGGGCATTCATGATTCCCTATTTTGTTGCCTTTTTAGTTGTTGGTATTCCCATGATGTGGGTTGAATGGAGCGTTGGTCGGTTTGGTGGAAAACATGGACATGGCACCACTCCTGGTATCCTATACCGTCTATGGAAACATCCGATGGCCAAATATATTGGTGTTTTGGGAATTGCCGCACCTGTAGCGTTCGCTGTCTATTATTCCTACGTACAGTCTTGGACACTAGCATACAGTTTTTTCTCTCTGACTGGTAAATATTTCGGTATAAGTACTCAAACAGAGATGAGTGCATTCCTCAACAGTTTCCAAGGAACCGCTGAAAGCAACTATTTCAGTAGTCTAGCTACAGCCTATATCTTTTTCTTGATAAATTTAGGAATAGTATTCTGGGTACTGGTTCGGGGTGTTGTTCGTGGGATAGAAACTCTCGCTAAGTTTGCCATGCCAATGCTCTTAATCTTTGCTATGATTCTTGTAGCTCGAGTGCTTACTCTAGGAGCTCCAGATCCTGACTTTCCAGAACGAACTGTAATGGCGGGGTTTGCTTGGATCTGGAATCCAGATCTTAGCCGTCTTTCAGAAGCTAGTGTTTGGTTGGCTGCAGCAGGTCAAATATTTTTCTCTCTGGGTATTGGGATTGGTAGTATGCAATGTTATGCTAGTTATGTTAGAGCTAAACAAGATGTAGCTCTAACTGGTTTAACTACTTCTATGAGCAATGGCTTTGCAGAAGTGGTACTGGGTAGCTCGATTGCAATCCCCGTTGCAGTTGCTTTTTTTGGGGTAAATGCCACCGAAAGTTTTGCAACCGGTGGCTCTTTCGACTTGGGATTTCAATCTATGCCCTTAATTTTCCAACAGCTGCCACTTGGACAATTCATTGGAACACTATGGTTTGGACTGTTATTTTTCGCTGGTATTACATCAACGGTAGCTCTAACCCAACCTCCTATGGCTTTTCTTCAGGATGAAATGGGTTGGCCAAGGAAGAAGGCTGCTCTCGTTGTAATATCTTTCCTGTTTATATTTGGTAATTTTATTGTCTTTAACATTGAACACGGTGTTATAGAAGAGTTCGATTTCTGGATTGGAACTCTAGGGTTGGTAGTATTTTCATTCCTTGAGATTATTATATTTGCTTGGATCTTCGGAATGGATAAAGCCTGGGCAGAGATTAACGAGGGAGCCGCCATTAATATACCTCGTATATTTTATTATATGATTAAGTATGTTACACCGGTCTCCTTAGGAATTCTACTAACCGTGTGGCTCTATCAGGCTGGTTTTGATGTCATTCTACTAAAAAATGCGGATCCCGTAGATATACCCTATCTTCTGATGACACGAGGAATTATCCTGGGGTTAATTGTAGTTAGTATACTCCAAGTACGTCGCGTCTCGAAATCTTGGGATTAATTTTGAAGACCAATAATTATAAAAGTATCGGACTGCCATCGGGTATAATTCGCCTGAGTCGTAATGAGAATCCTATTGGGCCTTCCCCAGCAGTAATTGAAGCTGTGAGGGAAAGGTGCAACCAGATTAATCGTTACGAAGATAAAGATCAAATTCTATTATTCCAAAAGCTTGCAGAGCATCATGGCGTACCCCACGACGAAAATCTCGCACTTCCTGGACTTGAATCCGACCAAACTTGGATAACTGTGGGAGATGGAGCAGGCCATATGATGCATGGGATAGCAAGAGCGTTTTTGTCTGCTGGAGATGAAATAATTGAACCACAACCCTCTTTCGGATTAATGTCACGGTTCGCTGGAGAAATCGGTAGCCGAGCTTTACGACCACCTTTGTCTTCAGAATTTAGGTATGATCTAAGTACTATAAAGGCAGAAATTAATGAAAGAACGAGAATGGTTATTATCACTAACCCTAATAACCCCACGGGAACGATTATAACCACCGATGAACTATCAAGTTTTGTTACCGATCTTCCAGAACAGATAATTATCTTGATTGATGAAGCTTATATAGATCTAGTTGAAGACAAATCATGCGCGGATGGGGCAGAATTTATCAAAAATCACAAGAACGTACTAATGGTTCGAACTTTATCAAAAGGGTATGGAATTGCAGGCTTTCGCTTCGGCTATGCCTTGGGCCAACCAAACTTAATAAAGAATATTCGCTTGCATCATGGTGGAACTCCCAGTGCTATAGCTCTAACAGCTGCAATAGCAGCCCTCAGCGACCCTGAACATGTTAGTCGAACTCGAGAAGTTGCAAGAATTTCCAAGGAAATATACTATGTAGGATTCGATAAGCTGGGGCTTGAGTATATTCGGAGTCAGGCAGCTTTTGTACTTGTAAGAGTAGGTGATGCCCAGAATGTTACTGATATTCTATCGGACCATGGTATCATTGTGATAAACGCTGAAAAATCCTGGAATCTTAAAGGAATGATCAGAGTTTCATATGGAACTGAACAAGAAAGTAATATTTTTGTTAGAACTTTAAGTCATATCCTGAGTTAAAGTAAATCTAGTACTTCTGGAACGATCACTGAAACCGTCTAGATAAATCCTTAAAAATTTAAGAAAGGCATACGATGCCAGCCTCAGAACTTTGTTTTAAGCAGGCAGTTGATCTTGTGCGTATGATTAGAGAAAAAGAGGTTTCGGTCACAGAAGTAATAGAAGCTCATTTAGCTCAGGTAGAACAAGTCAACCCAACCGTTAACGCTATTGTAACATATCATCCAGAAAAAGCCTTAGATCAAGCTCGAAGAGCAGACCAGGCTATAGCTCATAATGCAGCTAATGGCCCCCTTTGGGGCTTACCGGTTGCCCATAAAGATTTAGTTGCAACAAAAGGTGTCCGGACAACTTTGGGGTCACCGATATTTAAAAATTTCATCCCAGACCACGATGAATTAATAGTAGAACGACTTAAAAATGCTGGTGCGATTTCTATCGGTAAAACTAACGTTCCGGAATTTGGAGCTGGATCACAGACTTTCAATCCGATTTTTGGTGCAACATTGAATCCATATGACACCTCGCGAACCTGTGGAGGTAGTAGTGGAGGTGCTGCCGTAGCACTGGCTTGTGGCATGATATCAATCGCTGATGGTAGTGATATGGGAGGTTCCTTAAGGAACCCGGCAAATTACTGTAATGTTGTCGGCCTCCGACCATCGCCAGGTCGGGTTCCACGCTGGCCAGCCGTAAATGCCTGGGGGATGCTCAGCGTTCAAGGCCCCATGGCTCGAACCGTAGCAGACACTGCACTAATGCTTAGTGCTATGGCTGGACCAGATCCAAGGTCGCCATTTTCCATACGAGAACCTGGAAAATCTTTCACGAACCCTTTGGAGCGTGATTTTTGTGGAAAAACTATTGCCTGGAGTCCTGACTTTGGGGAACTCCCGGTGGATCCAGAAGTTAATATTGTCATAGAAGAAAAACTGGGGATATTTAAGGATCTGGGCATCGAAGTCAAAACCGGCCAACCTGATTTCTCAGAAGCTGATAAAGTCTTCAAAACTCTCCGTGCCTGGACCTTCATTCAAGGTTTCGGAGATCTGCTTGAAAAACACCGACATCAGATGAAAGACACTGTTATTTGGAACATTGAAAAAGGATTTGAGCTCACCGGAAAGGAAATAGCGCAAGCGGAGATTACTAGAACAAACATATACCATCGTGTTAGGCAGTTTATGGAACACCATGATTTTATGGTTTTCCCCGTCAGTCAGGTTCCACCATTTGATATTCAAACTTCTTATCCTACCAAGATAGATGGCGTTGAAATGGAAACATACATTGACTGGATGAAATCTTGCTATTTTATCACCGTCACTGGATTACCTGCTATTTCCGTGCCATGTGGTTTCACAAAATCTGGACTCCCGGTAGGACTACAAATTGTCGGACGACACGAAGACGAATTCGGTGTCTTACAACTTGCTCATGCATTTGAAAAAGCTACGGAGACTTGGAAAAATACTCCAGAAATTGCTATGTGGTAGTACTATTCTAATTCCTAAAACTACAAAGAGCTCTATTAGGACCAGGTTCCACATTTTTCATTTAGATCACCCAATGCAAGTATTCCCCATTTTTTGAAAGAAAACACCATGCCTACTAAGGCTAATATTGTTGTCTGCGGTGCTGGCATAGCCGGTCTAGCAACTGCCTATCAACTTGTAGTTCAACATGATATTAAAGCAGTAGTACTTGTAGATGACAAAAAACCTCTTTCGCTAACTAGTGCCTATGGCACTGAAGCCTACCGTAGTTGGTGGCACGACCCCGATATGTTTAAGTTTATTGGTAGAAGTATCGACTTAATGGAAGAATTGACTACCGAAAGCCAAAACGCTACCCAAATGAATCAGAGAGGCTATGTTTTTCTAACTGCAAATCGGAATTACATAACGACTCTGAAAAAACAGGCTAAAGAATTCGAAAAATTAGGCGGAGGGGATCTCCGGATACATCAACATGATTTATCCTATAAAACTGCACAACCGGAAGGCTTAGAACCTAACCTAAGCGGTACAGACCTAATTCTTGATACACATACGATAAGAAATTTATACCCCTTCCTTAGCACAGATACAGTCGCGATGCTTCATGTCCGCCGCTGTGGCTGGATAGATCTCCCATCGATGGCTCGTTGGATGCTCAAGAGAATAATAGCTAAAGGTGGAATCCTGATACATGATCATATTACCGGCGTCAATACCTCAGGGAACAAAGTGAATGGAGCCCGGCTCAAATCAGGATCTTTAATAGAAGCTGGAAAGATAATCTTTGCTACTGGGCCATTAATACAGCAATTGGAAAACATACTGGGTATTAATCCCCCAGTTTTTATGGAATTACATGCCAAAGTGGTCGTGAGAGATCAAGCTGGGATTCTACCTTCTACAGTCCCTATGATGTTTTGGACTGACCCAATCAATTTAACGCAACACAATGAAGAAATACATCAAATTTCGAGAAGCCCTGAAACTAATTTATTTGCCGAACCATTCCCAGGAGGAATTCATATCCGACCTCGTTTGGAAGGAAGTAAACATACCTTTCTAGGTCTCTGGACTTATGATATAAAACCTGTAAAACCTAAGTTTCCTCCAGAATTCAATCCATCTTACTCCAAAATAGTTATGCGTGGTCTAGCTAGAATGATACCTGGAATAAAATTGTATTTGGACAGGTCTCCGGATATGGTAGTTAATGGTGGCTATTATTGTAAAACTCCTGATAATAAACCACTGATTGGACCACTCCCCGTTGATGGCACCTATATTGTCGGTGCCCTCTCAGGATATGGGGTAATGGCATCTTTAGCAGCCGGCGAGTTGATAACCAAACATATTACTGGATCACCTTTACCTGACTATTCGACAGCTTTTTTGTATAACCGCTATACCGAAACTGGATATGTGGACATTGAAAATAAACAAGCTACCCGTGGCCAATTGTAATTTTTCTTATTAGTTATATTAAAACAATTTACCTCTTTCGCTTGGGGACGTCCAAATCAAAAGACTCTAGTTCTGACTTTTAATTTAGAAAAATATTTTATATTGGGTGTTTTGGCAGATGACCAGTATAATACACTTTTATAATTTAAAAATACTGCCAAATAAAAAACATACTAAAAAACCGGATGTTCTATGTCATTTTTTGACTACGATTTGCTAATTCGAGCTGGACGATTATTTTGTGCGGATACTGGGATTGATGGGCCAGGAGCAGTAGCAATAAAAAACGGCCGAATAGTGGCCTCAGGTTCAGCAATTGAAGGATCTGCAGCTATGACCTTCGACTTTCCGGACAACCTAGTATTACCTGGCCTAATAGACCTGCATGCACACCCCGCCCGTGGTGGTTCAAGGTACGGTTTAGATCCAGATACCCATTTCCTTCCTAGAGGAGTAACTACTGTTCTTTCACAGGGAGATGCTGGTGCTAGAAATTGGCTAGAGTATAAAGAACAAGTGATCAAAAAATGTAGAACAAGAGTACTTCTTGCTATAAACCTTTCTGATTATGGTGAATCTCATCCTGATGGGTGTTTCCCAAACCTAAGAGCCGCAGATGTAGGTAAGTGCATATCAACAATACTTTCTGATCCTGAGGCAATATGGGGTATCGCCGTAAATACTGGACCTAGTAATCCGACGTCTCCACACGAAATTATGAATCGGGCACTAGAAGTCGCCGAAGAAACAGGAAAACCTCTTCTTGTGGGGACTCGCCTTATTAATGATTGGTCCCTTGATGAACAATTACAGTTATTGCGGCCTGGTGATATAGTCACCTATTGTTTCCATGATTTTCCTGAAAACCTAATCCAGAATGGACATGTCCGTCATAGCGTTCTCGATGCTCGCGACCGAGGGGTTCTTTTTGATATAGGCCATGGGATGCGATCATTCAGTTTTAAAATTGCTGAAGCAGCTATTGCTAATGGTTTCCTCCCTGATACCATATCGACCGACCAATACGCCCGTCATGTGGGAAGTACTCCGCAACATGATCTTCCTCGGACCATTTCCAAACTGATCGCAGCTGGAATGACTGAAACTGATGCCTTTCAAAGAGTTACTAACCGGTCAGCTCAGATACTAGGAATGGGGGATGAGATAGGTACTCTCCGGAGAGGGTCGTGTGGTGATATCACAGTATTAAAGTGGAATCAAAATTCTTTGCCATTAATTGATGTTACTGGAGAAATTAGGCCTGGAGGATGTTGGGAGCCTATACTTACTGCGCGAGCTGGTATCGTATAAAAAATATAACGAGGAGATTTTATATGGTTTTTGGACAAGGAGATTACACCTATGAAGTAGTTGAGGGGTGGGGATCTAAGCCTACTGGACGTGAGCTCGGTATAGTTTCATCTATGGCTGTTGATTCATTAAATCGTGTACATGTAATTGACCGTGAACCAAATCCGGCAATTGTTGTTTACGATCAGACTGGGCATTTCCTCTACGACTGGGGTCAAAAGATATTTAAAGTTCCCCATTCAATTTGGATAAGCGAAGACGATATAATATTTATTACTGACTGTGAGCTTCATACTGTTATGACTTTTACACTAGATGGCCAAATATTGTCTACTCTGGGGACTCCTGGGGAACCTGGAAAACTTGGAGAACCTTTCAATGCTCCAACCTGGGCAGTCCTAGGTAAAAATAATGATATGTATGTTACTGATGGTTATGGTCAACATTATGTCCACCATTTTACTAAAGATGGAAAGTTAATTCGTACTTGGGGTGGCTACGGGAAGGACCCGGAACAATTTGATACTCCTCACTGTGTCCGTGTTGATAAAGATAAAAGAGTTTTTATTGTTGATCGTGGTAATTCTCGGATACAAATTTTTAGTCCTGAGGGAAAATTTCTCCAATCTTGGGATCACTTAATGGCTGCTAATGATCTTTATATCGATCAGGATAACGTAGTGTATCTTGCTGAAGCTCCTGGCCGAGTAAGTATACTAAATCTTCAGGGAGAAATATTGTCTCAATGGGGTAGCAAGGGGAAATCTCCGGGACAGTTCATCGAAGCGCCCCACGGTATTTGGGTTGATTCTCGAGGTGATATTTATGTATGTGAGGTACCGTTCACTCATAATCGCATACAAAAATTTAAACGCATATAGCTCTAACTTTGTATCTACTTTAAGAAGTTAACCTTTGTTGCTTTAGATATGTTAAAATTTGATGGAGAAATATCATGAAATTAA
>CAZQGS010000032.1:0-163285 GCA_964593235.1 uncultured Gemmatimonadota bacterium | reverse complement strand
CATATCGGGGCATCCGTAAAACCGACTCCGGCCAGGCGCTCCTGCGGCACACGAGTTAGGCGCTTACCGCTGCTACCTTCCGGTCCTGACGGAGTTAGGCGTTTTCACGTTGCGCAGGACCTGACTTTCAATGTAGGCTTTAACAAAACACCAACGATGCAAGCCCGACCCTCGGGATGGGAATTTGATCCCGCTGTAGCGGGTTGCGGGTTACAGGGCACCGCTAACTCCCCATCTAGCACGACCAAAACTCTATACCTTACTTACTACATGCTAAATTTACCACTCTGTTTCGTTTTATCACCTTCAATGGAGCAGAGCGGAATCGAACCGCCGACCTCCAGCTTGCGAGTCTGGCGCTCTCCCAACTGAGCTACTGCCCCTAAAACTATAAACAGAACGGAGAGGGTGGGATTCGAACCCACGGTGCCGTTAGGCACACACGCTTTCCAGGCGTGCCGATTCGACCGCTCTCGCACCTCTCCCAATTTAACCTGCTTCTCACACTTCCTCTCCAATTGCGTTAATATCCTACTTAGGTTGGAACGGAGAGGGTGGGATTCGAACCCACGGTGCCCTACGGCACAACGGTTTTCGAGCCCGTCCGATTCAACCACTCTCGCACCTCTCCGGCAAATTCGATTTGATACGGTTATTGTTCAGTTCTCGTACCTCTCGAAAGAAGTCTCGGAGTAGTTTAGAACAAGAATTTCCTAGTGTCCCTCCGGTAACTTCCACCCGGTGATTTAAGCGGCCATCCCGAACAAAATCGTTAAGAGATCCACAGGCTCCAGTTTTAGGATCAGCTGCACCATATACCAGTTTCTTAAGGCGGGCTAAAATGCTCGCTCCTGCGCACATAGTGAAGGGCTCTAGTGTAACGTATAGAGACGCTCCTAAAAGTCGCTCATAACCCAAAACCATACTTGCTTCTCGGATTGCAAGCATTTCAGCATGAGCTGTCGGATCTTTTAACCTTTCTACCCGGTTTTGAGCTCGACTAACCACCCGGCCATCATAAACAACAACAGCTCCAACCGGCACGTCCCCACACTCTGCTGCCGATTTCGCTTCACTGAGAGCTAGGTTCATCCATTTTTTGTCGTTATTTGTCATCCCTTTACATTTCATTAAAATACGCCCGGAGGGAGTCGAACCCCCAACCTCCTGATCCGTAGTCAGGTGCTCTATCCAATTGAGCTACAGGCGCTCAGGGCTATAAACTAGAGGAATGAAATTACAAAATTAGAACGTGTAAGTCAAGCTGTTTTTGACTCTTTATATCACATCTTGATACCCATAAATAGTGGTGGCGATGGCCTTTAGCGCCTAAGTTTTAGATAAACCTCCCTCCGTTCGATATAACCCTTTGCGGTTTGGTGGATTCGTTTGATATGATCTTCGGAAACAGAACTTTTCACCTGCCCTGGAACACCTACAAAGATTGAAAATGGAGGAACATCGATATTCTCGCCCACGAGGGCTCCTGCCCCGATTATACTATACTGTCCAATTCGGGCACCACTAAGAACTACAGCTCCCATACCAATCAAAACGTTATCGCTCACCTCCGCGCCATGGATGATCGCACGATGCCCTATCGTGACCCCAGAGCCGATAACAGTGGGCATGTCCCGATCAACATGAATTATTGTTCCATCTTGGATATTGGATCCTTCTCCGACGTAAACCGATTCTTCATCAGCTCGTATGACGGTCTGGTACCATACACTTACTTCCTTAGCTAAATCAACTGCCCCTATTAGGTCTGCACTCTCCGCCACGAATACGGATGGATGTATCCTAGGAGATTGGTTAACAAAAGGGCTAGAATTCATTAGAAATTTTTGATCCTTTAGTACTGGGTTCGCCATCGACTATTTTACTGTACCCGAGGAATAACGTACGGACCCTTGGGAATAACAGCTATTTTGGCATCCTTACCGTGATATTCCAAAGCCTGAGCTATACCAACTTCAATTGACGGAATGGGTTCAACCAAACAGTCGCGGACTTGATTATTGGTCAAACCTTCTGTAAATAAATAAACAGTGCCCTTCTTCAAAGCCTTAGCTAGTTTTTCAATTTGCCACTGGTCAATGGTAAATTGACCAGCCTGCTTAATAATCTTAAGAAAAACGTTAATATCCTTTGTTTTCCTAAGCAATCTTTCAAAATCTTCACTACCTATCCCATCGATGCAGCTGGCTGCAATTATTATAGAACCTCCGTCTTTGAGAATATCTAGGACACCGACCATACCCTTGACAGCCTGATAAAATGTTGTATCTAGTGGATATCCAGCTGCTGACGTCACCACTATTTCTACTGGTTTCTTAATCCCTGCGACAACCATATTATCTACTTGACTAACCCCAAACAGATGCGCTGCTTCAAGTTCACCTGCATACACTCCTGTGATCTCTCGCTTTTCGTTCAAAGATATGTTAAGTATAAAATCAACTCCAGCCCGCGTGGCAATCTCCATGGAAGCCTCATGAAGTGGGTTTCCATTGAGAACACCTGTTGTGGCTAGTGGATGTTCCAAAATTGTTGGACCATGGAGATATTTAATCGTCTCCACCCCAACGAGCCCAGGTGCTACCAATTTTCGGCCGCCAGAATATCCAGCCATAAAATGGGCTTCAATTAGTCCAGTCAATACTTTCAGGTCACTTTCGACGTACCTTCGATCTACCCAAATGGGAATCCCTGTACTTGTTTTTCCGAGAAAGACCTGTTCTCGACTTATCTTAGCTCTGTGGTTAACAATAGGATAACGATCAACTACATTATCTGTCAGGGTTTCACGCAGTTGAGCTATATTCATAGGAGCGTGGAGTCCGGTTGCTACCAATAGAGTTATATTCTCTGGCAGCAGCCCATTTTCTTCTAAGGAATCCAAGAGAGGTGGAAGAATGATATTATGAGGTACAGGGCGAGTTATGTCAGATACGACAACACAAGCATTTCGCCTCCCCTTAGCTATCCTGTCTAACGATGGTCCTGCTATAGGTCGGCTGAGGGCATCTTTCACCGAAAGTGTCGGGTTTTCTAATGCCCTAATCGTATTCATAGTAAGAACAGCACTTAGGTTCTTGTCCGGTACATCAACCTCAATACCAGATCTATCGTAGTCCACGGTAATTTTCAAGTTTTTCCCCTAGACTCACCAGTAATAATCTCCAACCCCGACGATGTTATTGGTTTTAGCACACCGGCTGCACCCGCTTTCATCATAGCCCGAGAAAGATCTTGTGGAGATTCATGGAGTGCTATAATAGATCCACTACTACCTCCAAGTTTAGCACCCAAAGCACCCTCTTTTCGAGCAACCTCAATGAAACTATCATCCTCAGGATTAGATCCACCAAGCGATTTTGTGACTAATTGGTTCTCGTTCATCAAGGTTCCCAACGTATCTAACTGATTGTTTAAGATGGCTTTTTTCCCAGCTCTTGCTAGACGAGCTATTGTCCTATATGCTTCAACAACCTGTGTTTCTCCAGCACGCCACCGTTCTCTCAAGGGGGCATGAACACCACCGGAGACCCGCTGCCCTCCTGTAATTATGATTACCAAAGGGAGATGCGGGGTCGTCGTCAGAGGTTCTATCGTCGCCAAGGGATCAGAACCAAACTCTAAGTGGAATTCTTTTCCTCTAAAATCCATATAATTCAACCCACCAAATGTGCACATATATGCATCCTGATACCCACAGAAACATAATTTTTTGTACTCGACCATGCGGACTAGTTCTGCCATTTGGTGCCGATCATGAGCAATTCCTCGGAAAGCTAAAAGTCCACCTATCATTGATACCAATAAGGCTGTTGAACCCGAAAGGCCAGCTCTAAATGGGATATTGGTTGTCCAAGAAATATTAACATTTAATCCAGTTGAATCAGTACTCTCTAGAGCGACCTTTGCTATATCAAATACATCCCCTCGTAAACTTAAGTCATCAGACGATTGAATAATAAATTTCTTATCGTTTCCTGCATCTAAAACTAACCTTTCAGCATGTTTAATTTCTATTCTTGCTCTTTCCTTAGTCGAACAAGATATAACGCTGCCCCCGTACATATCGGATGGGTTACCCAATATACCGACTCGACCTGGCGCTGATGCCACAACAGTTGTTTTCAATCTGACCTCGTATCTTCTCGGGCTGCAACTAATCTTTTTAGAAATTTCGAAAAAGCAGGTCCATCATACTCATCTTGAATAGCGTAGTTTGTAAAAGCCTCCCAATAAGTTAATGGCGTACCTATGTCATAACGCAGACTGTCAATACCTAAAGGAACACACCAAACTGATCTTCCTGCCCGTATTAATCCCTGAATCGCATCAGCTAACCAAAGTTCACCCATCCTGCCCCGAGAGGTAGCTTCAAGGGCAGGGAAAATACTAGAGTCGCATATGTAACGTGCTGATACTGCAAATTTGCTAGGGGCTTTTTTCACTGATGGTTTCTCGACTATCTTGTCAATAGGGAATCCCCAATCAGATTCATATAGCGGTCGAACAATGCCATAATTGGAAACTTTGTCTGAACAAACAGGTTGGACAGCAATTGTACAGGCAGATTTCTCCTCTAAGTGTACTTCGATCATACGTCGCATTACATTTTGATCAATGGAGGATTGAATTACGGTATCGCCCCAAGCAACTACAAAATCTTCCTCCCCAACAAATGACCGACCTAACCGCACGGCATCACCATTACCAGACGGTGTATCTTGTTGGATAAAAGAGTATTCAAGTGATGGTAACGGAGAACCATCCCCTATAATAGCCCTTGGGTCTTGTTGACTAGAAATAACCTTATTGCTGTTTTGAGGTTTCCTATCGAAGTAATCTTTGATAGCGTTTTTATGGGAAGCTGTGATGAAAAGAACCTGATCTACACCCGCAGTAGCTAATTCATCAACGACTCGATGCAATACCGGCTTACGACCAAGAGGAAGCATCTCCTTGGGTATAGATTGGGTAATGGGCAACATCCGTGTTCCAAGACCAGCTACTGGAATTATTGCTTTTTTAATCATCAGGCACCCTTCCGCCTAATATCCCTGACAACATCAACATATCGTCTAGCAATATCAGTCAGAACTTCCCATCTTCCTTCACCAACAGCTTTTTTATCTACTAGGCTACTTCCCACAGCAATAGCACTAGCTCCGGCCGAAATAAAGTCGGCAGCATTATCCAAATTAACTCCACCAGTTGGCAGAATCTCGATCTGTGGAAGTGGAGCCTTTATATCCTTAAAATACTGTGGCCCCATTGCTGTTGCTGGAAATACTTTCACCATATCGGCCCCACATTCCCATGCCTTCAAAATTTCTGTTGGGGTTAACGCTCCAGGTATAACTATCTTATCGTACCGATGGCCCAATGTAATGACATCTGGGTTTAGCGTCGGAGTCACAATATATTCAGCACCAGATAGGATCGCTGCTCGGGCTGTCTCTGGATCTAACACCGTGCCTGCCCCTAAAATGAAATCTCCTTCGTTCTTTTTTGCACATTCAGCGATAGCTTCAAGAGCGCTCGGGGTCGTCATAGTAATTTCGACAGCTATTATTCCTCCATTAACTAGCGCCTTGACAATTTCAAACAATGAATCAGATTCATCTGCCCTAATTACTGCGATTACGCCACAATCTTTAATTAATCCTAAGTTTTCAACCCTTGTTGACATGTTTTACTCCACTGTAATCTTAACTTTTCGTTCTGGACGTTCATGCAAATGTCCATGGCCAGTCAAAGCAACTCCTAATCTTATTGAAGGTTGTCCACCAACAGGGAAAATATGGTGAAAAGTCCGAGCTGGAACGTATATGAAATCTCCTTCCTTTGCATGAACTGGTTCAACCTTCCCTTCTATAACCCAATCTATTTCACCCTCAAGGACCAACCACCATTCATCATAATCATGGCAATGATTATCGTTTATTGTACCTGACATTTGCCAGATGAAGGCCGCTGTTACGTGTTCGGCGATAACGACAGAGCAAGAAGCCGGAGGAGGACCAATCTTTTTCTTAATTTCTTTTATACTAATCTGGTTAAGTGCTGCGTGCATAATTCCATCAGCTGTAGGCATCTAATTGCTCCTTTATTGAGACAATAACATAAGATAGCAAGGCGAACCTTGCTATATACATACCTGAAAAATACATCGCCAACTATAATACCCGGTATTTAGCTATTGTTTCTTCATTAACAGTAACCCCCAATCCAGGACTTTCTGGGACCTTGACAAAACCCTCATTATCAATGGTAAAATGCTCGTGGGTTAATTCGTGCCGTAAAGGAGAATCAGACATACAAAATTCAAATATGGAGGAGTTAGGAAGGGCTGCCAGAACCTGCAGCGAAGCAGCCATAGTAATTCCACTTTTATAACTGTGATTTGCCACTTTCCTACCGTTCCTGTGGGCTATACCACCAGCTGCAAACATGGTTGATATTCCACAACGACCAGGATCAGGTTGAATCCAATCTAGGTTGCCTTCTATAACAAGGCGTTCAAATTCTTCGATCCGAGCTTCCGCTTCACCAGTTGCTATAGGGACTGGACTTTGTGATGTTAGGGATGCGTATCCTTTGATGTCCTCCGGTTTCAAAGGTTCTTCTATCCAGTAAGGTTTGTATTCAGCAAATTTCTGAGCCCGATCTAGGGCAGTCTCCCAGTTCCAAACTTGTCCAGCATCGATAAGCACATCAACATCATCACCAGTTCCTCTTCGGGCCTCCCGAACTAGCGCTAGATCTAGTTGTTCATCTTTTCCAATCGGGCCCCATCCGAACTTAACGGCGGTAAAACCCTGATCAACTAATCTTTGACCAATGGTCCGAGTTTCTTCCGGAGTATCGCCAAAAAGTATAGAAGCGTAGGCTCTAATTTTAAGGGTATGAGCTCCACCCAAAAGATTATATATAGGCTGCTGGTTATATTTACCCACTATATCCCAAAGTGCCAGGTTAACACCCGCCATGGCGTGGAGCCCAGCAGCAGCACGACCATAGTAATTTGCAGCGTTCATCATGCTCCGAGTACAACCATCAACATCTAATGGATTCTCACCTTTTAGTGCATTAGCTAAACCGTTGCAGATCTGATGCGATAAGGGCGCATCTATAATGGCTTTTACCACTGTAGGACAAGAATCAACTTCTCCCCATCCGATAAATCCTGCATCGGTTTCTATTTTTATCAAACAAGTGTCCTGCGTACCATCGCAGGCCTGAGTCACTTCAGGAAGCCGCAGAACCATTGCTGTCACCTGAGTAATTTCCATCTATTCCCTCTTTGCTAGATAATTTTATTCTTTTGGGTTAGTACGTTCGCCTAATTTGTTAAAGCTCCGGAGGGGTGTCAAGGGAGATAGAATCTTAAAACATTAAGGAATTGAATAAAATAGTACTTTGTAATCCTTAATAGACTACAAAGCACTATTCTATCTAGGATCTCCAGACCAATTTAGGAAATAACTCTTGACACCGTCATATCTCGGTTTGCAATATTGGGTCTTAGCTGCCGTGTGTTTGTTAAATTTGTCTGACGGCAAATTCGCCCCGTTTTTACCAACTTAAGTGTAATAGAAATCTATATTATGATCCGATACATTATATACCGGATTTTGGGATTACTGGGAGTACTGTTTGTAGTTACCATTATTACATTCAGTCTGATGCATGCCGTTCCAGGTGGACCCTTTGATGAAGAAAAAATGCCTTTATCAGCTGAGGCTAAGGCAAATATACTACGGAAGTATGGTCTCGATCGACCCCTATATGAGCAATATAGTAGATACATGTGGAATGCCATCCAATTTGATTTCGGGATACCGTTCCAAAGTCCGGGTGAAACTGTAACAGATCTAATCGCAAGAACTTGGCCTATAAGTATGCAACTAGGTGGAATGGGTCTGGCTTTAGCGTTCGCTGGTGGTATTCTTTTAGGAATATTATCTGCAATTCGACAAAACACCTGGGTGGATTATGGGACGACTTTCCTCGCAACACTTGGTATTACTGTCCCCAGCTTTGCTATATCTATCTTATTTATTGTCATGTTTGCTACCATATGGCGAGTCTTACCTACCGGAGGATGGGGAGGTCCTGAGACCTGGATTATGCCGGTCATAGTTTATGCGCTCGGTCCAATGGCCATTATTGCCCGATATACCCGTTCAAGTGTTTTAGAAAATTTACGTATGGATTACGTGCGGACAGCCCGAGCGAAAGGATTGAAAGAATACAGTGTTCTATTTGTCCACGTATTAAAAAACTCCCTGATACCTTTACTGACGATAATGGGACCAATGCTTCCCGGGGTTATGACCGGGTCACTCTTTGTAGAAGGAATATTTCGAATTCCTGGCTTAGGCCAGTTTTTCGTTACTAGCATTTTTGAACGGGATTATCCTATGATCATGGCCTTGACTCTTTTAGTCGCTGTCTTGATAGGCATCGTTTATCTTATCACGGATATCCTGTATGCACTTGTGGACCCAAGGGTTCGCCTTACGCGTGGGAACAAATAATGCCTGACAAGCCATCACGTTCCACCCGGACCTTTTTGAATTATTTAGGTGTTTCCGCCCGTGGTTTCTGTATGGGTGTGGCTGACATTGTACCGGGTGTTTCAGGAGGCACTATGGCTTTTATTCTAGGTGTCTATGAAGAACTCCTAGAGGCTATCCACGCAGTAAATGGAAAATTTTTGAAGTTACTGTTTACTTTTCAAATAAACAAAGCTTTAGATGGCTTCCCTTACCGGTTTTTGTTGGCCCTAGTCAGTGGAATAATCCTAGCTATCTTTAGTCTAGCAAGTTTTTTTTCATGGGCACTCAGCCAACACCCTGTTCTAGTTTGGGCATTTTTCTTCGGCCTGGTCCTTGCATCAATCATAACTATCCGAGTCAAAGTTTCTGATTGGACCACAACAGAAGTTTTTGCACTAGTACTCGCCGCTATCATAGCTTTTCTGGTTGTTAGTATTGTTCCCCTGGAAACAACATCTGCTCCCTGGTTCGTTTTCATGAGCGGTGCAATAGCAATATGCGCTATGATTTTGCCTGGTATTTCTGGATCGTTTATGTTAGTACTGTTAGGAAAGTATGAGTTTATGTTAAATTCTGTTGTTCAGTATAATTTCTTCCCGATCACTATCTTTGCTAGTGGGGGTATACTTGGATTAGTCCTTTTTTCTAGGGGGCTACGATGGATGTTAATTAATTATCACAATCCCACAGTAGCTTTCCTTATTGGTTTAATGGTGGGGTCCTTACGAAAGATTTGGCCGTGGAAAACGACCGTGGAGACATATACTGACCGCCATGGTATTGTAAAGCCCCTTATACAGGAAAATATTTTACCTGTTTCATTCTCTGGCGAAACACTTTTAGCTATAGGGTTAGGAATTTTCGGCTGCGCCCTAGTGTTGATTATTGAACGTTTCGTCACGAACAAATGAAAGACTAGGAATATGGAAGCAATCTCATCTTCTGGCGGACTTTGGAAAGACGCACTCCGCCGATATATGAAAAATAAATTATCAGTAGCAGCTGGATTAATCATCATTGTCATAACCATAATGGCAATAACAGCACCATTGATTTCACCATCCCACTATTCAGAGGCTAATTTTGACGAAGCTTGGCAATTTCCCTCAACCGCCCATCCAATGGGAACAGATAGCATCGGAAGAGATTACTTCAGTCGTATTGTTTACGGCGCCCGAATATCATTGATTGTAGGTTTTGTCGCACAAATGATATCGCTTCTAATCGGAGTTCCACTCGGAGCTATCGCTGGATTTAAGGGAGGGAAAGCTGACTATATTGTCATGAGGCTCGTAGATGTAATGTCTGTCTTTCCTAGTCTGCTTTTCGCTATTTTGATTATGGCGTGGTTAGGAAGTGGTTTGAGTAATGTTTTGGTAGCTATTGGTGTTACCGGATGGGTCGGAGTTTGTCGCCTAGTTCGAGCACAATTTTTATCACTCCGTGCTTCTGATTTTGTTCGAGCGGCACGTTCTATGGGAGCATCAAATTTCCATATTATTGTTCGCCATATGCTACCCAATGCTCTGAGCCCTATCATCGTTGGTCTTGCTATGGGAATTCCAATGGCAATTTTCGCCGAAGCCGGGCTTAGCTTTCTTGGATTGGGTATCAATCCTCCCACACCCAGTTGGGGACAGATGGTAAGTAGCCATTTACCAAACGTTATTTATTATTGGCACCTTGCTCTTTTCCCTGTATTTATGATTGCGCTGGTAATGCTTGGTTTTTCGCTGATTGGAGACGGTCTCCGCGATGCACTAGACCCAAGAATGAACGAATAGGAAATCCTCACCGATTGTGCTGGTAAAATGCAAAAACCAAATGCCAAATCCCTCATTAAAATTGCAATTTTCTTCATTATTGTTCCGACTTTTATCTGGTCGACCCACAGTCTAGCAGAAAAGATTTTAATTTTTAAGAATGAGCTACCCCATAAAAATTCTATTGGGGTATCATTACCTATGGATGCTTCGGCACCTGAACAGCAAATCATTCGTAAATTTTCTGAATCCCGCCCATACAATGAATGGTTCAGGACCGTATACAAAGGTGCCGAAGGGAAATATATCATTGCCGAACCGTTAACAAGAACCAACCGAGATTTTCAACTCAGAGGGGGGGCCGCAGAACGGTGGGAGATTTCTGAAGATGGTCTCGAATGGATATTCCATCTACGTTCTGGGCTACAGTGGAGTGATGGTCGACCTTTAACTGCTCATGATTACGTTTTTTCTCTTCGACGAGGAGCAGACCCCCAAAACGGATATGATTTTGGTTGGTATTATCAGCCGATAAAAAATTGGCAATCTGTCGTATCAGGGGATCTCTCAATAGATTCTTTGGGTGTCAGAGCATCAGATGCTCTGACTTTACATATACAGACAGAAGAGATTACCCCCCACCTACCCTTGTTGATGACTTATTCGTGGGTTTCACCCGAACATGCTATTCAAAAGTATGGAGATACCTGGTCTACAAGACCGGAAACTTGTATATCCTCTGGACCCTTTATAATGGTTGAATGGACTAAGGGTGAACAAATGATTTACGAGGCTAATGCTATGTATCGTGGAGCTGATAAGCCTTATCTTGAACGGGTGATATTCAAAATGTTCAATCTTACGACCCCACCTCAGCGGATGTCAGCTTATGAAGCAAATGAAGTAGATTTTTTTGAAGTCGAAAACCAAGCGGAATTAGCCCGATTAAAAACTGACCAGAATCTAAAAAACCAAGTTCACACTTGGCCTAATTTCTTTACACATTACTTATTTTTTGACGTTGAGAAACCACCTTTTAACGACCGCCGGGTCCGCCGTGCTATAAGTCTCGCTATCGACAGAGATGCACTATGTCAGTCTGCCCTCCAAGGATTTGCTATGCCTGCTTATGCAATGCTCCCACCCGGCTTCCCTGCATATTCGGACAACATCTATGCTGAAAATCAATCATATGACCCCCAAGAAGCTAGAGAACTTCTCGCTGAGGCTGGCTATCCAGGTGGTCAAGGGTTTCCCCATCTAGATATGTGGCTTCGGAATGAGATTGTTATGCACCGTGATGCCGCAGAAGGTATTCAGGCTATGCTTGAAAAAAATCTTAACATACCGGTAGAGGTCCGTAATGTGGAAAACAAGATCTTCATGGATAATCTAAATAACCATACTCTTACCTTCGGACTAGTGCCTTATGAATTTGACTTTGTAGATCCAAGTAATCTTCTCGGGCTCTGGCGTTCTAACGGTCGACATAATTGGAACAATGTTACTTTTGATAATCTGATGAAAGCCGCAAGTGGAGAAGCCAGGGATATTGGTCGACGTATTGATCTCTACAAAAAAGCTGAACGTCTACTTGTGGAGGAAGTAGCTGGGGTGTTTCTATGGTATCGCCAAAGATCGCAGGTTTGGAAGCCCTATCTAAAAGGCTCAGCATTGGAACCTAACCGTTCAGGATTTAGGGCTTGGCGAGGAGACCAGGTAATGAGTTCTTTATTAACTATGTATATTAGCAAAAAATAATCTGAAAATTTATAACGATGATATATCTCTCCAAATTACGATCAATTATTCAAACGTTTTGAAATCTTTTCAACTCATGATATTTTCTATAATAGACCATCATAACTAGAATACCATCGGTCTATGTTACTTATACATAGGAACTTCGACTTCCATAAGGTCCCTCGCTATTAGGGAATTTTTAAAAATTTTTCGTGCCTCCGAAACTAGAGGGGCATCCTGCATATAACGCGAACTTATATGAGTCAGAATAAGAGTCCTAACCTTCGCTCGTTTTGCAATTCGGGCAGCTTGAACAACTGTCGAATGGTACTTCTGTCGAGCTTGTAGTCGTAAATCATCACTGAACATTCCATCATGGATTAATACGTCCGCTTCTACAGCTAAATTCGCAACCTGATCACAGGGCCTTGTATCAGTTGCATAAACTATCTTTCGACCCCGCCGAGCTGGCCCCAGAACCTGGCCTGGTTTGATTATTTTCCCATCATCCAATGTTACACTTTTACCTGCTTGAAGAAGACCGTACAGTGACCCAGGAGGTATGCCTAAGCGCCTTGCCTCTCCAACTTGAAAGAGACCAGGCCTTTCTCTTTCTTGAAAGGCGTAACCTAGGGTAAAACAACTGTGGTCTATCGGTGTGGCTTCTACAGAAATTGTATCGTTCTCTGAGACTAAGCCCCCAGTATTTTCACTTATAATTACCGGAAATGGTGTCTGGTGTCCCAGAAAATGACGATTTCCATCTACAAAACCGCTAATACCTGGTGGGCCATAAATATGGAGAGGCCTGCTCCGGGGGACTTGGCTCATCGTCATTAACAACCCCGGTAGTCCCATAACATGGTCTCCGTGTAGATGGGAAATGTATATTCCATCTACCTTACTTAGAGCTAATTTGGCTCTGACCATCTGTATCTGTGTCCCTTCTCCACAGTCACAAAGATAAATGCGACCATCACATTGGATAGCAACCGATGGTAGATTGCGAGTAAGGGTTGGTATAGCTCCACCAGATCCAAGTATTACTATCTTAATAATCATGACAATTCATTTATTTTTCCGGGTTAATATTAGATGTGTTCTCCTGCTGTACACCACAGATAGCATCAGCAATCCGAATCACACTTCGCATTTTATTAACATCATGTACCCTTACAATATTTGCCCCATTAGCAACACTGAGAGCTACAGCTCCAGCAGTTCCCTCTAATCGATCATCTTCATTTAGATCTAGCAGATTACCAATAAATGACTTCCGCGATGGTCCAATCAATATAGGACATCCAAGCTTTTTAAATGAAGCCAAGAATCGAATCAGTAATAAGTTATCAATCAGCCGTTTCCCAAAACCAATACCTGGGTCAATAATAATTTGCGACCTCTTAATACCATTTTCCACAGCATATAGAATACGTTTTGTAAGCCAATCCTTGACCTCTCTTATTGTATCTATGTAACTTGGATTTTCTTGCATAATACGAGGGTTTCCTAGGGTATGCATGATAACTACTGGGACCTTAGATGAAGCAACTACCTCCACCATTTCTGAATCAGCGGTCAAACCACTAACATCATTTACAATTCTAGCTCCAGCGTGCAATGCTTCTCGAGCAACTTTAGCCCGTCTCGTATCGATAGAGATCGGCTGTTGGATTAACTTACAGAGTTTTTCTATAACCGGAATAACCCTTTGAAGTTCTTCATCAACATTAACAATATCAGCACCTGGCCGGGTAGATTCACCTCCAATATCAATAATATCAGCGCCTTCTTCAGCCATTTTAGTGCCATGGCTAACAGCAGTATCAATGTTTTTATACCAACCGCCGTCGTAGAAAGAATCTGGGGTTACATTAAGAATCCCCATGATTCTTGTGCCCTTCGAACAATCAAAACTGAAACCAGTTCCTTTGACGATTAGTGGTTCTTGCATATCATTTCCCTCAGCACAAAAAACAGGTGGCTGTCTCCAGCCCGCCACGGTAGTAATTGAAAAAGGATTAGGCCACTAGCATTTTTCTCTATTTTTGCACATGATTAGAACCCGTTTTACTCCTAGTAAATAAGAGTGGAGATACGTGCTAATAACAGTACATAAATCACCCCTAAATTTTTAATCACTTACTATGGCGATATAAGGCAAGGAACGATACCGCTCGTTCCAATCAAGGCCGTACCCAACAACAAAATCATTCCCTATATCGAAGCCCTTGTAATCAACTTTAGTGGGTTCATAACCTCCCCCTGGCTTGAACAAAAGAGTACAGACTTTTAAAGAATTTGGAGTCTGTTTTTTTAATGCCTCCGTAAGATAGGCAAGGGTCATTCCAGTGTCAATGATGTCCTCTATAATAATTACATGCCGATTTTTGACGTCTATATTGAAAAGATCAGCTTGGACATTTTCTGAAGATGTCCGAAATTTACCGTAAGTAGATATTCGAACGAAATCAATAGTATGGGGCACCGTAATCTGCCTTATGAGATCTGACAAAAAAACTAAGCTACCCTTGAGACATCCAACAAGTAGAGGATTTTTCCCTTCATAATCTCGAGAGAGAGTTAAGCCCAAACTACGTATTTTATCAGCAAGTTGATTTTCAGTGATAAGCACCTTCATTATAAAAATCCCATATAGTGTGAACGAGGAGCGGTTTTATTACATCGGTTTTTCGAAACTAGTTCTGCTACTATTACCCGCTTAGTTTTTTGGGTAACCATACCGATAGTACTTTGGCGAAAACCAACCACCCAAAGAATAGTAGCACCACAAGTTACTATCGGAACTCCATTACGTATCAACCGTGGAACATCATGTTCATTGAAGATTTTTTTTACCGATTTACTTCCGTTCAACCCCAAAGACAATATCCGATCTCCAGCCTCACGAGATCGAATAATCCATTTTCGTGACACTACGTCTGCATCGAATATTGCTCTTGTTGGGGAACTATTTGGAATATCTTTAATGGAGTATTCATTAATATTAATTGAGGAATTAATTCCAGGCAAATTGACAGAACCGGGTAATTCGAGGCTTATCTGATAGGGATCAAAAATAAAACGACAGATCACTAAACTATTTTTACGTTTTTCGATACGAATTTTCCCCGGCAACTCATATATTTGGCCAGTACAACTAAGTTTTATCCATTTGCACATATTTTCAATGTGATCGAAACTTAAGATTTCCTCATTACCTCCGACTTCCCGGACCATGTAACGGATAAAAATTCGCTGGATTGCTGGAGCTGTTTCGCCCCAATTATCAATATTAAGACGAATCATTCCATCAGCTTTGTTGCAGATACAACTCTTAATTAATTTTCTTGTTTTTCCTTCAAGATATTCAGATTCATTCCGAATTACTTCAGCAAGACGTCCCAGTCCTTCCCTAATTTTAGGATTGTATTCCTGCTCCAAAAACGGTATAAGATGGTGTCTAATTTTGTTCCTAAAAATAGCCTGATTAGCATTAGAACTATCCGACCGGAATGATAATCCATGTTTCTGAATATAATCTGATATTTCATCAGATGGGACTTCTAATAATGGTCGTATGATCCAACCATTCCTTATCGGTCGGATACTAGACAGACCCGAACTTCCGCATCCACGTAATAGGCGCATCAAAACGGTTTCTGCCTGATCATTGGCTGTATGCCCTGTTGCTACCGAATCTCCATTTTGCTCCAGTAGAACACGCTTGAGGAAATCGTATCTTACTTCACGAGCTCCTTGCTCAATAGAACACTGGTTTTTTTTACAATAAGTTCTAACATCTGCTTTCTCTAGCACACTAGGGAGATTTAACGATGTCGCATATTCTGCAACGAATTTTGCATCTTCCTCTCCTTCACAACCCCTAAGACCATGATTAAGATGTGCCACTATCAAATTAAAATCCCAGTTTTTCGATAGGCAATAAAGGATATGGAGGAGAACAATTGAATCTCCGCCACCAGAAACAGCAACAATTATCCGATTCCCCGGCCTAATCATTCCGTGACGGAGTATAGTTTCTTCAACTATTTTTGTAACTAAACTTAGCATGGGGAATAGATCACATTGTAAAAATAAAAATGGCCTTCCGAATACAGAAAGGCCATGGGACATAGCGGCGCAGGGATTCGAACCCCGGACACTCGGATTATGATTCCGATGCTCTAACCAACTGAGCTACACCGCCTCGACTCAAAGACTCGGGTATATATAGCGCTCACTGACCGTCCTGTCAAGCTAATAAGCTGCTTAAAATTATGTAACAAATAATACTAAATCTCCTATTAAAATAGGAATATCTGAAGACGAAAATAGTCAAAGCTTGGTAGTTTTTAATTATTATTATAATCACTGAGAAAAAACTTGAAAGACTTCCTATTAAATCTAATTGTTATTGACCAATCGCTATGGTTATATTAACCATGGGTGTGGCTTGTCATAACAGGTATTTCTACCGAGGTGATTTTGGCTGCAAAAGAATTATTTCCTACCTTTAATCCGACGATAGAGGATGAAAAAGATGGGCTTAAAAGAGGACTAGGGCCACTCGAGGCGATAACTATAATTGTAGGCGGAGTGATAGGGTCTGGAATATTTCAGGCTCCGAGTGTTATAGCTTCTAATGTTAATTCGCCTGGTATGAGTCTTCTTGTCTGGTTGGTATGTGGATTACTTGCCCTGTGTGGTGGTCTTTGTATTGCGGAATTGGGCGCCATGTTACCTCATACTGGCGGTCAGTATGTTTATATCCGTGAGGCATATAGAAAAAGGTGGCTAACGTTTATATATGGCTGGTCAGCTTTTTGGATCGTTTGGCCTGTTTCTATTGCAGCAGTGGCAAATGTTTTTGCTAGTTACCTAGCTAGCGTAGTAAATATCATGACTGTTGATCAATTTGGGTCAAATGTAACTATAAACGGAGGCGGACGAGTTATAATCGCTTCTGTTTGTATCCTCCTGCTGACAGGAATTAATGTTATCGGTGTTCGTTGGAGTGGCCGAGTTACAAACCTCTTCACTTTTATTAAGATAGCAGCGCTAGGAAGTCTAATACTTCTTGGATTTATAATGGCAGGAAAAGGATCATTAGCATTAGCAAATTATACTACCTTCTGGGCTGATAGTGGCACAACCGGAGGAGGATTTGTTCTGGGAGCTTTTGGAGCAGCGATGGTTACTGGGTTATTCTCTTACGAAGGATGGACTTTTTCTAGCTATGTTTCCGGAGAAATTCGCAACCCCCGTCGTAATATTCCTCTATCGATTATTGTGGGGATGACATTTGTTATTCTAATTTATATGGCAGCAAATTTTGTCTATCTGTTAATCCTCCCCTTTGAACAGGTACAAACCTCACCATGGATTGCTGCTGACGTAATGAAGGTACTCTTAGGAGATTGGGGTGCCTTATTCATTTCAGTCGGAGTAATGTGCTCCACCTTTGGTGGTGTAAACGTCCATATTCTTGTCGCTCCTCGCCTTTTTTATGCTCTTAGTAAGGATGGTTTGTTCTTTGAGGGACTAAGCAAGGTCCATTCTAAATACGGGACCCCCGCTGTTTCGATAATTTCTCAGGGACTTTTGGCTGCTCTCATTGCGGTAACCCCCAGTTACGAAGGGATTATTGCATATGGTTCATTTACAACAAATGCTTTTGCGATTCTGGCAATTGGCTCTGTTATTGTTTTAAGATATACACAGCCTAATTTGGAAAGACCATATCGAGTATGGGGTTACCCAATAACACCTCTTATTTTCCTTGTAGTAATAACTATTTACTTAGCTTCACTGCTAAATAATATAAACTATATCTACAACACACTAATCGGTTTGGCTATTGTCGCTGCCGGATTTCCCTTCTACTTCTATTGGGAAAATAAAAACAAAGGACATTGAGATATTTATGCGGGACTTGTTTATTTTAGAAGAGAATAACGTTATCCTTTATGACGACGTTTCCCTTTCCCAACTCCAGGAAAACTTGTCTAACTCAAAGGGGTTATTTTGGCTTGATTTGGATCAAATAACCGATGAAGATACCACTTTTCTTGAGGAGTTTAAAGAGATAGGAGCTCATCCATCTTCTATAAAAGCTTGCAGGGAAATTTCAACCCGTTCTTGCTCGACGGTATTTCAACACCATATCTTCATGGTTTTTAACATTCAAGAAAATCTCAATTCTCCTCCGATAAAATTGGGGATTTTTCTGGCCCCCAATTACCTAATTACTATCCATCCTACCCCATTAGACATTTTACAAGAAGTTAAAAGCCAGATCCAACAAGATCCTCACTTAATGCGTTCTACTGACCTGACAATCGCATTAATAATGGAAGCTATTTGTGACCATCAGGATAGCCTTGTATCAGAGCTTACTGCGGAAACTACAAAAACAGAACAAGTGACGAATGCTCAGTGGATATATGATATGCAGTGTCAGCTTATTAGTATGGTTCACCAGGTCAAACCTCAATCCGAAATTGTTAATTCACTATACACAGGGAAAAATCTGTCTTTACAATCAGAAGCAGTCATCCAGTTGCAAGAAGTCTTTTATCAATTTAGAAATATGGTTGAAATATTAACTCGGCAATGGGAGATGTTAAACAATGCGAGTGCGACCGTGCGCTCAAACAGGTTAGAAGGTATTGAGGGAGCTACAAAACGATTGACTGTTCTTATTGGTGCCTTACTTCCGTTAATATTAATATCGACGATAATTAACCTTGATCAATTATTGTGGGCAAAACTATTAAATCTTGATCTTTTGGCCATCGGGTTTTTGGTTGTATTACTAGTAGGGATCATATTTATCTTAACATCAAGAAAAAATATTAATAACTGAGGCCATCATTGAATAGTTTTAGATTCTACATCCGTGGCATAAAATTCTGGATTATTCTCCTTTGTCTTGTGTTTTATGCGGAGCGCCCGATAAATGCTACATCGCAAGATAGACTAGTCATTGTTTCTCCCCACTGGGAAGGGATCAAATACGAATTTGCTAAGGGTTTTAATGATTACTACTTCTCTGAAACTGGGCGTCTCGCAAAGATTGAGTGGATGGATGTTGGAGGGACCTCCGAAATTATACGGTTTATTAAATCTGAATTTACCCGTACCCCCAGCAGCATCGGCATCGATATTATGTTTGGAGGCGGTAGCGATCCATTCATAGAACTTAATCATATGAACCTTCTTGAGCCGTACAAACTCCCCTCAGAGTTATTGGTAAAATTACCAAAAGAAGTGGGAGGTTATCCTATTTACGATCCTGAATACCGGTGGTATGGAGCAACAATGGCGGGTTTTGGTATTATATATAATAAGAAGGTTGTAGAAATGGTTAAATTGGCCCTTCCTAAAACCTGGGAAGATTTGACTAAACCAAGCTTGTTTTCCTGGGTTGGTGCAGCAGATCCTAGAAAAAGTGGAAGCGCTCATATGCCCTTTGAAATTATCCTTCAGGTCTATGGGTGGGAAAAAGGATGGCAAATTATAACTGCTCTTGGCGCTAATTCCCGAGGGTTTTCCAATTCTGGCAGTCAAGTTCCTAAGGATGTCACTTCAGGTGAAGTAGCTTATGGAATGGTGATTGATTTCTACGCCTGGGCTCAGATAAACGCTGTTGGCCGAGACCTTATAGGCTATACGATGCCAGACAATTTAACTATTCTAAATCCTGATGGGATATCAATTCTTAAGGGTGCGCCCAATAAACTTGTTGCACAAGCCTTTCTACGATATCTTTTTTCTGAATCTGGCCAGAGATTATGGATGCAAATACCAGGTTCCCGAGGTGGTCCAGAAAAATACCATTTGAATCGTTTTACTGTTTTGCCTCACCTCTATGATCAAATTGACCCAGACCTAACCTCTGTGACATTCAACCCCTTTAATTGGGAATCAACTTTTGTGTACAATGCTGAAGTTGGAACCGCAAGGCGCCTTATTGTAGATGACCTAATTGGGGTCTTTCTTATTGATACACATGCAGCTCTACAAAAACGGTGGCTCCATGCTATTCAAGAGGGCAATTTAGAGCAGATACTCCCTACTCTCAGTTCAATGCCAATTACTGAAGAGGAATCTCTAATACTTAGCTCTAGTTGGAGGGACCAAGCTTTCCGAAACCGGACCCTACTCTCTTGGAATAAAATAGCCTCTGAAAAATATAAAATGAAAACTAATATCTGGAGGAGCCCCAGATTATTGATTTTTTCTGGAAGCGGTTTCTTTTTGGTTGGGATAGTAGCATATCTATGGCGTTTAAAGAAACGTAATCGATAACAAACTATTCCAAAACAAATCAAAACGGGATATGAACCATAATCTTTTTGTTAACTTTCAACAACATTTAGGGTTTTAGCCTGAAAGTATTTTCATATACTAGGATTCCAATTTATGGTCAGTTTAAAACTAGAAGGAGTCAGCCGGCTTTTTGGAGATGTTAAGGCCGTTAAAGATGTTTCACTCGAAATCCAAAAGGGAGAAATGTTCTTTCTTCTAGGCCCATCAGGTTGTGGTAAGACTACCCTTCTTAGATTGATAGCCGGATTCTACTCCCCTAATCAAGGTCGGATATTTTTTGATAATCATGAGGTAACTCGGATACCACCTCATAGAAGAAATACCGGAATGGTTTTTCAAAACTATGCACTTTGGCCCCATATGACCGTTTGGGAGAATGTAGCTTATGGATTAGTAGTTCGGAAAATCCCTCTATCTGCTCAAAAAGATCGTGTTTCAGAAGCACTCCGCATGGTACGAATGGCCGATTACGCAGAGCGTTCACCAAATCAGTTATCGGGAGGGCAACAACAACGAGTAGCTCTTGCCCGAGCTCTAGTTATTGAACCTGATGTTGTACTTCTTGATGAGCCTCTCTCTAATCTTGATGCACGACTTCGGCTAGAGATGCGTGATGAAATTAGACGGATCCATGACGAAACGGATGTAACAATGATCTATGTTACCCATGATCAGACAGAAGCTCTTTCCATGGCTGATCGTATTGCCGTTATGGATATGGGATCCGTCATCCAAACAGGAGACCCTCGTTCAATATATAATAGGCCGGCAAGTGACTTCGTCGCCAATTTTATCGGGGAAACAAATTTTTTAGCTGGAAAATTAACTTGCAAGGAATTGCCTATAAAAGTTGAGACAGCCGTGGGAGTATTTTGTTCAAATATTGTGTGTTCAGATGACTTGAAACAAAACGACGAAGTAATTCTATCAATAAGGCCAGAAGTAATCAGATTTTCAGATCTAGGGGATCCTGATAGTCAAAACCCGAACAAATTTACTGGGATAGTGCAACAGATTATCTATCTCGGTGACCATGAGCGTTATTTGGTCGAGCTTAATGATGGGACGGTTATCAAATTGATTGATCATCAACCTGAATACAGTCACAATAAATTAGGCAAGACTATTTACCTGGAATGTGACCCAAATCAAGTCGTCGTGCTAAGAAAACCTAGAAAATAAACTAGAAAACTATCCTATGCCTCGCACTCAAATAGACTTATCAGACCTTACTCCAGGAATACTAATTATTCTGGGATTGCTTACTCTTTTCTTTGGAATCTTTCTTTTCTATCCACTCGTGCACGTTGTTATGGGGGCTTTCTACAATGAAGGACAGTTTTCTTTAGAATTCTTCGGGTTAATGTTACAGAATCCTATTCAAACTCGGGCAATATTAAACAGTTTAGAAATTGGTATTGTCACCACGGCTTTAACCACCATTATTAGTCTTCCGATGGCTATTGCTCTCGTTCGATATAATTTTTTGGGAAAGAATTTACTTAGTGGGCTTGCTTTAGTACCTATGATAATGCCGCCCTTTGTAGGTGCTATTGGAATGAAACAGATGTTTGCCCGATTCGGTTCTATAAACTTATTCCTACTAGACAATGAATTAATTAGCACGCCCATTGATTGGTTTGGAGGAGGAGGATTCTGGGGTGTTGTTATTCTTGAAGCCCTCCATCTTTATCCGATCATGTACCTAAATATTGCGGCAGGCTTAGCTAATGTCGATCCGAGCCTTGAAGAATCAGCAAGTAACATAGGAGCTGGACGTTTTCGACTTTTTCGTACTATCACGTTTCCTCTAATGTTACCAGGTTATTTTGCTGGTGCTATCATTGTATTTATTTGGGCGTTTACAGACTTAGGTACTCCCTTGATATTCGAATTTAGAGAAGTTGTAGCAGTACAAATATTTAATATGTCGACTGATGTTTATGCTAATCCTTTAGGATATGCACTTGTAGTTTTTGTAGTACTAATTACGCTGGTCCTTTTTTATATGTCTAAAAAGTTTTTTGGTGGACGGCACTATGAGATGGTTGTCCGGGGTCATGTGACATCTGGGAATCGATCGGCAACATCTTTTGAAACTGTATTAATTTGGGGCATAATCTTGTCTATTACTGGTATTGCCTTAATACCTCATTTAAGCGTTATTCTTACTTCCGTCACGGAACGTTGGTTCATGACCGTATTACCTAGTGACTATACCCTGAATTATTATGGTCAGATCTTTGAACATGACCTAACCTGGCTATCTATCAAAAATAGTCTTGGTTTAAGCGTAATGAGTACGTTGATTGATATTGTGCTTGGGATTGCCATTGCTTATCTTTTGACCAGACGTCGATTACCTTTCAAAAACATTCTTGATGCTGTTGCTATGCTTCCATTAGCCTTACCCGGCTTAGTACTGGCGTTCGGTTACATCTCAGGGTTTTCTGGCACTATACTAGATGTTCGCGGTTCTCCCATACCACTTTTGATAATAGCTTATGCTGTCCGCAGACTACCGTATATGGTACGGGCAGCTTACGCTGGATTTCAACAAATGAGTGTTACTTTAGAAGAAGCCTCTATGAATATGGGAGCTGGCCCCATCCGAACCTTATGGAAAGTGACGATGCCGCTTATCCTGGCCAATATTGCTGCAGGTGCAATACTAGCTTTTTCTTTTGCAATGCTTGAAGTTAGTGATAGTTTGCTTTTAGCAATTAAAGAACAGTACTATCCTATTACAAAAGCTATTTATAATCTCATGGGGCGGATAGCAGATGGCCCTTATATGGCAAGCGCTATGGGGATGTTAGGAATGATATTACTATCATGTAGCTTACTATTCACTAGCAAAGTGCTCGGCAAGAAGATGGGGCAATTATTTAAGGTATAATTTTGTTTCCTGATTGCAACACTTGTTGTAGAACAAGGACAAACAACCGATATTTTTAAGTAATTGACTAAAAGTTGAAATTTCTTTGATCTTTCAATTGAATATGTGTTTTGAAAAACACATATTAGGATAAACAAATTTTGTCCTGAGGGATTCTTTCTAATGTTTGATTTGATTAACCTAGTTAATCTTCTAGATATCTTTTTTATTGCTGTTCTAATTTACAGCCTTTATATGTGGTTGAAAGGGACTAGGGCCTACCATATTCTGATCGGACTAGGAGGCCTGGGCATTCTATATAGTATTGCCAGTTGGAGTGGCATGCTCTTAACTAGCCAGATCCTTCAATACATCCTCGGCCTTACTCTTCTATTGATTATCGTTGTTTTTCAGCCAGAAATCAGACAATTGCTAGAAAAAGTTAGCCCCTCCGTTATATTTAGGATGAAAGGGAGTCCTATATCGCGGAGAATTTTAAAAGAAATCACAGAAGCTTGTTTCGAACTTTCGGAAAAGAAAATTGGTGGACTTCTCGTTTTCCCCAGGACGGCTAGTTTTTCTGGGGCCATTCAAAGAGGAGTCAAACTTGATAGTCTTGTTAGTCAAGAATTGATTGTTAGTATCTTCAATACCTCTTCCCCTATACACGATGGTGCTATAATTATAGAAAAAAACCGGGTAGTTGACGCTGCTACCTATCTACCACTTTCGACCAGAGAACACCTTCCGCCCCGCTATGGTACTCGTCATCGGGCAGCCTTAGGTATTTCTGAAATTAGTGATACTTTTTGTGTTGTTGTATCTGAGGAAAGCGGTGAGGTATCTATAGCATTTGAAGGTGATATAACTCCAATACCAAACCGCGAAAGATTATGGCAGATGCTCGAAAAATCAACATTACCAGCGGAAATCCCTGGCGCTAGAATGTCACTGCGTGAAATATGGGAAAAAATTGCTTCGTTATGGCCGGGCTATAGGTTTAATCGACGAAACCTTACTCCTAAGTTAGCTTCTATAGGGGTCTCGTGCCTACTTTGGTTTACACTGATCGGACAACAACGCTCTGAAATAGCTATAACCGCCGCATTAGAGTTTCAGAATATACCAACCAGCATCGAGTTGATAAGCAATTCTACTAGTGAAGTCAACGTGCGTGTTCGGGGACCAGCCGGCAGTATTTCTACGCTGACAGCAGATCAAGTTCGTGTGATGGTTAATTTAGAGGATATTGAACCTGGCACTCTGACTATTGCTCTTACAGAGGCGAATCTACGATTACCTTTTGGCATTGAAGCTACTTCTATAAATCCTAGAGTTTTGACAATCAAATCTGATCGTATTGTTAATAGACGTATTATGATTGATCACGATATGACAGGGGAACTCCCGGATGGCTTTGAAATTGCCCGGATCTCTGTTGAGCCTCCTTCGATCCCAATTACAGGTAGAGAAATGGAACTTGACCAGATACGACAAGTTGTAACATCTCCTTCAATAGACCTTTCTAAACTCACGGCCAGCCAAATCTTTGATTGCCGTCTCAAAATTCTTCCTCAAAATTTTTCTTATTCTTCATTCAGTATTAAAGAGCGTGAGGTCAAAGTACGAATTGTTTTGCAACCCGCAAGTGACAATCCTTCAGCTTCCAAAGATATTTATGAACGCCCGAATTTAACTTCTTATGGTAACCTCGATTTGACTAGCAGATGAAAATGACCAAACTTACTTTGCCTTTTACATTCTTGGCAATTTTTGTTTCATACTCCTTAGCTATAACTGCACCATCTGGATATTCGCCCATACTCAACCGCCCGCCTATCCCCCCGACAGCAGTATTAGATGAAAAACCCTTTTTAGATATTTATTCTGGTATTATTCAAAATAATTCAAATCAGGCACGACTAAACAATGCTATTCTTGTAAGGGCTAAAGCAGCTCTTGTCCTTGATATGAAAAAAGGGGAAGTAATCTACCAGAGGAATGCGACATCCCCTTTCCCAATCGCAAGTATTACTAAGTTAATGACTGTGGTAACTTTTATGGATTTAGAACCGGATTTAAAAAAACATATAGAAATCACCCGTAAAGACGTATACCGAGCTAATTGGACTAAACTTAGATACCGGGAACAAGTTTCTGTTAAGGATTTACTTTATGCTACTTTGATTGCTTCGGATAATGCAGCTGCACGGGCACTAGTTAGAGCTACGGGGCTATCGATGGAAAATTTCGTAGAGAAAATGAATACAACCGCTATTTCGCTAGGGTTATCTAAATCCGAATTTACTGAACCAACCGGTTTGGATGCTCGCAACATATCTACAGCATTTGACTGTGTTGTGCTCCTTTGGAATGCTCTTCAGAATGAAGTACTAGCTGAAATACTATTAGCCAAAGAATATAGATTTGGAACAAACCGTAGAATTCATACAATACGGAGCACTAATCGCCTCGTGCGTGAGATAGCTCCTCAAAGGAACTGGGAATGTGTCGGAAGTAAAACTGGATACATCCGTAGAGCTGGTTATTGCCTTGTCCTTAGGGCACATGGGGATTTGGGGGAGGAAATATATGCTGTTATTCTTGGTGGCCCTACTAGTAGAACTCGCTTTACCGATATGCGCAGATTACTAGATTGGAGTTTGAAAAACATCAATTCGGATAAACAAATTAGTGGTTAATGAATTAAAAAGCATGTATCTTTAGCACGACTATTTTCTATTTGAACACAAGGAGTGAGTATGTTAGCGACTATCGGGTTCAGTGTAATTGGAACAGCTCTTCTGGGCGTTATTGCTTTGGGGTTGGTGTATTTAATGGCAATCGCTGGAAAAGGCCAACGTTTGAGTAACAACGGCCGTAAAACTGTGGCTAAAACATGATCTAATACAGCCGCTGGCTAAAAAGTAAAACGGAGTCATTGGGGAATGATCTCACCCCGTTTGTACATAAGTGCTTTTTTATCTCTGTGTGTCATTTTCTTATTTTTTGAAAACAGACTAAATGCTTTTGGCGAAAACGCAAGATTAACCATAGCTCGTGTGAAGTACAATGGTGGCGGGGACTGGTATAACGATCCCGAAGCTATACCGAATCTAGCTCGGGAACTTAAATTTAGGGCTGGTATAGAGACAAATATCGAGCAACGTGTTGTTGCACTGACCGATGAACTATTATTTTCGTCACCTCTACTCTTTTTAACTGGGCACGGCGAAGTACGGTGGACCAATTCCGAAGTTCTTAACCTTCGTTCCTATCTCAAAAATGGAGGATTTCTCTATGCTGATGATGACTATGGCATGGATAAAGCCTTCAGACGAGAAATGAAGAGAGTTTTTCCAAACAAAGAATTTACTGAGTTGCCATTTACCCATCCGATCTACCATATAATCTATAGTTTTCCGGATGGTCCCCCTAAACATCACGAACATAATGGTAAACGACCCCAGGGCCTTGGACTTTTTCATGATGGTCGTCTCATAGTATATTATACCTACGAAAGTAATATAAGCGATGGTTGGGCTGATGCAAAAACCCACGGAGATCCACCAGATAAACGAGAATCTGCTTTTAAAATGGGTGTAAATATTTTTGCTTATGCCCTATATCGTTGACTAAGTAACGTTTTGGAACTATACTAACTTCTATTCATCCTGAACACTTCGTCTGAAATTTATTTACTAGAAATTTAATTAATTACATTCTACAACTCTTGTAGAGCCCAAGAGGAAAAGAGTCATACTATGAATCTCTGGCAAACACTAAAATCGGAATTGGATGGTCCGTTCGAAACGGTTCGGAGAAGTATTTCTGGTGCATTAGATGTGGCAGAAGATTTAACCCGTAAAGGCAAGATAAAATTGGAGCTACAATCTGCCCGAAACGAGACCCGAAACCTTTTGGCAGAACTAGGTGGTCGCGTTCATCAATTAGTTATTGAGGATAAAGTTACAGAATTGTCAGGAGATACCGAAACCGATAGGATCCTAAAGCATATTAAGGAAGTTCAAGAAAAAATAAAGTTTCATGAAACAGAATTGGATCAAGATAATCAGGATAAATAAATTGACTCCTACGCTGTCATTAAAAAGGATATTAACCTATTTTTTTCGTCCGGCATGGCTAAACTAACCCGATCTATACTTTTGCTTACTGAGAATTTCTCCCGCAATCAATCCAGCCACCGGACTAGAAAAGGTAGTCCCTAAATATACTATATAATACCGACCCCAGTTTGAAAAGTCCGGTGCAAAGTAACTTTAAATAGTGTGTTGAACTACTACTTATATTAACTCATCCGAGCTTTTCTCCTTGTAAGCGATACCAATCTAACTCTGAGATATTTTCTGTATTCTTATAGTGATATATATTAAAGAATTAGATTAGGGATTCACCTAATTCAAAAATCATCAGACGAAAGAATATTTCTATGTGTGGTCGTTTTTCTCAATCATTAACTTGGCAAGACATTAAATCTTTGTATTCGCTACCAAATTTTGCAGAGAAGGTTCCTTCACCTAAGACTTACAACGGAGCTCCAACTCAGGAATTCACCTTGTGCCGACTAAATGATAATAGATTGAAAACAATCGAATTGCTGTCTTGGGGTTTGGTTCCGTACTGGGCTAAGGATACAAAAATGAGGGTAAGATTGATAAATGCTAGGTCAGAGACTGTCCATGAAAAGCCTGCTTTCCGATCAGCCTTCCATTCACGGAGATGCCTCATACCAGCAAACGGTTGGTTCGAATGGCGTCAATCTGGAAATGGGAAACAACCGTTTTTTATCACCTACAAAAATGCTTCGCCAATTTCATTTGCTGGAATTTGGGATCGGTGGATTCATAATGGAAAATTGCTTGAAACTTTTTCCATCATAACAACAAAGGCAACCCCTTCACTTGCCGAGATACATCCGCGTCAACCAGTCGTGGTTAATTGCAAAGATTTTGAAGACTGGCTCGACCCTAAAACATCTGTGATAATACTTCAGGAAATAATTTCTCCACGCTCTGAGGACCTATACGAAATTTGTCCTGTTAGCAACAAAGTAAATAAGGTGCTAAATAATACCCCCGATATACTAGAAAGGTATTCTCAAAATACACTCTTTTAATATCTAATTTTTCTCCGATATTCTGGAGTCTTTGTAAGAAAATTACTACCAATACTTCTTGTCACTAGGATTGCAAGTAACCCAAACGAACAAGTTTGCAAGAGCTCAGAGGGAAATAGACCTTATTTATCTGAGAGGAGTTTTTGTCTGATCCTTATAAACAAAAGGGATTTCTCATTTCTATTCTTGAGCAAGAAGGACATCATCCAAAGGTATCAATCAAGAAGTAAAAGTTGCCCTGCAAAATTTATTTAGTTATTTGTGTAGGGTCATCTAATACTTCATAGGCTTTATAAGAAATATTTACTAAATTAGGGTTACTATCCAATACTTCATTGTAGAAACTACTGGTTACATATTCTTCCATTGATTCTAGATTTTCCCAAGTATATACACCGCCATAGATATTATTATCTTTATCTGCTAACCATACCTTAGATCTTAATCCTTTTAATTTGTTAAAGGCGGGTGCTAATTCAGTAGCAGCTCCTACATATTGCTCGTGAGTGATACCTTCCAAATTAAAATTTACGACCTGTATTATCATTTTATGTCCTATTTTCTTAAAGGGATATTTAATTAAAATAATCGGGGTGGGAGGATTCGAACCTCCGACCCCCTGCTCCCAAAGCAGGTGCGCTAACCGGACTGCGCTACACCCCGTGAAACACGAACAATGTATTTTTTATAATTATCTCTGTCAAGGAGAACCAAGTTTCCGCCTCCCAACCGAAACCTTGAAACTGATATTGTTTCGTTCTAAATTGTAATTTGGTAATCGATTATGGTTAAATTCATTATTATTCAATATATTCTTTTATAAATTGCCAACGACAAATCTACTAACTCATTTTTCTGACTAATAATCAAATCTTTTTTTTGTTACAAAGTCAAATTAAAATACGGCATTGATTCTAGAGATGAATTAAACTTGATATAATATGATAAAGTACTTCTAATAACCTGTTGTTCTTTTAAAAATTACAACCAAGATATGAAAGATACCAATATGAAAAATCGAAATCTTTTTTCGTTCGAAGCGGTAATTAGTGACTCTGATCCTAGCCTGTATGAGATCCAGGCAAGTTCTCCTGGGCCAAAAGGCAATCTACCTCTAACTGATCGCATGTTGAAAGAAAGTCCTAGTGGCGATCTGTTTGGGCTATCACAAAATGTTGGAATGGGATGGGACCCCGGCCAACTAACCGGTTCACAATATCTAATACTTAGTACCCAAGGAGGACTTCGAGCCGAAGATGGCTCACCAAAAGCACTAGGATATCATACAGGGCACTGGGAAGTTGGTCTGTTGATGGAAGCGGCAGCTGAAGAACTATCGGTTCTGGGTGGAATTCCTTTCGGTGGATATGTTACAGATCCGTGCGATGGAAGGACCCAGGGAACAACTGGTATGATGGATAGTTTACCCTACAGGAATGATGCTGCTATGGTTTTTCGTCGTTTAATTCGCTCATTACCCACACGTCGGGGAGTAATCGGTGTAGCTACTTGTGACAAAGGATTGCCTGCCATGATGATAGCACTAGCGGCAAGTCATAATTTACCATGTGTATTAGTTCCAGGTGGTGTGACACTACCACCAGACGAAGGTGAGGATGCCGGGAAAATACAATCTATTGGCGCAAGGTACGCCCATGATGAGATCACTCTTGAATATGCATCAGATATGGGTTGCCGGACCTGTGCTTCACCAGGTGGGGGTTGCCAATTTTTGGGAACCGCTGCTACCTCTCAGGTTGTTGGAGAAGCATTAGGACTTTCTCTTCCCCATAGTGCTTTAGCCCCCTCAGGTCAAAATATTTGGATAGATACAGCTAGACGTTCAGCTCGAGCTCTAATGCGACTTGAAAACAAAAAACTTGCTGTCCAAAATATCCTTACACAGGACTCTCTTGAAAATGCCATGACTGTTCACGCGGCTTTCGGTGGATCAACTAATCTTCTCTTGCATATACCAGCAGTTGCCCATGCCGCCAAGTTGGACCGTCCTACTATAGATGATTGGGTAAGAATCAACCGACAAACTCCAAGACTGGTTGATGTAATGCCCAATGGCCCCGTAGGCTATCCTACTGTAATGGTTTTCCTTGCTGGGGGAGTACCAGAAGTGATGCTACACCTCCGGGAATCTGGTTTGTTAAAGGAAGAAGTACTAACCGCCACCGGCTCTACTTTGGGTCAAGTTTTAGATTGGTGGAAAACCTCCGAAAGAAGAAACCTTCTTCGAGAACGACTAAGAACAGTAGAGGGAATTGATCCGGATGATGTCATTATGTCTCCCGAAAAAGCACGAAACCGGGGACTTACTAGCACTGTGACCTTTCCCCGGGGGAATATAGCTCCACAAGGTGCGGTTATCAAGAGTACCGCGATTGATCCTAGTGTAGTAGATTCGGATGGTGTATATAGGAAAACGGGGCCTGCTAGGGTGTTCACTAGCGAACGTGATGCTATTGCAGCTATTAAAAGTCGAAACAAAGATCAGGTTAAGGCAGGGGATATCCTAATCCTTATCTGCCGAGGTCCCTTCGGTTCAGGTATGGAGGAAATATACCAAATTACGTCGGCGTTAAAATATCTTCCTTTTGGTAAACATATTGCGGTAATCACTGACGCTCGGTTTTCTGGAGTATCTACTGGAGCTTGTATTGGTCATGTTGGACCTGAAGCTCTTGCTGGTGGACCTATAGGGAAATTAGTCGACGGAGATTTAGTTGAAATTATTATAGACAAAATTAATCTGACTGGTTCGATTAATTTTGTTGGAAACAAAAACCAAGAGGTTAGCGCTGAAGAAGGGGCTAAACAACTCGACATACGCCTGCCCAGAAATGACTTAGCAGAAGACCCTAATCTTCCTGACGACACAAAACTTTGGGCAGCCTTACAACAAGTTAGTGGAGGAGCTTGGGGGGGATGTGTATATGACGTCGAAGAAATCATTCAACGCTTGAAGAATACCCCGTAGTAGTATACCAAAAAGTATTAAAATTGCTAGGAACTAAGTTATGAAAATTGACACGGAAACTCTCAAATTGAAAGTAAGATATTATCAAGATAGTACTCCTTCTGAGATACCCTGTAGGGAAGAAAATTTTTCTCGCAGAGAAATTCAAATGACGTTACCTATTGAACAAACAGCTCTCATATTAGTAGACCTCTGGAATTCTCATTTTATCGAAAGCTGGATGGAACGAGCAAGTTGTATTATTAGTGAGGCTATTTCCCCCGCTGTAGAAATGACTCGTAAGGCAGGCATAACTGTAATACATGCCCCTTCTCAGGAAATTGCTCAACAATTATCTAAAACTCCTAAAAGCCTTGATCAATCTTTTTCATCAACTGAAGAAACACCCTGGCCACCGAGAGAATTTAGATCCCGCCAGGGGAAATACAGAGCCTACAGAGGGCCCCGAGATCAACCGCCAGGAATTGGTATCCATTGGGATTCTATAAGAAAAAATCTATCTATCTCATCCCAAATAGAAATCAAGGATGAGGATATGATCGTGGGCTGTGGTAAGGAGTTGCAAAATATATTAGCTAGGAGAAAAATCCTGCATCTAATCTATGCTGGTTTTGCTACAAATTGGTGTGTTCTTGGCAAAGATTATGGTATTAGAGCACTAGCTAAATGTGGATACAATATCGTTTTTCTACGAGATTGTACGGCCGGAGTTGAGTTTCCTGATACATTGGATAATCTCTTCGTTACTGAAATAGCTATCCGTGAAATTGAGCAACAATTTGGGTTTACTACATCTAACCAAGATTACTTGAAAAGTTGTCAAAAAGTTTCAGAAAGGACTTTACTTTGATAATTGATACACACACACATTTCTACGACCCTACTCGACCATCAGGGGTCCCCTGGCCCAACCCTGATGACAAGTTCTTGTACCGACCTATAATGCCTGATAACTTCAAGAAGGAATCATTATCTGAGGGAGTAACTGGAACTATCGTAGTAGAAGCTAGTAAATGGATCCAAGATAATCAATGGATCCTCGATTTAGCCGAAAACGATCCATTCCTGCTTGGATTAGTAGGGCACCTAGAACCTACAGACCCGAAATTCGAATTAGAATTAGAAAAATTTGCTGAACATGATTTATTCTATGGCATTCGGTTAGGGAAATTTTCAACCGAGGCCCCAACTTATCTTCAGGCCTTGGAGCAACTTGTTGCTAAAGATCTTTCCTTAGATTTGCTAATTGGAATGGATTGCTTACAAAATGTAGCTAGCTACGCTACAAAATTTCCTGACCTTAGGATCATTATAAATCACCTCGGTCATGTCCCCATAACAGGTGGGGAACCCAATGAGGAATGGATAACTAGCATTAAACTTGTTGCTAAACATCCAAATGTATTCTGTAAAATATCAGGAATGGTAGAACTATCCGAAGTTCATCCACCTCCAGATGATCCAAATTTTTATAAGCCTGTACTCGATGTCCTTTGGGAAACTTTCGGTGAGGAGCGGCTGTTATATGCCAGTAACTGGCCTGTTTCGTGGAGATTTGCCTCTTACAAGGAAGTGCAATCTCTAGCCTTAGCCTGTTTCCGATCTAAGGGCTCTAAAGCCGTAGAAAAAATCATGTGGGGAAATAGTAGGGAAGCCTACAAATGGATAGCTCGAGTTTGAGATTCTAACGAACTTCAATTGGAATATACTGACTAACATCTTCCCCTGTATAAACTTGCCGGGGGCGTGCTATCTTCTGATCTGGATCATTCAACATTTCGGACCATTGAGCGAGCCAGCCAACGGTACGAGGGATTGCAAAAAGAACAGTAAACATCTCCTGGGGGAAACCCATAGCTTGATAAATAAGCCCTGAATAAAAATCTACGTTGGGATATAGTTTTCGACTGACAAAATAATCATCTTCTAAAGCTATTCGCTCGAGCTCCAACGCAATGTCAAGTAATGTATTTGTATCGGTAACCCCTAAAACTTTATGGGTCATCTCTTTTAGAATTTTTGCTCTAGGATCGTAGTTTTTATATACACGGTGGCCAAACCCCATGAGCCGAATTTCCCCTTGCTTAACCCTTTCTACGTAGGCTGTAACCTTACTTACATGGCCTATTTCTTGTAACATCTGTAGCACCTGTTCATTGGCACCTCCATGGAGTGGACCATACAGCCCAGCTGCCGCTGCAGCCACTGACACGTAAGGATCAGCAAGGGAACTGCCAACATTCCGCATCGCATTAGCGCTACAGTTTTGTTCATGGTCAACGTGCAACATAAATACTACATCGAGGGCCTTTTCAAGCACTGGATCAGGTGTGTATTGGTCTGTCATTTTATACATCATCGACAGAAAATTTCCGCAATAATCCATACTATTATCTGGATAAGTAAAGGGGTAACCTTGGCTATGTCTATATGCCGATGCTGCAATTGTAGGCATCTTAGCTATTAGCCGATGAATATGTTCATTTCTTACCGTTTTATCACGGATCTGTTTGGCATCTGGGTAGTAAGTAGATAGTGCAGCAACAGTACTTATCAAGATCCCCATGGGATGGGCATCATATCTGAAACCATCCATAAATTTCTTTATATTTTCATGTACGATCGAGTGGTGAGTAATATCATAAGTCCATCCTTCCAGTTCGGCTACCGTCGGCAATTTTCCATGAATAATTAAAAAAGCTACTTCTAAAAACGAGCTTTTTTCTGCCAAAACCTCTATTGGATAGCCTCGATAACGAAGAATTCCGGCATCACCATCTATATGAGTGATACTACTTCGGCATGAAGCTGTATTGTTGAATGCGGGATCATATCCTAAAAGACCAAAATCATCTTCAGATATTTTTATATTGCGAAGTTCTGCTGTTGGAATCGCCGCACCATACTTAGAATATGTCCCGTAGAGAATCGGTATTTCATATTGTTTTCCCGTCCGATTATCTATGACTGTCAACGTATCTGGCATTCAGTACAACCTCCCCACCTATACTTCGAACACAGATAAAAGCATGAAATTAGTTCTGTCGGACCCACATATTAATTAATAGTAACTAAATGGTCAACAATATATTCATAATCTTTGTTTTAACATCATTCTTTCTATTTTCTCCACAACTCTATATCATCACATTAGTAAGAACAAAATTGTAATCCTTGTAAAACTCAAAAACATTTCAAAGGGTACTATGGCTATCATTTCAATACCTACCAGCTATTATCAACAATATGATGCTGATTTCGCGCTTAAAGTACCAGGGCAAGGATACGGTGGTTGGAAAAAGGCATTAATTAAAATAGATACTTCCCACACTGCCTTTGTCCTAATGCATGCTTGGGACACTGGAACTCAGAAAGAATTTGCTGGATGGCACCGAGCTGTCGAATATTTTTCTAGAGCTGAATCCATATGCCAAAAAGTCCTTCCACCACTAATAAAATCAATCAGAGCTAGTGATATGGAACTGTTCCATGTTGTTCGCCAGGGGACATACTATGAAAACTACCCAGGTTTTAAAAAACCGACTAAAATAGCAGTTAGTGATTCTGACTCTATAGGACAAATCACTGATGACCCTATTTATAAAAACCTGAAAAAGTTTCGATACGACCGGGTTTTTCCTGGAAAACATAATATATCTGATATTAACAAAGGTTTTGCTAGGTTAGATTTTGCTCCTCAGACCTATCCCACAGATAAAGAAGGTATCGCTGAAGATAGTAAGCAATTGGCATCTTTGTGCAAAGATCACGGTATTAACCATTTAATTTATCTAGGGTTCGCTATTAATTGGTGTCTCCTTATGTCACCCGGCGGGATGCTTGATATGGACCGATACGGAGTAATTTGCTCGACTATTCCTCAGGCTGTAACTGCTGTTGAGAATAAAGAAACTGCTTCTACCGAAACTAATAAAGCTATTGCACTTTGGCGTGTCTCTTTAGCTTTTGGTTTTATATTTGAGTTAGATGATATAATAGAAATGCTGGGAAAAACTTCCTGACTAGGGGTCAACCCAGCGCCCGTCTGACTTAATCAGATTAATTAACTCTATTACACCATGGTCCTGAGGCACACTCATTTTCACACACTCATGACCACGGTATAGTGAAATAATGCCATTAGCTTTACCAACATAACCGTAATCAGCACCGGCCATTTCTCCTGGGCCATTTACAATACAACCCATTACGGCAATATCCAACCCTACTAAATGATTGGTGGCTGATTTTACCTCGGCTAAAACATTTTCTAGATGAAACTTGGTACGGCCACAGGATGGACAGGCAATAAATTCGACCTTGGTACGCCTTAAATTAAGCGCTTGCAAAATATCATAACACACTGGAATTTCATTTGCTGGATCTTCAGCAAGAGAAACTCTTATAGTATCACCTAGTCCTTCAGCAAGCAATGTACCAATACCTGATGTTGATTTGATTCGAGCATATTCACCATCACCAGCCTCAGTTACCCCCAAGTGTAGGGGATAATCCATGCCTTCTTCTTCCATCCGACTAGCCATTAAACGATTAGCCTCTAACATTATTGGGACACGAGATGCTTTGAGTGAAACTATTAGGTTATGATAGTTATGTTCTTCGCATATTCTTATGAATTCAAGTGCGGATTCGACCATTCCAAGGGGGGTATCTCCAAAAGTTACAGTCATCCTATCTGAAAGAGAACCATGATTAACCCCTATACGCATAGCTATATCTCGCTCACGGCATACCTTGACGACCGGCACAAGGTCAGCTTCTACCCTTAATCTAGCTTCATCATATTCCTTCGGTGTATATTCAATAGAATCTGATAAACGCTGAAAAACAAATAACCCTGGATTTATCCGTACTTTGTCAACTGTTCTAGCCACGGTTTCCGCGATCTTAGTCCCCTGATGATGCACATCAGCAACTAGAGGGATATTTATTCGCCTTTTGTTTAAACCTTTTTTAATTTCCTCAAGACTATGGGCATCAGATAATGTGGGTGTAGTGACACGTACTAATTCGCAACCAAGCTTATGCAAACGTATAATAGAGTTAATGCAGGCAGTAACATCCCTTGTGTTCTCAGTTATCATCGATTGGACAACAATCGGGTTTTGCCCCCCAATTGTTACATCTCCAACGCAAACTTCTCTAGTTTTTCGCCTTGGATACCTCATCTCCATTTTTTCCGTTCCTTCATTTTGCAGACCAACTGATAGAATAGATAAGAAATGAACATTCTTAGTTACCCTTTTGTTATAAAATTGATTACCAGGATAGCTCCCATTCTAGTGGTATCTTTTACATGGTTTATTATATTCTGAATCCTAATCCTACTTTTTCTCCGTCTTTTATGGATCACCTGTTTTCCTGAAAAAGTCTTCACTCCAGAAAGCTTTGTCATCAATCCACACATCATAATGCGGTTTATTGCCGACGTCAAGCTCATGATATTTTGCGCCCCACCTAACCAATTGATCTTCAGTAAGTTGCCGATAATCAACACCACTGATTGCTCCGCGAGCTGTCATGTATTTAATAATGTGACCTGAATCATACATTTTGTTAATACGTTCAATCCGATCCATATACGGAACATGATTAGCATAATCTTTTCTGCCATTTGCCATGACTACTTCTTTACATATAGTTCCATCGATATCAATTATGAATATCATTTAACTCTCCAATATAAGATCCCACATCACACATACGAGAACTAAAAGCCCATTCATTATCGTACCAACATAAAACCCTTACTACTGAGTCCGACACTATTGTACTATCTGCAGCTAAAATACAACTTTCGGTGGTCGTATTAAAATCTATACTGACTAATGGCTCTATTTCATATCCAAGGATACCGTTCATTTCATTTTGGCTTGCTTCCAATACGGCATCATTGACCTTGTTTCTGTTAACCTCTCTTTCACAAAAGACCGTTAGGTCAAGACAACTAACATTAGGGGTTGGAACTCTTATCGCACTCCCCATAATTTTCCCTTCTAATTTTGGAATTACTTTACTAAGGGTTTTTGTTGCGCCTGTTGTTGTAGGTATCATACTTATAGCTGCTGCCCGACTACGATACATATCTTTGTGAGGCTTATCTATCGCGCGTTGGTCCCCAGTATAACTGTGTATTGTTGTCATTGACCCACCTAAAATAAGGAATTTGTCATTTAAAACTTTAGCAATTGGAGCTAGACAATTTGTAGTACAGCTGGCATTGCTTATAACTTTATCATGTTTTGATAGACTCTTGTGATTAACTCCAAAGACAACAGTCCTGTCCACACCTTCAGCTGGTGAACTAATAAGAACTGTCTTCGCTCCGTTCTCTAAGTGTTTATATGCTTTTTCATTATTGTAGACCCCTGTACATTCAAACAACACATCCACATCAGGCCACCTTAGGTCGGCAATATTTCGAGAATGAGTCCATTCTATTCCATTTAATTCTCTGCTATATCTACCATGAATACTATCATATTTTAGCAAATGAAGATTCTGTTTAAGGTCGCCACTTGCATTTATTCTAACTAACACTAGATCATCACGCTGGCTGATAATTCTGGTTAAACATCTTCCAATTCGACCAAACCCATTTATTCCAATTTTTATCATTTGCGACAATCCTCTATGATATTAATTAGGCTCCCATTAACACCTTATGTTTTGAATAATGTTAATATTCATTTAACAAGTCATAACGCAAATCAATTAATAATATATTATATATTTATTATTTTTATAATTACTGATATATAGGGCTATAAGCTTGTTTATTTTAGAAAATTTATTAATTTTTTAATTAAATCATCAAAAAATATTAATAGCCAAAAACCTGTTTTAGGATCTAATATATTGACAATGGAAGTGGATATTTTAATTTAACGGTTGAATTTTAGTTCGAACGAAAAATAAACGGAGTTGAGAAAGAAAGAAACAAACACTCCGAAAACATTAACTTTTGTCGTCTTTTGTTAAATTTCCCAAATCAACTATTATGTCCAAACTAGTCCAAGGTATTTGGCCCGCACTTTGTACTCCCTTCAATGACAAACTCGAACTGTCAATCAGTTCGGTAAAACCTTTAGTACAGCATCTAATCGATGCTGGCAGTAATGGGTTTTTTATCTGTGGAGGTACCGGTGAAGGACGTGAAATGACTGTTTCTGAGCGAAGTGCAATGTGTAAAGCAGTAACGCATGAAACTGGTGGCCAGGTACCGGTAATTTTTCACGTCGGAGGCACAACTACAGAAGATGCCGTAACCTTGGCTTCAAAAGCTCGATCCCTGGGAGCTGACGCTGTAGCTTCAATAGCACCTATTGATCGACCTAATAATCTTGAAGCCGCAGTTAGGCACTACACAGCGATCGGAGGAGCTTCTGAAGTTCCATTTTATGTCTACTGGCTTGCGAGAGACGTAGAAAGCCAGATTACTGCGAAACGGTTTCTGGATTCAATGAGTTCTGTGCCGAACTTCAGAGGAATAAAATTTACTGATCCCAATTTTTTTATTTTTCAACAGCTCATAGACCTGTCAGAAGGAAAAATAAACGCTATAACTGGGCCAGATGAGATGTGTGTAGCCGGATTGGCAATGGGAAGCGATGGTGCCATAGGTTCAACTTACAATATTATGCCAAAAATATTCCTCCGGATGTATCAGTACTTTCAGAACAATCGTTTAGAAGACGCGACAAGAATGCAAGTGCAAGCTAACCGCGTTATAGCATTACTAATATCTGTGGGCGTCCTGGCTGGTATCAAAATGATGCTTAATTGGCAAGGCATACCGGTTGGCCCACCGCGCCCACCGACAAACAGGATGTCCAGGCCAAATGAGATCATCCTAAAGACGGGGTTAGATGCTCTAGGTTTCGATGTTGAATAAAAATAATAATGAAAAGCTAAAATTGTTCCCAAATTTAGGCTGGAGACTCTAGATCCATGTCCATGTCAGATAAAATAAAATACCTAGAAAAATTAAGAAGGGAAGCGGCAGAAGGCGGTGGGAAAGACAGAATCGCTCGTCAACATAAGTCAGGAAAATGGACGGCAAGGGAGAGAATAACTTTCCTTTTAGATGAAGGTAGTTTTCAGGAAATTGGAGCTTTTGTTACCCACAACTGTAATGACTTTGGAATGCACGAAAATAAAATACTCGGTGATGGAGTAGTGACGGGTTATGGGACAATAGAAGGAAGAAGTGTTTATATAGTTTCTGAGGATTTTACTGTATTTGGGGGATCACTAGGTCAAGCATACGGAGAAAAAATATGTAAAATTATGGACCTAGCGATGAAAAATGGTGCCCCGGTAATCAGCCTTAAAGATTCTGGTGGTGCCCGCATTCAGGAAGGGGTTGTCAGTCTGGCTGGTTATGCAGATATTTTCCTACGTAATGTTCAAGCATCTGGGGTAATTCCGCAAATCTCAGTGATCATGGGGCCCTGTGCTGGAGGTGCAGTCTATTCCCCTGCTATAACAGATTTTGTTTTTATGGTAGAAAATACCAGTTATATGTTTATAACTGGCCCAGATGTCATCCGGGCTGTTACTCATGAAGAGGTAACTTTTGAGGAATTAGGGGGTGCTCAGGTCCACAATTCTGTAACTGGTGTTGCTAACTTTTCATCTCCTGACGAACCAACGTGCCTAACTACATTAAAAACACTGTTAACTTTCCTACCGGCTAATAATATGGAAGATCCACCTTTTCTGAAGGCGACGGATGACCCTGGCCGGATGGATAATGACCTGGCCCAAATAGTCCCTGAGGATTCTAATAAACCATATGATATAAAAGAAGTGATTAACCGAGTCGTTGACCACGGCGATTTTTTCGAAGTTCACAAAAATTTTGCTAATAACATAGTTGTTGGCTTTGCTCGTTTTAATGGGCGATCAGTTGGCATTGTTGCTAATCAACCGGCTTCTCTAGCTGGTGTTCTTGATATTGATGCATCGGTAAAAGGTGCCCGTTTCGTACGCTTCTGTGATGCATTTAATATACCCCTTGTTGTTTTCGAGGATGTCCCAGGATTTCTTCCCGGAGTTAGTCAGGAACATGGAGGTATTATTAAAGAAGGAGCCAAGCTTCTCTATGCTTTCTGCGAATGTACCGTCCCTCGAATAACTGTAGTAACTCGTAAAGCTTACGGTGGAGCATATTGCGTAATGAATAGTAAACAGATTCGGGCTGATATTAACTATGGATGGCCCTCTAGCCAATTTGCAGTAATGGGACCCGAAGGTTCTGTTAATGTACTTTATGGTAAAAATCTTGCTAAAGCAGATGATCCCGAAGCCATGCGAGAAAAATTAACGGCCGACTTTAGAGATAAGTTTGATAACCCCTATATCGCAGCTCAAAAAGGTTATCTTGATGAAGTAATTCAACCGCAGGAAACTCGTCCCCGCGTCATAGCTGCCCTAGAGATGTTGAAGAATAAAAGAGACCTGAATCCACCCAAAAAACATGGTAATATACCACTGTAAGAGGTTAAATGTTTCGAAAAATACTAATTGCAAACCGAGGTGAAATAGCGGTCCGCATTATCCGAACCTGTCGGGAAATGAATATTCAAACAGTAGGGATTTTTTCTACAGCAGACCGGACAGCTCCACACGTGCGATGTTCGGACGAGGCCTATTGGATTGGTGAGGCTCCATCCTTAGAAAGTTATCTTTGTATAGATCGCATTATCGAGACAGCACTAAAATCAAAATCTGATGCTATACATCCCGGTTATGGATTTCTTTCTGAAAACCCAGATTTTGCTGACAAATGTGAAACTGCTGGCATCACCTTCATAGGCCCCAAGGGTTCAGCCATGCGAGCGATGGGGAGTAAAACATCAGCAAGGAAAACTATGATAGAAGCTGGTGTACCTGTCGTCCCTGGAACTGAAGATGGCCTACAAAACGATGAAGAGGCTATTGAAATTGCTACATCGATAGGATATCCTATTTTGATAAAAGCAGCTCTGGGAGGAGGAGGCAAAGGTATGCGTATAGTGGAATCCCAAGCCGACCTTTCTCGAGGGTTACGTACGGCTCGTTCTGAAGCGCAAGCCGCCTTTGGAGATGATACGGTATACATAGAAAAATATCTTGTAGAGCCTCGCCACATCGAATTTCAGGTTCTTGCTGATCACCACAGAAATATAGTACATCTCGGGGAAAGAGAATGCTCCGTACAACGTCGTCATCAAAAGCTTATTGAGGAATCTCCTTCCTGCGTTCTCAAAGAAGGACTGAGGCACGATATGGGTGAAGCTGCTATAAAAGTTGTTAAAGCTGTAGACTATACTAATGCTGGTACAGTTGAGTTTATCGTTGATCAAGACCATAATTTTTATTTCCTTGAGATGAATACGCGACTACAAGTTGAACATCCCGTCACCGAAATGAGAACCGGACAGGATCTTGTCCGAAGACAAATAGAAATTGCTGCTGGTCTACCTCTACCATTTAAACAAGAAGATATACAGATGAATGGCTCTGCTCTGGAATGTCGTATATCTGCAGAGGACCCCGATGACCAATTTTTGCCGTCTATTGGCCTCGTTACACGCCTAACTGAACCTAGTGGCCCTGGTGTTAGAATTGACAGCGGGTTCTGTATTGGTTATGACATCCCACTTTACTACGACCCGCTGATCGCCAAACTGATAGTATGGGCTGAAAATAGACAGGAAGCGATCGCCCGTATGAAAAGAGCTCTCTCGGAATATGACGTTGGGGGTATTAAAACTACAATTCCATTTCATTTACGGGCCCTATCAGATTCTAGATTTACATCCGGGAATTATTCCACAGCATTCGTCGACAACATGCCTCCAGCGAATGAAACTCAAAAAGATGATCGTCATATCATAGCAGCTTTTGCTGCGATTGTAAAACATAGAGAAGGGAAAAAACCTGTTAGCATAGAACAATCTGACAGTAGAAACGAAGAACATGGTAGTCCCTGGAAACTTGTTGGTAGACGAGATGCTTTGAGGCGAGAACGCTGAAATAATTTGACTTTCCTGTGCTTTGGAGAATGAGTTTTACTCTGAAAGGGTTAAAATTGAGTTACCTGATCACTATATCGGACGATACCCATCGAGTGAGTGTCGAAGATGAGGGGAAATGCGTCAAACTCAATGTCGATGAAAATATTTTTCAAGTTGACATAGAGCCTCTAAATGATCAACACTCATTTTCCCTGTTGGTCAATGGACAATCATATATAGCGACAGCAACGAGGCACGGATCAGATTATGAAATTATTATAAATGGCATTTCGTATGTTGTAGATGTCCAGGAAGAGAAACTTGCTCTACTACGGGACCAAGTAAAATCTCCTCTTCAAGCTGGAGGAGAAAAGATTATTGCTCCCATGCCGGGTCGTGTTATTGCTATTCATGTGGCTGTCGGGGATCACATTGATACCAGTCAAGGTATTGTAACCATCGAGGCTATGAAGATGGAAAATGAGCTTCGATCTCAAAGGACTGGTACTGTCAGTGAAATTCGGATTAAAGAAGGAGACACTGTGGATAAAAATAGTGTCTTAGTAGTTATAAAGGATTAACCAAAACTATCTAAAGAAAAGAGAGGACCAGCACAATGCGTCTGGGTGTTGTAGGTTTTGCTCCGGGAGACCCTCGGATTATTACGGCAGAAATATTAAAAACTGCTGTTGAACTGGGCATTACATCGGTTTGTTATCACGGGCCCGGCGAGATTTTGAACAGTATTTCAGCATCAGATTGTAAGAAAACCAACGCCTTATATGGTAGTCAGGGACTAGAACTAGCCCAATTTGGTATTGGATACCAAGAATGTTTATTTGATCCTGACAAGGCAGTTCGTGACAAAGTTATAAAAACTATACAGCGAGGGATCGAGGTCGGCCGAGAGCTCCAAGCACAAAATGTTTTGATTCGGACAGGAAGTCTCAATCCATCTGGTTCTTATGATCCCACTCCAGAAAATCACAGACCAGAATGCCTCAATAGACTAGTTGACACCCTTTCCCGTATCGCAGGTAAGGCAGAAGCAGAAGGACTAACAGTCGTGATCGAAACCCACGTCCTTACCATAATGGGATCACCAGAGATTAATAAACGAGTGATAGATGACGTTGGCTCTGACAGACTCCGTGTTGTTATGGATTTTGTAAATCATTTTCAATCTCTGGACCAGGTTTTCAACAGTACAGAACGTCTAAACCATATATTCGATGTTATGGGACCTATTGCACCGATATGTCATGTCAAAGACATTAGCCTTGAACCCGGGTTTGTCCTACATATGAACGAAGAAATTCCAGGTGCTGGATTACTCGATCTAGGAACTGCACTTAAGCGGTGGGAAGCCTCCCATCCTCTTGGTTATATGCTCGTTGAACATCTACCCGAAGAGAAGATATCTACTGCTGTTAACAACGTTAGAAAAATTGCTACTGAGGTCGGTGTCAATATTATTTGATCACCGTTTAATACTTTGAAAGTAAACCAAGCAAAATTACTACTTCCAAACTCACAACCTTACAGAACTATTAAACTCCACAAATCCCTAAATTCCAGACAATTTGATACTGGAAATTAAGTCCTGCTTTTCTTTTTCTGATATTTTTTTATCTCTTATCTCAATGAAAATTTATAAAATAAGGGGGTTTTGTTTGTTTATCAGGTGATTTTTGATGGGACATTATATTAGGTTTTAACGTTCAAGATCCCACTTCCACAGATGTTTATTAACATTTACATTGGAACTACATTCGGGTATATTTGGCAGTAGTTATAATTTATACATTATATCGCCAAGCCATAATTTTCGGATAAAAACCAAGGATAAAGACGTCAAAACTAGAGATAAAATTCCTGTACCATACGGCCATTGGGAAAGCGTCATATCAGCAATGATGCTTGGTGACAGGAAACCCGTATATGATATTCAGTGGACTCAGGATGGGAACAAACTGGTTTGGTTGGAAATGCGATCAAATAAGGGAGTTTTAGTCTGCTGCCGAAACAACAAAACTACTTTCGATCTTACAAAAGAGCAATCTGTTAAAGGTGGCGTCGGTTACGGCGGTGGTGACTTCACCGTAGCCTCCAATTTTGTTATTTTTGTTGAAAAAGATGGGCGACTATTCCATAAATCGCTATCGGGTGGCTTAGCTAAACCACTGTTACCAAAATCTGGATTCGCTGCTTCTCCGACTGTATCAAAAAATGAACAATGGATCCTTTATGTTTATACTTTTAAGTTAATAGACACAATAGCTTTAGTAGACAGTAACGGTGTCCTTCCTCCAGTTCGACTTATTCATGGCTCTGATTTTTACATGCAACCGGTGTGGCATCCTGACAACGAACAGGTAGCATGGATTGAATGGGATCAACCACAAATGCCCTGGGATGGAACAAGATTAAAAATGGCCCGGATTAATAATTGGGCCAACCCTACCATAAGTGAGGAGCAGCTAATAGCGGGTGACACTAATATTCCTGTCTTTCAACCTTTATTTTCCCCAAATGGCAAGTGGCTTTCCTACATCATCACTGACAAGGAATGGGATAAACTAGTCATACTAAACCTAAGGACAAATGAACGACAGGTTCTGGTAGAGGATACCACGTTAACTGAACCTGCATGGGTGCAAGGGATAAGGGTTTATGGTTGGGGATCAGATAGCGACACCTTGTATTATCGGAAACACGAAGAGGGATTCGCATCACTTTGGAAGTTTTCTATTAAAACCGGCCAAAATATTAAAATTAAAACTGACCAATACACATGGCTTTCACAAATTTCTGTTTCACCAGTAAAAAATGCCTTAGCTTGCATTGCTTCTTCTTCAACAGTTTCTGATCAAGTAGTAACTATTGGAGATGATGTATGTAACATCCATTATCGTAGCCAGTCGTTAGTTATACCAGCGTCTGATCTATCCAGTCCTAAACCCATATCCTGGAGAACCTTATCAGACGAAAAAATTTACGGTCTTTATTATCCCCCAGTAAGCGGTAATTTTTCTGGCACAGGTAAACCTCCAGCTATAATCAACATTCACAGTGGCCCGACCGGTCAACATAAAACTGACTTTTCGCCTGAGATTCCATTCTTTACCAGTCGGGGTTACGCTTGCTTGTTTATAAATTATAGGGGTAGTACAGGATATGGACGTTCTTACATGACAGCCCTGCGAGGACATTGGGGAGAATATGATGTACAAGATGCCATTAGTGGTGCCGAAACACTTATTAATAAAGGACTTGTGGATCCAGATCGAATAGTTATTAAGGGTAGTAGTGCGGGAGGTTATACCGTGCTTAACGCGCTTATACATAGGCCTGGGTTTTTTAAAGCAGGTTTATGTCTTTATGGCGTGACCAATCTTTTTGATTTGGCGACCGATACGCACAAGTTTGAGGAAAAGTACCTAGACTTGATGGTTGGAGAATTACCAAAACACCACAATAGGTACAGGGCGTGGTCTCCAATTTTCCATGCGGAAAAAATCAATGACCCAATAGCCATCTTCCAGGGAAGTGAAGATAAGGTGGTTCCCAAAGACCAGGCAGAATCAATAGTTAAAATCCTTGAACACAATCATATCCCTCATATATACCGATTATATGAGGGCGAAGGGCACGGTTGGCGAAAAATGGAAACTATAATAGAATTTTATGAAGATGTAGAAAAGTTTTTGAGTGATTACGTTCTATAAAACTGATTATTTAGCTATGAAGAGATAATACTCCCGTTAGGTTTTATTTCAGAAAACTCTAATTAAGGGGACGAATTAGTTTGAAATGGATACAAAAAGAATTCTTGTTGCAACCTAGAAAAAGAGGATTTCATTTGGTAACGAGTGATATTATAAACCAGTTGCCTGAAATTGCAAAAATCACTAAAGGTATAGCACATATCTTCATCTGCCATACTTCTGCATCTCTAACTATTAACGAAAACGCTGCCGCTGAAGTGGGTGACGATCTTGAGTACCATATAAATGTTCTAGTCCCAGAAAACCAACCGTATTACCAACACAACCAAGAAGGTTCGGATGATATGCCAGCGCACATTAAAGCTTCAATAATGGGAAGCAGCGTATCTATACCTATAACAAACGGGTATTTTAACCTAGGGGTGTGGCAGGGGATCTATCTTTGCGAACACAGAAACAATGGAGGGGCTAGGCGTCTAGTAATCACTATCTATGGAAATTAAGAAGGAATTAATATGGGCTCACTAGCAGAAAAATTAACAATAATATTTGAAAATGCCTTTAATGCAGCAGGGTATGATCAGAAGTATGGGGTAGTTCGGGTATCCGATCGGCCTGATCTATGTCAGTTTCAATGTAATGGTGCACTTTCCGCAGCTAAGCAATATCAAACTAATCCAAGAGAGATTGCTCAAGAGGTTATTAACTCGTTATCGTCGCCCGATATTTTTGAGAACCTATCACTAGCTGGACCTGGTTTTATAAATATCTTACTAACCGATGCTTTCATTGTTAAACACCTCCAGGGTGTATACGATAATGATCGCCTTGGTTGCGATATCCTATCAACTCCCAGTATAATTCTGATTGATTATGGAGGTCCTAATGTAGCTAAACCACTCCATGTTGGACATCTTAGGGCAGCTATAATAGGAGAAAGCATTGCACGACTTGCTAGGTTTGTTGGCAATCAAGTAATAGGGGACGTACATCTTGGTGACTGGGGAGTCCAGATGGGGCTAAATATTCTAGCTATCCAGGAACGCCACCCTGAATTGCCCTATTTTGATCCCGAATCCACAGGACCTTTCCCAGAGGATCCGCCTGTAAATATTTCTGATTTGGAGGAAATGTATCCGAAAGCTAGTGAAAGAGAAAAGACAGATGCCAATTTTGCAGAAGCTGCTCGAAAAGTTACACTGGAACTCCAAAATGGCCGACCAGGCTATATTGCTTTATGGCGACATATTCGGAATGTTTCAGTTGCTTCTCTGAGAAAAGACTACAAGATGCTGAATATCCATTTTGATCTTTGGCTTGGTGAAAGTGATACCCGTGACCGTATCAAAAATTTGATCAAAAGGTTAAAAACAGAAGGCCATGCACAGAAAAGTAGAGGAGCGGTAGTTATAAATGTAGGTGACTCGAATGAAGCTGAATCGATCCCTCCCCTGATACTTGAAAAATCTGATGGAGCAGTTTTGTACGGCACGACAGATCTAGCAACTATTGAACAACGGGTCGAGGATTTTCAACCTAACTATATCCTTTACGTCGTTGATAATCGACAACAACAGCATTTTAAACAGGTTTTTAAAGCTTCCTATAAAACAGGGATCACCCCCAACTCGACACGACTAGAACATAATGGTTTTGGGACAATGAATGGGAAGGATGGGAAACCATTCAAGACCCGAGAGGGGGGAATTATGAAACTAAAAGACCTCATCCAATTGGTCACAGACCACGCCAGAGAACGGATTGATACGATTGAATCTATCCGAACATATGAAGAAAGTGAAAAGAGCACCATAGCCCAAATCGTAGGTATCGCAGCTTTGAAGTATGCGGATTTGATGAATCACCGCACTAAGGATTATATTTTCGATTTGGATCGTTTTTCCTCTTTCGAAGGTAGGACAGGCCCTTATATACTGTATGCAGCAGTACGTATTAAATCAGTTATACGGCGAGCGCAGCAATCTGGTTATCTCCCCGGGAAAATTATAGCACCCCGTAGTGAACTAGAACGAAATTTGGATCTAAAATTGGCCGAATTTCCAGCTATTATCAATTTAGCTTTTGAAACCCGATCTCCTAATCACCTATGTGAATACGCTTTTCAATTAGCCTCAGTCTACAATAGTTTTTACCACGCTCATCATATCCTTAATGAAAAAAATGTTGAGTGCCGTGCTTCTTGGCTTGCCCTATCTGAGGTAACGTTAAAAACTCTTGAACGTTTGTTGAACCTTCTTGGGATTGAAGTTCCAAAACGTATGTAACTACTATAATTTAATTATGAATATCGTTTACATTCATTCACATGATACCGGCCGATATATCCAACCCTATGGTTACGGCATACCAACCCCGGAGCTTCAGAAATTAGCTGAAGAAGGAGTTTTGTTTAGATCAGCTTTTTGTGCAAACCCTACATGTTCGCCAAGTCGAGGTGCCTTGCTCACAGGCCAATGGCCACATAGTTGCGGAATGTTCGGATTGGTCAACCGTGGTTGGTCAATTCATCATCCTGAGAGATTAATTATGCATACCCTACAAAGGGCTGGATATGAAACAGTATTAACAGGCATCCAACATGTGGTTAAGAATATTAATGAAGCTGGTTGGTCACGGATTATAAACAAGAATGATGATTTACCAGCCGAAGAACTAGCTGTATCCTTTCTTTCAGAATCTCATACAAAACCGTTTTTTCTTGATGTAGGATTCCATGAAACTCATCGAAAAGACGAAAATTTTGCAAATCCACCATCCGGAGAAGACCATACAGATTCCCGTTTCATACGTCCAGCTGGACCATTTCCGGATACCGCAGTTTTTCGAGAAGACATGGCTCATTTTATAGATGCAGCCCGCCAACTCGATTGGAAAATTGGACGAATATTAGATGCTATTGATCGTTACAATTGGAAGGAAAATACGCTTATTATATGCACCACTGACCATGGGATTGCCTTCCCTTTTATGAAGTGTAATCTTACCGACCAAGGATTGGGTGTTATGCTAATTATCCGAGGCCCAAAAGAGTATAATGGAGGAAAGGTTATTGATGGATTAGTTAGTCAAATTGATGTTTTTCCCACTATCTGCGAATTGGCAGGTATAACTCCCCCTGACTGGTTGCAGGGAATTTCGTTTAACCCTCTTGTAATGGGACAAATCAAAGAGGTAAGGGAAGAAGTTTTTGCCGAAATTAATTACCATGCGGCTTATGAACCTCAACGTGCAATACGAACTAACAATTGGAAGTATATACGTCGTTATAGCGATTACAATCTTCCTATTATGGCTAACTGCGATGACTCAATCACAAAATCGGCCCTTATTAAAATGGGTTGGAGGGAAAAGAAAACTTCTAAGGAAGAACTTTATAATATTATTTATGATCCGTCAGAAACTAATAATCTAGCTAACCAATTTGCTATGACTAACATAAAAAAAGAAATGCGAAACCGTCTGAAGTCCTGGATGTTATCCACGTCTGACCCATTGGTAGATAATAATATTGTTTCACCAGATACTCCAAGTATGATTAATCAAACGACCGACCTTTCACCTTCCCAAGATCCTATTAATCTAAGGGCTCCATGACTCCCATATACTTGAATCATTTACTTTGTTTCGTCAATTTGGATACCTATGAATCTATAGGGGCGTCGAAGTTTTTGAACCAACAGTTTGCTTGTTCAGAAGAGCGAACAACGTTCGATCAAAGAACAGGAATGTCTTGGACCGGCCGTTATTACTACGGTCATTCCACTTATTTTGAATTTATGACACCGACTATGACCTCTTGGAACCCTCGTGATGGATTGGCCTTCAGTATTGAAAAAAAGGGTGGAGCAAAAAATCTTGCTTGCCGATTAGAAAGGGATTTGAATCTTCAGATAAGTTTGTTCAAACGGACGAGAAGACACTTGAAAAAAGATATCCCCTGGTTTTGGACTGTAGAAGTTCCTCGTAAAAATGATGCTGGGTTTGTTTCTTGGGTAATGGAATATGAACCAGATTTTCTAACTCAGTGGAGGCCTGATTTATCTTCAAAAAAGTTTGGAGTGAACACATCCAATATTTCCCGTAGTGCTTTTTTGGACCGATATAGGTCGGCAATCGATGACGATTTTTCTAATCAAATTTTTCGTGATATTATTTCAGTAAATATTTCCTTGCCGTCTAACGAAGCAACATTATTTGAAAATGAGCTCAAAACATTCGGTTACATGGTGCCCTCAACTAACCCGTCTATTGATCTGGAAACAAGAACAACTAACTTTGAAAAGACTCCTGCAAAAGGTATAAATAGCATTACGTATCGAGGACCAGATTTAGATATTGTTCTAGATAGAATACTACCACCTAAAGATTTATCTGACAAAAACAATGTTAATCAACCTGGTGGTATTTATGCGTTTACTATGAATACCAATCCTGTTACCTGCACTACAACCCACCAATTCGGCGATAATTGCTATTTGGTAGTTAATAAAAAAGGGAAAGCGGTATGGTATTTTAATACAAAATCATGAAAGATAATAATTACTTTTAACAAATTATTTTTGTAGAAATCATAGTATTTAGAATTGATTCTAAAGCTACATCCGTGATCTTTTTGGTATTAATTTTCTTTGTATTTTTTGTTTTACCAATATCTTCGGTAATTATTTCATCCCCCCATATTATTCGAACAGTCTCTCCTCTCGGACCCCAAATTGCTGGATCAGTTGGCCCAAAAAGTGCTACGACTGGTACTCCCAAAGCTGCAGCCAGGTGAGAAATTCCTGAGTCGTTCCCTACCATACCACCGCAACGAGTCAAGATTTTATGCAGACTAACTAGAGAAGTATTTTCTACGATTTGTATTTTTTTGTTTTTTATGCACGGTAATATCTGACCTTTTACATTTTCGTCAGCAGGTCCGAAAATGACGACAGGGATATAATGCTTTTCAACAAGAGCTTCAATCAGCTTGATATAACTCTTCGCCGGCCAGCATTTTTTTATTCCTCCACTACCTGGATGAATAGCTATCAATTTTTTATCCGAGTCTAATATCTCGGTACGGTCTGGATTTGGTAAACACGAAACATTCAATTTTGGGGGTTCAGCTACGGGAGCAATTCCAAAAGGAGAAAGTCCCTTCATTAAAACATGGGTAATATGGGTTCGATTTTTATTATCAATAAAATTGGGCTTTGATTGCCCTATGTGTATCGAGCAGGAGGATATTTTACCAATATTTTTCTCGAATATACCGGTGGAATCTGGAATATAGGAAATAATAGAATCATATAATTGGAGGTACTGCAATGACGAAAAATCGATTTTGGTAGTGTTCATAAAAAGAGGAACGGTCGATCGACTATCTATCGAAAAAATATTCTTCACATAACCGCAATATTTTAAGATTTCTAAGCGGTTTGAATACCCCATCATATCTATTGATAGCCCATCATATTGCTTTTTCAAAGCCGAAAGGACCGGAAGAGTGACTATCATGTCCCCAAGGGCCCCAGCCCTAATTATAAGTATTTTTTTCATGAATCGATATCGAAAACACAACCTATGTTTGCCGCATTTGCTTGGTCGTAAGCAAATTTTGCAACTACTGCATCTTCCATAGCATAGCCTACCGATTTGAAAACAGTAATTTCTTCTGGGTGTGTTCGTCCCTTCTTTTTTCCAGAAATTAATTCAGATAATTCGGCTCGAATATGCCCTTTCTGGATTTTTTTTGATCGAAACGGAATAAGAATATCTCCAGCCTCTTTAAAAGCGCCTGCATAGGTATCAACGTAAACTTGAGCCTTTTGGATTAAATTTGTGTCTAGCTCTCTCGTGTCTGGAGTGAAGGCGCCTACAGCATTTATGTGTGTCCCGGGACGGATTAGATTGCCATCAAATACAGGTTTCTTGCTCGATGTACAAACAGCCAAAATATCAGCCTCTGCAGTGCATTGGGAAACATGCTCTACTTGTTGGCAGATTATCCCTGCTGTTTCTAATTCGTTAGCAAATTTTTGTCTTTTTTCTGGAGTCCGACTGTAAACAACTACTTTTTCGATTTTTCGTACAGATCTTATTGCATCCACGTGAAAACGTCCCTGCACACCTGTTCCTATCACCCCCAAAATTTTGGCATCTTCCCTAGCAAGAATCTTTGTAGCAACAGCCGAAGCTGCTGCGGTCCTTATTCCCGTAAGATATTTTCCTTCCATGAGAGCCATCAACTGACCCGTCATTGAGTCACAGAGCACATAAAATCCTGTAACCATGGGATAACCTAGAGAAAGATTATTTGGAAAAACAGAAACAATCTTAACTCCAAGTATATTGAGGTCTGAAAGGTAAGCCGGCATAAGCAAAGCAACTCCAGGCTGTTTACTAATCTGCAGAGATGTACGATCCGGTAAATCATCATCCGATACAACTTTACGAAAACCTTCTTCTATTACGTTTATTACATCTGAAATATCAAGAATACCGGCCATATCTGATTGAGATAGGAGGCGTATTTGATGCACGAGACTATTTCCTTTGCAATTTGATTAAAACTAGTGAGAAACCAGTTGCCCGGTTGGGTATCCTTAATTTAGATTGTATAATCATCATTGCATCTAGAATCAATAACTATATTTATGATGTTATTAGGGATATTATAATGTTTCTAACTTGTATTACGTCAGGTCCCATTTGGTCCACTCTAATTAATTTAACAAGGGAGTAGAAATGCGCGAACGTCAAAAGGAACTTCGAAGACAGCGGTTCCGCAAAGAACAAAGGCGAAAAGCAGTTGTCCGTGAAATGAAGTTAAAGAGAAAAATAAAAACAACCAAATAACTAAACTTCGACTAAATGATACTTGAGACATTCGCTATAAATCAGAAGACAAATCGGTTACGGGCAAGGAGAAAGTTTTAATATGACCCAGGATCCGAAAGATTATGTTCTCCAAAGGGCCCAGGAACACAACATTAGGATAATCCAGTTATGGTTTACCGACATACTTGGGTTTCTTAAGAGCTTTTCTATCACTGTTGAAGAGTTAGAAGATGCCCTGAAAGATGGTGAAGTTTTTGATGGTTCTTCAATCGAAGGATTTATACGACATAGCGAACAGGATATGATTGCTATGCCAGATCCTAGTACTTTCCAAATTCTTCCCTGGAGATCGGACTCTAAAAATAGTGCTGTTGGCAGTATGTTTTGTGATATCCTTGATCCCGATGGCACCAGATCGTACGAAGGTGACCCACGCCAAATTCTCAGAAGGAGTCTCCAAAAGGCAGCTGAGCTCGGGTTCACTTTTTACGTTCAGCCAGAATTGGAATATTACTATCTGAAATCCAGTGAAGGAACACCTCAAGCTTTAGATCAAGGTGGATATTTTGATCTTACTCCTTTGGATTGGGCAACTGACCTAAGGCGTGATACTGTAATAGCCTTGGAAGAAATAGGTATCGGTGTAGAATATAGTCATCATGAAGGCGGTCCGAGTCAGAGTGAAATTTCGCTTCGATATACGGATGCTATGACAATGGCTGATTACACTATGACATACCGGTTGGTGGTGAAAGAAGTAGCTTTACGACACAATGTCTACGCAACCTTCATGCCTAAACCTCACGCTGGCCATAACGGTAGTGGTATGCACATACACATGTCCCTGTTCCGGGGTGACACAAATGCTTTTTTTGATGACAATCAAAATTACCATCTTTCTGATACGGGTCGAGCTTTCATTGCTGGTTTAATGAAACATGCTCCCGAAACTATGCTTGTTACTAATCAATGGGTCAACTCTTACAAACGCCTTATTGTTGGATATGAAGCACCTATGTTCGTTTCATGGGCACTACGGAATAGGGCTGATATGATCCGACTACCTACTTATAACCCTGCAAAAAATGAAGCAATGCGAGTGGAATATCGTGCTCCAGATCCATCTTGTAACCCCTATTTAGCTTTTGCGGTTATCCTTTCTGCAGGATTAGCCGGTATAGAAAATAGTTATGAATTAGGGCCTCCGGCAGAATACGACCTCTCGACTATGACCCATGAAGAGAGACAAAAGTTAGGGGTCAAATCTCTACCCAAAGATCTCAATGAGGCAATCAAATTAGCGGAAGGCAGCCAGTTGTTGGAAGAATGTCTTGGGCAAGAAATCTTTACGAAACTAATTGAAAACAAACGGGAGGAGTGGGAAAAATACCGCTCGCAGGTTACTGACTACGAATTAAATACATACCTCTCACTCTTGTAGATGGTTTCTAGTTGCTTCTTTTCAAATTTCACCCCACCAAAGTTTAGAAAAATTTTTGGTCGGTTTTGGGTAACCTTATGAATGCGGTACTCAGCCACCACTATTTCAGGAAGGTTTTGATAGCTATTATTAATTTCTCTACCAACCAACCGGATTATCCTGCCAGGTACGGCCCACGTAGTCAAAAAACGTTACTATAAGGAGGATCAGCAGCCAGAAAATAGCTGCTGCTGCTGCTAGTTTAGTCTGCCCCGGACTAAACTTTAAATGCATAAAGTATAGGATTACTACTATAGCTTTTACACTAGCGATAGCCATCGCAACCGGGGTATTTAAAGGACCAAGTTCAAGGAAAGCCACCCAAACAGTTACTGCAGTCAAAACTAATAAAATAGAAAAAATAGTCAGATAGTTTGCAACTGAGGCTATGTGAGGGGTATTTTCGCTGTGAGGAGCATGTTGAGACATATCTGTGTCATAACCTCATTTTAATGTAGTCCACCGATTAGATACAAAAGTGGAAATAAAAAGATCCATACTAAGTCAACAAAGTGCCAATAAAGACCAAAATTTTCGATAGGTGCATAGTATTGCGGAGTAAACTTATTTTGCTGTGTACGGATAACTAACCAAATTATTAGGCCCAGGCCAATCAGGACATGTAATCCATGAGTTCCCGTCATACAAAAATAAAAGGCATAAAACAATTGGATCGTTCTTGGATCTCCTGGTTCAGTCCAGATAAAATCTAGTCCTGGGATTAGATTGTCATGCCATTTGTGGGAATACTCAAGATATTTATTAACCATGAAGACCACACCTAGCACAAGGGTCATAACCAAAAACATAATAATATGGTTCTTTTTGCCAAGCTGCGCGGCTCGAACAGCAAAAGCCATAGTTACGCTACTGGTTATTAAAGCTACTGTATTCAACCCTCCCAGAAAAACATCAAGGTGATGGCTACCATTAACGAAAGAATCATAGTATTCAGTTCGATAAATTGAATACCCTAGGAAGAATCCACCAAAAAACATGACCTCCGTCAGCAAAAACAGCCACATTCCCAGATTGGCTGCATCATTCTGCTGATCCATATCATCAAACTGATGACGCATATATTCTGGATGGTCTGCATGTACATCATGGCTGTGAGAAGCAGCTTCTGTACTAACTGACACGGTCTAACTCCTTACCAAAGTGATAATGTAAATATTTAAACTTTTTCATCTTCTTCCTTATGGACCGGATTGTCTATAACTTCTCCGTAATCGTAAGGCTCCTCACGGACAATCGGGGTACTCGGAAAATTGTGTTCTGGCGGTGGAGATGAAAGAATCCATTCTAGCCCGGTTGCTCTCCACGGATTAGGCCCTGCTATTTTCCCATTTTTTAATGACCATATCATATATATCAACGGAACAATAAAAGCAGCTGCTAAAATAGTAGCTCCTGCAGAGGACATTACATTCAAGAGTTGCCATTCTTCCGGATAGACATGGTATCGCCTCGGCATCCCCAGATAACCCACGATAAACTGCGGAAAGAAAGTCAGATTAAATCCAGCAAAAATAAGGAATGCCGCAAACCGTGACCATCCCTCTGGATACATACGGCCAGTCATTTTTGGCCACCAAAAATGTATAGCAGCCATAAAAGCAGTTACTGCACCCCCAACCATCACATAATGAAAATGGGCTACCACAAAATATGTATCATGCATATGGATGTCTAACCCCATTATAGCTAAAAACACTCCTGTTAAACCACCAACAGAAAAAAGTCCGATAAAACCTAGAGCATAGAGCATAGGAGCGTCATATGAAACGGATCCCTTATGCATAGTGGCCATCCAGCTAAAAACCTTTACTGCTGATGGAACAGCCACCAACATAGTTATAAAAGAGAAAACCATACCAGCATAAATCGATTGCCCACTAACGAATAGATGGTGCCCCCAAACAAAAAATCCCAAAACCGCTATTGACACACTAGACATAGCAATAAAATCATAACCAAAAATTCTCTTGCGACTAAAAGCTGCTATCACTTCAGAAATAACTCCCATCCCTGGTAAAATCATGATGTATACCGCTGGGTGAGAATAAAACCAAAAAAGGTGCTGAAAAAGGACTGGATCACCACCCAAAGCAGGATCAAAGATACCTATGCCGAAGCCCCGTTCTACCATCATGAGACCTAAAGTAATGGCTATAACTGGTGTACCAAGGACCATAATCAGACTAGTTGCATACATCCCCCACACAAACAACGGCATTTTAAACCAGGTAATACCTGGAGCCCTCATTTTGTGGATAGTAACCATGAAGTTTAGACCTGTCAATATAGACGAAAAACCGGCTATAAAAGCTGCCATTCCTGCTAAAAGCACATTCGTATTGGAATATGTACTACTAAAAGGAGTATAAAAGGTCCAACCTGTATCCACTCCCCCAAGCAACGTGGTTAATACTCCAAAACTGCCGCCAAATATAAACAAATACCAACTTGTAAGATTTAATTTCGGGAATGCAACATCTTTCGCTCCAATCATAAGAGGCATAATGAAATTCCCGAACACAGCAGGGATTGATGGAATTAAGAAAAAGAAAATCATGACAATTCCATGCATCGAGAATGCGACATTATACTGGTCCGCTTCCATTAGATCAGCTTCTGGTGTAGCTAATTCTAGCCGGATCAGACTAGCGAATGTCCCTCCGATTAAAAAGAAAAACCCTATCGAAAATAAGTACAAAAGCCCCACACGCTTGTGATCCATGGTTAAGAACCAAGACTTAACCGTGTAGGTAGCATTTAGAAAGTGATGAAGGGGCATCCGGTGTTCGGGAGCTCCCTTTTTTACTACGGTACTCATTGGGCTCCCTCCGTACTCGGTAATGATTTGATATAAGAAATCAGATTAAATATATTGGTCTCTGTTATCTGCCCCTGGTAAGTTGGCATAATTGCTGGATAGCCAGCCACGAGACGTATACGGGGATTAACAATAGATTCTCTAATATAGGCTTCGTCGATTAAAATTCTTTCGCCACTTTTTAAGACTTCTTCGGTTCCAAATTTCCCATTTAACGAAGGTCCTCTTGCACCAGCTTGATCACTATGACAGGTAATACAGTTTAACTGTGAGAACAGACGGGCCCCAGCTTCTTCGGGAGATTCATCGACTAATCCTCCCCCCAACCAGTTCTGGTAATCTTCTTGTTCCATGGCATATACGCTTCCTATCATGAGAGAGTGTTCAGTACCACAGTATTCCGCACAGAAAAGGTGATATTCCCCTGGTTTAGTAGCCTCAAAGGTAAGCGATGTATAACGGCCAGGGATAACATCATTTTTTACACGGAAAGCCGGCACATAAAAACTATGGATAACATCTTCAGACGCCATCGTTAGTTTCACAGGCGTATTAATCGGTACATGCATTTCATTGATCTCTCGCTGACCTGTTGGGTGCTGTATGTGCCACATCCATTGCTTCCCTACCACGTAATACTCCATCGCACCATTCGGAATCTGATAAACTTTGAAAAAGAGATAGACCCCCCATACAAACATTATTAGCATAAGAACTAAAGGTATGGCAGACCAAACAATTTCTAGAAGTAGGTTGCCATGACTCTGCGATTCCGCCTGTTGGTCCTCGGTTTTACGTCTATACTTCATAGCAAAAACAAAAATAAGCACACAAATTAGTGCCATGAAAAATACACTGATCGCTACCACGAAGAAATACAGTAAGTCAACATCTAAAGCTACTGTTGATGCTATTTCGGGATGTAACTGGAATTGGTTTTTCATACGCTCACTTTACTGTTTGTTCGGAATTTTTCTACCAAAAGACCCATGTTTATTGCCAAATTAGCTGCTCAGTTATCAGATTGTTTTTTTATCTTTCGTTTTCGTCGATCCCGCTTGAACATAATTATCATGAAAGAACCCATTGCTAATAAAGTAAATAGACCGGCCACTCGTATAGTATTCATAATTACTATGCCATATCGGCCTTGTTCTGGATCATAGTTAAAACAGTACAACATGACCTGATCAAAAATATTACCTAGCTTATCTTCCGAAGATTCGACCAAGGCAAGTCGAATATCTTCTGATGGATATTCGATACCGAAAAAATAATGAGATACCTTGCCAGTAGGGGTTATTACCATGATAGCACTACCGTGTACAAACTCTCCTGTGGATTCATCATAAACATAGTTAAAACCAACCGTTTTCGCTAATTTATCAATGGCAGGCGCCTCTGCTGTGAGGAAATGCCAACCTTTTTGAGCTCCTGAACGATTGTAACGTTGGGTATACACAGCTTTTTTCTCTGCCGCAAGTTCATAGCTCTCCGTAGGATCGAAACTAACTGATATAACCTCAAATTCATCCCCAATTGTAAATTTCAGCGGAGCTAGACTCCTATTAAGACCGTTTAGAATTTCGGTGCACAACATTGGACAATCATAATAAACCATTGATAGAATAACGGGTTTGTTATTAAAAAAACTGCTTAATTTTACCAATTCGCCTTTTTCATTATAAAAATTTTGTTCTAGAGGTAACAAATTCCCAATGTTCTGCTCAACACCAACATTTTTAAGAATCTCTGGAGTCGCTGTCGCTTCAAGGCCAGGACCAACCCCAACATCCTTAGAGATTGTAGGTCGATTCCGTACCCCTCCTTGTCCATAGCCTATATTAGGTAACATAGAAAGTGACAATGCTAATAAAATACTGAATATGATGGCATAAGATTTAACCATAGATCTTACTTTCCTTCACCAGAAACTTGAACCACCGGCAGTTTATATCGATCGTCATTTGATATTAAATACATGGCACGATCAATAGGTATCTGAACAATTCCCGCTGTGCGAATAATCCAACCATAACTATTTAACTTTTTTTCTTCCTCCTTACGGAGTGCAATAAGATCTTCTTCTGGGATGACCTGCAGCCGAGGTTCAGGTGGTAGTATATTTTCTTCGAACATTGGGGCTGGTGTTTCGAATGACAGCGCAATGTAATCTTCAACAACTATAAACATAACCCACATTAGAACCATTGATATAACTGCTAGGGCGGCTAAACCAATACCAAATTTGATTACCAAAGGTACGTTGGTCTCTAAGACTTCGTGCCCCCTATCAACTGCCTCTTTATCTACGTCTTTATGGTTAACACCGTGATTCATTTTTCCCTGATCCTTAAACCATTACTTTATGAGACCGATTCTACAAGCTCTGTAAATCGAGCATCTTTTTGCGGAATCAGCGGATTCTTTTTCAATCGATTTATTACAAAAAACAACCATATGCACACAAGCCCTATCGGCACTATAAGATCCATAATATTGAAGGCGAATCCATCATGACGGAAATTGGGGGCTACATGCCAGAAGATATCGACTAGGTGCATGGTAAATATGAACCAAGCAACCCGTACTAGCCTACGAGGATCCCGCTTCCTCGGAATTGACAGAAGTAGAAAGAAGGCTATTACAAACCGGCCAAGAACAAGAACTACCGACAAGATTTCCCAGCCACCATGCATACGATGCACATACCAAGGATTTTCTTCTGGTAGATTGGCGGCCCAGATGATGAGAAATTGGGACAACATCATATAGAACCAGAGTAATGTAAAAGCTAGCAGCAACTTACCCCAATCATGAAAGCGGTCGTCATCAGCTAGTTCTTTAATAGGAGAATGGTTCCGCAAATAGGTCATCATAATAATGATTAAAGACAGAGCCGCGCCGCCACTGCTCACTATCATCATTACCCCATATAGTGTCGAAAACCAGTGTGGATCTGTTGACATAATCCAGTCAAAAGATGCAAAAGTCATCGTTAATGCGAATATTACAACTCCTGGACCGCTAATCGATCGCATCTTATCAAGTAATTTTGGATCGCCTGATTTATCTTGATCAATTGACCACTTTAGCAAAAGTGATGAGATTATAATCCAGATAGCAAAATAAATTAGGGTACGAGAGATAAAAAATGGAACGTTTAAATAAGAAGCTTTGTGTTGTAAAATTGGATCAGAAGCTACCGCTTCACCATGGGTCCAATGGTACAAATCGTGCATACCCAAGAGAATTGGTATAAATAACACCAGTAATATGGGTAGTGACCCCATTGCCGCTTCGAGAAGCCGTTGTATAAGAAAACCCCACCGGCCGCCAATTAGCTGATGAAGCATAAAGAATGCCATACACACTAGAGTGATTCCGACACAAATCATATAACCAATCAAATATGCTTGGTAAAACTCTCCCATTGCCTCGGTAGAAAAGGCATATGCTAGCGCACCCATAACAAGGAAAGCGCCTATCGTTATTGCACGGGACTGGAGGTTACTAAGTTGATTGTATAGGATATTAGGGATATTTGTCATTCTTCCACTTCGATTATTTGTTGTATACGTCGTTGGTCTGAGTCCGGCAACTCAGAAAGGTTCGCTCCCTGGCTTAACTGAAGTGCCCGAATATAGGCGGCAATAGCCCACCTATCGCTGGGATTGACACGGTCGTTGTAACTATACATGTTTCCAAAACCGTTAGTCGTTACATCAAAAAAGTGACCAATTTCTACTTCGATAAGGCGCTGACTATGGAACGATTCAGGCTGTTTCATGCCACGCTGAACTATAATTCCCAGGCCATCACCAACTGCACTATGACATGGTGCGCAGTATATGTCGTATCTCTCCTGACCTCTTCGCAACAAATCTATAGTCACTGGAACAGGAAAAGTTTTTGCTAGTTCCCCATCAATTTTTCCTTTATAAAAATGTTCATCTAATTGCAAGTGACCTCTAGGGATAGTTCCTGCCACTGTGGAACGTGCGGCGCGCCGGTCACCAAAGAAATCGCTTTCTTCAAAGGGCTCAATCCTCGGTTGGTCGTGCATATCCTGCCGACATCCCACCATTACGATGAGACAAAGCACATTGAGCATAAATAGGCTTATGAAAACCCCAAAACTACGATTCAACTTTATTTACCTCGTGTGGATTCAAGTCCTCAAGAAATTTCCAGGTTTTTTCCGTGTCAAAAGATGGGTCTTCCACTTCAATACAAAGAAAGAATCGATCCTGAGTAGCCAACCTAAATCGATCAAGCTCAAATATCGGGTGGTGAGGCCGAGGAAGTCTGTTCATGATTATCATTCCGACCATTGCGCTAATCGCAGCAAATAGGACAGTACATTCAAACATCACCGGAATAAAGGCCGGCCAGCTATTAAAAGGACGCCCACCTACATTAATAGGATAATGGATAACAGAAGCAAAATATTGCATAAAAAAACCGACCGCACAACCTATCAACCCACCTATTAAAATAACCAATGCCACATTGTTTCTGTGTAGATGTTGGACATCAAGCAATTCTTCGAGTGGATATGGGGTGTAGGTTTCTATATTATGATAACCGGCATCCACCGTTTTTTTGGTCGCATCTATAATAGTTTCCTCGTCTTTAAACTCGGCGACAAAACCTCTAAGTGTAGTTATTCCATGTCCATTATTCATATCAAACATCTTTCTTTCGGTGTTTTGGTATAATCATTTTCATCTCGGACATAGGTATCATAGGTAGAAACCGAATAAATAGGCACATCATAAACAAGAAAAATCCGATAGTGCCTACATATAAGCTCCAGTCCCATATCGAGCCAGCATAATAGTCCCATGATGATGGCATATAATCATTTGCTAAACTCGTAACCACAATAACAAATCTTTCGAGCCACATACCCACCCCAACAATTAACGATACTATAAACAGAATAATTGGATTTCTTCGAGCACGTTTCCACCACAAAATCTGAATGCTAACAGCATTACAGAAGATCAAAGCCCAGTATACTAGAGCATACTGACCCGTCATGCGATTCCACATCATAAAGCCTTCATAGGGACTTGCACTGTACCAGGATATAAACATTTCCATGGCATACCCATACACTACTATAAATCCGGTAGCTAAAGTAACCTTCCCCATATTTTCTAAATGTCGAGTAGTAATAAGTCCTTCAAGCCCAAAAATCTTTCGGACTGGGATAGTTAATGTCAACACCATAGCAAACCCGGCATATATGGCACCAGCAACAAAGTATGGCGGGAAAACAGTGGTATGCCAGCCCGGTATTAAGGAAACGGCGAAGTCAAACGAGACAATTGAGTGAACGGATAATACCAGAGGAGTAGATAGTCCTGCTAAAATGAGATAAGCTTTTTCATAACGAGCCCAATGGGAAGAGGCACCCCGCCAACCTAAGGATAGTACTCCAAATATGCGGGCGACAACTGGATGCTTAGCTCGGTCCCGAAGGGTACCGAGATCGGGGATCATACCCATGTACCAAAAAATTAGGGACACAGTAAAGTAGGTCGATACCGCAAAAACGTCCCATACCAGTGGAGAACGCCATTGCGGCCACAGAGCCATGGTGTTTGGAAGCGGCAACAGCCAGTAGGCCAACCACGGTCTACCAACATGTAGCAGTGGGAACATTCCTGCACACATTACAGCAAAGATTGTCATTGCTTCAGCAAATCGATTAATAGAATTTCGCCAGTCCTGCCGCATTAAATGGAGAATTGCAGATATGAGCGTTCCAGCATGCCCTATTCCAATCCACCACACAAAATTGATAATGGCAAAGCCCCAACCAACTGGAACATTCAAACCCCAGACGCCGGTTCCTATCAAAACCAAATAGGTAACAGAGATACCTAAGAGACCAACGACTGGTAGCAAGAAAGCTAATGCTAAATACCACCATAGCGGTGTCTCCGCCCGGAGGACGATATTAGCTATTTTCTGGGTTATAGTACTATTGTTATATTCTGGAGCGACTACACTATCACCCTTATATGGCTCCACTTGTTCTATATCTGTCGCTTTCTGTGACAAGGACCAATCCCTTTTAAATGGCATGTTTTGCCGTCATGCCTTCTCGAACCAATTTTTTACTTAATCAGACCTCAAGCACTGGGTTCGGATTTCTAATTCGAGCCAGATATGTAGTCCGAGGTTTTGTCAACAAATCAGTTAACATTCCATAATTTAACGGACTTTCTTTAGCTTTGGAAACTCTGCTATCTTTATCTTTGGTGTTTCCGAATGTAATTGCCTCGGAAGGACAAGCTTGCTGACAAGCTGTTAGAATTTCTCCATCAGCTATCTCGCGATCTTCTTTTTTAGCTTCAATCCGGGCAACATTAATTCGTTGAACACAATAAGTGCATTTCTCCATTACGCCTCGACTACGTACTGTTACATCAGGATTTCTACCAAGTTGAAGACTTGGAGTTTCAAAATCTGAATACAAGTAAAAATTAAAACGTCTAACTTTGTATGGACAATTATTTGAACAATATCTAGTCCCGACACAACGATTATACACCATATCATTTAAACCTTCTTTACTGTGTACTGTTGCTCCTACGGGACACACCAATTCACAAGGTGCATTCTCACATTGCATACATGGCACAGGTTGATGAAATGTCTCTGGTGTATCAAGGTCTCCACGGTAATAACGGTCAATCCGTATCCAGTGCATTTCACGACCATTACCTACTTCTTCCTTCCCAACTACGGATATATTATTCTCCGACTGACACGCGATAGTACAGGTATTACAACCATTACACTTGTTCAAATCAATAACCATTCCCCAAGCGTTTGGACCATCATACTCATGATCATTAGGATATAGATTACTCTCTGGGTTGGGTTCTGCCCACATCTCCTGGATTACATTAGAGTTTTCCTTGTAGGTCTCCACATCAGTATCACGAATTAAGTTTCGATCACGAGACATACTTCCCAGCCCCTCAAGATCCATTACATGGTGATCCTGGGTACTATAAATCTTGAATGTATCCCCTGTTGGCGTAACTTTCAGCCCTCGCCCAAAATGGGGGCTACTGGATGGACGAATAGTATAAGCGTCAAATCCTGCATGGCTTCCTAATTGGCCTGCATTTCGCCTACCATAACCTAGATGAACTGTCACGGAATTATCAGGCTGACCAGGTAAAATCCAAACTGGTGCTTTTACTTTTTTATTTTGGTATTCTAGCTCAACAACATCATTGTTTTTTACTCCAAGTACGTCCGCGGTTGAAGGACCCACAATTGCGGCATTATCCCAGGTAAGCTTGGTGAGTGGCTTAGGAAGCTCTTGCAACCAACCATTGTTGGCATAATCCCCATCCCATACCGTTGGATCCGCAGCAAAGATGATCTCTAAACCAACCTCTGGGTCCAGATTTTCGCCAGACATCGCACCTATATTACCAACAACAACTGGTTTTACTGGTAATCCAGAATCTGAGATAAAACCATTGTGTACTGTCGTCTGCCAGAAGGTTTCGAATGAGTTGTTTTTGAGCTCGATTTCACTCTGCCAATGCTCACGAACCAGATCATATCCCTTTTTCAAAGCATTGCCTGAAAGCCCACTTATTATTTCATATTCACTTTTCCCTCTGTATAAGGGAGCTATAAGCGGTTGGACAATGGTAACTGTACCATCGTAAGATCGGGCATCACCCCACGACTCTAAACTATGAGTAAGAGGTATGTGCCAATGAGAAAGTTCTCCCGTTTCATCATTATGCAAACCAGCATGTATACGCAGCTCCACCTTTTCCATAGCTTCTGCAAAATTTAGATCGGCGGGCGCTGAATAAACGGGGTTCTTGCCTATTATGACTAAAAGATCAACCGCCTTATTTTCCATATCATTTACCAACTGATTTACCGATTCACCCTGGTTTTCGGGGGAGGCTTCAACACTCTCGGTATACACGATAGTGTTACCTATATTCCCTAATGCTTCATTCATAGCATGAACAAGAGCGTGAACCGCTGGTGGTTGACGATCTCCAGCAACAATAAGGCTAGCACCTCTGTGGCTTTGTAAATCATCTACCAAGGCAGATATCCAAAGATCGGTCTCTTCATCTATCTCTGTATAACCACCAAGAGGAATCCCCAAACCGGTTGCTATCATTCTAGCAAATTTCTGAATCTCCCCAGCATTTTTCGTTTTTTGATGGTCAGCTTGGGATCCAGTAAGAGAGGGGGTGCTCTCGATAGAATACAACCTATTCATATTATCTATATTGTTTACATCTCTTCGACTTGCAAAGTCTTTAGAATATCGAACTGCCCCTGGGCCACTGGCCAAGAAGTCACTGTCAAGAGACAAAATGATATCAGCTTTTTCAACTTCATAATGACAGGAGAGTATTTCACCAAAAGCTAGGCGAGAACCTTCTCTTGAATTATCCAAAGTGATCGGATCGTACTGATGCCATCTAGCCTTAGGGTACTCAGCGATAAGATCCTTTATTTGCCTATACAGAGTTGGTGAAGTCACAGTCCCCGTTAGAATACGCAGTCCACTACCATTTTTTTCTGCCTGTTTGGAAAGTGCTTCGTTCAATTCAGCTATGTAAGCATCGTAAGTAGAAATCCGACCCCGTCTTATCACTGACTGTGACCGATCAGGATCGTACATAGTAAGTATAGATGCTTGAGCGAAAACATCTGTTGACCCCTTACTTGCTGGGTGCTCCGGGTTTCCTTCAATTTTTGTTGGTCGTCCCATATGGCTTTCAACCAAAATTCCGTTTGCTATTCCGTCATGCACATAGGCTGAAGCATAGTACAACGGCTTTCCTGGGACCACCTCTTCGGGGGGGAGAACGTAAGGAATTATCTTTTCACTTGGTTGACGGGTACAGGCAGTTGCACCAGCCAAGGCAATCGAGGCCCCCATCAACTTCAAAAACTTCCTCCGAGTAACTGGATTTGCTTTGACCTCTTCCAGGTGCTGCGGAAATTCTCTTTGCATAAAAGATTCAAACTCAGCTGTTTCAGCTAGCTGATCCAGGCTGCGCCAATATTCTGGCTTCGTATTCTTTTCTACATCCATTTCCCCATCGGCCTTCCTGATTTTTAACTCTTTAATCTGTTTCATGTAGTTTTACCGTAAGTTTTCCCAACTATCGATGACAGATGGAACAATCTTCCAATTGATCTTTGTTAACCCGGTAACCCCTAGTTAATTGGGCACCGAGTGCCATTTGGTCTGCAGGCGCTGAATAATCAAGTTGAGATTCAAACTTATAGATATCCGCTCGTTCTCTAATGAACTCTTCCGGACCACGATGGCAATCAAGACACCACATCATTTGCAATGAATTTTCTTGCCACATGAGTGCCATTTCGTTGACGGCTCCGTGACATGACTCACAACCTATTCCCTTATTGAGATGAATGCTATGGTCAAAATATACAAAGTCAGGCAAATCATGAACCCGGGTCCATTCCAACGAAACTCCGGTTGCATAACTCTCACGTACAGGTTCTAACATTGGAGCATCGGTCCAAACTTGAGAGTGACAAGTCATACAAGTTTTTGTTGGAGGAAGCCCAGCAAAAGCGCTGGTTTCTACAGAGGTGTGGCAATAGCGACAATCAATACCAAGTTGATTTACATGGTGCCTATGACTAAAAGGAACAGGCTGGGGCCTCACTTGATGTTGTCGAGTAACATACGAAGTTGACCCAAGATAAAAAATTGTACCAAAGACTGTTAGGATGACTAGCGCTCCACCTACTATGCTTGCCTTAAGCCAGGTATTTGCGGCGGGAGAAAAAATCTGCGGCATAATTTTTCGGTTTTTGCTTTCTGTTAAATGTTCAACCGACCCCTAGATTTAAAACAACGTAGCTAAGAATATAGGACAACCAAACTAATGTCAATATTATTTCTTGTGTTTATTTTTTTCTAAACAATTTCAAAATTATTCTTAAATTAATAGCAAGCCGCTTAGACGGCAGACGACTAGATCATTATAGTGGGATAGGGCATGTTTCCTTATCGAACCGACCCACTGATAAATTGACACAGAATTTCATATTTAATATTTTGGTATTAGAAACTTGGGTTTTTCAGAATAAGTCAAAACTATATTCCCCACTTTAGAAGGAGTGTGCAATGAATGAAAAAAAGCCAACCGAGAAAAGCATGCAGCGCATGGAACGTTATTGTGAAAAGTATTGGGAAAAAACCGGAACGTCACCTCACCCCAACTCGGAAGTTAAAAATTCTGTTGTTAAAGGGCTTGCCGCTCATGTTGATGAACTTGGTCGCCCTCTTTGCCCATGTAACTTTTATCCTAACAAGCAAGAAGAACTTGAGCGCAGCCGTGAGTGGGTATGTGCGTGTGACGAGATGAAGATCTATAAATATTGCCACTGTCTACTTTTCGTTACTCCCGAGGGACTTCCAATAACCGAATATTTGGATGAAGACCACGAAGGTCGCCAAATGTACGGTCTAGTTAAAGACCCCACCCCCGATAAGGGAAGAGAAGCCCGGCATCGGGCAGAAAAGTAATTCAGATTAGTCATTAATATACCATATTTTTAGGATTACCTTCAAGGAAAGCTATGACGTTATCGACCGCTCCCTCGTTTAACATATCAACACCTTCGGGTGTCATATCTGCACAGTGAGGTGTCAACACTACCTGTTCCATCTGAAGCAACGGATGATCCGAAGAAATTGGTTCGGTTTCAAAAACATCCAATCCAGCCCCACCTAGGTTACCTAACTGTAGGGCTTCGACTAACGCCTCAGTATCTACAAGACCTCCTCGGCCACAATTTATGAGGATTGCGTTTCGTTTCATTTTAGCTAAAGTTTCTTTGTTAATGAGGTGCCGACTATCATCTGTTAGCTTTGCGTGAAGAGATATTACGTCAGATTGTTTAAACAATTCCTCTAAACTTACGTAAGTGACTCCCAAATCTCTCGCTCTTTCATCCGATGGATTATAGGTCCAAGCAATCACCTTCATACCTATACTTACTGCTAGTCTTACCATCTCCGAACCAATTGGGCCTGTACCTAGCACACCCAGGGTTTTTCCCCGCAAGAAAACACTATCTAGTCGTGGCCATTGCCCTGCTTTCATGGTTTTCGTAAAGTAAGCCGCTCTTTTTGCTACCGCAAACATAAGTCCGAAAGCATGTTCTGCCACTACTGGGGCTGTGCGGCCTGGTTGATTACAGATAACGACACCCATTTCCCGAGCCGTATCTAGATCGAAATTGTCTACACCAATCGAGCATGTAGCTATCATTTCAAGGTGAGGAAGTTCTCTTAATACATCCCCTGGCCACTTTACTAGCCCCCGAGAATTTATAATAACCTTAGCCCCTTGGGCTCGTTTTATTTTTTCTTCTGAAGTTTCTGGACGGTCAGTATAAACAATAACTTTACCATATCGTTTAAGTCGCTCCAAATGCAAAGAACCTTGCATTTGAGGTGGATCGTCTCCTGGAATTACTATCCGTAGTTCGTCCTGCATATCTATAATCTCCGAACCTTATTAGGTTTAACTTGATAAAAAAAATTTCTAGAATGGTGAAAAGTACGTTCAACCCAGTCTCTTATATTATACTGAACAGGGGAACCTAACGATGATTACTCTTCCCTAGAGAAAACATTATGTAACCCTTAAGGAATTCTTTAGTAATCGGCCCCAAATTTTGTCATAGGGGTGAACTTTATCGGTTTCCCTTTTGCCGTGATAAATTTTACGACCTTCATTAGCCCAAGCAAAAATAGAACCTTCAAGATTGTAGACGTTAGGGTACCCTTCATTTATCAGAAATAATGCCATCTTAGAAGAGCGGTATCCTACCGAGCAATAGAGGACAATAGGTCGATTTTGTTCTAAACTCTCAACTGTTTTTAATAATTCCTCTTTAGAAGTTATGTTAAGAGCTCCCCCTAAATGACTAACATTATATTCTATTGGTTCTCTAACATCCAAAATTAAGGGATTTTTACCGTCACCACTTCCCTCAAGCCAGGAAGCTAGTGTTTCTGTCGAAAGTTGCATAACCTCAGGAAACTTCGCCCGGACCATTTTGATAGTTGCAGCCCAAAACATACTGAAAACCTCTACTGTTCTTTAAATCAATTTTAATTTAACGCCCTAAAGTGAAATCAGTCTTGAGTGCCCGATGTCGGTTAATATAAAACTAATTTATAGGTTCTACTAGTTCAAACTGATTAAAACCAGCAATCATACAGGAACTAAATAATCTGTTTATAACTTCTATACAAAAAATTAAAAATGCTTATAATGTACGATTAACTGTATCGTTATAGAAGAGTCACATATTTTTCTGTTCACCAATAAATTTCCAAACTATCGAATTAACAGCTTAGATAGCCTAAATTCAGATAATAAAGGCAACTCAAGAAAAAAGTTTTTCTAACCTTTTTCATCGATGGCGATATTAACCCAGGATAGTGCAATGTCAACTGTTGATAGAGAGCTTTTATAATGGGACTTAAGCATGATGATGGCTGGAGTATGCCAACTGATGATTCATTTTATCCCCCTTTGCCAGCTATCTATAAAAATGTAAGTTTTCAATATGTCTTCTTCTATGCAGACCCGACGGCTGTCCAGAAGTTCCTTCCAAGCCCCTTGAAAGCAGCCGAGGATGGGTTATGCGTGGGAACCGGAATGGCAGTCCCTGTCTGTATAAATTATGGCCCCTTTGAAGAATCATTTATAGTTCTGAAATGCCATTTCAGAAATCAGACTGGATTCTACTGCTCACACGTTTTTCATAACGGACCGGCTGGCATTGCTGCGGGAAGAGAAATTTACGGAACACCAAAAATTTATGCTGAACTAAAGGTATCTAAATCAGATCAGTCTATGGCTACAAAAACATCACTTGGAGGAGTTCCGGTATTAAACATCGACTCGACCATGAGCACTGTTCCTCTCAATAAACAAATGCCCTCTCTCAACCCTTCCTGGCGATTGAAGATTATTCCTAAGGCGGATGGACCGGGGCCTGCCATAAAGCAGTTAATTGACTGCAGTAAAACCACTCAAAATTTAGAAATATACGACATTGCCACAGGGCACGGCAAGATCACCTTTGGAGCTTCCCCTCAATGCGATTTAACCAAATTATCACCTCTTGCTTATGGTAATGCATTCTATGTTAAGTGCAGCTATATTGAGAGTTATGCTGAAATTGCGTACGACTATTTGGGAGATGATACTTAAGGGCCTTGCTAAGTGATAGAGAGCACCTTACAAATTTAAACAAACTACTTTTTAGCAAATTATTCAGGGTGTCCTTGTTCACCTAATGCCCCAATCATTTTTGTATTTGAGAGCATTCGTCTTAAAAATAAATCTGTGTTTTGGGTTATTTGCTTGCTATTAATTTCCAACAGTATTATACTTATAATAGTCCCAACAAGACAATCCCTTTTATATTTTTCAACGGATGTGACATCTTTCCGTTTGATACTGTTTGGGGAAATAATCTAAAAAAAACTACTGTCGCTTCATCTAGCGATACCGTATTTGAACCATGTCCTGACTTACAGTCAAGGCTTGGTGTTACAGATTTTGAGTTTTAAGGATTAAAAACGCCTAAGAATGCAGCTCAAGGTCTTATAGAAGGGAGTGGGTATGGCAAAATCTCTACGCATAATCCCAGAAAAGTGTACGGGGTGCATGCAGTGTGAACTTGCATGCTCGTGGGTTCAGACGGGTATGTTTCAACCGTCCCGATCACTGATCCGGGTAAATGTATTCGACGAACAGGCAAGTTACGCACCATACACATGTTTTCAGTGTGACGAAGCCTGGTGCATGACGGCTTGTCCTGTAAATGCTATAAGTGTTAACGAAAGCACAGGTGCTAAAGTTGTTGGAGATAGCAATTGTGTAGGTTGTGGACTGTGTACTATAGCCTGTCCATTTGGCACAGTTTTCTATAACCCTGACACTCAAAAAGCCTTCAAATGTGATCTTTGCGATGGCAATCCAGCCTGCGTTGTTGCTTGCCCCACAGGAGCAATTGAGTATACCGAGAGTGAGTCTGCAGACTGGTTAGGAGGATGGGCAGAGAAAGTCAATTCTTCCTATGTAGCATCCATAGAAGGAGGGGAAACAGCATGACTAATGGAGGATGGAAAGGTACTATTTTACGCATAAATCTTACTAATGGCCAGATTAGTAAAGAACCTCTTAACATGGATTGGGCTAAGGCTTTTGTTGGTGGCCGGGGCCTTGCTGCCAAATACCTGTATGAGGAAATGGACCCTAAGGCGGATGCCCTCAGCCCGGAAAACAAAATGATTTTTGCAACAGGGCCTATGACCGGAACCAATGCCTCAACAAGTTCTCGTTACATGGTAGTCACAAAAGGTGCGTTAACAAACGCTATTACAACATCAAACTCTGGAGGCCATTGGGGCCCAGAACTAAAATTTGCTGGTTACGATATGCTAATAGTAGAGGGGCAAGCACCTACTCCTTCATACATATCAATCTGCAACGATGATGTTCGAATCTGCTCTGCTGAACATATTTGGGGGAAAACTGTCTGGGAGACAGATGACATCGTCAGAGAAGAATCTGGGCAACACGATACCGTTGTTACTTGTATTGGGCCAGCAGGGGAAAATCTTGTTCGTTTTGCTGCCATTGTGAATGATCGGCACCGTGCTGCTGGGCGTTCGGGTGTTGGAGCAGTTATGGGGTCGAAAAATTTAAAAGCGATTGCTGTTCGAGGAACTGGAGGTGTGCCAGTCGCGAATCCAGAAAAATTTATGTCCTCGATGTGGGCAATGAAGAATAAGTTAACTGAACACCCCGTCACTGGTGAGGGTCTGGCTGCCTATGGCACAGCCGTACTGGTTAATATAATAAATGAAAGTGGGGCGATGCCGACAAACAATCACCAGGCATCACAGATGGACGGAGCTGATAATATTAGTGGTGAAACTCTAACCGACACGAGGTTGGTAGCTAACAAAGCATGTTTTAGCTGTACTATAGCTTGTGGCCGTGTTTCCCAATTACCTGGCGAAGCACAGGATAAATTTACTGTTACCACTCGACCCCATAACTGGAAAATAGCTGTTGAAGGACCCGAATATGAAAACGCCTGGGCTATGGGTGCTGACTGTGGAATCAATGACCTTGACGCGCTTATCAAGGCTAATGCACTCTGCAATGAGCTAGGCATGGACCCAATTTCCTTCGGTGCAACACTAGCTGCAGCAATGGAGTTATATGAAAGTGGAGCGGTTAGTGAAGAAATAACTGGCATGCAACTTAATTTTGGTAATAGTGATGCATTGATAGCAATGACCGAACAAGCAGCTTACCGAGAGGGGTTTGGTGATGAACTGGCTGAAGGATCTAAGCGTATGACGGCTAAGTTTAACAAACCCGAATTTTTCATGGGTGTTCGTGGACAGGAATTTCCAGCTTATGACGCCCGGGCAATCCAAGGGATGGGGCTAGGATATGCGACCTCAAACCGCGGAGCCTGCCACTTAAAAAGTTATACTGTAGCACCAGAAATTTTGGGTATTCCAGAAAAAATGGACCCTGGTGTTACTGAAGGCAAAGCAGAAATTACAAAAATTTTCCAAGACGCAACGTGCACTGTAGATGCTTCGGGTCTATGCCTGTTTTTAACTTTTGGCGTTGGACTTGAAGAAATGCAACCGCAGATTGAGGCAGTTACAGGGATTCCTTATACTGTTTCAGAACTACTGGAAGTAGGAGAGCGGGTTTGGAATATAGAGCGAATGTGGAATCAGCGGGCTGGTTTCTCGGGTAAGGATGACACTCTCCCCAAACGACTTTTAGAAGAACCAATCCCGGATGGCCCAACAAAGGGTGAAGTTAATAGACTTGGTGAAATGTTACCAGAATATTACAAACTCCGAGGCTGGGACTCAGAAGGAGAACCGACGAAGGAAAAACTGGCCTCGCTTGGCCTTGGATAATGTCGGAGCAGAAATTAGTTTGACTCTACTTATGCAAATTGCCTTAGGATAAATCGAGTACTGAATTTTATTCCTTTGTTTGGAGGAACGGATTATGGCAACAGAACACGTGATTATAGGAGGTGGCCCTGGTGGGATGAATGCCATCGAAACCATACGCAGTTATGATGCAGATGCCTCCATTACTCTTATATCTGACGAACCGGCATACTCTCGAATGGCACTGCCCTATTATATTTGCGGCAATGTCCCGGCCGAACAGGTAAATACCGCAGACGAAAATTATTTTAAACAATTGGGAGTAAAAACTCGTTTGGGATCACGAGTTTCGGAAGTTAATCCCTATGCTAATACGGTTAAACTTGAAGACGGATCTATGGTCCCATTTGACAACCTACTGATTGCTACAGGTTCTTCGGCACAAAAACTTGATATCCCAGGAGCAGATGGAGAAGGTGTCTACAATTTATGGACAATAGAAGACGCACATAAGGTTGTGGACAGCTTGGGGAACGATACTGAAGTAGTCTTTGTTGGTGCAGGTTTTATCGGTTTTATTATCCTTAACGCTATGCAAAAGCTGGGGGTTCGGTTAAAAGTTATTGAACTGGAAAACCAAATACTACCAAGAATGTTAGATGCTCAAGGTGCTTCATTAGTTAACTCTTGGCTAGAATCTCACGAAATAGAGACCCACACCGGGGTTAGTGTCCAGGGTATCGAACATGGTAGTGATGGAGTAAAAACAATAGGACTTTCTGATGGATCCTCGACCCGTGCTGATGTAGTGATTATAGCGACTGGAATCAAACCCAATATCAGTTTCCTTGAAGGCTCAGGCATAGAAACAAATAACGGAGTACTAGTTAATAACCGTTGTCAAACTAATATACCCAATATTTATGCAGCAGGTGATATAGCTGAAGGGCCAGAGATTTTATCAGGAGAGAATGTCGTTCACGCTATCCAACCGACAGCAGTCGATCACGGCCGCATTGCTGGAGCCAATATGGCCGGTCAAGATCTAACATACCCTGGGAGCCTATCAATAAATATTCTTGATGTCTGTGGCCTTCAGTGTGCAAGTTTTGGTAACTGGACAATTAACGATGACGTTACCGAAGTTATTAATGCAAATCGTCCTACTTATCGAAAGCTTATATGGAATGGCACTATTATCTCTGGGGCTATTATTCTCGGTCAGGCTGATGACGTAGCATTATTAAATGACATGGGTATGATAAAGGGGTTGATTCAGGCGAAGACCGATCTGGGCGCGTGGAAAAAGCACTTACAGGCGAATCCGACAGACATTCGGCGGCCGTTTGTTGCCACAAAGACAGCGGAGAAAATGCTTAGCTTCACAGCACTAGGCAAGGCATCAGCCCACCGCAAATACCAACACAATCAAGATAGTGGTGAGAAGGATCGTAGTGCCCACCAAGTTTTTGTAAAATCTTAACTGAAATATTGGACACAATGGGGAAAATAGTCGGACTTGATCAAATTAAACCTCAAGCACGGCAGCCAATGTTTCCCCTTCGTGAACTCTATTAAATCTTCGTAGGACAAGAACATATCCAGATTGTGTACACAGGATTTCTTCTCGACGATCCCCCAGAAGATCGGTGATAACTCCAAATGAATCGCCGGGTTTAACATGGTCCATTAGTTTGATGCAAGGTTCAAAAAACCCCGAAAATGGAGCCGGATAGTTCAATTGTATATGCCCTGACCCCTGACGATCATCTTCTATCGTAAATCTTGTCCTTGTTGGTGGTTGGGTGTGTCTGATCATTCCTAATAATCCCATAACATTTAGACAACCTTCATAATATCTATCAACACCTTCTGGGTCACTATGTCCACCTCCTAACCATTCTGCGTATATAGCTGGAATCAGTGAATCACGAGCTATTGAAAGAGTGCGTCCTTCATGGTTAGGATTGGTACCCCAAATGATTGGCATATTAAATGCTTTAGCCATTTCTCGCTGTTTTTCCAAAATTTCAGAATCAGGATGCAACATATACCCAACTGTCGGGTAAAATTCTGATACTAACCCACCACTATGAAGATCAATAAGGTAGTCAGAGGAACGAATCTCATTGCTTATTGCAAATGCGACCTGCTCAGTAACACTCCCATCTATCTTCCCGGGACATGTTCGGGCCAGATCCTTCCCATCCCTAGCAGTACGTTGTCCGATCCAATAGGCTTCCTCGTTTACTACAGGTATCAAAGTAACACTACCTTGCAATTGTTCAGGTACTAGGGTCTGCCGCAAACGCCGAATAGCCGCCATAGATTCAAATTCATCACCGTGGATACCACCAAGGATTAACAATTTTGCGCCTGGGACAGTACCTGTAACGGTAGTGGATTTAAGCTTGATAGCACTTGCCATAAAGTAATCCTTTTATATTTTCTGGAAGCCAAGCACATCACGCTAATCTAAATAGAATACAAGTAGTTGATGAGACCTACTAGAAATTAAAGTTTTCTCAGCTCCTCGTTGGGTTCAACTAGAAGAGTCTAGATGACGAGCACGATAATCTCTAAGAGCAGCCATTACTCTAGGCGACAGTATAAGGGCTGAGCCCATCGTTGGGATAGCCATCATAGCAAACATACCATCTATCATACTAACCGCTGCATCTAATGATGCTATTGATGCTAAGATTAAGCAACCTACATAGAAATAGTTATACAAATACTTTCTTTTTGCTCCAATTAGGTAGCCAAGACATTTGGTCCCATAATAAGAATAAGTGAATATTGTACTAGTACTGAAGAAAAAGACACAGATCACTAACATATAAGAACCAAATCCTGGCATTGCCGATTCGAATGCCTGTGCTGTTAAAGTAACTCCATCGCTAGTATTAGTCTGCCAGACACCAGTAATAAGGATTACAAGTGCCGTACATGTACACACTATTAATGTGTCTATGACGGGTTCCATCATTGCTACTAGTCCTTCACGCGAGGGCTCTTTAGTTTTTGCTGCCCCGTGGACTAATGACTCAGTACCAATGCCTGCCTCGTTTGAAAACGCAGCTCGACGAACACCAGTTATGACAACCGTCCCAATTGCTCCTCCTGCAACTGCTTCGCCTGAAAATGCATCTGTAATTATAAAAAACAAGAATTGAGGAACATCTTCGAGGTTCGTAATTATAATCCATAAACTTGATATCATATAAAGTATTACCATCGCTGGGACTATTCGCGAAGCTACATCCGCGATACGGGTAATACCACCAAATATCACCGTGCCTACTAATAAAGCTAATCCTATTCCTGCCACCATATCAAACCAGAAATGGTCTTCACCAACTATCCCCATAGGTTCAAATATCACATCCCGGATTATCTGAACAAGCTGATTGACTTGAAATATCGGCAGGCATCCAATGATACCCGCTATGCAGAAAAATATGGCTAAGGGTTTCCACTTTGGACCTAATCCTTCTTGAACAACATACATAGGTCCACCTTGAGTTTTTCCAACACTATCTTTGGCTCGATACATAATTGCCAAAGAACAAGTGAAAAATTTAGTTGCTATGCCAACTAAGGCACTGATCCACATCCAAAATACCGCTCCTGGCCCCCCAACTGTGATTGCTATCGCCACCCCTGAAATATTTCCCATTCCTATAGTTGCTGCTAAGGAACTTACAAGTGCCTGGAAATGTGTAATGTCTCCGGGTTGTTCAGGGTCTTCATATTTTCCACGAATGATTTGAAGTGAGTGTTTAAAATATCTGAAAGGAATAAATCGGGAAAAAAGAAGAAGAAAAAGCCCTCCACCAATTAGCAGATAGAGTAGGTATGCCCAAACAATATCAGCGAATAAAATAATTCCTTGTTCTATAAAATTCATAATTTCACTCTTTTGGAAAAGACCTATTTTTTTGTAAAAAGTAAAGTTCCTAATTTTAGTTGAGAAGTATCTAATCTGTTCCCAGCGACGACAATCTCACCATGAGGAGGTACTAGAAATACTGCATTACCCCAGTCGACATTCCTCCTTGGCACCTTATCCAATGACACAGGGGGATTATACCCAATAAGAACTCTAGTGTCAGATGGTATTCGAGACCATCTACGAACCTGCTTCCCATGTTTTATCGTCCCCTTGGGAAAGATGTAGTAGGTGTCGGACCTCCTATAGGCTGGACCTGCTATATCAAAGGCTGTTGTCCCTCGTTCAATACTTGGTATAATACGAGTAACCGCAAGTATATCTTCCTTCCGGTTTCGATTAAGATAGACTTTTGTTCCAACAGGAATCCTATCCCAATTCTTAATTTGGTTTCCCCTGCTCACCTTGCCATTCGGAAAATGATAAACTGTCGTACTCTCATTATAATGACCCCGAGCTATACGCCAAGCTGTGTTGTTTTTTGTTATAACATTTCCAGACAGCTGAGCAACCGCCACATCATACTTTTTTTTGTCAATTTGCTTAACCCTAGCGATGTCGATATCAGGATCAGGGACTAGTCTACCTGCTCTCACATCTGGATCATAAAGTATACTATTACGATTATCCTTGGAATCTAAGCCTGCTCTAGCCCGACTAAAATTAAACACACCGGGATCTTTCTTACGTCCACGATGGAGTTTTTTAACCCATCGGTTAGCCCGCCCATAAGCAACTCGATAGTGCTCTAACACGTTTCGGTCAGGAATCTTGTATACCCTTTGCATTACCTCGATCAACCACTTTAGGGAACTATACTGCGATGTAGTAAAAGGATCATTATGATACCCTACAAGTTCGATTCCAATCGAATGACTACTAATATCTGTTAGGCCGCTCCACATACTCAATCCTGCATGATTCGACCGAAAACGCTTATCTAATATCCGAAAAATTACCCCATCCCGACTAATAAGATAATTGGTATTCCCTCTCCTTGACAAGGTTCTTAAGGCACTTTTTAAGCCAGATTCTGTACTATGGATAACAATGAAACGTGTAGATTTTCTAGATCGCTTTCTGAACGAATTAGGCAGATTTTTTTGATAATCAATAATCTTGGGGTCTGCTTGAATTACGTTTGGTTCTATAGAAATTGGCAAAAGCAAGGCCAAAAAAATTAACCAGATTAGCAGATTAAATATTTTGAAAAACTTATAATTACTAGACATGGGAATCATTAATTAATAGCTGCCAATTAATACGGAGAATGAAATATCTTTGCATATAAAAACTCTTAAGAGCCTACTATTCCCGGAATATCTACTACAAAAATTGCAAAGAGTTCTATTGTCCCTGACAAGTAAGTTCTCATCAATATTATTCACCATATTATACTACTACTTGCAATCCTCTGTTAGATTTTAGCCGAAGCTAACTTGAAGCTCAAAGGCCTTCTATTCCCTTGCCTCAAAATCGAGTGATGCTGAGTTCATACAATACCTGAGTCCAGTAGGCTTTGGACCATCGGTGAATACATGACCTAAATGAGAATCACACCGCTTGCATAGAACCTCAGTCCGTATCATGCCGTAACTACTATCTTTTGTTTCAAGAATATTCTCTTGGGCTACTGGTTTATAAAAACTCGGCCAGCCAGTACCTGAATCATACTTAGTTTCAGAAGAAAACAATGGGGTTCCACACCCTATACACTTATAAACTCCTTCTTCTTTGTGTCTATTATATTCCCCAGTAAAGGCCGGTTCTGTTCCCTTTTCTCTAGTCACATAATACTGTTGTTCTGTAAGCTCTTTTTTCCACTCTTCTTTAGTCTTTATCATCTTATCTACCATAACTAACACCTCCTTGGTGTCATCAGGAGAGAATACCCTGATGGCTACTTTTTGAGTTGCAAGAATTTTTTCATTGCTGATTGAATTTTCCTGTTTTGCTATATCCGAGTGGCATCCGGTTATACATAAAACAAAGATAACAACAACTTTTAATTTGGACATAAAAGCTAACCAGTTCTCAATTCTTGTACGATGGATGCTTCTGTCGAAGATATTCCTGGCACAGGGAAACTAGCACATAAAGTTTTGACATCATTATAAATTAAAGCCAGTTTTTCATCGTTTCCATGATTTTCTATTGCCTGATTTATCCAATTTCCTATTAACCTCATTTCAGGCTCCTTCATCCCCCTTGTTGTTGCTGCAGGTGTGCCTATTCTAATTCCACTTGGGCTGAACGGAGATCTTGTATCATAGGGTATCGAGTTTTTGTTGACGGTCAAACCTGCTTTATCAAGAGTCGTTTCAGCGTCTTTCCCAATGATACCCTTATTTGTTAAATCGATAAGTATAAGATGATTATCTGTACCACCAGATATAAGATCGAAACCTTTCTCAAGTAATGACTCAGCTAAAACTTTTGCATTTGCTACTATCTGTTGAGCATACTGCTTAAACTCTGGTCGCATAGCCTCTTTAAAAGTTAGAGCTTTAGCTGCTGTGATATTGTCATGTGGCCCACCTTGCAAGCCTGGGAAAACTGCTCTATCAATATCTTTAGCATATTTTTTATGACACATAATAATAGCACTACGGGGACCACATAGGGTTTTGTGGGTAGTAGTAGTAACTACATCAGTAAAAGGGAGAGGACTAGGGTGGACTCCACCGACTATCAGTCCCGAAATATGTGAAATATCAGCCATAGCTATAGCACCAACCTCATCAGAAATATTCTTAAAGTCATTAAAATCAAACAAACGTGGATAAGCTGTAGCCCCAGATATGATCATTTTAGGTCGATATTTTAGTGCTAATTCTCGCACCGCATTCATATCTATTCGGCCCGTTTCCTGCTGAACACCATATGAGACAACATTATAAAACTTACCAGAGTAGTTGACATGTAATCCATGCGTTAGATGTCCTCCCTGGTCTAATTTCATCCCCATAATTGTGTCACCGTAATTCAGCAACCCAAACATAACAGCAGTATTGGCAGGACTACCTGAATAACACTGAACATTAACATGTTCAGCACCAAAGAGAGTTTTCGCTCTTTCCCTTGCTAAATTTTCAATCTGATCTATATACTGTTGTCCACCATAGTAACGCTTACCAGGGTATCCTTCCGAATACTTATTAGTAAGGATCGATCCCATTGTCTCCAAAATTGCTGGAGACACGTAATTCTCTGAGGGTATTAATTCAATTCCTTGTCGCTGTCGCTCTCTTTCTGCAACAAGTAGTTTGTATAACTCTTTATCTCGCTGGTGTACAGCCGAAAACGTCTGCATTAATTTACTCCCTGTCTGGTAACGACAGCTAGTGGAAGCCAAGAAAAAAAATGTAGCTAACTGGTTTTAGGCTCGGAGTGATAGTGATTTTTGACCGTTGAGGCTACGGTCTCATAGTAAAGTGATCAGGAGTCGTATGCAAGAGAAAAGCAACACAATCTCAGTCCTCAGGTTTGGTTCCTGATCATTTCTGCAACATTCCTGCAGCACTTAGAGCAAACGCGGTTAGAAGAACCACTGTAGATAGCACTCCACTCACAAGTATAGCTGGGCAAGCTCGATAAGAAGGAGGGAGCTTGAAATTCAAATATACTGCTGTGAGACAGATTAATCCGACACCCAAGTTAGTGGCTAAAAGAGCAACAATTTGAGTAATAAGATCGAAACTCATATCACTCCAAATTGCTACACAAGAAGATAGAAAGAACCAGATAACAATAATACTTTGTAAGCGCCGATAAGGGAATGAAGCAAATCCAGGCCATAATCCAGTAAGAAACTCGTGTGCAAAACGAGTAAAAGCTTCTGGTATAGCCGCAAGAGTACCCCAAAGAGCTGCCAGGATAGCCACGTAATACACTGGAATTAACATCGAGTGTATTTGTTCCCATATGGAAGACTGTCTGGTGAGTAGATCCCAAGCGTTGCCTGGCAAAACTATTTGCTGTGGATAAAGAACAACTGCTCCTGCTATCATGAACGAGGCTGTTACGACAAAGAGCACAATTGCTCCCATGGATACATCCCATTTGAGAGGCTTCAAGAGGATACGCATTCGTTTTACTTCTTTAGGGTCTTCGCTAAGGTAGTGTATTTTTAGTGTTTGATCTAATTGCATGCCCAATCGTTCCATCTCGGGATGCCTTGTCAATCCCCAGCCTCGGAGCTTAACCCAGCCAGAATAAGCTAGATAAGTACACAAGGTACCTCCAACATAGCCGAAAACAGTAACTATATTGAGAAAATAGTTGTTCTGTGCAGCTGGCGGAGCCCATTCTGGGGCAGTTGGAAAATCTCCAATAGAAAACATACCCACTAAAATACTTATCAAATTAGGCCATACTATTATCGTAGCTAGAATTGTACCTAGAACAAGAAGTCCACATATAAAAACTTGTTGTTTTTCCAAAATTTCATATGACATAAGCAGGCTCAACCCTAGAGCTAATGCTAGAAAAAGTGTCGTAACTAAATTTTCCCAAACCGTACCCGACGCACCTAGTAGTAAAGAATCAGAAAGAATATAAACAACTAAATTTCCACAGGGTTTTGCAACCGCTGTTAGTGCAAGACTAAGGGCAAGAAGTTCGATCGTCAATAAAGTAAGGATGAACCAACCTCTCGGTCCAGGCAACTTCGCCATTATACGACCATAAGGTTGACCACTAACTAACGTAAAACGCCCCAATAAATAAGTAACTGTTATTCCTTTGACTAAAACACTAACCAAAATAAGCCAGATTAACCCATACTCAGCCCAAGCTCCAACGCCTGTAACTAAAATAGTCTCACCGGCACCAACTGCTATAGAGGCTACAAGAGCTGCTGGACCAAAGAATCCTAGCAACTGCTTAAATTTTCTCCATGACCAAGGCTCCGAGTACTCTCCAGTAATTTCGGGTATTGATATGTGTTCGGTTGATTTAGAAGATTTATCCATGAAATTAGATGATCCTGGACTTTTCCCATCAAGTATTAAATTTAACAAGAATAATTTTGGGGAAGCGAGCTTCTTTTTCCATTAATTTCTGTTTAGAAAGGCTCAAATAGTATATAATGAACGTATTCTACTTTTTTCTTTCAGATAAACCAATAACCAAATTACGAAATGGTAAAATTAAAGTGTTATGTTGTTGGGATTTTGTAATATTCGATTAAAAGTATATTTGAACATTCTCTCAAAAAGACATATTGTTTATTTGAAACCAAACACGCAATATTAAAAGTACCTTAATGATCATGGAAAATTGATTCCGGTAATGTTCAAGGGAGAGTATCATGGCAAACGATAGGCTAATAAACCCCTTTGATATAGATAATAAGGATTACTTCTGGCTCAAAGGGAACCTGCATTCTCACACAACTAATTCTGATGGATTGCCGCCACCTCAGGAACGACTGAACGGATATATTAACCAGGGATACGATTTCTTGTGTATTTCTGACCATTACAAGATCACTCGGATAGATACTCTTAATGCTCCGGATGATTTTGTTTTAGTGCAGGGGGCTGAATTGCATCCTGAAAACCCGTTCGGTGGACAAACACACCATTTTCTTGCCTACAATATTCATGATGATATAGATTCAAAAAATTTGTCGCCTCAACAAGTAATTGATGAGGTCAAACAACAGAATGGATCAATATGGCTAGCTCATCCCCACTGGAGTGCGGTTAATATTCTTCGAGACACCATACCCTTGCAAGGACTTTCAGGTGTTGAAGTATTTAATACTACCTGCCGATGTATGGGGCGAGGTGAATCATCTGTCCATTGGGATGACTGGATGGATTTGATAGGTAGGCCAATTCCTGCACTAGCTAATGACGACTCCCACGCTCTTGAATCTGACCACAGAGATACTTACCAAGCTTGGAACATGGTAAAGGTAAAAGAACGGTCTGCTGAGGCCATTATAAACGCACTTGAGAACGGCTGTGGGTATGTTACTAATGGACCTGAAATTCAGGACATCCAACTGCGTCGCGTTAATGACTTAAATAATAAGGATACATGTATTGAGGCAACTATCCTATGTTCGGAGGCACAAAATATTTTTGCAATTGATAACCTCCATGGCATGGAATATCGATCTAAAGATGGGAAAACATTCGAAAAGGCTATTTTAACACTACGACCTAATCTTAGGTGGGTCAGGTTTGAAATCATAGGACCCGATGGGAAAAAAGCTTGGTCGAACCCTATCGATTTGTTGTCTCTTGAAAAGTAAAAACTACTGGCTCAGACTAACCGCTCAATCCTTACACGCTTTATACCTTCTCGCCTGATTCGGCGACACATTTTGAAAAAATCTGTGGTGTCATGATTCATACGGGCAAAAACGTTTACAGCAACAGGTCCATCTGGCATATTAGGCCGCCCATCCCTATCATAAAACCAGCATAGTTCGGTAATTCCATTTGACCATTCTTGCATGGTTCCAGGCTCGAGGCGAAAATAGCAGATATCGCCAGGAAGTACTCGGCTAGTCTGATTCTCCTTGGGAATTTTAATATCTTGAGATAAGAAATAAGCTATTTCACTACCAGAATATATTGCGTGTACCGCATCTTCTTCCAGCGGAAGAAGATCCCAAATTATCTGGCATGTTTTCGGTGCTTGGTCATCAAGCATCTCAGCACCGATTGATATTCCCTCATCGATGAATGTTAGTCGAATTTGACGTGACATCTTATATCTCCTTAGTTCATTCCTCCCTGGAATTACCCACTTGAAATGTCAAGACTCCTTACGAATGATCTGTGGGATCGTTCCATTAAAATTAGGCTATGCTCCATTGCCATTTCTAGACCCGCGACCATTCCTACCCCGACCATTCATTTCTAGAGGTTTCCACCCACTATCGCGACTTTGTGGATTCGCACCGTTTAAACTAACTCTATTTACCCCTATAGTGGATCGTAAAGCTCCTAATAATTCATCCGTCGGCCTAACTCTGAAATTATTCCCTGTCTTTACCCCAATTTCTCCGTGTTCCGGGATAGAAACTCTTATAACTATTTCGCAATTCCCCGGAAATTGAGCCATAATATCTTTTAATAAACTAATGTTCTCATTAGTTACTTGATCATTTTCCACCGTAATTACTATAGAACGTGCAAGTTTATCTCTACTATCAACAAGAGGTATTATCTCAGAAACAATTATTTTGTGGTCCTCCTCTTTCTTAGAGATCTGCCCATTTATCAGCACCAGAGAATCTAATGTTAAAAGATTCCGATGTAGAGCAAACTGCTCAGAAAAAACTAATACTTCTCCCATTCCTGAGAAATCTTCTAGCATGACAAAAGCCATACTTTTTCCATTTCGATCTACAATTGACTTAACCTCGGTAACAATTCCGCCTACTACTACCCCATTTTTAGTTTCTTTAACCTGTTCTAGTCGCCGGATTTCACAGGTCGTAAAAGCTTGTAGATCTTCTTCAAATTCTCTTAATGGATGACCGGTTACATAAAATCCTAGCAATTCCTTTTCCATGCCAAGTTCTTGACTGATAGGCCATTCACTAATTAAGGGCAAAACCGGTTTGTGTTGATCTAAGCCTATACCCTCTCCAGTTTCACTTAATTCAAACAGAGATGTTTGTCCTTTCTCCCTGTCACTTTGCCGAGCCTGTGCTCCTTCTATGGCAATATCAAGAACCTCAATGAGTTGGGCCCGGTGTCCTTCCAAGCCATCACATGCCCCAGCCTGTATAAGGCTTTCAAGAACCCGCTTATTGACCAGTCTTAAATCAATATGATCGCAGAAACTAAATATATCTTTCGAAAAACCACCTGATTCCCTAGCTCTTACTATTGATTCAACAGCTCCTTGCCCAACATTTTTGATAGCGCAAAGGCCAAAGCGGATGGAATTACCTTCGACAATAAAAGTATTGTTACTTGCATTAACATCAGGAGGAAGGACATCTATTCCCATTTTTCTACATTCATTTATCAAAACTACAATTTCTTCAGTATTAGACATTGAATTGGACAGCAGGGCAGCCATAAATGCCACTGGATAATGAACTTTAAGAAAAGCTTCCTGAAAAGCTAGAACCGCATATCCAGCGGAATGACTCTTATTGAAGGCATATCCACCAAAATACTCTATCAAACTAAATACTTCTTCCGCGACACTCCTCTCTACCCCTTTCTTAAGAGCCCCTTCAATAAAAGAACGTCGTTCTTCCGCCATAACTTCAGGTTGTTTTTTTGACATAGCCTTCCGGAGAAAATCAGCTCGACCCAATGTATATCCAGCCATATCTCTAGCTATCTGCATTGCTTGTTCTTGGTATACTATAAGTCCATAAGTCTCTCTTAGCGCCTCCTCCATCACAACGTGATGATAAGTTACGGCTTTACGGCCATGCTTACGGTCGATATAATCATCGACAACTCCCCCATTTAGAGGGCCAGGACGACAAAGAGCATTCATAGCAATCAGGTCATCTATGCTATCAGGTTGTAATCTTCGCAGAAAGTCGTGTAACCATCCACTATGAAATTGAAATATACCTGTTGTTTCGCCTCGGCGAAAAAGATCCATAGTTTCCTGGTCATCGAGAGCAATCTCATCTAACACTATTTCATCACCCGTCAGTCCTTTTATTGTCTCAACTGTATCTTGAATGACTGAAAGGTTCTGCAATCCCAAAAAATCCATTTTGATGAGTCCAATATCCTCCATAACTTCACCGGAATATTGAGTTACGATCGTGTCCTTATTGCTTGGTTTATAGAGAGGTACGAAATCGGTAAGTTCTCCTGGAGTTATAACAAGGCCAGCGGCATGTACTGATGCATGTCGAGCAAGGCCTTCTAATGTTTTCGCATACTGAATCAACTGGCTTTCTGCCGTGCCATTTTCGGACATCTGTTGAAGTTCCGGCACCTGGTCTATTGCGCGATCCAGTGTAATTTTAAGCTCTGTTGGCACTAGTTTAGCCACACGGTCTACGTCACCATATGACATGCCTAGAACACGGCCTACATCACGGATCGCAGCCTTCGCCCCCATTGTACCGAAAGTAATTATCTGAGCAACATTACTTTTCCCATATTTTTCCACCACATAGTTGATAACCCTATCACGTTCACGGTCAGCTAAATCAATATCAATATCAGGCATGCTAACCCGTTCTGGATTGAGGAAACGTTCAAAAAGAAGTCCATAGCTTATGGGATCTATATTTGTGATGCCCAAAACGTACGCCACCATGCATCCCAGTGCTGAACCTCGAGTCATTAGGGGGATACCTTGCTCCGCCGCAAATCGTGCTATATCAGCGACTATAAGGAAATAGCTTGGATAACCCATTTGATTGATTATACCTAATTCGTATTCAAGTCGGCTTGTCAACTCTGGAGTAACCGTTTGATACTTCGTCTTCATACCTTCTAAAGATAATTTACGAAGATACACATTCGGATCATCATACCCCTCGGGAAGAGGGAAATGGGGGAATTTGAAAGTACCCATTTCTAATTCAAAATCGATTAAATCTGATATCGCCAACGTATTTTGCAAAGCACCTGATACATGCCCGAACAACTGATCCATTTCATCAGCCGTTTTAAAATAAAGAGAATCGGTTGCTAATTTTAGTCGTTTGGGGTCATTTAATTCCTTACCTGTTTGAATACATACCAACACATCCTGAGCAGGAGCATCACCTCGGTTTATATAATGAGCATCATTAGTTGCAACGATTGGGATATCCTGTTCACGGGAGAAATCAATCATAGCGTTGTTTATCGGCTTGTCAAAATCTAATCCATGATCTTGAATTTCCAGGTAGAAATTTTTTCCAAAAATGTCATGAAGCTCCCGGCATTTAGCCCGTGCTTGCTCAATCTGTCCATCTACAACTAGGTTTGCTATGGGCCCCTTAGCACATGCAGAAAGAGCGATTAAACCTTCATTGTGTTTTTCAAGTAGCTCCATATCAATCCGAGGTTTATAGTAGAACCCCTCAAGGTAACCCGCTGAAGTAAGTTTCATTAGGTTCTTATAACCCGTTGTATTTTTTGCTAATACTACAAAATGAGTTGTCTGATCTGCTCGTGCACCACCTCGGATAGGCCGCTTTTCTTTTCGACTGCCTGGCGCCAGGTACAACTCACAACCTATGATTGGCTGTAACCCAGCATCTTTAACCGTCTTGTAAAACTCCACGGCTCCAAACATATTACCATGATCGGTCATTGCTATACCTGGCATATCGTATTCCTTAGCTGTTGTAGCAAGATCTCCAATCCTACTGGCACCATCAAGTAGGCTGTAATGAGTATGGTTATGCAGATGTACAAAAGAAGCCACGTAAAAGTATCTCCTGAAGCTCCGTTTTTTGATCAGCTTTGACGGAATTTTTTGAAACGCTAGCGAAAAGACAGCTATTGGATGATCAAACTAAAGATAAAATTAAAAATAGGTTGATACTGATAGTCTGCGCAAGGTATTTTAGAGTCGGTTGAGATTGTATTGGTCTGTGCTTTCACCCTAAGGTTTAGGTTTATTGATGTAACTGCAACATAGGTTGCATAAACAAAGGTAATAAATCTTCATGCATCGCATCATCGTGCTGGATGAGTTAGCAAGTGAGGGCCTTAATCGCCTCGCAAAAGCGGAAAATATTTTTTTTGAAGTTCGAACTGGTCTAAGTGGAAAAAATCTGCGAGATACACTTTTAGATTTCAACGGAGCCATCTGCCGAAGCGGTGTTAAAATTACAGCTGAAATTCTTAAAGACAATACACAACTACGTGGAATAGTCCGAGCTGGTGTTGGGACGGATAATATCGATCGGTATGCCGCAACCCGACAGGGCATTGTGGTTATGAATACACCAACAGGAAATATACTCAGTACTGCAGAACACACCCTAACTTTAATATCCTCCCTATCACGAAATATTGCACCAGCTTTTGGTAGCCTTCAAGAGGGCAAATGGGACCGGAACCGTTTTACTGGGGTCCAACTTGCTGGAAAAACATTGGGAATTATTGGAATGGGACGTATCGGGAGAGCAGTAGCTGCTCGAGCGAAGGCATTCGAAATGCGAGTAATTAGCTTTGACCCTTTCCTCTCTTTCGAAGAAATGGCTAAGCTAGGGGTGGAATATGCAAATGATATAAATACATTGTTACCTAATTTAGATTATCTAACCGTTCATACACCTCTTACACCAGAAACACACCACCTAATCAGCTATAACGAAATTGATCAACTTAAACCTGGAGCTAGATTAATAAATTGCGCTCGAGGTGGAATTTATGATGAAAAAGCCCTACAAAAAGGCCTAATCTCTGGGAAATTAGCAGGGGTAGCCTTGGATGTTTTTGAAGAAGAACCATGCACAAATAATCCTCTGTTTGGAATGCCTGGCGTACTTTGCACTCCACATCTCGGTGCAAGTACCGAAGAAGCTCAAACTGATATTGCAATTGAAGCTGTTGAGCTGTTAATCAATTTTCTGACAACTGGTGAAGTTCGACATGCGGTCAATTCTACAACTATAGATACTAATACCTTTCGTTCACTAGGAGGCTATTTAGACGTGGCATATCGCCTTGGTATATTGTTCTCCCAGTGGCAATCTGGTGGTCCAAAATCCTGCCGGCTAACATACCGTGGCAAGGTAGCTGATGAAAATACCCGATTACTTACGTCAGCATTTTGTTCTGGGTTACTTGAGAATGCTCTTGATGAAGAGGTAAATATTATTAACGGTGAGATATTACTCCAGGAACGAGGAATTCATCTTACTGAAGAAACCCGAACTACAGCTGGTATGTTTAGTTCCGCGATCAGTGCAGAAATTGATTATGGGAATAAGACCTGCAGAGCCGATGGAACAATTTTTGGCAATAACATGCCGCGATTGATCCGGCTAGGGGAACATAGAATGGAAGCCTACCTCGATGGCAACCTTCTGATCTTCAATCACAATGATGTCCCTGGTATTATTGGTGCTATTGGAGATACATTTGGACGACATAAAGTAAATATTGCTCAGATGGCTGTTGGGAGACTAGGAAATCTTCCTGGAGGTGAGGCTGTGGGAGTACTTAACTTGGATGATATTCCGCCCGATAAGGCTATAGAAGAAGTAATGAAAAATCCTGCTATTAATTATGCTCGATCAATCCAACTACCAGGGCACGGATCATTGCCCCCTTGGATACCTCAATAAAACCTAAGGGTGATATGAGAGCCTAAAATAATTGGATTTGGGAAAATGGAGATTGACAGAAAGGACATAAACATATTATATGTTGGCCAACATGGTTCTGCGCATCAACGAAATCCTAATTAGGCCATTATATTATGATGACTTTAAAAAACTTCGGACCGTTATATAAACTAATATTTCTTCTAGTCTTTTTGGCAGGTCAAGCCTCATTTATATTGGAAACGGCCCACCATGACCGCCTAGATCACGAACATAATTCTCAACTATGTGATGATTGTTTAGCTACCAATAATTTCAGTGCTATCACCCCAGTTTTAAGTTCTCTATCTTCTTCATTTGCAGGGGATGATATTGCATATTGGCCTACATCTAAGCCATTGCTAGTTGCTGACAAACAATTATTAGCCCAGCCTCGGGCTCCTCCTTTAACCTCCTAAGAAGAACAATTTCTCTTTTAACTTTGTTGTATAACCTCCCGTTATTGTAGTTACCGACTCTATGGGGGCTACAAAACTATTTAGGATTTTAAAATGAGTTATTTCTTATTTAAAAGTAGTATTGCTGGAGCTATAGGGTTAGCTATAACATTAAGTGTAAGCACCTCAACGCTCTTCGCCTCTAACAAAGAAGAAGTTATTGAAACCTATGGTGACAAGTTAAATAAAAATCGTATTGCCAATAAGATACGTTTATCAGAAAATGAAGGGGAAATATCTAAAATAGCAAATCAGGCGGCAAAAGTTAGCAGTAAAGTTGACCAAGCCGGCAACCGAAAAATATATGGCAATGAATTTAATCCATCCATCGGTATTATTCTAAACGGTAAATATTCAGCCTATAGCCAATCCGATTCCGAAATTAAAGGTTTTGGTATTGGACATGAAGGTGAGAGAGGTTCTGAAGGGTTAGCTGTGGATCATTCTGAACTTAACTTTTCCGCGTCCATTGATGATAAGTTTACAGGTAGTCTGACGGCTGCTATAGCAAGTCATGGTAGTTCAGATCATGTTGAGCTCGAAGAAGCTTATATTAAAACATCGCCTGGGTTCAATTTACCTGTTGGTTTAAGTATAAAAGCTGGTCGTGCTTTTTGGACGCTGGGCTACCTTAATGAACATCACGCCCATACTGATGATTTTGCTGATAGGCCCCTACCCTACCGAGCGTTTTTGAATCAAGCATTTAATGATGATGGGATAGAGGCTTCATTTATTTTCCCGACACAACTTTATTTTGAAATTGGTGGTGGTGCTTTCCGAGGAGCTGATTTCCCCGGAGGGAATTCTAGTAATGAACATCACGCCCATACTGAGGAAGACGCCCATCATGAGGAAGACGCCCATCATGAGGAAGACGACCATCATGAGGAAGACAACCATACTGAGGAAGGAGCTAGTGCATATTCATTGTTTGCACGTCTTGGTGGTGATATCGGTATGAATCAGACCTGGCGTATTGGTGGTTATTGGCTCAGAAGTAATGTCAGAGGTCGTGAAAGCAATGAACATAATATTAGTTTTTATGGTAGAAGTGATTTATACGCTGTTGACTTCCGATATACATGGGCACCAACAGGAAACCAAAGGAATAAAGAACTAATACTACAAGGTGAAGTTTTTTTCCGCAGTGAGCAAGGGACTTATAATGACGAAGGAGGCAACGCATATGATGTTGCTTTCGATGACAGTGCAAGTGGCTGGTATGCACAGAGCGTTTATAAGTTTCAACAACAATGGCGTGTAGGCTATCGCTACACAGCCTTGAGAAGCCCTGGGACTCCTACTGGACTAATTGGGACTGATTTAGATAGTGAGGGGCATAATCCTTATATCCACTCTATAATGGCTGACTGGACTAATAGTGAATTTTCACGCATAAGGCTTCAATATAACAACGATAAAACTGCTAAAGGGCAGACGGATAACCAGTTAATATTGCAATATACTATGAGTATTGGAGCGCATGGTGCGCATAAATACTAGGATACTCCTAATGAAAAAACTGTGTATGCTTTTATTTTTGTGGGGCCTAACAATATTCCCACTTACTACGTTCGCTAAAGTTAATGTGTTTTCGTGCGAACCTGAATGGACATCCTTAGTATTAGAAATTGGGCAGAGTAACGTTAATATTAAGACTGCCACAAATGCGTTTTCTGATGCTCACTTTATAAGGGCAAAACCAAGTCTTCTGGCTGCTATACGCAACGCTGACTTGGTAATCTGCACAGGCAACCAGCTAGAAATTGGCTGGTTGCCTATCTTGCTTGAGAGGGCAAAGTCAAGTGTTCAACCAGGCCAAATTGGCAACATTATGGCTTCAGATTATGCTTCTTTACTAGAAGTTCCTACAATCTTAGACCGCTCACAAGGAGACATACATCCTGGTGGTAATCCACATGTACATTTAAATCCGCATAATATACTGAAAGTTGCGGAAATACTAGCAATTCGTTTAGGTCGAATTGATGACAAGAATGCTAGTTTTTATACACAAAGCCTTATTTCCTTTAAGATAAAATGGCTAAATGCTATCAGTCGATGGGAAAGCCAAAGTACTCCTTTAAAAAATATGCCCATTGTCGTGTATCATAAAAATTGGAGTTATTTTAGTGATTGGCTTGGTTTGTCTGAAGTGGGCGTTTTAGAACCAAGGCCTGGAATACCACCTTCTCCATCTCATCTAAAAAATCTCCTTAACCAACTCAAAGAAAAGCCAGCAAGGATTATTATCAGTACCCCATTTGAAAACCCTAAGGCATCCGCATGGCTTTCACAACAAACTGGTATAACTAATTTGGTGTTTCCGTATACTGTGGGTGGCAACAACCAATCTACCAATTTGTATGAGCTATTTGATTATATGATAGGACAATTACTGGAAATTAACGGATGAATTCTGCACAGGCAACCAGCCAATTTTTAGCTGGTTGCCTGTGCTACTTGAAAGAGGAGAATCATTGGACGGAATTTATATTTTACTACCTGCTTTTTTAGCAGGTTTTCTGATTGTATGTACTCATGTTCCTCTTGGCTTGGAGGTGATGAAGCGTGGTATCATTTTTATTGATTTAGCCGTGGCACAAATTGCTGGACTTGGCGTTATTGTTGCTAGCCTTTATTTTCATTCGGAAGAAAATCTGATAATTACTCAATTAATGGCATTCTTATTTGCTATATCTGCTGCCTACGGTTTTATGTTGTTTGAAAAATATACACCTAAACTGCAAGAAGCCATTATAGGTTCTGTATATGTGTTTTCCTCGTCATTAGCCTTACTCTTGCTGGCAAACCACCCGCACGGCGCGGAAGAAGTTCAAAACCTCCTCTCAGGCCAACTATTATGGATCAGCTGGCAACAAATTGTCATGGCGGCCATCGCTTATATCTTATTAATACCAGCTATCTTTACTAAGAAGGTTATCAATAGATATTTCTTTTTTATTTTTGCCTTAGCAATAACAATATCCGTACAATTATCTGGGGTATTTTTTGTTTTTGCCAGTTTAATTTTACCTGCTATAGGTGCAGCATTTTACAAAAATAAGTTAGTTTTCGGATACAGTATTTCAATAATTTCTTTAATTATAGGCCTGGTGGTATCTTTAGCCACAGATTGGCCAACAGGCCCAACACTTGTTTGTATCCTTTTTGTAATTGTAACATTATTTATAATTCCTCATTTTATAAAATTAAGAATGCTAGAGTCTAAATAGAGAATTATCAAGAAAGTATTTGATTAAATCCCTTCCTAGACTGAAATTCTAGGGAGGGGGATAAACAAATGGTTAAACTCAGTGTGAATGTGAACAAGGTGGCCTTACTACGAAACACTCGGACCCATGGAATACCTAGTGTAACAGGTATGGCACAGGCTGCTATTGAGGCTGGGGCCCAAGGAATTACGATACACCCACGGCCGGACCAGCGCCATATTACACCAGGTGATGTGGATGATTTAGCTCAAATCCTGAAAGACTACCCAGAAATTGAATATAATATCGAAGGTAATCCATTTCATCAGGTTATGGATATTTTCCGCAAGGTTAGGCCAACACAAGCGACTTTGGTTCCTGATGCACCGGAAGCATTTACATCGGACCATGGTTGGGATACCAAAGAAGATACTAGTCGGCTAGTACCGATCATTAAAGAATTAAAAGACTTGGGTTGTCGAGTTAGTCTTTTCATGGATCCAGAAATAGAGCAGATCCAAAGATTATCTGATATCGGTGTGGACCGAATCGAGTTATATACAGAACCATACGCTAATGCTTTTGATGGTGGCTCAGAGGATTTACAGGAGGTACTTCCTAAATTTATTGGAGCAGCTAAATATGCTCAAAGTCTTGGTTTAGGTATAAACGCAGGGCATGATCTTAATCTGGATAATTTAGCGTTGTTCTGTGGGACAGTACCCCATCTATTAGAAGTCTCCATCGGCCATGCATTGATTGCTGATGCCTTAGATATGGGTTTAAAGAAGGCAGTAAAATTTTATTTAGATGAGATTAACAAAGGGCAAAAAATTACACCAACTGATTGAATTCAACAATACTACCTATCAAGTTTGACCGCCATATAAGTAAACAGATTTGGAGACCCATAAATGATCACCCGTTTTATACAGACCATAATACTGACGATAATGATGTTTTCTGTCGTTTCCTCGGTAAAATCACAGGACCTGGAATCCTTTGAAAAAAGAGTGACAGAATTTACTCTTAGTAATGGTCTTACTTTTATAGTGGTTGAGAATCATGAAGCTCCCGTAGTTTCACTACTGACGTACGCTGATGTTGGTTCGGTAGATGAGGTAAAAGGAATTACTGGGTTAGCTCATGTCTTCGAGCATATGGCCTTTAAAGGTACTACGTCCGTTGGAGCAAAAGATTTAATTAAAGAATACGCTGCAATGAAGGAAGTTGATGAAATTTATAATGAACTCCGCAGTGAATATCATCAAGGTTCCCACGCAAACCCTGAGAGAATAAAAGAATTACAGACTATCTTTGAAAAATCAAAAAAAGAAGCGCGCGAACTGGCTATGTCTAACGAAATGGACCAGGCTATTGAACGAGCCGGTGGGACAGGGTTGAATGCAACAACAAGCGTCGACGCTACTCGTTATTATTATAGCCTACCATCAAATAAAATTGAACTATTTTTTGCACTAGAGTCCAGTCGGTTTTTAGACCCAGTCCTCCGAGAATTTTACATCGAACGAGATGTAGTTATGGAAGAAAGACGAATGCGTACGGAGAATAGTCCGATAGGCCGTTTGGTTGAGGAAATGCTTAGTACGGCTTATAAAGCTCATCCCTACGGTGAACCAACGGTCGGCCATATGTCAGACTTAAACTCTATGACTCGTCAAGAGGCTATGGACTTTTTTAAAAAATATTACGGACCGAATAACCTCACAATTGTTATCTCTGGGGATGCTGATCCTGAGCACGTAAAAAAACTGGCTCATAAATATTTCGACCGATTGCCTAAACGAGCCCCTACTGAACCTGTAGAAACAATTGAACCCAAACAACAAGTGGAACGCCGGGTGGTAATGAATGACAAATCACAACCAGCTCTGTTAATGGGCTACCATAAGGTTGATATTAAACACGATGATGATTTAGTTTTCAATGTTATGTCTGATATTCTGGGGAATGGTCGAACTAGCCGCTTGTTCAAAACACTTGTAAAGGAGGAAAAAATAGCTACTGATGTAACTTCCTTTACCGACTTTCCCGGTAGTAAGTATCCGAATATGATGGTGTTTTATGCCCGCCCCAGTAAAGATCATACGGCGGACGATTGTGAACAGGCTATCAACCAAGCAATAGACGATATTCGGAACAATTATGTATCTGAACAGGAATTAGCAAGAGCTAAAGTACGGGCTCGTGTCAACCTGATCCGTGAACTTGACTCGAATATGGGGTTAGCCCTTTTAATGGCTTATTTCCATGTTTTGAAAGGTGACTGGCGGGAACTTTTTCACAGTATAAACCAAATAAACAATGTGACCCCAGAAGACATAAAAAGAGTTGCTAATAAATATCTAGTAACTAATAACCGAACAATAGCTTCAATAGTAACAATGGGAAGCAATCCTACTGAACGCTAATACGACCTATTTAAATATCCTTTGCCGCAACACAGGAGTTAAACTCATGCGATGGACTGGTCTGACCCGTACTATATTTAGTTTACTGGCGATCGGATTGTTCCCCAGTATATCAACTTATGGGCAACACAACTATAAGGATCTGGAATATCCACCCCTCAACGATATCCAAGCCCAGTCCCCTACCAGAGTTGTTTTAGGGAATGGAATTGTTTTATATCTAGTAGAGGATCATCGGCTTCCCATGATTAACCTAAGCGCCCGAATAGGAGTAGGAGCTGTTAATGAACCGGCAAACAGAATTGGATTAGCTGGAATAACTGGTTCTGTTATGCGAACAGGGGGATCCACAAACATGTCGGGTGATGATATTGATGAAACCTTAGAGAGTATCGGTGCATCAGTGGAGACTGGCATTGGACGAATTTCTGGGTTTGCCTCTATGTCAGTTCTTAAAAATAACATTAATATTGCTTTACCTATTCTAGCTGATATCCTTATGAATCCAGCTTTTCCCGATGATAAGATTGAACTTGAAAAAATTTCTGCTCGATCATCTATAGCCCGAAGAAATGATAATCCCACGAATATAGGGTTCCGAGAATTTAGTAAACTGATTTATGGCCCTGAAAGTGTTTATGCTCGGCATTCTGAATATGCTACTATTGAGGAAATTACTAGGGAAGACCTTATTAATTTTCACCAAAAGTGGTTCCACCCTAATAATACCATGCTAGGAGTATGGGGAGATTTCGATTCGGATGAGATGGTAAAACAGATTTCAGAAGCCTTTTCCAAATGGGAGAGTGGGGGATTTAGGCGTCCTACGTTCCCTCCTGTTGATTACAAATTTGACCGTTCTATAAATTTAATTCGCCGGGGAAATATTAACCAAAGCACTGTAGTTCTGGGCCATATAGGTGGCCTGATGAATAATTCTGACTATTTCGCTTTGCAGGTTATGAATGATATACTTAGTGGTGGCTTTTCCGGACGCCTCTTTCGTAACGTTAGATCAGAACAAGGTTTAGCCTACGCTGTTTTTGGCACCTACAGTGCCAATTACTCGTACCCTGGTATTTTCTATGTAGGATGTATAACAAAATCTGAAACGACTGGTCAAGCTATTCGCTCACTATTAAACGAGATACGACGGATGAAGACTGATAAAATAACGGAACAAGAATTAAGTTTAGCTAAAGAAAGTTTTTTGAATTCATTTGTTTTCAACTTTGATACCCGAAGAGAAATAATTAACCGAAAAATGACTTATGAGTATTACGGTTACCCTCCAGATTTTCTGGAAAAAACAAAGGATAAAGTAGAAAAGGTATCTGCCGCCGATGTTCAACGAGTAGCTAGGAAATATTTACAACCAGACAAAACGCAAATCATAGTTGTAGGAAATGATCAAACCTTTGATGAGGAATTGACATTCCTGGGTCCGGTAAATGAGATTGATGTAAGAATAAACGCCCCACTTCTTGAAGTTCCGAATGCTGGGCCTCAAGCTTCAATTAAAGGCCGATCTATTCTCCGGAATTCAGCTGAGATCATGGGTGGTTTTGATGCTTTTGGATCAGTACAATCGATCGAGACAACCGCGACAGTTAAAATTAAAAGATCAGAAAACGAGATAGTTATAGAGTTGCGTTCACTAGTTTCTTTTCCTGATCGGGCACGTTTGATTATGGAAACTCCAATGGGAAAAATTACCAGGCTTTTGATAGGAAACCAAGCTTGGATTATAGATCCTACAGGAGCACGCCAACAAGCTCCACCAAGAATTAAAGATTCTATGACTGAGGGGCTATGGCATAATTTGATCTTCCTCTACTGCCACATAAACAATCAAAACATGCAGATCCAATCGCTTGGCAACGACCATGTTGAGGGAAGAGAAACTGAAGTACTACTTATTACACCACCCAACCTGAATCCTTTTAAACTATTTTTGGATAAAGAAACTATGATACCTCTTAAAATATCCCGTCAAAACATTTCACAACAAGGCCCAATTTTAATAGAAACAATGCTAAGTGATTATCGCGTTATTAACGGTATGAAACTCCCTTTCAGGATAACAAATACTCATAACGGAGAACAGGCTGACACATTTTCTATTCAGACGGTCACAATAAATCCTGATATCCCCCCAACGGTCTTTGAACAACCCAAATAACAATAGGGAAAATGGAGAATATGGCAATGGGCCTCGCTATCAAACACCTGATCGATTGGAAGTATTGGAAAGATGATGAAATTGTTGAAATCTTGGATTTAGCATGTTATCTGAAGAAACACCGTTGGGATTACCAAAGTAATATGCAAGGCAAATCCCTCGTTATGATTTTCCAGAAGACCTCTACACGAACTCGTGTTTCCTTCGAAGCTGGGATGACCGAATTGGGGGGGCATGCTATTAACTTAGATTGGATGGCAACTAATTTCACCCTGAGCAAGGTCCGATTTGAGACTCGATACCTAGGAAGAAACGCAGCTATTATAATGGCTAGGTTAAAAGATAACCGAGATCTACTAGAAATGGAAAAAGCTTCAACGGTTCCAGTCATTAACGGATGCTGTAACTTATATCACCCATGCCAAGCATTAGCTGATATGCTAACTATTGCTGAAGATCGACCCCAGGGTGTTAGCGGTGCTCGACTTACCTATATTGGGGTATACAATAACGTGGTTAATTCATTGGTCTCTATAGCTGCACCCCTTGGCTTGCACCTAACTTTAGTCTGTCCAATTCGAGAACAAAAAATTATTGACGAAACTAGTAGAGAAAGGCTTTTCAAAACGGGACGGTTGATAGAAACATTGGACATCCAAACTGCTGTTGAAGAAGCTGACTACTTATATACAGATACCTGGCTTGATATGGAATTATTTAATGATCCAGCCTATCAAACCGAAAAATTAAAACGAAGTCAGATTATGATGCCTTATCAGATTAATAGCTCCATGCTTGCGGGAAGTAAGGCGAAAATCATGCATGACATGCCTATTCATCCCGGATTTGAAATAGCTGAAGATATGGTTGAGCATGAACAATCAATTATCTATGATCAAGCAGAAAATCGATTAGACGCCCAGAAAGCTATTATGTTGAGACTTTTGGGCAACCCAAAAGCTATATAAGGTAAGCTAGTGCATCCTAGTAGGGATGGTTATATACTGCAGCCCTAGCTTTCATAAAATGCCATTGAGTTACCAATTACATTGGCTCGTAGCAGAATTTTAGTAACAAACTTATACCCGCCAGGGCTGATTTCATTATTCTCAAATATAAGCGGTAGAACCATCAGATCGAATTTGGCAAGTCCGTTGCCAATGCACTACTCCTTTATCCCTTTTATTATTAAGAAGAGCTATTTCATCCACATCAATACCTAAACCCGGAAGATCACTTAATGGTAGATAACCACCTATAGGGAGATAAGGTTCAACAACTATTTCTTCCCATTCTGTCTGAATAGGAAGAACGTACTCAAGAATCTTGAAATTAGGTGTCGCTGCAGCAAAATGTACATTAACAGCCGTCGCTATAGGCCCCATGGGGTTGTGCGGTGCAATACTAACGTAGTGAGCTTCTGCAATAGCTGCTATCTTTCGCATTTCTAACAACCCACCACAGACACACACATCAGGTTGAATAATATCAACACCCTGGGCTGCTAAAAGTTCTAAAAACTCAAATCGGGTATAGAGAGATTCACCGGTAGCAAGAGGAATCGACATTTGGGATCTCAACCGGGACCACGCAGGTAGATGTTCGGGTCTTAATGGTTCTTCATAGAAATAAGGATCGAATGGTTCCAACGCGCTTGCCAATTGTAAAGCTCTAACCGGTTCAAATATTTTCGCATGTGGATCGAATGCTATCTCCCATTCTGCTGGGGTATTTAGCCGCAATTGTTCAAAATATTGAGCAGCGTTATGGCAGACATTGCCCCAGCGTTCGTTCTCAGTATCACCCTGGTAAGGACTGGTCTTAAAAGCTGTGAATCCCCATTCGCTGTGCAATGAGTGACTTCGCTCGATAGCATCAGGAGAATTGCCCCCAATGCTATGGTAAACACGGACTTTGTCTCGAACAGATCCCCCTAGTAACATATACACGGGCAAATTTGCGGCTTTTCCACTTATATCCCAAAGAGCGTGATCTACCGCTGATATGACGGCAAGACCTGTTCCTCCTGGAGGGAAACGAAACTGTTGAAAAAGTTTGAGCATAATATATTCGATACGACGAGGATCTTCTCCCTTGATCATTTCGAAAATATAGTTAGCGATTGGCTCGACTGATAAATCTGGCCCTATTGAATAAGCCTCCCCCCAACCGTACAAACCTTCATCTGTTTCTACTTTTATTAATCCGCGTGAACGATTATTAAATGTCCCAACAAATGTTTTGATCGCTGTAATCTTCACCTCTACTACCTCCTAGGGATAACTGCAGGTACTACCTCTTGCAGGTTGCTAATAAGATTACAAAGTGGGTTATCAAATCCTGATCGGGAAGGGAAATTATTCCTCTCCAAGATAGATAAGTGTTATTATCCTGCTAAGAAAAGCTGTTTTATAATATTAGTTTCATAACTTAACCTTGTCACGATTATTGACTTGTCTCGCCCGAACTTTATTTTGAATAGTAGAAAAATAATTGAGGCCCTCCACTAAACACGTTAAATAACTAGTAGTAATTGGAATAGACGACTCACTATTAAAAACATGATTTAAGAGAGTACTTATGGGATACGCGGTCGAACTCTTTTTTGATAATGAAAGCACCCTGTTTGTAACACGTTTCTGTAATGTTCTAGCTAAGAGGCTAGAAAAACCTTCCCTTTCAGATCGGGATATCCGACCTCATGTTTCTCTGGCTGTATATGATGATGGCCTTAATGTTGAAGAGTTTGAGGAGAAACTGCATAAGTTTGCCAAATCTGTTGAACCATTCGAATTCTGCCTTAATAGTGTTGGAACCTTTCCGGGCAACCAGGGGGTTGTATATTTAGCCCCTATAGTTTCTCAAAAATTACTAACAGTACATAAGGAGTTTCATCAACACCTAAAAATTTTTGAAACTTTCGCTATGACACACTACTATCCTAATTTTTGGGTACCGCATTGTACAGTAACTATTAATATTAATCCGGCAGAAATTGCTCAAGCTATAACTTTAAGTCGAGCAAAATTAGAACCCATCCCGGGTAGCTTTCAGGAAATTGCGCTTGTGGAATTTCCCCCAGTTAAAGAACTATTGGTTTTTAAGCTTGGCTCGAATTTATAAAAGATCTGGGTTATATTAGGAGTGAGGACTATTTCAATAAGAAGTTTTCTTGTTTATAACTCTCTTTCATAATATATAACCAAAGTTATATATTATGAAAGAAACGTTATTATATCTTCATAGGGAAATCATATGGCTAGTTTAGTTGTTGAAGGAGGCAAACCACTTTCTGGAACAATTGTTCCATCAGGGAACAAAAATGCCGTCCTTCCAATACTCTGCGCTACTCTCCTAACCGACGATACTGTAACGATATACAATGTTCCTAATATTACTGATATTAAAAAAATTGTTTCCTTTTTAGAAGCTCTGGGATCCCAGATTGATTGGAATCGATCAACAAGAATACTTAAAATAAACAATTCCAACTTTCATGTCGAACCTGGTGAAGTGGCTCTGCCTGAAGGGATGCGTTCCGCCCTCTTACTTCTACCAGGTCTTCTTTATCGTACTAGTTCAATCAAGTTTTTAAACACCAAAGGCTGTGCTCTTGGTGTGAGAGAAATTGATCCTCACGTTGACGTTTTACGTTCATTCGGAGTTAAAGTTTTATCAGAAGATCCTATAGAATTTAAACTTACGGGGCGATTCAAAGGAAACCGGATCTGGCAGGAATATGTATCCGTTACCAGCACAGAAAATTTTATCATGGCTGCAGTCTTAGGAGAAGGAAAATCAACACTGATAAATGCTGCATGCGAACCACATGTACAAGATTTGTGTCGTTTTCTAAACAAGTTAGGGGCTCAGATTGAGGGTATCGGAGCGAATATACTTCAAATCCAGGGGGTCGATCGACTTGGTGGTGGCAAGGTGACCATAACACCAGACCATCATGAAATCACTACGTTTCTGGCACTTGGGGCGATGACTGGTGGCGAAGTTCGAGTCAAAACAGCTATCCCCCAACATTTTGACTTAATAAACCGATGTTTTAGGAAGCTAGGCGTAATTATCGAATATGAAGATGACACTGCTCTAGTCAAAGGAAACCAAATCCACCAAATAGAAAACCCCTTTACGTCTAATATTTTAGCAAAAATTGAAGCAGCTCCCTGGCCATACCTCCCTGCCGACCTTTTGCCATTAATGATCCCTCTTGCGATACGGGCGGAAGGTTCTATCATGTTTTGGAACAAGGTCTACGAAGGAGCCTTTTTTTGGATATCTGAACTAGGAAAATTTGGTGCCCATGTGGTTATTAACGATCCCCACCGAATCATAGTATTCGGCAATTTACCATTACAGCCAGCCACTGTTGAAGCACCCTACATTATCAGAGCAGCTGTAGCTCTCTATATGACAGCTGCCAGTATACCTGGCACTAGTATTATCAAAGGAGCTGAATCAATAAGGCGGGCTCATCCAAATTTCGTTGAAAATCTTCGAACACTTGGAGCTGATGTTGCTTGGGATGGATTAGTAGAGAATTAAGAAAGAGGGATTTCCAAATTAATATGTCGGTTATCCAATGACCCTTATGGGTAAAAGCGGCTGAGAATTATCAACACAAAAATCCAAATTGATTTCATGGGTTCCTCGACAAAATTTCATTTTGCCTGTACCTAGGGGCGCATCAACTCCTGGTGCGCCATACAAAGGGTAATCGTCATAGGCAATCGGTTCACCGTCTACCTTGTGAACACTGTCATAAGACATTTCCATTCGAGAGCCTTCCAACGTATCCACAGAGACCATGTTCTGTTCAGGCCAACTTTCTACATCTGGTTGTAATGCACTACGGCTAGTGCAAAATGTTTCAAATGATTCATGGCCTTCTGATTCTTGGGTTTCTAATATGAGCCCACTATAAATATCGTTAATCCTTAATAGCCAGCCGTCAATCTGGTTTGGATTACTTGCCAGAAAACGGGCTGATCCGGCTTCTCTGATTTCTGTCCATTCATAGGGACCTATCGGGAAAAGAGCCATATAAGCTCCTGTCCCCGTATCTCCCATAATCCATCCACTGCGTTCTACCCAAGCAATGTTACGAGGGAGAAATAGATTGATATAGGGAGTTTCATCATCTGGCGGAATTTTATACAATACGATAATAGTCCCTTTGTGTTGCATTATTCTTTCATATGGCGATGCCCCAAATAGACGATCTGGCCATTGCAAATAAGGTTTGTCCGATCCAATTTGGCGCCCAATCTGTTGGGGATACCCTACTAAGAAAGCACTAAACCGTTCAGGGCTTCGATAAGGGTGATTACAACTGATTTTTGCTTCCTGGTTTTCGCCCTGCCAAGTCAGATCCCAGGAAATCAGATCAATAGGACCTGATCCTGGTCCAGGCAATCCTGTTTGAGACGAACCCAATGCAAAAGAGGGACTCATATAAGTATACTTTCGAACAGGCTTGGCTTCAGTTTTTACTCGGCGATAAATTGTACGTGGCGCTTTGGTTTTCTTGACTATGTAAGGACGGGTTCGATCTAGAGCCATTTCTGCAAAAAGAGCAGGGGGACGGTATTTCGCTGTAACAGCTGGTATGCAGAATGGATGAGTGTGATATATAGAATTAAAAGGTTCATCACCAAAATATAAATACTGTAATCCCGAAATTGAACCAGACCGTTTCCATGTATTTTCCCTATATCCTTCCCTACAATGAGCTCCAGCCCACGCCCCATAATAATATTCGAGAGCCATATCAGCTACATAGAGTGCCAAAACCTGTTCTACCTGCTTGCGTAAGTTGGAATCCACAGCATGCTCTAGTAAAATAATCATCGGGACCAAATGCTCGGTATGGTATTGTGGAGAATCATATTCATGGTGCCCATTTACTGCTGTACGCTCTATCATACCTAGGATCCATCGAGTAGCCTCCCGCTTCACAGCTTCCGGTGACAGATCATTCCACATCCGATCTTCGCCAGACCAGTATTGTGCGGCCAAAAGACTACCTACATAGAACATTAACCAGTGATTTTCAGTATTACCACGTTCCAAAACTCCGTCTATCATGAAATTTTTTATAATCATTATTGCTTCTTCTGGCAACCGATCAGACCATCGGGCAATAAGAGCTCCACAAGGAAAAACATGGAAAGGGCCCCCTGCAGGCCTCCCGCCCCATCCATCTGTTTGATCAGATAAAGATTTCTTAACTATTTGAACTATCTGGGCATCTATTTGTGTATTGTTCTCTTCAAATTTCAAAAGGGCATTTAGATCCCAGAGGCCTCCGATATTAGTTGCAACTCTTGAACGGATTATTTTTTCCACCCGAGTATCTACCTCGCCATTATAAGTTTCCTGAATAATATTGCTCATGCTTCCCTCGGTGCCAGAATGCTATGTACATTGACAAAACCTTCTATTTGATACCAGTATTCACCCCCATCCTGCGTATACCATAATCCTCCGGGGGCTCCCCCAGATAACCAGCTTAAAGAGGACCTAGGGTGACAAGCTACCGAAGCGCAAAGATAGCGAGGCCCCATTCGGTTCCACTTCCCTGAACTATCTCCGATAGCTACTCCATGCTCTGTACCGGCAAGGATAGAGTTCCCCGCTTCACTTAAACCAAAGATCGCACCGCCATCAACTGTATGGCCCACGGAAAGCCAATGAATACCATCCTCGCTGCACCAAATTCCTTTATTATCAGTACCTGCCCAAAATAAATTCTGGCCGTATATTAAAGCCCGTACAGGGGTATCAGTAATTGTTGTCTGTTTCCATGTTGAACCGGAATTTGTTGTTACTATTACTCCTGATTCGGTTCCAATTAACCATGTTGAAGTATCTCGGGGGTGAACAAGAATCGCATTTGTAAATCGTTCATTTACCTGGAGAGTATCTGAGTGGTGGGTCCACCGAACCGCTCCTATTTCATCATAAGAACCCGTAGCAACACCATATGGTGACCCTGCGATTAGACCAGGATTACCTCCTATTGAAGCTATAGCTATTACTTCTGTTAATGTTTCATCATGGAGTTGCTTCCAACGGTCCGAATTTTCAGTCCATTCCCAAAGCCCACTGCCCCAACTCGCTCCAGCAAGTAGTCGATTTGGCTCACGGATCAAGCTAGAAATCCCGTATTCTTGAGCCCCGACCCTAGTCCATGAGTTTCTGGGGGTTCCATGATAAACACCATTGGAGCCAATAATCCAGTGATTTGATGGGATTATTTCCATTGAATTTTCCAAATTATTACTTTCATGCATGATCATTTGTAAAAATGGTCTGCCTTTAAAATGAATAGGCCATAATAAACTATTCTTAGTCCATTAACAAGTATCTTCCAAAAGAGTAGCTATTAAGCTATTTTTCATAATTATGTATGTCTAACGGTTTCTTTTTATCCCAGATTGAGGATGTTGCATCCATTTTGTAATTTATCAATTATGCCCGACAAAGTTAATACTTTTCGAATATCTCAATACTCTGATCTGCTCAAACTTGACCCTTGTGATGCATTATATTATAATACTTTAATATGTACCGGACTCTTTTCTGGTTCCTCCTACCGCTTTTTGTTACAGAATTAATTTTTGAACTGGGTATTCAAGTAACTAATGGCGGGATTGCACGCATACCGAACCCCACTCAAACTTTGGCTGCCTATGGTATAGCATGGGGATTGACATCGTTTTTGAGTGGAACTATTAATCAGACACGACAGATGTCGATGGTCCTCGTACATGACCGAGCTTCGTTCAACACAGTTTTTCGATGTGTTTTAGGTTTTGGAATCATCCACTTAATACTTTTAGCTTGTCTTTCCCTAACACCAATAGGTGTTTTAGTCATTGATGGATTACATGATATAGACCCCGATCTCGGGAAAATTGTTCGAAAAGCTCTGGGTTTTTTAGTTCCTTTCCCATTGCTTATTGGATTAACACGTTTTTTATCAGGCCTTTTATTACAGTTACGTAGGACTGATATAGTTAGCTATTCCATGATGGCCGGAGTCACTGTTAGCATCATTGCTGTCATTTTATTCCTGCCCACAAAAACTGTTCAATCTCAACCGATCCTCCTACCGATAATAGCCACCTATGCTGGTCTAATTACAGAGTTATTAGTAATTATCTACGCCTACTGGCATTTTGTGCATGAGACATTAAAGTCCCCACAGAAAAATCCCTCAATCGGCACGCCTATTCAAGCTTCTTTACCTTTGACCACCCGTTATGCCTTATCTTTCTACTGGCCATTGGCTGTAACAATAGGCATACAGGCTATGAGTCGTCCTATAATTAACCTATTTGTAGCCCGTGGGATTGAAGGCACTGAAGGGCTGGCTGTTCTTACTATTGTTTATGCCCTAGCACATCTACCTTATGGATGGCTTAATGAACTCAAGAATCTACCTCCAGCTTTCCAGAAACTCGACCCTGACACCCGTTTTATTCGGCGTTTTACGGTGGCTTGTGGATTTTTAGCTTTTATCTTCATGGTTCTGATGTTCTGGACTCCTATTAGGTTTTTCCTACTCGAAACACTCATTGGAGTCAGTCATAATTTAGCAATAAAATGTACTGTTCCTTTGATAATATTTTCATTTTTCCCATTTGCCGTAACAATCAGGTCCTACCTGCATGGAATTGCCCTACGAGATCACAGAACTAGTACAATCACCCTAAGTGGACCAGCCCGTGTATTGGCTATAGTAGTTGTCGTGAACTTTTTAATGCTATTCGGCTTTCACGGCGCAACCTGTGGTGTAGCAGCTCTTTTTACCGGATTTGTCGCAGAAACCATCGTTGTCTACTGGCGTATGGGGAAAAAATTGTGAAAAGTATAATTATAGAGTATTGAGTTTACAGGCTATTTTAGTAATATAACTATTGAGTGGGTACCATTATTAAAGAGGTATCTATCTTGCAAAATATTGCTGTCATTGATCTTTTCTAATTTACTTGACGGTAATTATAAAATCAGATAACGTTCCATAATACCCCATGTTGATCAAAAAATTCCTGTCGTGGTTCTTTAATCGTTAATGATAATTACTTCACCCGATTGAGGTTATAATCATTAGAACACGCCAGTAAAGGAGTTATCAAAATGTTCTTAAAATTTATATTTCTGTCGATGATTTTGTTAACATCAGTTTCTGTAACAACCCAAGAAACACCTCCTCCATTCGGTGACACACAATACATCTCACCTGAGGCCCGCTTGGAAAGATTATTCAATGATGGATTAGTTTTGACTGAAAGCCCAGCTGAAGGGCCTGATGGGTTGATCTATTTTAGTGATATTACTTTTACAACATCAGCTGGACCGGATGGTGTAGAAGCTGGGCATATTTGGAGGTTCGATCCGCAATCAGGCAAGACAACTATCTTCCGATCACCAAGTGGTATGTCAAATGGAATCAAATTTGATGGCCAAGGGCGACTGATTGCGGCTGAAGGAGCTGATCATGGTGGACGTCGCATCACACGCACAGATATGACAACAGGTAAATCCTATATCCTTGCCTCTAAGTACAATGGTCGACCTCTTAACGCCCCTAATGATATAACCATTGACGAAATGGGCAGGATATACTTCAGCGATCCAAAGTATATTGGTTACGAGTCTGTGGAGCAACCTGTTATGGCTGTATACCGTATTGATATAGATGGATCGATTCACCGTATCATTACAGATGCTGGTAAACCAAATGGTGTGGCTATTTCACCAAATCAAAAAACGTTATACGTGGTCAGTAACGACAACGGCTCTATGGATCTTGGGAAAATTACTCCGGAAATACCCGTAACAAAAGGAAGGATGGCTCTATTAGCATATGATCTGAAAAAGAATGGAACCGCTACCTTTAGGCGTGTACTCGTAAATTACTTGCCTGAAGATGGCCCTGATGGCTTAGTAGTAGATATTGAAGGGAACCTATACGTAGCTGAACGTAACGTCCAACGGCCAGGTATTTCTATAAGGGATCCGCAAGGTATAGAACGTGCCTTCATTCCTACTAAAGTACTTCCCACCAATGTTGGTTTTGGCCGAGGCAATCATAATAGGATTCTTTATATTACTGCTGGGAAAGGATTATATCGAATTTCTGTAAAAAAACCAGGTTACCATTTACCCAAGAACTGATCTATGGACCTTTAACCTGACTTGTCAAAATAACAAGGAAAAATTTCGCAACCCTTTTTAACTAATATAACATGACACTTTTTGACTGGATTATTATTTTTGTCATCAACGGCGGTATTGTTCTCTACGGTCTATTAGCCTTTCGAGAAAAGCATGATAGTTTTGATTGGTACTTAGCAGCAAAATCTATGCCTTGGTGGGCTATTGGACTTTCAGCTTTCGGTACTGCTGTAGATAGTGGAGATTATGTAGCTATTGCCGGGGGTGCTTATCAATTTGGCCTTTCCCAGCTTTCACAATGGTGGCTTGGGATTGCCATCGGGTGGTTCGTTCTCAGCTTTTTTGTCATCCTCCCTATGTACCGTTCAGGAGTTTTTACCAACGCGGAATGGCTCGAATTTCGCTTCGGCCCCTCGGTACGTGTCATGGCAGTCCTGATTAACATACAATCTCGAACAAACGTCCTCGCTAATATTTTCTACTCAATGTTTCTGGTGCTAAGTATTCTAGGTGGGTTTTCACCCACAGGGAGTTGGTTAGTAGTAGTAGTGATTGCATCTTCAGCAATTTTCTACATTATTAGAGGCGGACTACAGGCTGGGGTTTTTACCGATGCGGTGCAGAGTATCTCTATGATAGTTGGGTCTTTCATCCTTTGGATTGTAGTTTGGGTCCGGGGGGGCGGGTGGACTGGATTAAACCAACGCCTAGCCACAGTTGATCCGCAATTACCAGAGGTACTGCTACATGTTGGTGGTTATTCACCACCTGGGGTTCCAGTTTTAGTAGTTATATTCAGTTTTATTGTTGTTCTAACTATGTATGCTGTAATTAACCAATATGAAACTATACGATTTCTAGGAGCGCGATCCGAGTGGGATATCAAGATGGCTGCAGTAGTGGCAAGTACTGCGACGGCTATTTGTCTCTGGTTTAATATTACTATGGGGCCTATGGCTCGAGCTGATTTTCCTTATTTAGAGTCTATTGACCAAGCTTATGTCCTAATGGTCCAAACTTATTTGCCCCCTGGCCTCATAGGATTGGTGGTGGCCGGATTAATTGCTGGAGGATTTTCGACCTTTGATTCTATTGGAATTGGAATTTCTAGCCTTTTCGTCCGGGATATTTATGCCCGTTTTATTGTCAAGCGTGCTACCGACGCTCATTACACTAAAATAGGTCGTATTACTGCCCCCTTTATCATAGCTCTTGGATTCGCGTACGTACCATTTATCCAACAAGGGATGCTTGCATTCTACCTCAAGCTTGCAGGAGCTATAGCTGTTCCACTTATGACAGTTATTCTAATGGGGGTATTTACCCGTGTTCACAGGTCGACTGGTATTGTAGGTCTGCTCATTGGCTTAATCTACGGAATTTCTGCCCTTCTGAGCGAAAATTTGGGATGGGAGTTACCAATTTGGTATACTAATACTTGGTGGACCTATCTATGGAATATTGTTTTACCCGCTACCGGAATGTTCATAATGTCGACTGTTTTAACTTTCTGGCGTGGACCTGTCTCAGATGGCGACTTGGAAGGATTAATATACGCTCGGGAGAATAACATCCCCGCTATAAGAGCACGTATGGCGAATCGATTGGAAGCATTAAATGGTACATGGTTGCAAAAAACTCTTGCAGAATCTCCAATACGTGGAGCTTTTCCAGCCACCCTTTCGGCTGGTAGGCTCCGTTTTTTTCAACAGCCAGGCATACTAGCTCTGGGATACTTAGCCATTGCTGGAGGATTACTCTTTGGAGTATTATGGTAAACACCTAAGGTTTTTAAAATCTACCAAAAATGTTCTTAGCTGAAGTACTGTCGGATTATCCACTGCCATATCAGGGGGAAAGTAATATTTTACTAACTCTTAACCAACACCATCTTTAAAGCGGTGATAAAAGCTTCATTTTCTTCTGGTGATCCTGCTGTGACTCTAATCCAACCTTCAATCCCCCAACGTAGCTTGGCGTTACCTACTAGTACATTGTGTTCTTCTTTTAATCTCAGTACTAGTTGATCTACATCCGTTTTGACATTAATCATCATGAAGCTAGATTCACTAGGCAGATAATCTATACCTATCGAGTCTAATTGTTCATATAAATATTGTTTTCCCTTGATAACCGTTTCCCGAGATCGGCGAAGATGAGTTTCGTCATCCAAAGCGGCAGATGCAGCGTGGGTGGATAATCCAGTTAGCGTATTGCCCCGATGTTTATTAACGGCTTCTATGATTTCTGGCTGGGCAACTGCATATCCCACCCGTAATCCAGCTAATCCATATATTTTAGAAAAAGTTCGAGTTACAATTACATTCGGATAATGTTCAGTGAGAGTTGCCGCACCAATCCGGTCTTCAGCTCTTCCAGCAAATTCGATATATGCTTCATCAACAAGTATTAATACTTGTCGTGGAATAGATTCAACAAATGATTTTAATTTCGAGATTGGGGTAAGTTGACCTGTTGGATTTCCAGGGCTCGTGATTACCACCAAAGATGTTCGTTCGTTAACTGCTTCACTGATTCTTACAAGATCTGGCCGCATATTACCGTCAAGAGGTATTCTTACCGACTTGGCATTCTGTAAAGCAGCCAAGTTAGTCATAAATCCGAACCCTGGTAGACTTTCTACAATCTCTTGCCCCTCACGAAGGAAACTATGTCCGATAGCAAAAAGTAATTCTGATGAACCTGCTCCGACAGCAATCCAAGCATTAGAAGCTGGCTCGAACGGACTATCAGTCCACTCTACAACAGGCACCCCATGTCGTCGGGCAATTTTACCAAGAAGGTCGGGGTTCCTACCATACCGATTAATACTATAAATTTGACCAGCGACTGCTTCCAAAGCCCTGGGAGATGGCCCAAGGGCATTCTCATTGCTATCTAGGCGGACTAAACCACTTGGTACACCCCAACCCCTTACTGAAGACCCTCCAACTATTTGAGCTAAAACATCGTAACTTCCTACTGACAGCGCACCAGCTAAAGTTCCTTTCAAAAAACCTCTTCTTGATATATTAGTATGGTCCGTAACACTACTAGCGGGTTCATTCCTCATTTTAATCTCCTTACTAGGGATGAGCATGAAATAGAATTCCTCAGCGCAAAATATTATTCAGAGAATAAGTCAGCCAGGAGCCTAAACCAGTACTGACACTGTTTTTAAATTAAAATATCTCTGAAAGATAAAAAATGGCCTGCTGATTTTTATCATGGTCACTCAATTTCTTTATTCGCGCTACTTACTTAAAACTGCTGTTCCCCAAGTACTTGGATCGATATGTACACGGAGGTCACGGCCCGCACTCCACCACTGAGTTGGCCATTCTGAATTGTTTAGAAAATAGGTAAACCCCAAACGAGGAAATTCAACAGGGTCATAGCCATTAAGAACTTCCTTGGGTAAAAATAATTCGATACTATAACCACTGTCTGATATTATTGAAGCAATTGTTAGTATTTCTGGATCTGGCATTGTCCATCGTTCACGAGAACGATCCACTTGCGAAGGTTTGACTATAGGTTCATCTTTATTAGCACCACCACCGGTAGGGAGACAATTAAACTGGTGACAATATCGGCTTGCTCTTCTAGATGACTTAAGATCTCGCATGTCGAGCCATACTTGCAAACTGTCCCCAGCCCAATGACGATCAAAATAAGATCGGACTGGCTGACGTTTTTTTACCTTCACAGCAAAATATAAACCATCCTCGTTCCAACCCATATAAACCTCAGCTACTTTAGGTCGTCCCTCCATTATACTAAGGTCTGGCACCAAATACTCTGGATACCAATCATCAAGTCTACCATTTATTCGAGGTGCCTTTGGAAAGTAGCGACATTCGAAAGCATAAGCGAAATAAATACGACTTGGGATGTCTAGAGCCATAAAAACCATCGAATTAATCAGGGGTTAATAGATCGTTCAAACAAACCCAAACAGATATCTTTTACATCAGTCCATATTAAATTATTTCAACGAAGATAGATTACTCTACAATATTTCGCTTATTTAGTCCCTTAGCCAGTGCCTTTGCTATGACTTTACTACCTTTAATAGTGGGGTGCCAGGTATCTGAGAAATAGCTGTCGATATCGACTCCTGTGAAAGCTTCGTTCAGATCAATAAGATCTATATCTTCTCCCATAGCCATCTGTCGGATAGACAAGTCATAGATATCGTAGAGCTTTTTGAGACTTTCAACGTCACCATGTTCTAAAAAGGTAGGATAACGTAGCTTGGTTAGGTTTTGTATGGAAGAGGCCGTTTTATCTTGGCAGATGGGTGACGGTAGGGTTGTTAATACAACACGCACCTTGCGACTCTTAGCTGCCCGGATAATTTTGCGCAAATTATACTCAAAATTGGCTGGTTTGAAATCCTTGAGATCAAAGGAAACTATGGGCAACGATGTATTTAATTCTAGAAACTTTTTCAATTTATCTAGCAATCGCATTCCTGTATTGCCATCATTAGAATAGTGCCAGTATGATTTAGTTCTCCGACGCATATCAGGATAGTGACTTGGATTTCCGGCCCACATATCATTCCACCCTATGTAAACAATAAGTATGTCGGGCTTAAAAGACAAAAGACGGGGTAAACGTAGTTGAGCGTTTATTGTAGCATGGTCATCAACGCCTGCATTGATGACCTGATAAGTACTATTTAACCCCATATTCCCCAACTGATTTTCTAATTGATGGGGATAAGGAGAATCATCTCCGGGAGCACCAAATGTACACGAGTCTCCGAGGCACATAATCCGAACTGAATTAGGGTCTTTGTGCTGAGATAATTCTTCTCCTCTGAAGCCATGGTCATTTATCCTGATACCCGCTACATTATAACCTGGCATTAATTCCCAACCACTTCGGTTATGGAATACTATGTAAGGGTGTGCACCATCGTATTCTTCGTGAAACCATTTATTCCGGTTTTCAGCATGATCTTGGCGACGAAGGTAAAATTCCGCTCCAGCTATTGAGGCTGCTGCTGCACCGGCCATAGTAAGAAAGGTATGCCGCTTCATGCCTTCTCTCCATCTATATGCCCAATCAAAAGGAAGATTATTAACCAATGAATCTATATTTAAATAGGGCAATGTTGCAAGAGAAAATGCTGGTTTTAATAAATGAATTTCACATACTATTTTTTATTTCCTCAACTAATAAAGAACTTGACTAGAATTGATGAGCTATCGATCTTACCTATTATTGCCCCCCTTGTTCTATGGAATCTACTCCGTGTTATGTTCAAATAGCCCTCTCGAAAGAGGAAGCGACTATGGTTAATCGAAAAAATAAAACTGAAACAGACAAATCAAACACGTCGAAAAATGATTTAAACAACGGTTTAACTCGACGAGGTTTTCTAAAAGGAGCAGGGGCTGGTGTGGTTACTGCTGCTGTGACTCCTGCTGCTACTTTTGCTACAGGTGATAGTTCTCCCACACCCTCAGATGATGATGGTTTATTGACAGCGACACTTAGATTGGAAATAAATGGCCAATCCCACAACCTTCAGGTAGAAGCTCGAAATACCCTTGCTGATGCTCTTCGAGATAAGCTTGATATTACGGGACCCAAAGTTGTATGTGACCGAGGGGAATGCGGGGCTTGCACAGTTATATTGGATGGTAAACTCGTTTTTAGTTGCATGACCCTAGCTCTTGATGCCAATGGTAAAAAAATAGAGACCGTTGAAGGACTAGCCGACGGCGAAGAACTCCATCCTCTCCAAGAAGCATTTATTGAAAAAGATGCTCTTATGTGTGGATTCTGTACTCCAGGCTTTCTTATGTCATCGAAAGCTCTCCTAGAAACTAATGCTAATCCTACCCCAGAAGAGATTAAAGAAGGATTATCGGGAAACATCTGTCGCTGTGGTACCTATCCCCATGTATTTGAAGCTGTTAATTCCGCTGCAAAAAAAATGCGGAATGGAGGTTGAAGCAATGCAGCAAAAGATGAAGAAAGTAAAAATTACCATCCAGGAAAATGGTGAGCCAAAAGAAATTGAAATAGAAGTCCCCGATACTGGTGATGGCGGTTGGGGTAATGTGTCTAAGAATAATTACATTAACAAGAGTCATATCAGAGTTGATGGAGTTGATAAAGTTTCTGGCCGAGCCAAGTATACTGCTGATATTAACCTACCAGGGATGTTATTTGGGCGAATTTTAAGATCAAGTCATCCAAGGGCCCGGGTCAAACTTATCGATGCAGCGAAAGCTGCTGCTTTGCCAGGAGTTAAAACAATTTTGTTGCCCCGAGAAGATCCTGCCGTTTTTTCAAGGGAATGCTTGTATGCAGGCCAGGAAATCGCAGCTGTAGCTGCGACAACACCCCAGATTGCCGAAGATGCTATCCGTGCAATTGAAGTCGAATATGAAATTCTCCCATTTGTTGTGGATGAAAATATCGCACTAGATGAAGCCTCACCAAAGGTACATAGTGATCGGAGCAATGTTACTGAACCGCAAATTCGAGAGCAAGGAAATATAACAGAGGGGTTCGCACTTGCGGATGCAACCGTGGAAGCTACCTTCCGCTGCCAAGTACAATCCCACATAGCACTGGAGCCCCACGGAAATGTATGTCGATGGGAAGGCGATCAGTTGACAGTTTGGGCTTCTACACAGGGGATATTTGGTGTTAGAGATGAGCTAGCAACCCATTTTAAAATCCCAGCTACCAATGTTCGGGTTATTACCGAATATATGGGGGGAGGGTTTGGGGCTAAATTTGGTGCTCGGCGCGAGGGAGTGATCTGTGCTTTACTAGCCCGAAAATCAGGATTACCCGTTAAACTGATGTTAACTCGAAAAGAAGAACATTTAACGACTGGAAACCGGCCTTCGGCTGTCCAACATGTAAAAATAGGAGCAACAAAAGATGGTAAGCTAACAGCATACGAACGCTCAAACTATGGGACACCGGGCATCGCTGGCAGTGCTACCATCCCGAGCACACCTTATCTGTATGATATTCCCAATTACCGAGTTGAACAAACCAGCGTTTATACAAACGCTGGACCAATGGCCGCTCAGCGGGCTCCCGGCCATCCCCAAGCAGCTTTTGCTATGGATTCTATCTTGGATGAGCTGGCTGAAAAACTAGGAATGGATCCCCTAGAGATCCGAAAGAAGAATGACCCTAATAATATTAGACTCAAAATGATGGAGATGGGTGCAAAACAGATAGGTTGGAAAACCAAAAAGTCTTACAAATTAGATACTACAGGAAATCGTATCAAATCAGGAATTGGAATGGGTTCGTGTAGGTGGGGTGGAGGGGGTGGACAGACTCAGGCTGAATGTACTATAAATCCGGACGGCAGTGTCGAAGTGAAGTGCGGAACACAGGATATTGGAACTGGAACTTTGACTTTCGTACACATGATCGCAGCGGAAGAGTTTGGGCTTAATACAAAAGACATTACGGTTCGGATTGGGGATACTACCTATCCATTCTCAGGAGGCAGTGGTGGAAGTACTACAACTGCCTCTGTGTCACCTGCTATAAAAGGGACAACAATGTTAGCCAAACTAGAATTATTCAAAAAAATAGCTCCTAAGTTTGGTGTGAAGCCTGAAAACCTTATTGCTAAAGATGGCAAAATTTATGTCCAAAACGATCTTTCCAAAAGCATGACCTGGACTCAGGCAACTGCTCAACTTAATGATGGACCTATTGTCTTCCATGGCCAATGGTTACCCGGTTATTCAGATAGTGGAGTGCCTGGGATCCACTTTGTAGAAGTCAATGTTGATGTTGAGACAGGTGTAGTCAAAGTGATAAAAGTTGTGGCCGTCCATAACAGTGGATTAATCTTAAACCCATTGACATGGTCGAGTCAAGTTAATGGGGGAGTGTTAATGGGAATAGGTTATGGCCTTTATGAAAATCGGATTATGGACCATGCCACAGGCTATATGGTAAACGCTAATATGGTAGACTACAAAATCATAGGTTCTGCTGATGTCCCTAAAATTGAGATATTGCAATATAATGAACCAGAGCGTGGTGTTATTGGGATCGGGGAGCCAGCGACAATTCCAACACCAGGAGCGATTGCTAATGCCATTTATGATGCCTGTGGTGCTCGTGTCCGAGAAATGCCATTCACACCGGATAAAATACTAGACGGTATAGCTAAAGCCCAAAGAGGATAAACCATGCAGAATTTTTCTTATATTAATGCTACTTCCTTAGAACAGGTTCCAACCCTTTTAGGGCGTTCGTGGGACGACGCTGTCCTTATGGCTGGTGGGACCGATCTAATAGGAGAAATGAAAGACTACAGTACTGTTCCCAAACGTGTGGTTAACCTCAAAACTATTGATGGATTGACCTATATTCAGGAGGATAAGAACATGTTACGGGTTGGTGCGATGACTTCCCTAACAGATCTCCTAACCAATACCATTATAAAACATGATTACACGGCTCTACACCAGGCTATTTCGGTAATTGCCTCACCACAAATTCGTAATATGGCCTCTATTGCTGGAAACATTCTCCAACGACCTCGTTGCTGGTACTACCGTAGCGAAGATTTCCCGTGTTTAAAAAAAGGAGGCGCTCGTTGCTATGCGGTAGGAGGTATTAATACTTACCACGCTATCTTTGGGTCTGGACCAAGTTATATTGTTCATCCTTCAGATGCTGCACCAGCACTGATGGCTCTTGGGGCTAAAGTTAGAATAAAGGGACCCACTGGAGAAAAAGAAATTCTAATGGATGATTTTTTTACACTGCCGGAAACAAATATACGAAGAGAGAATATACTCAAACCAAATGAAGTTGTTACTGAATTAGTAATACCAAAACCAGAAGTAAATAGTAAGGGGCAATACCTGAAAGTTCGGGAACGAGATTCGATTGACTTTGCTCTCGTGAGCCTAGCAGGACAATTGTCTGTTGAAAACGGTGTATGCACAAAAGCGAGCCTTGTTCTAGGTGGAGTTGCTCCCATCCCCTGGCGTGCTCTCGAAGCTGAAAGGTATCTTAGAGGTCGAAAGATAACAAAGTCACGTGCAGAAAGTGCTGCTGAAGCTGCTGTGGAAGATGCTAAACCAATGCCTGATAATGGTTACAAGGTGGAGATTGCAAAAAACCTAGTTAAGGAAATGGTTCTAAAATTAGCTTTGTAAATGCCTAAATTCATCTAGGGATATTAATATGTACAGTTTAATTATTTGAGTCAATCGGAGTAAAGGAGTATTGGGTAATGTCACAACCCGTTTGTCAATATTTGAGAACTAAGTCTTTTTATACAGCTGAAAAGAATGAACAAACCTTAAGGGAAGAATCTCCAGGCAGATCTTTTTGGTGTATCCAGTCTGTAGCAGGAATTGGCCCGGACGAAAAGATTGTTGGACCATCAGAATGTAATATAAAACGTTCTTGTTTTGAGACTACAGAAGTAAACTTCGCATAGGAGCAAATAATAATTGAATAAATTTGTCTACCAAAAACTTCTTCCTATAGGCGAAGACAGTACTCCTTACCGTCACCTAACCAGTGATTTTGTTTCCACTGGCTATTTCGAAGGAAAAGAGATCTTAAAGATTGAAATGGAAGGTCTAACTCAGCTGGCAGATCAAGCTATCCGGGACAGTGCCCATCTTCTAAGACCAGGCCATCTAGCTCAACTACGGGACATTCTTAATGATCCAGAATCTTCTGATAATGATCGTTTTGTAGCATTTGAAATGCTAAAAAATGCTAATATCGCTTCTGGTGGAATCTTGCCAATGTGTCAAGACACTGGAACGATTATTATGATGGGTAAAAAGGGACAGCAGGTTTGGACGGAAGGAGATGATGAAGAAGCATTATCACTAGGTGCTATGAACGCTTTTTTAAAAACTAATCTTAGGTATAGCCAGCAAGCACCGTTAGATATGTTTAGCGAATCAAACACCCGAAATAACCTTCCCGCACAGATTGAGATCTATTCAGACCAAGGCAACGAATATAAGTTAATGATCATGACCAAAGGGGGTGGTTCAGCAAACAAAAGTATGCTCTTTCAAGAGACTCGGGCACTACTTACCCCTGAGCGTTTTCTAATTTTTATAGAAGAAAAACTCCGCCTTCTCGGAACAGCGGCATGTCCTCCTTATCATTTGGGTATTGTCGTTGGTGGAACTTCTGCAGAATATTCCCTTAAAGTAGCTAAACTAGCTAGTGCTCGGTTTTTGGATACTTTGCCAACCCATGGCAATGAACTTGGTCGATCTTTTCGCGACTTAGAAATGGAATCTTTGGTGCTTAAAATGAGTCAAGATATTGGGATCGGTGCACAATTTGGAGGAAAGTATTTTTGCCATGACGTACGTGTCATTCGTATGCCACGACATGGAGCCTCTTGTCCCGTGGCTATTGCTGTATCCTGTGCTGCCGATCGCCAAATTTTATCTAAAATTACTCGTGAAGGAATCTTTTTAGAGCAACTAGAAACTGAGCCTTCCAAGTATCTCCCAAAAATCGAAGATCAAAATCTTGGTAAGGAGGTAGTCAAGATAGATCTTAATCAACCGATGTCAGAAATCCGGGAAACCCTTAGTCGTTATCCTGTTGCGACCCGCCTATCACTTACTGGCCCGATGGTTGTCGCGCGTGATATCGCTCACGCTAAACTTAAAGAACGTTTGGACCGGGGTGAAGAACTCCCTCAATATTTTAAGGATCTCTGTGTATACTATGCAGGGCCCGCTAAAACACCGGATGGATACGCGTCTGGATCATTCGGCCCCACAACGGCAGGCCGAATGGATACCTACGTAGATGAATTTCAAAAAGCCGGCGGAAGTATGATTATGGTTGCCAAAGGGAATCGATCTGCCCAAGTAACTAATGCCTGCAAAAATAACGGGGGTTTTTACCTGGGATCAATCGGTGGCCCAGCTGCCCGACTAGCAAAAGATTCTATCAGTAAAGTGTCAGTGGTTGAGTATCCCGAACTTGGCATGGAAGCAATCTGGAAAATTGAAGTAAAAGACTTTCCCGCCTTTATCGTGGTTGATGATAAAGGCAATGATTTCTTCTCTGGATTTATGGTTAAAAAGTAACTAAAATCTATATTAGAAATAAGTATAGTTACCTTAAGATTCTAGGTACCAAATTCTAATTCCAAATTAGTTTCTGGTACTCTGATATTACTATACTCTATCGGTTTCCACGTCCATGTAGCTTGCCATATTTGCCCCCGCTGATTTATTTTTTGTCTTCGTAGGAGGGCTATTTTCCATAGCTCCCCTGTTGGAGGTGGATAGTTCTGATTTACTCCGGACAAACATTTGAATCCTTCCCAAGGGAAAGCTAATTCTACATACCAACCTTTATCGATACTATTTCTTCTTTTCGGATTTCCATCTAGATGTACTCCAATCTGTAAACCAGAGAACCTCCAGTCGGAAAAGACCCAACGCATAGCATCATAATTTGTCCCTGAGCCACCACCTACAACTTCAGGCCTACGTGCTGCCAAGTTGAATTCTGCTTGTCTATAACGATGATCTTCCTTGTAGGTATTTTTGTGGATCGAAAAAACTTCGGATATTGCACCAAATGGATTAACAGCTAGATCATAGTAAGTTCCTTGTCCAGTAAAAATAACCCCGACGTGGCTATCCTGCCGAACATCGAGAGAATTAATTTCTTGAGTTGCTTGTATATCGTGATCTTCAAGCCAGAAAGCAACATAGAGGTATCGGTCATCCCATACTAGAGAGGCATAAGTATCAAATAATGGACGTTTTCCTGTGTGATCACTAAAACAAGGTGAACGGGGTGCCTCCATCCACGAACGCTCTTGTAAACAACCATCAATCAAAAGAGTATCCAGTGCTTTACCGCAAAGATATCGCGAACTCTTACTCCTTACGTCTTCATTTTTAGTGGTCATTATTACTTCCTTCCGTTCCGACAACTTTTTTCGTAAAGTGAATAATAGTAAACCGGTCTGGTATATGCGAATCATAAATGCCATGGGTTGTCCAGGCCCATCCTGGGCAAGCTTTTATACCCGCTTCTTCTATCCACTGAAAACGGGAAAAATCCATCCGCCAAATATCTCCTTCCTCAGCTGGCAATGAACGTCCATCCGCCAAATTCTTCAAGCCCTGCCACGGAAACGCTATCTCGGCTGTCCAACCTCTATCCTTATCACTAGGATCATTGATAGTTCCATCGACTTTTACAGCCCACTTCAATCCTGGCATATCCCATTCACGAAACGCCCACCGCCTTCCACGTGGATGAGCATGTCCAGTTTTGGTACCACCAAGCGTATCTACTAAGCTAGTACCTTGCAGATCAAATTCAGGCAATGTGCTGTAACCTGCTTCTATATAGGCATCTTGCCAGACATAGAATCTTTCCATTATTGTACCCAGAGCATTCATTTCAAATTCGTAGTAACCATCCTTCCCTGCTATAAATACTTCAACATCATTTTCGTCACAAATCATCGAATCACGGTTAGTATAGGTTGCTCTCACATCAGGTTCTTCAAGCCAAAAACCAACATACAAATAATCATCATCCCATAATACTGCTGCTTGGGTATCAAACAAAGCTGGCCTCTCTGGTTCCTCTAAATCCTCAAACCGTGGAGACCGAGGAGCTACCTGCCATGACGACTCGTCAAGATTGCCATCGACAACTATAGGTTCGTTAACTCGATAACTCGTGTAGTGTTTCAAGCCATCTTCAGAATATCCATAATTATTTTCCATACTATAAACCTCCTATCAAATCGCTACCATTTCACTTACTATCTCTTTAGGATATAAGCTTTTATGCCTAACGATCTTCCCATGGAACTTTTACTTCATACTTTTTAGCTACTTCACTAAGTTTTTCGCGGGTTGCTGCCGGCAGAGGAATTCCTGTTTTTAAACGTTCCTTAAGAACTCTCTCCTCTGGCTCTCCTGGTACAAAAAGTTCATCGGTCCCTTCAATTTTTGGTAACCCTTTCATGGCCGAAGTAAGTTCATCAATATGGGTTCGGTATTCTAACGGATCAGTGAATGCATCAATATTGATAGCAGCAATAAAGCTATTCTGTGCTCCGGGCCTAGAACCCGGCCCGGTGATAGTTTTTGTCAAAAGAGGATTCCCGACCATTAAACTTGATAAACACTCAAAAATAAGAGCTAAGCCATACCCTTTGTAACCTCCAGCTGGACTCAGTAACTTAGCATTATGAGGATCTGTCGTTGGTTTGCCATCCCTGTCAAGGGCCCAAGTCATTGGTATTGACTCTTCTCGATTTATAGCCACCTCCAGTTTGCCAAAAGCAGCTACACTAGTAGCCATATCAAGAGAAATAAGGTGTCCATCATTTCCTGGTACGGCGATAGCAATAGGACTGTTATGGACACCGGCAGCTCGAGCACCTGGTGGCGCCATGTTAGGGGGATTACAAACTGAAGCAATACCAGCCATATTCTCCTTGGCTGCCATCTGTGTATAGTAGGCCATAGCTCCTTGATGAGTAGTATTTCGAATCAGAACCCAACCGATCCCAACTTCACGAGCTTTAATAATTGCTTGTTTCATTGCGTAGGTAGTCACCACAGGGCCAAATGCAAAATCCGCCTCTATAAGTAACGTTGCTGGCGTTTCACGTTCGACCTGTATCGCTGGTTGTGTATTATAATGGCCCGATTCTACCATATTTATATATCCTGCTACACGTTGAACTCCGTGAGAATCTATACCTCGAAGATTGGCCCAGATCAATACCTCCGATTCGATAGCTGCGTCTTCTGGTGATAATCCAACATGTCCAAATAACTTAGTAGTAAACCCTTGCAAAACATTCCAATCTACTCTAATCTCACTCATTTACTGTCCTTTCTGATAATTTCATCTGGTTCTAACAAAAACAACAACCGGAGGACGATTATTGCGTTGTAAGATAGCACTTGGGTTAGCATCACACCAGTAGTTAGTTTATATATCGATAATGGTAAAAGAAACTGAGTAAGGGTTGAAACCAATACTAAAACCTAGATATCCTTTCCTTATCTTGATCGTTGACAAAATACATTCCTATTAATAATGTCACTCTTGTATTCAGATCTTTATTGTTTTTGGAAAAAAATGGAAATTTTCCCACTCAATGAGAAAACCAGAAACACACTCATTACGATTATAGATTCCGGAGCTTAAGTAAGTACTATGATCCTTCTTCAACTTATTCGTATATACCTTGCTCTAATTATTATTCGTGCGGTTATATCTTGGTTTAATCCGGATCCCAAAGCGCCACTCGTCCGTTTTCTGGCATGGCTTACTGAGCCTGCCCTAGAACCAATAAGACGGATTATGCCTCCTATTAAAATCCCTAAATGTGACTTACAGATTGATTTATCCCCATTTTTTGTATTGATAATTGGAGGATGGCTATTGACAAAATTCCGTTACTAAAATGTTCCTTCATTTCAATATAAATTATCTGAATTTTTTGATCTTTATTAGGATTCTAAGTGCTAATATTACATATTAGTTTTTAAAATTTACTAACTTCAACAATTTTGAGATGGTATAGGAAAACCGATCATGACCGTTTTAGGTATTGAGACATCTTCAGTAACAGCGGGTATCGCTATAATTCGAGATGCCCAAGTAATGACAGATGTAACGTTAGAAATTGGTGCTGTCTATGCCGAGAAACTTCCAGAAATTTTAGAACGCTCTATGGTGGACCTTAATCTAAATTGGACCAATATAGATGGATTAGCGGTTTCGATTGGCCCTGGTTCCTATACAGGCTTGCGGGTAGGGTTAAGTTTAGTAAAGGGATTTGCTTATGTAATTAAACGTCCAATTATTGCTGTCCCCACGCTCGATTCGATAGCATATCAAATTCCCTATTGCCACTATCCGGTACATGTTCTTACAGATGCACGAAGAGGTCGGGTTTATGAAGCTAAATATGACACTACGAGTGGAAAACCAAAACGTATTACTGAATTTAGAGTCGGACTACTTGAAGAATTGATAGAAAATATTAAGGATAAATCATTATTTATTGGTAATGGGGCTGATGCTTATCAGTCACAAATCACTACAATTTTGGGTAGTCACAAAGTTTGTTTTAGCCCCCCGGGTACTGGCCGACTAATGGCCGCTTCAACAGCCTTTCTTGGAATGGAAAAGTTATTAAAAGGACACCAATCGCCACTAAATGAACTTGAACCTTTATATTTACGAAAACCTAATTTTATTAAACAGAAATAAACCAAAGTCGGCAGAAACACCCAATGGCACTGAACTTTATAATAGCTCTGAACATTTAACTAAATGTACCACAAGAACCAGTTTATTATACAAAAAATGACCTCTAGACATATTTCGCGGGTTCTAGAAATAGAACGTGAGTCCTATCACACACCCTGGTCAGAAACTGCTTTTAAAAATCAAATAATGTCCAATTATTCCCTTGCTATTGTAGCTATGTCGAAGGGCACTGTTGTCGGCTATCTAGTAGCCTGGATTGTAGTGGACCAAGTACACATCGCTAATATAGCTGTAGACTTGGGTTATCGTCGTTGTGGAATTGGCACCCAATTAATGAAATGGTTAATTTCTGAAGCGATACAAGAAAACTGTATTTCATCTACATTAGAAGTACGAAAGTCTAATCAAGCTGCCCTAATTATGTACAAACAACTTGGATATCGCTCAATAGCAACAAGAAAACTTTTTTATTCGAATCCGGAAGAAGACGCCTTAGTTATGATCAAGACATTATAATTTATCGTTTTCTTCTTGTTGTTTTTTCATCAGATTATTGGGCTCTTTATTAATAGTTTCTCTAAAGCTTGTGATGCTGTAATACCTATTTTTTCCGGAGTTGTCTTTTGGTAGAAGACCTGATAGCCCCCCCTAGCAACCTTTTGTAAAACGTCATGGTCCTGATAAAGCTGAAGAATCTTTTTTGCAAGTGTCTTAGGATCTCCTCGAGGACAAAGGATAACATTTTCTCCATCTATAAGTAGTTCTCTCATGGCTGGTGAATCACCAGTGATGACAGCCTTACCCATTGATAATGCTTCAAAGACTTTCCCTGGAATAACTCGACTAGATTTATTACTCATCCCAAAAATCCCCAAACATACATGGGCATGATTAATATAATTAGGGATCAGGTTATAAGAAATCCACCCTGGGAAGTGAACATTCGTGAGGGCTAAAGATTGGGCCTTTTTGATAATCTGATTGACTAACTGCCCTGACCCGATAAAATGAAAAGATATTTCAGACAAATGATTCAACTGTTGTGCAGCCTCTAACATATAGGGCAATCCGTGGAGTGGGGTAAATTTTCCTATGGAAACAATCCGGAATTTTCTACCTTTCAAATGCCCCCAATTAGGCTGATATGAGCTAATATCTGGTTCTATAGCCCCAACAAAAACCCGGGCTAATTTATGTTTATTCAGATTAAAAGTATCAGAAAAGTAATTGATATGTGCATTAGTATCTAATAATACGAGATCAGATCTTGCACAGGCCCACCGGTCTAACCACCTGAGGAATAAACTCATTAAAGAACCCTCCCTAAATGAGCTTCGATCACACACGAGAGTATCATACAGAGAGATAAGAGGGCTAAATACAAGTGGCCGCCGTGATAATCTAGTTAACAACCAGGCAAGAGGAATATCAAGATGACCAATATAACCAACGATCATTATATCATATTTCCCAATCTTAAAAATGTATTTAAATATCAACTTTATGTAGGCTATTATTAATTGGAAAGCTTGAACTATTAACGAAGGTAAATTTAAATATTTCCCGGTTTTATTGCGTTCCTTTTCCCACAGAGGCACGTGGCACTCGAAGACCTGCCAACCCGAACATCTTAGGCCTTCAATTAGAGTACGATTACGGAGATAATTCTTTTCGTATGTACCAAAGAAACAAATTCGCCGAGTCTCTGTATTTGTCATTATCTATTATTTTTCTGGAACAGATTTTGGTAAAAGAAGTTTTCCCTCTGATTCAAACTGTTTGGGTTCCCTTAAGCATCTTAAAAACTCTTATCTGATAGTAGTTTGGGTTGTCAAAGTCGGAAAACGCAGCCCGATTTTGTATCAGATCACAAACAATCGTCCGGACATCATGTTTTGCTCTAAATCCTAATTGGTCTGTTATTCGGTCACACCTAACCCGGTAATTGCGAAGATCATGTCGGTGATTAATTTTTAGACGTATATCTAATCCTGTTTCTTCTTCTATTACTTTACTAACAATCTTACCTACCTCTCCAATCTGATAATTACGAGACGCTACGTTAAATATTCCTGACAAGGTTGGAGTGCCTTCTATAGCTCGCACATAGGCTTCTGCAGCATCCTGTACACTTAAGATTGGCCGCCATATGTTCGGGTTATCGATGGTAATTTCATTTTTTTCTAACCCAAATCGGAGCATAGTATTTACACAAAGATCGAGACGCATTCGTGGACTATACCCTGAGATTGTACCTTTCCGCAAACATATGACCGAATAGTCTTTGTTTGCTAGCTTCATTGCTGCCATCTCTCCCTGCAATTTAGCAATTCCATAAGGATAATTTGAAGTTGTTGGCGCATCCTCGTCGTATTGTTCGTTTGATGTGAAACCATATACTGAACAGGAACTGGCATAAATATATCTTTGTACGCCAGCTTTCTTCCCTAGATACCCCAAAAATGCTGGAGCTGCAGCGTTTTGAATAAAATTATCACGAGGAGAATAATCTGCCATGGGGTCATTTGATAGTCCCGCGAGAAATATGATTTGTTCATAACCGACAAGATCAGCCACAGATAAATCATATAGATCTTTTTTTATAACACGGATGCCCTCAGGCAGATGGTTTCCAAACCAAAGTAAGTCAACAACATCTACTTCATATCCCTTTTCTACTAGAACAGGGACTAAAACGGATCCCACATACCCACATCCACCAACAACAAGTATCTTCATTCAAGCCTCATTCTAAACGTTCATGGACAGAATAGTCTTCAGTTCGCCGAGCATGATGTACCATCATTTCAGCTATTAAACCCATTGAAACTAACTGAATACCAAGAACCATAAGGAGGACAGAAAGCTGCAAAAGGGGACGAGTCCCAATACCAACATCGCTTACCCACAACCAAGTCAAGTAAAGAGCGATAATAAAACCCGACCCAAATGATAGGAAGCCAAAAGCTCCGAAAAGGTGCAGAGGACGTCTTGTATAATTTGACACGAAGTACACCGTTAATAAATCAAAAAAACCATGAGTGAACCGACCCAAGCCAAACTTACTAATTCCGTGTTTCCTTGGATGATGCAAAACTGGCATTTCCGTCACTCGGAAACCTGCCCAGTGTGCTAGGACTGGCAAATACCTGTGTAGTTCTCCATAAACAATGATCGTCTCCAAAACTTGTCTACGGTAGGCTTTCAAGCCACAGTTGAAATCATGCAGGCGGAGGCCACTGACAATTCCCGTTACCCAGTTGAAAAGTTTCGATGGAAATCTCTTAGAGAAAGGATCTTTCCGATTTTTCTTCCAACCTGAAACCAAATCGTAGCCTTCAGCTAGCAAAGAAACCATAGCAGGAATTTCTGTTGGATCATCTTGCAAATCTGCATCCATTGTTACAACTGCATTACTGTTAACTGATTCAAACCCTACGGCTAACGCGGCTGATTTACCATAATTCCGGCGAAGGCGAACAGCTCTAACACGATCATCTTTTTGCCTAATCTCACGAATAATATCAAATGATCCATCTCGACTACCATCATCAACAAAAAGTACCTCAAACGAAAATTTTGTTTGTTCAAGGGCTTCTATAATACCTTGGTAAAGTTCAAGTAAACTTTCCGCTTCGTTGAATAATGGAACAACAATTGATACGTCCTTTCTATGTTTTTCTTCTCTCTTCACCTCAATCTGCTGCATCTTAACATTCCCCCATGGCTTCCCCAATTATCTCCACCGTTTTCTGTGCTGTATTATCCCAATCATATAGTCTGCTTCTTACTATAGCATTTTGGGCAAGACGTTCCCGTTCCCTCCGATTGTTCAACAATCTTATCAATCCTTCCGCCATAGCATTCGGATCCGCTAGAGGAGTTAACACGCCCGTCTCTCCGTCTAATACAGCTTCACTAAGTCCGGGGACTTCAGTCGCCACTACTGGAGTGCCACAAGCATTAGCTTCTATCACAGTTATACCCCACCCCTCCTTGTTCGAAGGATAAGCTGCTACCGAGGCTCTTGTTAATAAACCTATTTTTTCGGATTCTGACACATAACCAGTAAAACTTACTATTTCTTCTAAATTCTTAGACCATACTAATTTTTCTAAGGATTCTCGTTGATCCCCTGTTCCCCCAATAATTAGCCTAACCTCGGGGACTTGTTCACGCACAATTACCATCGCTTGGATTAGGTGATCAACGTTCTTATATTTTTTTAAACGGCCTAGATATACTACCAGGTTGGGATCTTTATCCTCAAAATTGTTGCTGACTCTTTTAAACGCTACATCTAATCCATTGTAGACCACATTGATATTATCTAAAGGAATACCTTTTTGGAAGAGTTCATCCCGACAACTTTCTGATACTACCTCAAAACAACAGTGTTGATACACCCTTGGTATTAACCACTCCATAAAGTATAAGTATGTAGCAAAAAGTAGATTAGTTTCCCGATAGAAATTTTTCCCGAAGAGATGGTGAAGTAAAACCATAACCCGGGGTTTCTTTGAAAACAAAGGGAGGAAAAATGGTATTTTATTTATATCTTCAATTAAAATATCAAATTCTCGATTGACCAAATACTTACGATAGTACCAGAGAGCTGTTATATTAAAAGTCCACTTCCCACCATAACGGATAATATCAATCCCATCAATCTGATCTAGGTCTTTCGCTCCAGGGAATTTACTACAAAGTAAGGTAACCTCGTGGTTCAATGCAACAATCCTAGTAAAAGTCTGATGCAAATGGATTTCGGCTCCCCCCGCTTCTGGGTTCCTGATATCCCTCCAGTTAATTATTAGAATACGCATTTATTTAACCGATTATTTTTCTAACCCAAGACCTAGGTAGAAAAGCTAAAAGAAAGTAGGTACAAAGGCTAGGGGTTAGCATTTTTCTTAATAACCTCAAGTTCTTCGATCATGCTTTTTATGACGGTATCATCTGGTGCCACTTCTCCCCATTTTTCTAGAGTTCTTAAAATTCCTGCTGTATCATTTATTTGATAATAAAGATTTACTAACTGATCATAACCGATAGTATATTTTGGATAATTTTTTAGACCCCGTTCCAGCAACTTAATAGCATCTTCTAATAATCCACGCTTCCCCATAGCTTGGCTCAATGTAATATAACCATCGAAGGTATTGAAAGATTTAGCTAATTCTGAAGCATAATTTTCGACCTCTAAGAATTCACCTTTATCTGAATAAAATTGGATAAGCATTAATCTTTCAAGTACACCGTTACTTATATCAAGTTGTAGATATTTTTCCACAGTCAAAATTGCTTGATCGATGTCACCTTTTTGCCAGTAATTTAGAGCAAGTTGGTGAAATGAAACAGTATAGTTACGTAGCAGAGTGCGGACTTGCTGATTTTTGTAAACTTCCTGGTCTGCGATGCCTCGATACTGGTATACGTTCCATAGGTTATGATACGTCCGATCCAAATCCATCAAATCCTCATTCGGATTTTGGACTACCCGCCATACCATACCTTCAAGTTGCATATACTTATCTAATCCTACATCGTTTTCTGGGGAAACTGTAACCGCGAAAAAGATTGGTTTTTCCCAGTTATTTTGTTCCAAAATATGCAAAATCATCAAATCTTGAACTCTAAGAAAACCTATGTTTTCCCCGATCGTCCCCGCCCGAGGTACTATCCACGATATTCCACCAATTTCTATTTCTCTAGCATCCCATCGTTGAATATTTAGTTGGTCTATTAATTCATCTGGTAGAGTAATAGATACTCGGGGTTCTTGATATTTTAATTGTTTTATATACCAAGGGGTATTAAGTAGGCTAAGGTTAATTACCCGAACATCTTTGCGTATACCTTCCACTTCTTGAAGAAACCATAAAGTGAAAGTATCGTTATCTCCATTTGTAAAAATAAGTCCATTTTCGTCACAAGACTGTAGAATATTGTAAGCATAATCGTAGGGTATAAAGTTTCCTTCACGAGAATGAGAATCATAATGATATGAAAAAGGTACTAAGGGCAAAGTTAGTGATAGGAGGGCTATACAAGCTGGACCTTTGCTAGTAAGAATATTGAACTGTTTTAGCCACAATTCAACTTGCCTAACTAAGAACTGAAGTCCAATACCAATAAAAACGGCTGTAAAAACAAAGGCAGGGGTATAAAAATAATCTCGAATACGAACCTCTTGTTGTATTCCACGCGACCCATCGGAAAAATTCAAGTATAGAATTAAACCCACACTACATGTTAGGAACATTAAACCCAAAAACAAAATACTTCTTCGATCTCGTTTCATCTGGGCAAAAATGCCGAAAAAACCTAGTAAAACTGGGAATAGCCAGTAAGGAAAATTGGTAGGACTAAATTGGCGAGATAAAAATCTCCAAAAACCTATATTTTCGCCATTCCCAAACTGAGAGGACCAACTTCCTTTACGTTTAAACATCGATTCGAACATGCTTTCTTGTCCGTATTGTTTACGCTCCAAAAAACTTTCAAAATTTTCCCAACTGGAAGGATCATTTTCATTGATAATTGGTTGGTGAGATGCCCTTATGGGTACATAAAAATTAACAGAATATCCTAAAGTAGCTAACAAAAGGATCGTTGCCCAAAATGGCCATTTATAATACCCCGGATCAGGTTCTGTTATTGAAATTAAAGCTAGAGCTAAACTGACCAAAGCCAAACTGCCCATAACTGTTCCCCAAGAGGCTTCGAAACTTCCTATTGTTATTAACAGTTGACTGTTATATCCCCCTAAGCCATCCAAACCCAAAAGTATGATTATAATTGCTAGGAGGGACAAAAATAACAAAGGCGCCCAAAAAACTCGCCCCCTGAATAAGAATAATCCAATAAGAGTTAGGGGAACAGATATGAAAAACATATCTATAGATACAACAACACTAAATAAAATTAATCCCATTACAGAACAAAGCAGGATTAATTTTCGATTTGTCCAGATGTTACGGTCTGAAAAAATTACGCATAGAAAAAATGCCGGCAGGACTAGCATTGTAAACATGTGTACTGCAATACCCAGAAAGGCAAGATAAACCACTATAAAAATATAACGTTCACTGCTAGGTTCATTGCGTCGTTCTATCCAATGTAATATCATCCACGTACATACCATCATAATCAGGATAGAAAGTGCGTATACCTCAGCTTCTACCGCATTAAACCAAAAAGTGTCGGAGAACGCCAAAAGCAGTGCCCCAGAAAATGCGCAGCAACAACTAACTATACTCTTAGAACCTGAAAGTGTATTTCTATCTTTATTTAGAGTAACTGACTTCAAAATTACCTGATAAACAACAGCAATTGCTATTGCACTGAAAAAACAGGAAGAAAAATTAACTGCCCATGCAATACCAAAGCCTAGGTTCGGGAGTATAGAAAAAAGACGTCCAACTAATATGTAAAGAGGTGACCCTGGAGGATGAGGAATACCAAGAATATAAGATGCAGCAATAAATTCACCACCATCCCAAAACGGAACAGTTGGGGCAATGGTTTTAATATAAACAGCCAATGATATTATAAAGGATGCCGCCATACCCACTTTAGAGATAAAATTATGGGTTCGCACTTTTAATTTAAGTCCTTGTTAATATTTTCGTGCGAATGAGATTAACCAAGAATATCTCATTAATTTTTTTACTAGGTAACATCAGTGCGCTGATTTTACAGTTCAAAACAAAACCTCTTAAAGCTAAAACAGCTAATTTTGACTCCCATAAATTAGATTTTATAGCGATAGGGCCTCATTATTAATCCAGAGTTCCTATTTTCTATTCATGCCGGTTATAATTAGTATTTTGCTCGAGACTGCCCTGGTATATTTTACATTAAACCAAAAGGAAGGGATCACGTTTAATCAGTCTTCGTTAGAAACCTTGATGCTACGGCGTCCAAAATTCCATTAACAAAACTGCCTGACTGTTCGGTACTATATTTCTTGGCTAATTCGATAGCTTCGTTAATAGAGACCGCCGTTGGAATTTCAAGGAAAGCTATTAATTCACAAGCGCCTAACCGGAGTATACAATCATCAATACGAGCGACGCGCCCACGGTCCCAATGGTTTACGACGCTGGTTATGTACTTGTTAACAATTTCATTGTTATTTTCTAGCTTATCAATCAACAGCCTGGCGAATCGCTTGGTATTTGGCGATGCCATGGACCATCCAGGAAGTCTTGGAAGGGCCTTCCCGGGATCCTCTGTAGTTTGCTCAGCAAGATAAAGGGACTGCAGGGCTAGCTCACGACCAAATCGCCGTTCTCCTGCGTGCACATTCACTTTTGATTCCTTAATTGATTCATTACATCGACCATCTCTAGAGCGGATAAGGCGGCATCCCAACCCTTATTCCCTGCTTTTGTTCCGGCGCGCTCTAGAGCCTGTTCGATATTTTCTGTTGTAAGTACACCATATATTATAGGAATGTTAGTCTCCAGTGCTACCGATGCTATACCCTTGGCCGATTCACCAGCAACATATTCAAAATGGGTTGTAGCACCCCGGATAACACATCCAAGGCAGACTACTGCTGCGTATGACCTACTTTCTGCCATGGTTTTGGCTACTAAAGGTATTTCAAAAGCTCCAGGGACCCACACAACATCAATCTGTTGCTCCTCAACCCTATGACTACGAAAACCATCTAAAGAACCTTTGAGTAGAGATTCTGTAATGAAACCATTGAAACGACTAGCAACAATGCCATATCTTGCATCACTAACGTTGGTCAAGTCTCCTTGATATACTTTTACCACGCCATTACTCCTTGTCAGTATTTAGAATACTGCTAACTAATTTTCCCCATGAGCACTTCCTAAATCACAATAAGCTATCGATACCAACATCCTCTGGTGGATCTTCTAATTCAAGCAGATGGCCGAGCTTTCCCCGTTTAGTTTTAAGATAATTCATGTTATATCTATTAGGGGAGGTTTGCAACGGAATCCGTTCTATAACTTCAAGCCCATAACCCTCAATTCCAACCCGCTTTGCCGGGTTATTAGTCATAATTCGGATAGTCGTTAATCCCAAATCAGCCAAAATTTGGGAGCCAATGCCATAGTCACGGGCATCAGCAGGTAAGCCAAGTGCTTGATTTGCCTCTACGGTATCATGACCCTGGTCTTGTAAAGCGTACGCTCTGAGTTTGTTAGCAAGGCCAATACCCCGACCTTCCTGGCGCATATACAGGAGAACACCTCGACCTTCTATACTAATACGCTTAAGAGCCTGCTGAAGTTGATCTCCACAATCACATCGCATAGATCCTAATACATCCCCGGTAAGACATTGGGAGTGAACACGTACCAGAATATTGCTCTCCCCTTTTACATTTCCTTTTACCAGAACAACATGGTGGTCACCTGTCAATTGGTCCTCAAAAAGATGAGATTTAAATTCACCATGTTTAGTTGGTATTGTTGTCGTGACTAGGCGCTTGACAAGCTTTTCACTGGCGCGCCTATGTTCAATCAAATCTTTTATTGTTAATATCTTTAGATTATGTTCATCTGCGATTTTAATTAATCGGGGCAACCGAGCCATTGAACCGTCATCATCCATAATTTCACACAAGACTCCAGCCGGATACAGGGCTGCCATTCGTAAGAGATCAACTGTTGCCTCAGTATGGCCAGCACGTCGTAAAACGCCTCCATCGAAGGCTTGAAGTGGGAATATATGGCCTGGCCGTGCTAGATCTTCAGGTCTACTCTCTGGACGAACAAAAACTTTGACCGTTTCTGCTCGATCTGAAGCTGATATCCCGGAGGTAGTACCGTTAACTGCATCAACAGACACCGTAAATTGAGTACCTAATAGTGCTGTATTTACTTCTTCTTCTACCATGGCTGGCACCTTTAATTGTTCTAGGCGCTCACGAGTAGTTGGAAGACAGATTAATCCTCTACCATATCGAGCCATAAAATTAATGGCAGATGGGGTTGTTTTTTCGGCTGCCATAATAAAATCGCCTTCATTCTCACGATCTTCATCATCTATCACGATCAATATATGACCAGCCCTAATTTCATCTATTGCTTCTGGAATGGAACAAAAGGGGGAAGACATGCGGTTCAACCATTTTTTCGACCAACCAGCACGACGCCTATTAAAAACATACCCATCGCTGCCAATTTGGCCGACGTTACAAATTATCCTTTAGCCAAGCTTCGGTTATGGAAGATGTTTCTTGAACATCATTATTTTTCGGTTTCCATTCCGAAGTCAAGAGAGAAGCGACGTACCGACCAATCATGTCTACTTCTATATTTACCTCATCACCTATCTTCCTGCTACCCAATGTTGTGACCGATGCGGTATGAGGTATGATCGATACGGCTGCCAAATTACCCGTCAGGCTGGCAATTGTCAAGCTAATTCCATCCAATGCAATTGAACCTTTCTCTATTACCAAGGGGGAAAGCTCTTTTGGTATTTCTAATTCGACCCACAGGCTATTTCCTTTTTGTTTCCGATCTATCACACGCCCCACTCCATCTACGTGCCCTTGGACTAAATGACCGTCTATACGGTCCGATAAACGCAGTGGTCTTTCCAAGTTTACTTCATTTCCGACTTGAATATTACCAAAAGTCGTTCTTGATACTGTCTCTGGAACTATCTCAACCAAAAATTTGTTATCTCCACTATCTACTATCGTCAAGCAAACACCGTTAATAGCTAGACTTGTTCCCAAATCGAAGCTTGCTGGCATTAAGGGTGCTTCTATAGTCAGCTTAAGACCACCCTGTTTGCTCTCCAAGTTTTGGACAACACCAGTATTTTCGATGATACCTGTGAACATAAACCTCTCCTTACTAGATAGCCTTTTATCTTTTGTTGCCGTCTTTTTCTTCACCATTATTTAAAATTATAACCCTTAAGTTAATTTTGAGGGGTTGCGGTTATTAGAATATCCTCACCTAATACTTCAACATTCCAATCTTCAAGAACTAACGCTTCAGAAAGGTCATTGATTTTAAGATCACCGACAGATGAGATTCCTTTACCGAGCAGTCGGGGTGAAATAAAAAAAGTAATGTTGTCAACAGCACCCTCCCGCAGAAAGGACGTTGCTACTTGACGTCCACCCTCTACTAATAGAGTTGTGATACCGGATTTCCCTAGTTCATATTTGACCGATTCTAACCTAATTCGGCCATTGTCATCTGGCATGACCATAACATTTGCTCCTACTCGTCTAAGTTCCTCTATCCTCTCCGAAGATGCTTTATTCGACACAAAAATTGTTGTAGGAGCCTCGTTGGTTAATAAACGGGCATTAATTGGTGTCCGTGCAAGGCTATCAAGTATTACTCTTCGAGGTTGACGACCATCGACATGCCTAACCGTTAGCTGAGGATCATCCTTCAATAAAGTTTCAATACCAATGAGCACTGCATCGACTCTGCTACGCATTAGGTGAACCCGTTCCCGAGCCGCTTTTCCAGAAATCCACTTTGAACTGCCATTCTGCGCCGCGATACAACCATCTAGGGTTTGGGCTAGTTTTAATGACACATACGGGTTTCCAGATTTTCGATGGTGAATATATGTTTTATTCAGATCTTGGGCTTCCGCTTCCAATAACCCTATATCAACCGAAATACCTGCTGCTCGTAACTGTTCTATACCTTTGCCCGACACTCGCGGATCTGGATCAACCATAGCAATATAGACACTTTCTATCCCTGCATTGATTATAGCATTTGTGCAAGGAGGGGTTTTCCCCTGATGGCAACAGGGCTCTAAGGTAACATACATTACTGCACCCCTCGTCTGGCCGCTAGCATCCAATAAAGCTTGAGGTTCGGCATGCTGAGCCCCATACTCATGATAATATCCACGCCCTACCACAGACCCATCCTGTACTACTATAGAACCTACCATAGGATTTGGGCTAATCCGACCTACAGCTTTCCTAGCAAGATCAAGAGCTTGACCCATATAGACTAAATCTTTTTCAGTGGTCATAATGGAACAAGCTAGATGTATTCCAAAGAGCTTGTCAAGGCCTTTTCCCTTGACAATAGGGGATTAACCCAATAGTTTCCGCGACATTGTTAATGGGTAATAATTAACAGGAAAGAGGGGAAAACATGGCCAAGCTTCCTGAAGCAGAATTTATATGGTTCAATGGAAAGTTAATACCTTGGCACGAAGCCAAGATTCACGTACTGTCACATGTTGTCCACTATGGCTCAAGCTTCTTCGAAGGGATGCGATGTTATGAAACTAATCAAGGAGCAGCTATATTTAGATTAGATGAACACATAGACAGACTTTTCGATTCCTGTAAAATCTATCGAGTTGAGATTCCCTTTAGCAAACAGGAAATTAAAGAAGGGATACTTGAAACAATTCGAACCAACAAACTTAGTTCTTGTTATGTTCGTCCGATAGTCTACCGCGGCTATGGGCTTTTAAGTGTAGACCCTTTAGGGTGCCCAGTAGAAGTTGCAATAGGTGCATGGAACTGGGGAGCCTATCTTGGGCCCGATGTACTTGAAAATGGGGTTGATGTTTGCGTCTCTTCATGGACCCGACCGGCTCCCAATACTCATCCTGCTCTTTCAAAAGCAGGAGGCAATTATCTAAATTCTCAGTTGATTCGAATGGAAGCGATAGAGAATGGATATAGCGAAGGTATAGCTTTAAATACTAACGGTCTTATTAGCGAAGGAAGTGGTGAAAATATTTTTCTTGTACAAGACAACACAGTTATAACAAATAGTTTAGCTTCTTCCGTCCTAGGAGGGATTACCCGTAATTCTGTTATGACCCTCGCTCGAGAGGCAGGGTTCGAAGTTGTGGAACAAGAAATTCCGCGTGAAATGCTTTATATTGCTGACGAGGTCTTTTTCGCTGGTAGTGCGGTGGAAGTAACACCTGTCAGATCTATCGACCGAATTACGATCGGTTCCGGAACTCGTGGACCAGTAACAAAAACAATTCAGGAGTTGTTCTTCGGAATTACAACCGGACAGACCTCAGATATCCATGGTTGGATGACTCTAGTCAAAAGCTAACAGAGTTTTTGGCTTAGACGATTAAGTTAAACCTTTATAGACTAATGTCAGGACTTGGTATTACACAATTATTCCACTTATTTAAAAACTGCTAGGCAACCCATACTGGATGATCTGCACCTTGGTGTTTGTAACCATCCGTCAGTAACTGCTGGTTATTACCGTTAGCATTCACCACCCAGATACTGCTTGGAAGACCAACCTTAGCACGACAAAATGCAAACAAAGAACCATCGGGCGACCAGGCTGAACGGAAGTTCCATACCCTAGGTTGGCAAGGAATGAATTCGGTTTCTTCCCTTGTAAAGGGATCTAAAAGACAAATAGCAGTGCCTCCAACAGCATCATTTGGGTGATAATCTCGGTTAAAATGATCAGTATCAGGCCGGTCAATCTGATAAGGCCAAGCTGTTCTCGACCCCGGTTCAGCTCGAGTATAAGTGACTCTTTTTCCATCCGGCGTCCAATCAGCAATATTAGAGCCACCTCCCCGAGTTTTTAGATCACCATAGGATGTAGAAAACCACTGACGCTGACCACTTGTTATCGTATGTTTTATTGATCCATCTTTACTAGCTAAACATAGATCTGCCCAGTCGTGCCCTGGATCGTTTGGATAATAACAATCTTGGTAAATCAACCACTCACCATTTGGAGACCATATAGGAGCGAAATATAAATGGTTTTGTTTTGAGGCAACCTCAACCCGATTGCCCCCATCAATATCCATAACAAAAATACAGTAACTATCCCGACCTTCCAGCATTGTCGAATGATATGCTAGTTTCTGACCATCGGGACTTATCTTAACACAGTAAATAAAACCGTCTTCCTCCCTCGTGATTTCTTTTGGTTCGGTACCATCAAGGTTTATAGTCCATATACGTTGTTTGCCATCAATGATAGGATGCGTCAAAAGACGAGTCTCTCCTGGCAGGATATGACTGCACGTTATAAAGGGAGCTGGCCGTTTTTTGACAGCAATTTCTTCTAAAAGGGATTGTTCATCTAGGTCATATATCCATAGATGAACTCCTATTTTCCCTTCCCAGGCCTTCCCTTGTTCGTAGCTTGCAATAATTATTCTCCGTCCATCATCAAACATAGGGCCCCAACTCCAACTCTCCATCCCTGGGATATTTGTTTCTGGGTACCATTCATTCAAATTGCTTAGATCAAAGACGCCCAAGCGACTGTGCGAATTGAAAAGTAGGCGAGGTCGAGACATGTTCCTTTTTTTATTCATCTAAGGATATCTCCATAAGATACCTACATGAATACCGATATCAGGGGTGTTTTGATATTGGCTTAGATTTTCTATTATTGCCAATTCCAACGTCATATTATCTGAAAATCCATATTTAGTTCCACCACTAACCTCAAATGCAGTACGATTTAGGGGACCCAACCTGCTGTCTGGGAAAGGTCCCGTATTACTATTTATCTGAACCTGAGCCTTCAATCGATTAGTTGCCAGGTATTCGAAAGCAATTAAATTTGTAAGGATAGATCTAACCGGAAAGGCTTTTGTTTGTAACGGGTTTCCTAACCAACTATGAGATAGGTTATAGTGGACAGCTAGTTTTTTGTATGGCGACCAACTCGCAAATAGCGCTGCTTGAACATCTATCCCTCCGCTCCCAGTTAGTTTATCTATATTACCTGTGGGCAGTTTTAGAGCACCAGACATAGATATATTAAAAATATCCTTATGGTGGTAAAGGGGTAGCTTAATACGCAAAACTATATCTCCCAGATTAAAAGATGCTGCTTTAGTATTCTCTATCCAAAACTTTCCGTTCCGTACTACGAAGACACCATGATTATTTCGGGGTGTTTCCTCTCTTCCCCCATTAGTTAGTTTAAATAATTTATGGAAATCTTCCACGAATCCGTCCAGAAAACCTCCACTATGTCTTATAAATGGAAGAGTCAACCCAATCTGTAACATTGAGGTTAATCTCCAATCTAAATCTAATGCAACACGCAACGTCTCAGTATCAGCAAATAACCGATATTCGTTAAGTGGGGCTGATTTATAGTAATCTCCGGCTACCATAGGATCCCCTAAAGGCCGGGTAGATGCATAGGTATTAGAATAGCAGAATCTGACTACCCATTGGCTTGTTTTTAAAGGAAGAAGATGCCCCGTTTCGGGTCGGAGACCAAGAAATAATGCCCTAATCGGGAACTGATCACGTAACATAAATGGACCAGCTAAAGGTTCTTGAGAAAAAACCTGGGGTGTACCGGAAAATAGTGAAATTGCAAGTATTGAAATTAAGATCAGATTTGATTTCAGAGTAGACCTTCCAAACAGTACAAGATACCCCATTGGGCACTCCAACTATCTTTAAGCCTTAGAGTCAGTTAATAGAAAGCAATGTTTGCCCCGAAACAACCTGCATACCAGAAGAAATAGAAATATCGGCAACTATCCCATCAACCTCAGCGGTTATCTGCATCTCCATTTTCATTGCTTCCATTACTACTACAACTTCCCCAACTTTAACTTCCTGACCAGAAGTTACTTTGACTGTAAGAATTTTCCCAGGGATTGGTGCTTTAACCAGTACTATTCCATTTTTTGTTTGCGGCTCCGCCATACTCAGTTTCGTTTTAGATTTAAGCTCTACTTTATAGTTTGTACCATTGACATTTGCTATTTCTCCATCAATACTTACATCATATTTTTTCCCATTTACTAACAACTTATATAACCCTAGATCTTTGGGGGAACTACCTGTGGTCTCGTGACTGTTTTGTTCGTTATTTATAGTACTTTTCTTCCGTATACCGATAGTTCCATTCCCCAACAGAAAAGCTAATCCCGGTTCACCACAGGCCGCAACAATAAAAATATTCTCTTCGGTAGTCTCTAACTCGGCCCTCTCCAATTGTTCTTGAGCTGCTGAAATTCCCTTAGTTGGGTCGTTGTCATTAAGTTCTAAAATTGGGCTCTCATTAATTGGTAGGCCAAGCTGTTCCGATGCTATATTGACTATTTCAGTTTCTGGTTCCACCGGCGTTTTTCCAAAATACCCCAGAACCATACGACCATAATCTTTAGCAATTTTTTTCCATGGTCCAATCATAACATTATTGAAGGCCTGCTGGAAATAAAATTGGGAAACTGGTGTCACGGATGAACCGAAGCCTCCTTTTGCTACAACTTCGCTCATAGCTTTTATAATTGCTGGATAATGTTCCATTATGCTGTTATCTCGCAGCATCTGTGTGTTTGCTGTCAAGGCACCACCTGGCATTGGACTCCACGGAAGCTGTGGTTCTACCGCAACGGCTTCAGGGGGAAGGAAATAATCTTTCATACACTCTTTCAAAATTTCTTCCACTTCAAGAATAGAATCGATGTCTATATCCAATTCATATTCTGTGCCACGAAGCGCATGCCACATGACAAGGATATCAGGCTGAGAAGTGCCCCCAGAAACTGGTGCTAGAGCCAGATCAATATTGTCAACGCCAGCTTCAAGAGCTGCTTGATAAGCTGTTACGGCTATACCTGCAGTGTCATGAGTGTGGAAATGAATCTGAGTTCCTTCAGGAAGAAATTTTCTAGCACTTTTAATAGTTTCGTAAACTTTAGATGGGATAGCCGTTCCCGATGCATCCTTAAAACAGATCGAATCAAATGGAATTTCAGCATCAAGAATTTTTCGAACTGTCCCCATGTAAAAGTCCACATCATGAGCTCCGGAACATCCAGGAGGCAATTCCATAATTGTAACGCACACCTGATGCTTTAAACCGGCTTCAGTAATACATCTCCCACTATGAATTAGATTTTCCACGTCATTTAAAGCATCAAAATTTCTTATGGTTGTTATCCCATGCTTCCGAAATAATTGAGCATGTAATCGAATAACATCACCTGGCTGAGAATCTAACCCAACAACATTTACTCCTCGAGAAAGTGTTTGCAGATTTGCATCCGGACCTACAGCGTTTCTTATAGCATCCATACGATCAAAAGCATCTTCATTACTATAAAGATACGGAGTCTGGAACATCGCTCCTCCACCTGCCTCGAAGTAATCAATTCCTGCCTTTTTAGCAGCTTCGACGGCTGGTAGGAAATCCTGAGTAAACACTCGTCCACCATAGACAGATTGAAATCCGTCTCTGAACGCCGTACACATGAAATTTACTTTTTTTTTCACTGATTTTTCCCCTGACCAATTGGCAATTTGATAATTAGCTTCGAGGTTGCATAAGATTCATATTTTCCATAAACTAGCTAGCTACCTAACAAGACTGACCAAAGTATTCCCGCACCGATAGCAGAACCAATTACCCCTGCCACATTAGGTGCGATTGCATGATATAAAACAAAATTTTTGGGATCCTCCCGGTGAGCTTCTACTTGAACAACCCTCGCTGCCATAGGAACAGCCGAAACTCCCGCGGCTCCAACTAATGGGTTGATCTTTTCTTTTGTTATCAGATTCATAAATTTAGCAAAGATAATACCACCTGCTGTAGCAATGCAGAAAGAAAAAACACCGAGAACAAATATTAAAAACGATCCCAAAGAAAGAAAGGTATCAGCTTGAGTGCTGGCACCAACTGAAAACCCCAACAAAATTGTAACAATATCAACCATTGATGTACGAGCTGTGTTAGCTAATCTTTCTGTCACACCACATTCCTTTAGCAGATTACCAAAGAAAAGCATCCCTAATAGGACAATTGAGTCTGGAGCAATTAATGTTGCTACTAGAAAGGCTAGAATAGGAAAAATAATTTTTTCCCGCTGCGAAATTACTCGAGGAGATTGCATACGGATCAACCGTTCTTTTCGTGTAGTCAATAATCTCATAATCGGTGGTTGTATTATTGGTACAAGGGCCATGTAGGAATAAGATGCTATGGCAATAATAGGAAGCAAGTGAGGAGCCAGTTTTGAAGATAAGAAAATAGCAGTTGGACCATCCGCCCCGCCTATGATAGCTATAGCCCCAGATTCCTCAGGAGTAAAGCCAATAGCCATGGCCCCTATCATGGTTACAAATATACCAATCTGTGCTGCTGCCCCAAGTAGGACTAGGCGAGGAGCAGAAAACATAGCAGAAAAATCTGTCATAGCTCCAATACCAAGAAAAATTAACGCCGGGAAAATGCCCTCTTTCACTCCAAAATAGATGTAGTACAACACACTACCTTCATCATATACTCCATGGCCTTCACCCCCCGGCATTGGTATATTACCAAGTATAACCCCAAAACCCATTGGAACTAACAACAACGGCTCATAGCGACGTATAATAGCTAATAGTATCATTATAAGCCCCACGATAACCATGAGTCCATGTCCTGGTGTCGCGCTAGACCAACCAGAGGAAGCTATAAATTCATAAAACATAGTCATTAACAGTTACCCATTTTGTGGTCAATGTTTGTTTTGATCATCTAGAACAAACCCAATAACAGCTGCCATAACTTCATCATCTGCCGGTTCTTGCTCCGATTCAGCTTGAATATTTTCTGGTAAAATCCATTGTAAAATGGTTATAACTTTAGGTAAAATTGTAATACAGAGGCTGATTACCGTGAGGGCTATAAATACTATGACCATGCCAGTAAATGCAACTTCAAAGCCTTGCCCATCTATGACTCTAGTCCAGCTTATGTTAAGGGGATTAAACATTAGATGTTTGACAGAACGTAGAATAACATTAAGATATTATCATATTGACTTAAATAAGGTATATTAATCTTAAATGAGCAAGCAAATAATAGTTTACTAACTTATGTCAATAGCATTTTGGCATAAGTATTGATAGATTGCATAACACCACCCAACAATGAATAAAGATCCTTCCCAAAACACCTACGCAGTTATTCCTGAGCGACTATGGAATGGGATTTCTGATAGGATTCAATTAGGAAAAGCAGTAGTTGTGAAAGGGCATCTTATCGATGCTATAGTTCCGATTGGTGACATTCCAGTGTCTATGGAAAAAATTTTTTTGAATGACTGCACGCTATTACCTGGCCTGATGGATGCTCATGTACATTATAGTTCAGTCATGGGACCAGCGTTCCTTGCTGCTGGCGTGACGACAATTCGGGATGTTGGGAATAATTTAGAATGGATTCTTCAGCAACGAGACCGACATGCTAAAGACCTTTCCGCTGGACCGTCTATCCTATGCTGTGGGAATTTGCTCGATGGGCCCGATATATATTGGCCCCATATGGGTTACGCCCACAGAAGTGCCACAGATATTAAGGCATCTATTCAACATCATGTGGAATCTGGTGTAGATGCTATTAAGCTTTATGCCGGCGTAAATCCCACATTGATGAAAGTAGCTGTTGAAACGGCTCATAAATTGGGGAAATTTGTTGTCGCTCATCTCCAAGATACTTCTGCTGAAGAAGCGATAAAATTTGGATTGGATGAATTCGAACACCTATCTGGTTGCGAAGTGGCTTGGCGCCCTGCAACTCAACTAGAAGATGATCTCATGATTGATCAACTTTTAGCGCACAATACTATTATCGACCCTACCTTGGTTGTGTGGGATCGTCTTGGAAGAATTCTAGATCATAGTTTTCTTCACGATAACCGTAGGATCTGGGTTCATCCTCATCACCTCTTTATATGGCAAAACTATCAAAGTCGTAATGCACCGCAGGAAAATCGATGGCGTTATCAGGGAGCTATGGTGCACTTAAAACGTTTCCTCCGTAGAGCTCACGAACGAGATGTTACCATAGCACTAGGAACAGACACCCCCTTTCCTAACCTAGTTCCAGGCATGAGCGTTCATGACGAACTCGCGATGTATTTCGATGCTGGTATACCGGCAATAGACGCACTTAGATCAGCCACATCGATTAATGCCAAAGTATTGGGTATTGACGACAAGGCCGGATCCATCATTCCTGGTCACCGTGCTGATCTTTTAGCTGTCAAAGGTAATCCCATTGAAAACATACAAGATATCAGTAATATAACATGTACAATACGTGAAGGACGGAGATTCCAGCCAAAAGATTTACTTGAAATGGTAAATTCATTTTTTAACCATGAACCGGATGGTGCTGTTTCCAAAGATCTTTGGGAATATGTCAAAGCTAATTTGAAGAAATGATAAACTTCATGAAACCTATGATTAAATCACTGCTTTTCAGTCTTACTATATCTATTTTTACAGCAAGTATCCCAGCTGCTGGAATCTCAACACTCCTAGCTATGACAGGAGTAATTGAAGATGATCGAATACTAATTTGGATTTTTTTAGCACTCGCAATTCCGATATTCATTTTTGCCGTTTTGCGGATAACAAGAAAACACTATGACTGACAATAAACTAATGTTAAAATTTTGAAGTTTGATGCGCTCAATAAAGGATAATAAAAATGACACAACTTACCGAGATAACAACTCTAGGTGGGGGCTGTTTTTGGTGTCTCGAAGCTATCTTTCAGCAAGTTCAAGGAGTTAAAAGAGTAATCCCTGGGTATGCTGGAGGCCATTCGCCAAATCCAGATTATAAATCTGTGTGCTCCGGCACAACCGGGCATGCTGAAGTGGTGCAGATTAGTTTTGATCCTACGGCAATTAGTTTTTCTGGCCTTCTCTACATCTTCTGGCGGTTTCATGATCCTACCACACTAAACCGCCAGGGAGCTGATATTGGGACTCAATACCGTTCGATAATACTTTATCAAGATGATAAACAACAGTCATTAGCCAGGGACCTTAAAAAAGAAACCGATGAATCAGATCTTTGGGATAATACAATCGTCACGGAAATTGAACCTCTAAAGGAATTCTTTGAGGCTGAACAATACCATCATAATTATTATATTAATAACCCTAATCAACCATATTGTTCTGTTATAATTGACCCCAAAGTAGAAAAACTAAAAAAATCCTTTAACGCTACTGACTTAATGATCTAGGCCCAAAAAAGGACTATTTCGTGCGAGTAGGAATTCTCTCATTAAGCCATGAATCTAATACCTTCATCCAAGCTCCGACCAGCTTTGAGCTGTTCAAAAAGGGTGGCTTGTTAACAGGCCAGGCTATATCGAGCCATTTCTGGAATGGAAACCATGAAATCAGTGGCTTTCTTGAAGGTCTTGATAATTTGAGCATCGAGGCTCTTCCCCTATTCTACGCTTCAACTACACCATCAGGACGAATCACTCAAAATACGTGTGATATATTACTAGAACTAATGTTCGACCAACTCCATGGAGCTGGGAAGTTAGATGGCCTATTGGTCGCTCCCCATGGAGCTAGCGTAGGTGATGGAGCCCACTATAATGATCTTGACGGATTCTGGCTGTCCAAGTTACGAGCTGAAGTTGGCCCCGATATTCCTATTATTTGCACTATAGATCCTCACGCAAATTTGTCTCCCCGCATGATCACAGCCTGTGATGCTACAATTGCTTACCGGACTAATCCACACCTGGATCAGAAACAGTGCGGGCTAGAGGCAGCTATGCTAATGGCTCGAACATTACGAAATGAAATTCGACCTGTTCAAGCTGCAGCTTTCCCTCCCATAGCAATCGGCATTGAATGTCAAGATACGTCTTCAAACCCATGCCTTTCTCTCTATGAAAAAGCCAATTCATGGCTAACCCAAAAAAGTGTTTTATCGAATAGTATTGTTTTAGGTTTTCCCTATGCTGATGTTCCTGAAATGGGTTCCGCTTTTATCGCTGTTACAGATGGCAAGCCTAAATTAGCTCAACAAATTGCTGATTCACTAGCTAGTTCTCTCGTCGATAAAAAACATAACTTCGTAGGTGATTTTGTCTCAACGTCTGATGCTGTAAAACTTGCACTCCAAAGTGAAGGCCCCGTGTGTTTGTTAGATATGGGAGATAATGTGGGAGGTGGATCAGCTGCTGATGGAACATTTATCGCCCATCAATTACTAGCTCATGGTGAAGCGAGAGCGAAAGCATTTATTTGTTTGTACGATCCTGAATCTGTGCGACAGGCTATTTCAATAGGTATTGGAGGATCGGTAGAGTTAGCAATGGGAGGAAAAACAGATAATAAACACGGACCACCTATCAAAACTAAGGTTCGTGTACTAGGAGTATATAAGGGGAAGTTTTCAGAGAAAGCCGTCCGTCATGGTGGCCAAACAGAATTTGACATGGGGCAAACCGTTGTTGTTAAGACAGAAAATAATTTAATTGTGAGCCTTACTTCACTTCGTACAGTAGCTGTTAGTCTTGGCATGATGACTAGCATTGGACTAGATCCAGCAAAATTTGATATTCTTATTGCTAAGGGAGTCCATTCTCCAATAGCTGCTTACGCTCCAGTAAGCAAAAAACTAATACGGGTAGATACTCCTGGAACAACAACAGCAGATATGCGGAAATTATCTTACCTAAATAGACGAAGGCCGCTTTATCCTTTTGAAAAAATCTAAGAACTGTTCATCCTTGTTGGAGCTACTCCGACAAAACTATTCCCATATGGCTTGACACAAACAACTCTGCAGGTTATGGTTTCCCAAATCGGTAGTTCTTTTCAGTTAGCTAAACGTAATGAGGTCAAGATTACTGAACGAAATAGGTAAAATAAGGAGGAGGGGCCGTGCAAAATCTTGATTTAACACTTGACCAAATAGAGCAAGATGGGTTTGTCCTAATTAAAGGAGCTTTGTCAGAGAAAGAAATAGTACAAATAAAATCCCATATCTTTCACGCTAAAGAAAATGGTTGGGAGGAAGGGCTAAATGCTGTCGGAAACATGTGGTTTGATACCTTATTAGACCGTCAGCCTGATGTCTTTAGGCCACTTGTTGGCCATCCTAGTGTAGCCCCTTTACTTTACGCCCTAATGGGCAAGCAATGTCAGCTTCGAAGCTTCAGAGCCCATATCAATCCTGGACCATACCTACAAGAATGGCACATGGACTTCTATGGTTACTGGAATGAAAAAAGAGAAACCCAAAAACGAAGACTTGCTATACAGCCTAGTAGTGTCAACACAACTTTCTACTTCCAAGATAACATCCCAGGGCAAGGACATCTCAAGTTTGTACAAAAAGGACATCTAACAGAACCGCCCCATCTTTATCCTAGGGTCGACCATATTCAGTTTGAAAAGTGGTGTAATAGCCAAGCACACGAAGTCCTCCATCCCAAAGCTGGTGATGCTGTTGTTTTTCTTAGTCATATTCCACACCAAGGTGCTAAAGAAGATGATGGCATGGAACGGTGTAATGTCGTATGTCATTACCAGACGTGCCCGATGTATGAAGGTGTGTGGTATGTCTCAAGTCCCAGACCCTTTGAAGGATCCTTTCCCTTTCACAAAACTCCCCCAGTTGGTATGGACTAAATAATAGTTTCATACTGACTTTTTATTTCTATCAACCATGACCAGAAACTCCCATTTCTATAGAGCTAGCTTAATAAAAAAAATTTTTTGGTTCATCTGTCGGTTTGGTATGAAAGAAATAGTGTTGAAACCTATGCGCCAAATTCTTGCTCCATTCATTATTCCTCATCTTAGAAAATCAACCTTTGAATTCAAAAAAAAGACCCTATCCTTAACTTACCATCAACACGGCGCAACATGGTCAAGTGAACGAGCATTAGAAATTTCTATCGCAAAATTTTATCTTGATTATTACTCAGAAAAATCTGTTTTGGAAATAGGCAATGTCACGTCGCAATACTTTGATGTACAACACCTGATTCTTGATAAATACGAAGAACCAGAGGATACAAAATTAATTATAGATCAAGATATTATTGAGTTTACCACCGAAAAAAAATTTAATCTTATCATATCTATATCAACCATTGAACATATTGGATTTGATGATGATGGCGAGAGCCGTGAAAAAATCCCTTTAGCCATTTTAAAATGCCGAAAGATGCTCAAACCTGATGGTATATTAATAATGACTGTTCCCTTAGGTTATAATCCTGACATGGATAAATTTATAGCTAACGATAGTTTAGGGTGGCTACATGCTACATATTTCCGACGATATGCCTATCTCCAATGGTCACAATGTAATAAGGAAGAAGCACTTCGTGGTCGATATGGAACACCTTTTCCTTACGGGAATTGTATAATGGTAGCTGAATTTAATAGCAAAAATTGAATTTATTCGTAAATTCAATTTTGCTGTTGTCTTGAAAACCTGTACAAAATCCGTTGACACAATTACAACCAGTCCTTAGAATAGGTTGGCCGAGTAAGTTAGTAGTTACCATAGGGATAGCATCTCTTTTTAACTGGTATAAAATCTTGCAGTAAGGAGACTCTAATGACCACCACCAAGAAGGAACTGGTGGATCAAATAAGTACGCGCCTAAAACTAAAGAAGGAGCAGGTATTTTCCATAGTCGACCATGTTTTTGTGTCCATGCGGAAATCACTGGTTCAAGGAGACAGAATAGAAATTCGTGGGTTTGGTGTTTTTGAAGTCAAAGACACGAAAGCTCGGACCTCAGCGCGTAATCCCCGTACAAGCGATATCGTATATGTCCCAGCTGGTAAAAAAACCCGTTTTAAGCCTGGAAAATTATTAAAGGTAGCACTTCGAACCCCCTTAGATGAGTAAAATGCATTTTTTGCCTCCTGTCATCTGCCCAAAGTTTTCTAGTTCTGCTCGACGGTTTATAGGTAGGTTTCTGTTGTGTCTACTACCTTTTCAAGTTCCTCTGGAAAAAACCGTCGATTTAGAAACTTCACTAATCTCTACGACTGCCCTAAAGGATGCAGTCGCACTATATAAAACTGGCGACTTAGACCAAGCCCGAGAAGCGTTTCTTCATATATTGGACACACAACCTAAGGAGCCGAATGCACTATTTTATCTAGGGCATATCAATACTGATCTGATATCTGCAGAACAGTACTTCCTGCAGGTTATTTTATCTAATCCACAGCATAACTTGGCTGATGATGCATTACTTGAATTAGCCCGTATCAATTTCACTCAGAAAAAATACAAAGAAACAGCCAGCAAGTGTAATAAAATTCTAAAAACCTATCCAGACACTAACCTTATTAACGAAACATACCTACTATTAGGGCAAGCTTTACTTGCTGAATCCCGGCCAGCCTTAGCTAGAATTGTTTTTCAGGAAATCCTCCCATCGAATTCTTCTTCGATACTTTCACTACAGGCCCGACGTGGGATAGCTGATAGTTATCGTGATCAAGCATATTTTATCGATGCCGCCCGAGAATATATAAAATTAGAAATTGATTTCCCTCAAGCAGATTCTCTTGAAACAGTTCTTTGGAACGCTGGAAATTGTTTGTCGAAGGCTGGACGTTTATTTGAAGCTGATTTTGTATATCAACGTTTGATCAAATTGTATCCTAGAACTGTTCAAGCAAGAAAAGCTCAAACAGAAATACATAGGCTGAAATAACTGGGGGAAAATCTCTATATCTGTCCCAGCCTCTTTTTAGAGGCAAGGGTTACAGGTGAATTAAAATAAATTGATAGTGTTCTTAGAGGAGTTTTCTGTCGGAAAGCTATAATATTTAGTCGATTATTTTTCGTATTTCTGTTAGGTTTGTCCGGATCCACCCAATAATTTCGGATTCCGATGGCGCATTGGGAGCAACAGTTTTACCCATTTCTGATGTTGTATCCTGAAGTTTCTTCTTTGCACCAGCAATTGTGTAGCCCTGGCTTCGGGTAAGTTCTTTTATTGTTCGTATGAGTTCAATATCTTTTTCCCGATACATCCGTTTCCCTGCCCGGTTTCGTTTGATACGGAGCTGACTAAATTGGTCCTCCCAAAATCGTATCACGGACGGTTCCAAATCTAGCATAGTCGAAACCTCGCTGCTGGAATAGTAAAGTTTTCCTGTTGGCTCTTTACTCATGAGCAACTACTCCTATTAATTCTACCAGCCCCTACTTATCTTCTTAAATTCTTCTCCATTAATACATCACAACTACTTTTCTCTTCCTTCTTTTTCACGAACTAATACCCTTATAGGGGAACCTTCAAAAAGGAAAACCTCTCGAAGCCTATTGGATAAATACCTTTTATAGGAATCTGGTATGCCTTCTGCTTGGTTCACGAAAAAAGCAAAGGTAGGTGGTTTAGTTTGGACCTGGGTACAATACAAAATTCGAGTCGCTCGGCCGTTTGGAGTCGCTGGTGGAGGATAATATGAAGTGATTTGTTCGACGACACGGTTTAATTCTCCTGTTGATACCCTCAAGCTGCGCATTTCACTTACATAACGCGCTTTTTGTAGTATCTGGGTTACTCCGCGTCTAGTTTCAGCTGACACAAAAAGGATCGGGGCATAATCAACAAAACGTAGATACTCTCGAGCTGCCTGGACATATTCTTCGTTCGATTCTGGCGTTCTATCAACAAGATCCCACTTATTAAAGGCAATAACCAATCCCTTACCTGCTTCGTCCACCATCGATACTATCCGTTGCTCCTGTGCCGCAAGTCCATCAATAGCATCTACCAACAGAATAGCAACGTCACAACGTTCTATACTCCTAAGTGAACGATTGAAACTATAGTATTCAATATCATTAGCAATTTTAGCTCGACGCTTAAGTCCAGCTGTATCTATCAGATTAAATTTCACCCCTTGTCGAATTATTTTTGTGTCAACTGAATCCCGCGTTGTGCCTGGTACGTCCGAAACAATAGCTGTTTCCTTACCTATAATTGCATTTACCAAGGAAGATTTGCCAACATTGGGTTTCCCCACTAGAGCTACCTGAATAAAACCCTCTTCTTCTACTGGTATTGAGCTAATAGGTTCAGGTATCTTGTCTGCTATTAAATCCATTAGGTCGCCCGTATTTCTCCCTTTCAGAGCAGAAATCATTATTGGTACACCTAAACCCAGAACGGTAAACTCGTAGGCATGATTTTCTTGGGCGCTACTATCCACCTTATTTGCTACTACAATAACTTCTTTGTTGGCTTTTCGGACAATTCCGGCAGCCTTTCTATCTAACGGCGTAACCCCTGCACGAACATCCGTGACCAGCAAAATCATATCTGCTTCTTCAACTGCTATCTTTGCCTGCTGTTCTATAGCCATCTCCATAGGCTCATCTGATTCTGGCACCAATCCACCTGTATCAACGACGGTAAACTTCTTTCCAAACCAGTCTGCATCGGCATAATGACGATCACGGGTTATGCCTGCCGAATTATGGACTATTGCGTCACGACGACCAAGCATTCGGTTGAACAACACTGATTTGCCAACATTAGGTCGGCCAATAATGGCAACCACTAAAGTGATAGATTTACTGCTCAATGGAACAAAGCCCCGGGAGGTTACACACGTGATCTGGAAATAGCTCGACTGATATGCCCAACTGATCACTCAATGTAGACAAAGTCATGTCATCGAGTAATTTATTGTCGTCGTTAAGTACGTTTGGAGGAAGGTATACTCTATCTCCCAATTCTTCTTCCTTCTCTAACGCATTGAGAATATCCTTACCTGTTAATAGTCCGGATACTGTAATTCCTTCCCCAAAAAAATGATTTTGAACCACAACCAAATTGGATTCAACTTTCTCTATTTTGTTTAGTGGTTCTATTATTGATGACCTGACTATATCGGCAGCGAGAACACCTGTCACAAGTGTCACTCGTAGTGATGACTGTGCTTGGAGAGGAAGTGATTTCACCTGTTCCGACATTTCTTTTTCAAATAGAACCACCATACCCACTCCATTCTCAATAACAGGGCATTCTTCATAAAATGATACTGGTGGAAATGGCGAAGATGACATTATATACCATTCATCAGAAAGATAAACCAGCGGGTGTCCTATCCTATTCCTAATTTCCTGCTGCCACTCGCTAACTGTATTGACCATTTTTTTAGCATACTCGACGGTTACTGGTTTAAGGTCATATAAGCCATGCCGGTGCTTGGACAACCCTACCGGTACGATAGATACCGATTCTACTGCCGGGTACAAAGAAGCCAGATCATCTACTGTTTTTCTTAGCGCCATGCCATCGTTTAGTCCTGGACAAAGAACTATTTGGGTCTCAATAAGTATACCTCCTTCAGACAATCGCCGCAGAATCGGCATAATTTCTTTTGCCCTTGGAGAGCCTAATAATACTCGCCGTAAATCTGGATCAGTAGCATGGACGGATACGTAGATGGGACTCAGACGCTGTTTTATGATCCGTTCTAAATACGCGTCCGAGGCAAATGCCAATGTAACATAATTACCATACAAAAATGTAAGACGTACGTCTTCGTCCTGAAAATATATAGCTTTGCGCATTCCCTTCGGATTCTGGTGAATAAAACAGAAAACGCACTTATTGGCGCAAGTCTGATAAGGGGGCTCATAGAGCGATAACCCCAAATCCTCACCCGGATCCTTTTCGACGTCTATCAACACCCTACGGCCATCCGACTGAAGAATATCTAATTCAAGCTCTTCTTCACTGGACCAAAATCGGTAGTCTAGTGAATCTCTAACCCTTGCTTTATTAATTCTTACCAAACGGTCGCCAGGTTCCAATCCAACGTCTTCCGCAATACTATTAGGACGAACTTCTTCTATTCGCATATGGCATAACACTTTAATTTTCTTCGGTAAATATAGATTTATGCAAGCTTTAGTTTAACTTTTTCTATTAACAATCTGTTAATCTTGACAATATAGCGACTAAGGTCCCTGGTGTCAAGGCAGCCCGGGGATCTAATTCGGGCTGAACAGATAACATTTTATTAATGTTTTATCCTAAATTTCCGTTAGACTTTTCGCTTGCTAGAAGTCCTATTTTGGGCGTATATTGCCTGGAGTTAGTAATCAATTCTTCTAAACTTGACATTTTGCACTTTTATCAATTAATGTAAAATTTTTGGGGAAAGTTAAAATTATCTAAACAAGCCTGAGACCTTGAGATTAATATAGGAATTCACTATGTCCGCTAAAACAATGTACCAAAAGATATGGGATAACCATGTCGTTAAGGAAATGCCCGATGGGCTAGCTATCCTCTATATCGACACTCACCTAATCCACGAGGTTACATCACCCCAGGCATTTGAAGGTCTTCGATCTGCAGGCCGAAAACTCCGACGACCAGATCTAACTTTTGCGACAATGGACCACAATGTACCAACAACCGACCGGTCTCTCCCGATGGTTGATGATATTGCAAAGCTGCAAGTGGATATGTTGGTACAGAACTGCAATGAATTTGACATACCCTTATATGACTTAAATTCCCCACACAACGGCATAGTTCACGTTATTGGACCAGAACTTGGCATTACCCAACCTGGACAAACAATAGTTTGTGGAGATAGCCACACCTCTACTCATGGGGCTTTTGGTACCCTTTCATTTGGCATCGGAACAAGCGAAGTAGAACATGTCATGGCTACCCAATGCCTGCTCCAGAAACGCTCCAAAACATTTGAGATATGTATTATGGGTTCACTTAGTAAAGGAGTAACTGCCAAGGATATTATCCTTAATATTATTGGTCAAACGGGAACAGCTGGAGGAACTGGCACCATCATTGAATATACTGGAGATACTATCCAAAATCTTTCTATGGACGAAAGAATGACTATTTGTAACATGTCTATAGAGCTTGGGGCTCGAGCTGGACTTATCGCTCCTGATGAAACAACTTTTGATTATCTTTCAGGTCGTAATTTTGTACCAGATGGTGCTTGTTTTGAAAAATCTGTAGAGTTTTGGTGTTCTCTCAAGACTGACAATGATGCTGTGTATGATAAACATCTAACAGTTCGGGCAGACGAAATTGCTCCTCAAGTAACATGGGGAACAAATCCTGGCATGGTAACTGATGTTACGGGTATAGTGCCGGATCCTGGTAAAATAGTTAGTGACAACGACCGGCGAGCTGCAGAAAACGCTTTAAAATATATGGATTTAGAAGCTAATACCCCTATAACAGATATTCCAATTGATAGAGTTTTTATTGGTAGTTGTACTAATTCTCGACTCAGCGATCTAAGGGCAGCGGCAGAAATTGTTAAAAACCATCACGTTTCCCCTGGCGTACAGGCCATGGTAGTTCCTGGATCTCAATCAGTAAAACAGGAAGCTGAATCTGAGGGTCTTAATCATGTTTTCTTAGATGCTGGCTTCGAATGGCGTGAAGCTGGCTGTAGTATGTGCCTTGGGATGAACCCAGACACCTTGCTACCAGGTGAAAGATGTGCAAGTACATCCAATCGTAATTTTGAAGGGCGTCAAGGACGGAATGGACGAACGCACCTTGTAAGTCCTGCTATGGCTGCGGCTGCAGCTGTTACTGGCCACTTTGTAGATGTAAGACACTGGTAGAACAACAAAGAATGGATTCAAATTATGACCGAACCCTTTATTCAGCACAGTGGTCTAGTTGCTCCGTTGGACCAAATTAACGTTGATACAGATCAAATTATTCCTAAACAGTTTCTAAAAAGAGTGGAACGTACAGGCTTTGGCCAGTTCCTATTCTACGATTGGCGTTTTAAAAATGATGGCTCTCCTAATCCCCACTTTGTGCTCAACCAAGATCAGTACCAAAATTCTACTATTCTTGTTACTGGAAAAAACTTTGGGTGTGGAAGTTCTCGTGAACATGCTCCATGGGCTTTACAAGATTATGGATTTCGGGTTATTATTGCTCCGTCTTTTGCAGATATTTTCTACAACAATTGTTTCAAAAACGGACTACTGCCTGTCGTTTTGGATACCGATACTGTGCTTCAGATTCTTAATGGGGCTTCAGGATGTCAAGATTATATCCTTTCAGTCGATCTTGAGAAACAAATAGTAATGCTACCCGACAAATCCAGCCACAATTTCCAAATTGACCCCTTTCAAAAAACCTTTATTCTTAAAGGACTGGACGAAATTGGATGGACTCTGCAATATGAGCAACAGATAGTTGATTATGAACGCTCTCAAGTTCCAAAATAACTAAAGCTAAACTTCATACCATCTTACTTTAAAACAGTATAATTTGAGTTTGGACCAGGAGTGCATTACAGAACAATTGGGCCAGTTGCTAGGCTAGTATTGTACTCTTGAATTTCGAAGGAACCTTATTGATTAGCCCAACCTATTATCATCCATAAGAAAGATATTTAGTAGTTAATGTAACTTTTATAAATAGAGTAAGCTATGTGCCCTAAACTACTTACAAACCAGCAGAGAAAGTTATTTAAAAAAAATGGTTACCTGGTTGTTCCCAATGCACTTACTAGCTTAGAAATTGAAGCTCTAAAAGTTGTGGGAGACCAGCTTATGAATAATTTTGATTATGATGGCACCTACGCCCATCGACGCGCTGGACTCCTGCAGGAAAAACCATTCCTTGCACTTACTACAAATGAGCAAACGGTTCCGTTAATTATAGCACTCTTGGGCTACAACATTCATATAACTAACACTGCTCTTATCTATAAACATCCCCAATCACCCGAGTCATTGATTCACTGTAATTGGCATCGGGATGTAGGTGTGTCACTAGATATCGGCCATAAACGCTTGCCTTGTGTTGGCCTTAAGATAGGTTATTGTTTAACGGACTTTCCTTCTCCAGATTCAGGAGGAACGATGTTCGTCAGTGGTAGTAACCATATGGAGACTGCTCTTCCAATCTCGCGCGGCGAAACTAATCCGGATATTTATGAGCAACCTATCTTAAAAGCTGGAGATGCTTTTCTTTTTGAGAGCCGGACCTACCATGCTCCTGCCCCGAATTATACTAATCAGATAGCAAAGGTAGTAATTTTTGGCTACCACTATCGCTGGATTAAGCCAGATCATTACATGCGTTACTATAATAATACTCTACAACCTGAGGATAAATTGTTGGAAGCAACAACAGACTTGGGACGCCAACTTTTGGGGGCAACCAAGGATTCAGATAACCGTGAAGCACCTGATGGCATAGACTGGCCAATTCGGGAATGGGCCAAACTCCACGGACTAGATGTCGACCATTACAACCATATCGCTGAAAATTAACGGAAGGAAGTTAGAATGAAGTTTAATTATTTTAAAAAACAATCTCCCTTATCAGATTATAAAATTTCTGGTTACCTACAACAAGGTACCATGATTAATCTCGAAATGGTTGACTAAAACTTATGGCCTCGCCGTAAAACGGATAATAACGCAACTATAGTAAAATAAAACTACCCAATCGAAACTGATCAATTTGAGGTGAGAATTTAACATGTTTTGACCTTGGATTTACCAACTACGACTTCTAGGATAAAAACTATTTTCAAGGAGAAAAGAATGCGGTCTATTTTTGTCGGCATTGAATACGTAGGAAAGACTACACTTATTAATCTCTTAGATATCTATTATCGGCAAAGAGGGCGCCGAACCCATCTTGACGATCATTTTACTATACCAGATTCATCACTAAGTCCTGATTCTCGAGCAGAATATATCTCTTACCCTAATGATGTTAAAGAACGAATGCAACGAATGCAGATTCACTATCATGTAGAAGTAATCCGCAATTATCCCCATACGTTAATTAGCGGATGGCATATTGAAGAGGCTGTATATTGTGAAGTTTATGGCAAAGAGCCACGGAGCCCTTATTACCCTAATTATATTTACCACAATCAACGACATTATGAGGTAATGGTACTTGAAGCACGGCTACCTGATGTTGTTTTAATTCACCTTACTGCGGATGACGAAGTTATAAAAGAACGAATGCTCAAGGCTCCTCACGAATACCAAATTATCCGCGAGAAAGATATCTCAGATATAAAAAAACGATTTGAGGATGAGGTTGATCGGTCCCTCCTAACTCGTAATGGGCATCTTGTGACACTAGATACGACAAATAAGTCACCAAAAGAATCACTAGATGAATTACTTATCAAAACTGAACCACTTGTGACAGATGGTGAAATGGCTATGCGTGCCATTTCTGTTCCCAAAAATGATTTCAAGGTATATTACGAGGATGGAATTCGAAATACGAAGGAAGATTGACCATATGCTCGAAGTATTTAAACACTGATTTGCCAAGATCATAAAACTATGCTGCGAGATGCTTATTACCATCTTGAGCTTTTTTAATACATTCTGCTAGAATAGGTATTCCATCACGAATATGATCTATCGTAGGAAATCCAAAAGCAATACGGAGAAAAGGAATATCGCGGCCCGTAGCACTAAATGCCTGCCCTGGGGTGTAGTAGACCCCGCGTTCGGCTGCAAGTTGTAGGGCTTTTTTTGTATCCGTAGTACGTGGAATCTGAACCCATACGAACATTCCACCGGGAGGATCTGTCCAACTTACTTCACCACCAAAGCCACTGAAGTGTAAAGCCAGTGATTCGATTACCGCATTCTTGCGAGCTTCCATTATACCATTAATTTTTCTGATATGACCCCACATATTTCCACCAAGGAATTGAGCAACTATCATACTCGATAGGGCATTTGTTCCACCATCAATCTTATTGGCTAAGATATGCTGCTGTAAAGAATCTGGGGCTATTAAATAACCCTGGCGAACCCCCGGGCCAAGGATCTTGGAAAAAGACCCAACATAAATGACTCTATCATTCTTACTTAGATGGTATAAATTAGCCGGCAATGGTTCTGGCTGAAACACTATGTCCCCGTAACAATGGTCATCAATTATTATCGTATCATATTGCTGAGCTAATTTAATCAAGTGTTTTCTACGATTCAAAGGTAGAATAGAACCAGTAGGATTGTGGTGAGTTGGAATTGTATAGATAAACTTGGGTGGCGTACCTTTCGATTTAAGATTTTTTAGCAGGCCTTCTAATCGATCCGTAACTAAGCCCTGTTCATCAATAGGTGCTGGTACTATTTGCAACCGGTGCTTTCTGAATACGCTCAAAGACCCACCATAACTGACCTCTTCAGTGATTATTGTATCTCCAGGTGATGCAAAGGTTTCCGAAATCAACTGAAGTGCTTGCATAGAACCTGACGTAAGAACAATTTCATTTATGGGAACTGAACAACCTTCATTTCGTTCAAAACGCTGGGCAGCTATAGCCCGGAGGGGTTCGTACCCTCTACCGTCCGGATAGTTGACTAGTTCGGTCCCATGATCCAAAATTATCTTTTCAGCAGCTTTAGCTAAGGCTTCTTTTGGAAAAGACCCCGGATCGGGGCGACCTGCCCCGAAGTTGATTTCTTGCATGAAAATACTCCTGTTGTTAGCTCTAAAAAGATTAAGGATAGGTGACCCATTCAGGTTCTGGAGTTATATTTTTTTCTGGCATTGGGCCTGTATCATTCCATTTCGGCTCATTCTCCAGTAGTATCCCGGCTTCGACAGAAATATCATTGTCACAGGTTATCTGACACGACAACCGCACCTCCCCTAAAAGTCCATTTTGAGAAAGTACTTCTTGTTCGACTTTAGTCATTCTCTCAGGCTCACCTTTAGTTATGGTAACCCGGCAGGTTGTGCACTTTCCATTACCACCACACCGGTGGCCAATGTTAACTCCTGCATCCTTGATCGCTAAAACTAAACGCTGCCCCTTCTCAACTTCATGTCTTTCTCCATCTATCTCCAGTTTGATCATATTCACAACCTCATTTTAGAAAATTATAATTTAACGTTTACAAATATTTATCCATTATCTCTCAACCCTGAGAAATGTAACCTAGACTTTCACGAGAGTGCTCTATATCGACCCACCGATAAGGCCCTTCAGTTACTGCATAACATATATCGTAAATGGGGTTAGCTGTTGCTTGTACTGCTAAATCGATTATCTGCTTGATGTCGGTTTGACTGCACCAAACTGATTGCATAAATGGTTCGGTAGCTTCATTTTCCTTATTTACCCAACCAATACGAAGGCATACAACCGCCAATTGATGAGCATCATGGTATGTCCGGCATATACTCTCTCCCCAAATTTTACTGACTGAGTATGGTTCTGTAGGTCTTGGTGGATCGGTTATACTGATCTTGGGAATAGAATCCGGGAGATCGTTAAGACGACCGTCTTTTATTGATATATAGGGTTCTTCGTACTTACCGTAACCCCAACTTGCCATAATAGAACTTGCATAAATAAGACGCTTAATTCCTAATTCTCTACAAGCCTCTAGCACATTATAAACGCCTATTATGTTACTATTAAGTATTGCCTCAAAAGATGCATCGGGATCAGGTACAGCTCCTAGATGTATAACGACATCCATGCCTGAAAGAGCTTCAAATATGGCGTCCCTATCAGTAAGATCTGCAATAGTAAAATGGTCATCTGGGATTGAAGTTAGGCACTCATCATCAATTCGGTCTGATGAAGCTTTACGACGACCACTGCCATATACATCATACTGATTCTTCCCACTTAAATGACTGTAAGCCAAATTACCTATTAATCCATAGGCACCGGTTACATGTACTTTCAAAGAATTCTCTTTATTCATTAGTTTGCTCCTTGAAATCCACTCTCTCTAATAATTATCACTAATGCAGCTTATTTATTCTTTTTCCATAAATTGGTAACGCCAGTCCCTTGGTGGAACCATAGTTTCTTTGATTGTCCGAAGACTCATCCAACGCAATAAGTGCATGGCGCTTCCGGCCTTGTCATTTGTTCCAGAAGCCCTACCTCCCCCAAATGGCTGCTGCCCTACAACTGCTCCGGTGGGTTTATCATTAATATAAAAATTTCCTGCTGTGTCACGTAAATAATTTGATATTCGTACTATAGCTTCTCTATCCTGGGCAAAAACAGATCCTGTCAGGCCATACGTTGAAGTTTCATCACATAGAGCGAGGGTTTCTTCCAATTCCTGATCGTCGTAGACGTATATCGTAAGTACTGGTCCGAAAATTTCTTCTTCCATAGTTCTAAAGTGTGGATTTGTTGTCAAAATAGTCGTTGGTTCAATGAACCACCCTAATTCCTGACTATAGTTACCTCCGGTTATAATCTCAGCATCTTGAGCTGATTGGGCATAACAGATATATTCTGTTATTTTAGTGTAGGAAGCTTCATCTATGACCGCAGTCATAAAATGAGAGAATTCTTCGGGATCACCCAACGTAATATTTGCAACTTCTGCCGTAAAATGCCTGCGGAACTCCGCCCAGAGTGATTTGGGTATATACATACGAGAAACAGCTGAACATTTTTGCCCTTGGTATTCGAAGGCACCCCGAAGAGTTGCTACTACTAAAGTATCAATATCTGCGGATGAATGAACAAATATGAAATTCTTTCCTCCTGTTTCACCTACGATACGAGGATAGTATTTCATACGAGATAGGTTTTTCGCAGTTGACAGAAACATTTTCCGAAATGTTTCTGTCGATCCAGTAAAATGGATGCCTCCTAGATCTGGACTATTAAGCACGGGATCTCCTACTTCAGCTCCAGAACCAGGGATAAAATTAATTACACCCGGTGGAAGTCCAGCCTCCAATAATAATCGCATTACTAAATAAGCTGAGTATACCGCGGAGGATGCTGGTTTCCATAATACAGTGCAGCCAACGAGGGCGGGGGCTGTAGGAAGATTACCCCCAATAGCAGTGAAGTTAAACGGCGTTACTGCAAAGATAAAACCCTCTAGTGCCCGATATTCGGTCCTATTCCACATCCCCTTAGCTGAAGATGGTTGTTCAGAAATCAACTGTGCTAGATAATTAACATTAAACCTCCAAAAATCTATTAATTCGCAAGCTGAATCAATTTCAGCTTGGTATAGAGTTTTTGACTGGCCCAATATGGTTGCAGCATTTAATGTTTGTCGCCAGGGTCCTGAGAGAAGATCTGCAGCTTTGATAAAAACTGAAGCTCGCTGTTCCCATGGCATGTTTGTCCATGCTGTTCGAGCTTCTAAAGCCGCGTCTATTGCCAAACGGGCCTCAGCTTCTCCCGCCTTGTGGTAGAAACCTAGGTTCATAGAATTATCGTGAGGAACCCTTAGAGGAGCTGTTCGACCAGTTTTTACTTCCTTGCCACCAATTATTAATGGTATCTCTGCTGGGGTCGATTTAATTTGACAAAGACTAGCTTTAACAGCTGCTCTTTCTGATGAACCTGGTCCATAATTTAAAACTGGCTCGTTATAGGGGAGAGGTGGAACAAAATTTTGGTTTGACATAATTCTTTAACTTTAAATAGAAGATTAGTTGTTGTTAAACCTAAATTGGCTTTATTATAAGCATGATCAGAGTACCCCTTTGATAATTACTATATTAAAACCGGTCTGAATTTTCCTATATAACTATGTACCTGCAGAGGTAAGTTAATGTCAATAATTTTCATATTGTTTTTAGATTACTCTTTATCGCCTTGTTAACAAAAAGATAATTAGTAAATGAGATAACTGTTGAATAAAAAATTACTTTAAATCTTGCTAGTTCATTTAAGAAAATGAAATATTAAAAGCATTGTTACACCACATTGCATGGCCCCTATGTTGGTCTTAGGAGATATAGCATGAAATCTAAGCAAAAAGATGGTATTAAAGCTGTAAACCAGGAATATATTGAATATGATCAAGTAAATAAAAAACAAACATATAACTTAGCCGAAGGGGCTGATGAAGAAATTTTTGACAATGAAACTGAAATAAAAACCTGTGATATTGGTCAATTCTTTAATGGTGGGAAGGAAGGGAAAGAACAGTTCGCCCGTGAAATTGGTCGGGCTATGGAAGGGATTGGTTTTGTAATCTTAAAAGGGCATGACATACCGCTCCACCTTTACCTTGAAGCTGAAAAGAAAGTAGTAGAATTTTTCACTACAATACCAATGGACGAAAAGATGAAGTACAAGGCTCAGCGTTTTGGATCTGTTAACCAAGGGTACTTCCCTATGAAGCAGACGAGCAGAATGCATCCCGACCTAGTCGAAGGTTGGGTTTTTTGCCGACGGGCATTCAACCTCAGCGAGACCTCATCTTACCAAGAAACCAATTTCTGGCCTATGGCTGGGTACGAACCATTTTTTCGGGAGATTATGATTCGCCATGAAGAACTAATACTTCCAATCATGCAAAGTATCCTCACTTATTTAGATTGTGACCCCTCACTTTACAACCAAAAATTAACTCGAACAAATTTTGGATTTCGTCTCAATTACTATCCCCCAATCTCTGTCGAAGATGATGATTCTGGGGCTGGGCGAATGCTAGGGCACGAAGACGTTGACCTTTTTACAATTTTACCATCTCACGGCGTAGATGGATTGCAGGTCTTAAATCGGGAAAATATGAAATGGATTCGGCTTAATCCTCCAGAAGGTAGCATCATCATTAATACTGGAGACTATATGCAACGTATAACTAATGATCGTTTACCTTCTACTACCCACAGAGTAAGTAAGCCAGTCAATAAAAATAATTTCCTATCTCCCCGAGTCAGCATCCCTATGGGAATTTACGTTTGGGAAAATGAACTCCTTGAAGTGCTTCCAAATACCGGTACTCCAAAGTATAATCCGATTTCCGCTATTGATTTCCATACACGGATTACAAGCAAGTACTACGGGGATGATTATGCTGTGAACAAACCAGAATGATAAAATGGGTTTAGTTATTATATCTCTTAGTCCTCACTAGCTATTTTGTTGAAAAATAACATTAAGGGATTGGTACTTTTAATTTTAGGAACTACAACCACTGTTTCCTCTTGAGTGTCTTATAAAGTCGTACTACTAATTTTAACAAAAGGATTTCTTCAAAAATGCAACCTATAAACCTCAGTACACGTCGGGAAATGTTTAATGATCGTTATTTGATAGAAACTTTAAATGGGGCCTCACTTTATCTGCATGAGCCAATCCCCAGGGAAACAGTCCACCAGATAAAAAAACCTGTGGAGAATTCCACTGCTGGCTGCTATAACTTGGTACAAGAAAATGGGAAAATTCTATTATATTACCGTGGTTATTCTCCTCCAAGCCCAGCTGATAATCCGCAGAAGTTTGAGGATCAACAGACAGGAAATCTGCTGATAAGTGAAGACGGAGTCAATTTTAAACGACCAGAACTGGGATTAGTCGACGTCGAAGGATCAACATTGAATAACGTCCTTTTTCGGGGTAGACAAGGACATAACTTCTGTGTCTTCATAGATGAAAATCCAGCAGCAGCACCCGAACAGAGGTTTAAAGCTGTTGGAGGGGAAGGCCAGAATCTTCTGCATGGCTTCTGTTCCCCAGATGGTATTCATTGGGAACCATTTCATCAAGGACCTCTAAAAGTCAATGGAATGTTTGATTCAGTTAATGTCCCGTTCTGGGATAACTACTCAAAATGCTACCGTCTCTTTAGCCGCTGCTTCGTAAATGGAGATGGGAGTAGCCCGTATTCCGGTTTCCGGGCAATACAAAGCTGTACCTCTGAGGATTTTGTTCGGTGGACATCCCCTGAACCTCACCGTTATGATGATGGGATCCCTCTGGAACATCTTTATACTAATGCCACCATGCCATGTCCAGGGGCAGAACATATCCTTCTGTCCTTCCCTATGCGTTTCGTGCCAGAACGAACTGTAGAGAACCTAAAACCATATATGGAATATCCCGGTGATGGTATATCTGATGCTGTGTTTATGACAAGTCGAGATGGGGTACATTGGGACCGAACTTTTATGGAAGCTTGGGTACGTCCGGGGGTTGAGGAACGGAACTGGACTCATCGAAACCAGACGCCCGCAGTTGGGCTATTTACGACCGGACCAAAGGAATGGTCAATGTACCTTTCTGAACACTACGGGTGGGATACTTGTGGATTAAGGAGAGTAACTATCCGCCCTCATGGATTCAGCTCTATTCGAACGGGTTATAAAGGTGGAGAGCTGGTTACTAAAAGCCTGAATTTCTCGGGTTCAACACTTTTTCTTAACTATTCCACT